>CAVULC010000004.1:0-151742 GCA_963742265.1 uncultured Acidobacteriota bacterium
TCATCCGGACATGGAAACAAGCTTCGCCTATCGCACCGCCATCGCCGACACTCGCGCCGTGACGCTGGAGCTCTCCGAAACGCAGTGGCTGGCGTTGCGCGAGGTCGAACCGGACGCCATCGGCTGGCTCCACGCCCAGGTTCGTAACCGGCTCGCAGTCATCGGACTGAGTCAGAGCGTCGGCGACCCCGCCGGCGGACACGTCTCACCAGACGAATACTGATCCAGGCCGCCGCCGTTCACGCGCTCGTGTGGCGCGGCGGCGCGAGCTTGAGTCGTGGGCGCGTGCCGCTTCAGCGCGTCGAACATCTGCAACACGACGCGAGGCGTGCGCGATCCCTTGACGTAGACCCACCCGGTCTCGCGCACCATCGTCACGCCCTCGATGCGCTTGATCTTCAGCGTGCCGCTGCGCGCTTCGCGCGCCAGCGCCTGGTAGGGGAGGATCGTCAGGCCCATCCCGATCATCGTCAGCGCCTTCAGAATCTCGACGTTCTCGGTTTCCATCACGATGCCGGGGATGAACGCCGTTGCGTCGAACATTTCGTCGATCACGCGTCGGGTGCTCGATCCGCGTTCGAACAGCACCCACGACTGTTTGACGAGATCGGCGGGCGTAATCAGCCGCTTGCGCGCCAGCGGGTGCGAGGGAGGCATGACCAGCAGCAGCTCCTCGCGCAGCACCGGGACCTGTGTGAGATCGGCTCCCGCGACCGGCAGCGTCAGCAGGCCGACGTCGATCGCGCCGCTCCGGATCCGCTCGAGCAGCTGCGACGTCGCGCCGGTCGTGAGCGTCACGTCGATCCGCGGCTGCCGCCGGCGGAACTCCTTCAGCAGTGCAGGGAAGACATGCAGGCACACTGTCATGCCGCCGCCGAGGTGCAGCGTGCCGGCCGGCATCTGCTGTTGATCGCGGATGCTGGCGGTCGTCTCCTTCAGATCCGACAGGACTCGACGGCTCAAGTCGAGGAGCGCCTGGCCGGCGCCGGTCAGACGGACCCGCCGGCCGAGGCGCAGGAACGCCGGTTCGCCCAGTTCCTCCTCGAGCAGAAGCACCTGCCGGCTGACGGCGGACTGCGAGACGTTCAGTTCGCGCGCCGCTGCGGTGAAGGAACCCTTCTCCGCGACCGTGCGCACGATTTCCAGCTGGCGAAGGTCCATGTCAGGTCCGCGTGCGCCAGCGGTCCAGCGCGACCGCAAGGACGATGATCACGCCGGTGACTATCTGCTGCACCCAGTTGGGAAGCCCTTCTGAGCGCAACCGGTGGCGATGATCGGCCATCGTGGAGGCGCCGAGCACCGTGCCGAGGACCGATCCACGCCCTCCAGACAGGCTTCCGCCGCCGATGATGACCGCGGCAATCACGTCCAGCTCGAGACCGGCGGCGATGGTCGGGTCGCCGACCGAGAGCCTCGAGAACTGCAGGACGCCGGCGACACCGACGAGCACCGCGGCCGCAGTGTATACGCCGATCTTCGTGCGTTCGACCGATACGCCACACAGCCGGGCGGTGCGCTCGTTCGAACCGATCGAAAACAGGTGCCGGCCGAACCGGGTGTAGCCGAGCGTACCGGCCACGACGAGGGCTGAGGCGCGACGATCCAGATGCCGGCCGGCACGACCATCAGGCTATCCGGATCGACGGTTCGCAGCAGATCGTTGAGCCAGGTGGACGGCGCTTCGATTCGCCGCTCGTCTGCGAATCCTTTCGCCGCTCCGCGGACGAGGATCATCATTCCCAGTGTGACGATGAAAGGAATCACTCGCAGCCCGGTGATCAGGATGCCGTTCACCAGGCCGCAGACCGCCGCGGCGCCGATGCCGGCGAGAGCGGCCGCGGACGGGCTGGCGTCGGCGCGGAGCAGGACGGCGATGACGACGGTCGTCAGCGCCACGACCGAACCCACTGACAGATCGATACCGCCGGACACGATGACCATCGTCATGCCCAGCGCGGCGGTGCAGACGATCGCCGTCTGCCGCGCGATCAGCTCGAGGTTGGCGCCGGAAAAGAACCGCGGACCGATGAGCGCACCGAAGATGATCGCGACACGAACAGCAGGCCGAGGACGGGGCCGGCGGTTTCGATCCACCTCGTGTCAGCGCGTCCTCCGCACCGGTCGCGTCCATGACGAGCTGATGTTCGGTGAGCTCGGACGCCGGCCGGGCCGGTGCCGAGGCGTCCCTTGCGCATCACCGCGATGCGGTCGCAGAGCCCGATCAGTTCGGGAAAATAGCTGCTGACGAGCAGCACGGCTCGTGGCCGTGGAGCGGACTCGGCAGACGAGTTGAATCCAGCAGCGCGTAGATCTGCGCCTTGCTGCCGACATCGATGCCCCGTGTCGGCTCGTCGAGGACGAGCACGTCGACGTCGTGGTGGAGCAGCCGCCCGAGGGCGACCTTCTGCTGATTGCCGCCGGACAGTTCCGACGACAGGCTGACGGGGCCGTCGCGCCTTGATGCCGAGTCGTTCGATCCAGGTGCCGGCCGCGGCATTCTGGCGCTGCTGGCAGCACGAAGCGCCGGGGCCGAAGGTCCTCGAGCCGCGACAGCGTCAGGTTGTCGGCGATCGACAGCGGTGCCCGCGAGTCCTTCGCCCTTCCGGTCCTCGCTCAGCATACCCATGCCGTGGGCCCATTGCGCTCGCGGCTCGGGCGCCCGGTCCACGCGCCAGTGGTCACGCGCCCGCTGCGAACCGACTCGAGGCCGAACAGCGATCGCAGCAGGCGTGTTCGTCCCGACCCGAGAAGCCCCGCAATGCCGAGGATCTCACCACGATGCAGCGTGAAGGTCGCGTCGCGCGCTGCCGAATCCCTCCACTTGAGGAGTCGGCTTCGCCACGGCGCCTCGGGCGAGCGCGGGTAGAGGTCCTCCACGTCACCGCCGACCATCGAGCTGCACGATGGCGGCCGCTGGCGCGTCCGGCGGCGTTCCGGCGACGTTGCGTCCGTCGCGGAGCACGACGATGCGATCGGCGACCTCTTTGACTTCCTCGATGAAATGCGAGATGTAGACGACTGCAATGCCCTTCCTGCTTCAGCTGCGCGATGACGTCGAACAATCGTCGCGCATCCTCGCGGCCCAGGCTGCTCGTCGGTTCATCCATGACCAGCACGCGTGCGCCGGTCGCGAGCGCTCGCGCGATCTCGACCATCTGCTGCTGGCGACCGAGAGTGATCCGGCGGGCGCGTCGAGCGGAAGGTCGCGTCGGCCGAGCTGTCGAGCGCCGCGGACGCGATCCGCGGCGCATCCCCGGCCAGCGCACCAGGCCCTGCTCGCGATGGCTCGTCGCCGAGGACGATGTTCTCCATCACGGTGAGATCAGGCGCGAGCGACAGCTCCTGATAGATCATGGCGACGCCGGCACGTTCGCGCGTCGAGCGGATTCTTCGGATGAAAGGTGCACCGTCGATGAACATGCGACCCGGCGTCCGGGCGTAGCGCGCCGGCCAGGATCGACATCAGCGTGCTCTTGCCGGCGCCGTTCTGGCCGACGAGCGCGCAGACCTCACCGCGGCGCACTGAAAAATCCACGCCGTCGACCGCGCTCGTCGCGCCAAATGCCTTGCGGACTCCCCGCATCTCGAAGCGGGGGGGTGCTACTACCGCAGCCATTTCTTCGAGATCGGGCTGGAGCAGCTCCTTGACGTCGGGCTTGTCCATCTCGTTCGGGCGTCACGAGCCGGACGCCGGTGTCGATCCGACGCTCTACTTTCTCTCCGTGGATATGCGCCACCAGCGTCTTGACCCCGAGGTATCCCATCTTGACCGGGTCCTGCACGATCAGACCGTCGATCTGGTTGGCTCGCAGGCCCTTCACGAGGTTCTCAGAGGCGTCGAAGCCGATGAAGCGGACCTTGCCTGCCCAGCCGTTGTCCTGCAGCACGCGCAGCATCGCGAAGGTGCTCGACTCGTTCGGGCAGAAGATCCCGTCCACCGCGAGGCTGCCGTCCGGCGTCTTGAGGGTGCTCAGGATGCTTCCGCTTTCTTGTACGCACTCCTCCACGTCGGCGCCGCCGAACTGATTCGCGCTCACCAGCTCGAGACCCGAGTGTCGCCTTGACGGCCTCGAGGAACCCTTCTTCGCGGCGCGTCGTACTGTCGTGCCCTTCCGCATAGCGCAGCAGGACGATGCGTCCCTTGCCGTTCAGCAGTTTGGCCATGTGCTCACCGGCGAGCCGTCCGCCGACGTCGTTGTCGGTGGCGACGAAGCTCACGTAGTCGTCGCCCTTCAGGCCGGAGTCGAAGATGACGACCGGGATGCCGCGCTTCATCGCGCTGGTCACCGGCCCGACCAGCGCCGAATCGTCGAGCGGCGCGAGTCGCGATACCGGCCACCCCACGCGCGACCGCGTTCTCGACCTCGGTCACCTGCGAGTCGCGATCGTCCTCGCGCAGCGGACCTCGCCACACGACCGTGACGTGCAGCTCCTGCGCGGCCTTCTCGGCGCCGGCATGGATGCTCTGCCAGAACGCGTGCGACGTTCCCTTCGGAATGACCGCGACGGTCATCCCGCCGTCGTGCTTTGGGCCGGAGCAGGCGGACGAGAGGAGGGCGGCTGCCAGAACACATCGAGTCCGCGAGACGATCTTCATGTCTCACTCTCCGGTAACTGGTAACGAGTCGCTGGCGCTGCGTGCCGAGACCGTCGATGCCGAGTTCGACGACATCGCCGGGCTTCAGGTAGCGGGGCTCCGGTTTCATGCCCAGCGCCGACGCCGGCCGGTGTGCCGGTGCTGATCACGTCGCCAGGCAGCAGCGTCATGAATTCGCTGACGTAGCTGACCAGCGTCGGCACGTCGAAGATCATGTTGCGCGGTGGTGCTCTTCTGTACCGCGTTCACCGTTGACCGTCAGCCACATGTTCGAGCTGCTGCGGATCGCGTGATTTCGTCGGGCGTCGCGAGCCACGGACCCATGGGGCGAACGTGTCGGCGCTCTTGCCTTTGACCCACTGCCCGCCGCGTTCGAGCTGAAAGCTGCGCTCCGAATAGTCGTTGTGCAGGACGTAGCCGGCGACGTGCTCGAGCGCGCGAGCCACGCGGTCACGTGCGACGCGCGCCGACCGATCACGACGGCAAGCTCCACTTCCCAGTCGAGTTTCGACGCGCCCTTCGGAATGACGACACGTCATCCGGGCCCGCGAGCGCAGTCGTGGATTTGAAGAAGATCACCGGCTCCGCCGGCAGCGGCATGCCGCTCTCCGCGGCATGATCGCGGAAGTTCAGTCCGATGCAGACGATCTTGCTGGGCCGCGGGATCGGTGGTCCGAGGCGGGTGTCCGGCGGCACGCGTTCGGCCGACGCACCGTGCGCCGCGATCCACTCCCGCAGCTGCGCGGGTCCGGCGCCGGAGAAGAACCGTTCGTCGTAGTCAGTCACGAACGGGGATACGTCGATGCGCGTTCCGTCGTCGAGCACGGCGCCCGGTACTTCGTGACCGGGCGCTCCGAATCTAATCGAGTTTCACGGTCCCGGGATTGTACAGTTCAGTGGGATCCCGGATCGCAATGCGCGGCGACACACGCGAGCAATTCGTCGAAGTCCAGCGGTTTGGACAGGCACGGAACCTTGAGTCGCTCGGTCACCATCGTGTGATCGTAGACCGCCGACAGGCAGACGACCGGAACGTCGGCGATGGTCGAGTCAGCCAGTTGCCGCTCGCGGAATTCCCATCCGGTCATGACCGGCATCATCAGGTCCAGCAGGATGAGACAGGGCAGTTCCTGCTCGGCGCGGATGAGGGCATCGCGTCCGTTCACTGCGACTTCGGTCGAATACCCGTGGGTACGAAGGAGGGTCTGGAGCATATCGCGAACGTCGGGGTCGTCCTCGACGATCAACACGTGGGACATCGGCGGGATTGTAGCAGTCGCTCGCGGCAGCGGAGAAGAGCGTGCTAGGTGACGGCCGGCGGCCGGGGGCAGTATTGCGCCACGAGCTCGCACAGGTCGTCGAAGTCGGTCGGCTTGGGGAGGCATTCGCGAGCGCCCAGGCGCAATGCCTGCTTCTTGAGGTCCTCGGTCCCGGCTGACACGCAGACGACCGGGACATCGGCGCCGAGGCCCCGCTTGCGGCGTTCCGCCAGGAAAGTGAGGCCGTCCATGACCGGCATCATCAGGTCGAGCAGGATGACGCAGGGTTCCTGCGCGGCCAGCATTTCCAGACCTTCCCGTCCGTTGGCCGCGAGCATGACGTCGTGGCCGGCGCAGCCGAGCATGGCGCGCTCGATCTCGCGCATGTCGGGGTCGTCTTCTACGATCAGGACGGTAGCCATTCAGTCGTGAGGGGTTATCGGACCAACCCGTCCGTTTCTACAGGTACTGAAGCGTGTGCCCGCTTCAGCTTGCCTCGCAGAGGTTTATCATATAAACTAGTTTTTGAAAGTCGGTCGCACGCCGGGGAGACACCATGAATACCGAACAACTTGCGCGGATGGAAGACGTAACGCGCCGCTATGGGTCCTATCGACCCTGCGGTGCCGGGCTCGGCGTTGTGTGGGGAGGCGTGCTCCTCGGCTTGCTCGGCGCGCTGCTGTTGCAGTGGACGCAGCACGAGTACGCACAGCGGGCAGCACAATCACAAACCCTGTGGCGGTTCATGCGCGACACGCCGCTGCCGCCGCCGACGTGGCTCCAACTCGCGGCGATCGCTTCGCCGTTCGTCGCATGGGTAGGGCTGATGGGAATTCAAAGCTGGGTCGATCGGCAGTTCGGAACCGTTACGACTGACGGCTCCAGCCTGAGTTGTTCCCGCCGGGCGCCGCGATGGTTCGCGCCGATTGTCGTCATCATGATGGCGTGCGTCTTGTCGGCCGTCGTGTTATGGGACGCTTCGGCAACCGCCATGCGCGGTGTAGCGGCGATGCTGGCGATTGGTGGCTGGGCGCTCGTGTGGGGGCGAAGCAGCAGGGATCAACTGACGATGATGGTCATGTTGGCTGTGTCGGTGCCATCGCTCTACGTTCTGGCTGCGACGGATCCCTACGGGAACTTCGCGGCGGGTAACCTGATCATCTTTGGTGCGTACTTTCTGCTGATGTTGATGCTCGTCGCGCAGGGACTCCGGCGCTTCTTCGGCTTCCTCAAAGTCAGATCGGACCTGGTGGCTATGCGACCGGTGGAGGAATGAAAGAACCCGCCCTCAAAACGATCATGGATCTGGACCGCATGGTCCACGAGCCGGCCCGGCTCGCGATCCTTACCGTGCTCTCGGCGGCTGATGAGGTTGAGTTCCTGTTCCTGCTGAAGGTGACGGGGTTGAGCAAGGGGAACTTGAGCATCCAGGCACAGAAGCTGGAAGGTGTCGGCTACGTGCAGACGATCAAGGGCTTTCGCGGGCGGATACCGGTGACGAGCTTCAAGATCACGCCTGAAGGAAAGAAGGCGCTCGCTGCGTACCACGCACAGATGCGAGCGTTCCTTCCAAAGCGCTAGCGCGTAAAGGTGGCGGTCAGGCTGCGCGAACTGCCGCCGTCGCCGAGCGCGGTGACGGTCGCGATGTAGTTGCCAGGCGCGAGAGCGAGGAAAAATGCTGACTGATCCACGGTGATCTCGCCGTTCGATGCGACCGAGGGTTTCCCGAGATCGGAGCTGGCGAGCGGGGCGGCTTATTCCCGGTGTCGCACTGCTCGCGTAGATCTCGAGGACATACCGCGTCACGAGCGTGTCATGGTCGGCCGACGCTTCGAACACGACAGCCCGAGGTGGGAGCGTCGGCTCGGGCGCAGGCACCGGATTGGGTTCCGGAAGTGGGGTTGGCGTCGGCTCGGGCCCCGGCACAGGACTGCCTTCCGTACTTGATGTGGCGCCGGTGATGCGTAGGCTGTCGAAGACCGCGTCGGTAGCGACCGTCTCGTTGTGGCTTGTGACCGCGAGCCCGACGTAGACGGTTTCACTCATCGGGATGGTGTCGGTTCCCATTCGGGTCCAGTTCGTGTCGTCACTCGCATAGTAGGCATCGAAGCGGGACCCCGAACGCACGAGTCGCAGCCACACCGGCACCCCGCCGCCGCCTGCTTCCGTGTGTTCGGACCAGGAGCCGGTATCGATTCGTCGTTGAAACCCATAGCCGCGGTCGCCGGTCGCGAGCGCGATCGCGTGCCGGGAGTTCGCGGTGAGTGATTCGCGAACCATGACGCCGGCCTTGGTCCAGGCATCGACGGCGCTCAGCGACGCCAGTCGGACGATGATGTCCGCGTCACCGGTGATCTGACGATAGACGAAGCGGAACTGGTCCGACGTTTCCCAGATGTCGGTCCCGCCTGCTCGGATCGTGTACGTGCCGCCGGCGATATTCGTACCTGCCGGCGATCAGCGGCCCCCCGATGTCTGCGCTCTGAAACTCGGTAGAACGATCTAGCGGAGAAACGCGGACGCCCGAGAACGTCGCAGCGGCACGTTCGCCAGGTTCGTGGCTGGTCACGGCGAGACCAACATAGGCGGTCTCCCCGAGCGTGACAGAATCGCTCCCGATGATCTGCCAGCTGACACCGTCGCCCGATTCGTACGAGGTGATCACCGAGCCACGACGGACCAGGCGGACCCAGTGTGGTGCCGAGGCGGACGACCCTGGGGAGCTGACGCTTTCGGCGCCGCTGTTGATCCGGCGCTGATAGGCGATCCCGTTCTCCCATGACGCGAGCGCGTATGCGTGTGGGGCATCAGCCGCAATGCTGCCGCGAATCATTACGCCGGCCTTCGCCCACCCGTGCGTTGCGGTGAAGGAGTCGATCCGCGCAACGATCTCAACGTCACCCGTAATTGACTGATAGACGAAGTGGAATTGATCGCTGTTGTTCCAGATGTCTTCGCCGGCGGCGGCGATGCGCAGGGTGCCACTGTCGTAGCTGGAACTGCCTGCGAGCTGGGGAGCGCCGATTTCAGCGCCGGACCATGGCGCTGGTAGCGATTGGGCGTTGACGATGTCGCCGCCGATGAGAAGAGAGAACGCAAAGAAGAATACGGCACGGGCCGCGCGAGTCGACGAGATATGCATTTCTTGATGTCGCAGTGCTCAAAGGCGCAGTCGCAGTTATGCCTGCGAATCAGCAAAGGGTTTGCCGGAGTGCTGCCGGTGCAAACCAGAGAATCAGGAGGGAAAACGCGCGCAGGAATGCGCGCGCGCGCGCAGCGCCGTGTAAGCGTGTAAAAACCACTACTCGATCGATACGAGGTGGTGAGACGAACCCGATCCGGCGCAACCGCCGGACCGGGTTCGCAAACACGTCCGCTACTGTCTGATGGCGATGAACCACCCTGCGATCACCGGCCCCTGCGGTCTACGGCCGCGCTGGCCGGCCGGCGGTGGCGGCGCATCAGGCGGCGGCGCAGGTGCGGGTCCTCGCTCCGGCTGGAACAAGTAGGCAACGTGCGTGTTCGGATCGACGGTGATCGTCTTTGCGCCGGGGAACGTCGTCACGGTTGCGATGACCGTGTACTTGTCGGCAGAGTCCTGGTGCACCACGGTGACGTTGCCCTCGCCGCCGTTCGGGATGTACATCAGCTTCTTCGCTGCATCCCACCCGAGCGCGTCGACCCTCGTGCCGTTGGCGATGGTGGCTACCACCTTGCCGGTCGCCGCATCGACGACCACGGACGTCTTGCTGCAACCTGAGAAGATCCGGTTCGTCGCTTTGTCGTACGCGATCCCGGTTGGTCCCTCGCACGGATCGAGCTTCCAGGACTCGACGGCTTTCCACGTCTTGGCGTCGATCACCTGGATGGTATTGGTGCCTTCGTTGTTGACGAAGATCCGCCCTTTGCCGTCAGCGGCGGCGCCTTCCGGCGCCGTATCTTCGAGTTCCACCGTGGCGACGACGTCGCCGCTGGCGGGGTCGAGCGCGGTGAGTGTGCCGGGCCGGCTGTGATTGGTGAGGATGATCTTGTCATCCGCTTCGTCGTACATGATCCCGTCGAGGCCAGGGCCGATCTTGATCTGCTTGATCGGCTGCAGCGTCTTCAGGTCGAACATCGTCACTGTCTGATCGCCGCTGTTGGTGGTGAAGCCGTGTCCGGACTTCGGGGCGAATCCGGCGCCGTGTACGCCAGGAGTGTTCAGGATATCGCCGACCACCTTTCCCGTGGCGCCCTCCACGACCATGACGTGGGTGCTGCGCGACACGAACACGCGGCCGGTCGCGGCTTCAGCGGTCACGTAGTCGGTGCCACCGTCTCCCTTGATGTCGTACTTGTCGACTTTGAACGTCTGGGCGTGTGCGAGCGACGGAACCGCCAGTGCCGCGGCAAGCAAGAGAGGGCTTACGCTGAGAGCTGGGTTATTCATGATGAGACCTCGCCGGTGATTCTAGTGCCGAACGCTACCTACGTTGTCAGCGTGGTTTTATCGAACCTGATAGGTGATCAATGGAGCGTGTGTGCTGCGCTCGTCTGACAACATATCGATCTGAATGTCCACTCGTCGAACCCCTGGCGCGATCTCAAATGTCTGAGTGAGCGTGGTCGTGTGCGTTCCCTTCGAGACGGGGACAGCCGGCGAAGACACGAGTCCAACGCTCTGGTTGTCCGCAACGATGGTCATGCCCATAATCGCGCTGTTCGTCGTCAGCGTCGTGGTAACTCGTTGGGCAAAAGTGACTTGCGATCCGGCAGACAAGACGGTCGCCGTAGAAGGATCGGACGAGACAATCGTAAGGCTGTCACGCGTGGGGCTCACTGGCGAGCACGCGCACGACGCGATCAATGCCGTAGTCCAGAGAATCCACGGGCATCGGTTTGAGGCACGCAGACCGAACACCATCGCGGCTCAGTTTACCAGGCATTTCTCCCGGGATTGTCCCCGCGAATCAGAGACGAGCTCACCGGCGGACGTGAACGTTGAGAGACGTGAACGTTGAGAAAGGTTAAAAATCTGGAGCCGGCGCTCGGACTTGAACCGAGGACCTGCTGATTACGAATCAGCTGCTCTACCAACTGAGCTACGCCGGCTTGAGGCAGGGAAACGAACAAAGCATTCTAGCACGCGCCTAGAAGCGGATCTCGGTGATCAGCGGATGGTGGTCCGAACCGAGAGCGGACTCGCCACGGCGAACCGAGGCGCGCCAGCCACCCGGCAGGCGATAGAAGACGTGATCGAGGCGCATCAAGCCGCGGAACGTGCGCCGGCGATCGCTCACGACGCTCTGCGGAAACGCCTGGGCGGTCTCCCGGAACGCAGCGTCGGCAAACCCGAACCACGTATTGAAATCACCCGCAAGCACGAGCGGATCGTTGCCCTCGAGCGCCTGCACCAATCCGCGAGCCTGACGGGTGCGTGCGTACTCGCTCCCGATGAACGCCTTGCTGATGCCGACACGATTGTCGAGGTGCGCGCTCGCCACCCGAAGCTGCCATGGATCCCCGGCCGGCGTCACACCACGAATTGTTGCGGCGATGGCGACGCGACGCTGGCGTTCGAATGGCAACTCGATCGCGGTGAGGTCCGCCAGCGGTAAATCGGAAAGAATGGCGTTCCCGCGATCCTCGTAGGTGGTTCCTGGCGTCCCGTTCCGCATCGACGGAACGTAGTAGACCGACAGATCGAGCGACCGCGCCAGCGCATCGATTTCGCGTTCGTTGGAGGCACATTGAATTCTCGACGCGAACGCCAGATCCTTTTTGCCGGCCGGCAGGTCACGATCCTCGCGAAACGCCTCTTGCAGCAGCAGCACGAGCCCTCGCCCCGGATGCGCTCGTCTCACCTCACCGACAAGTGACGACACGTCGCCGTGCCCGAGCTCCGTGTTCCAGCTCACGATGGTGAGACCTTCGAGTGACGCAGTCGCGCGGCGAGCGGCAGGCTGGATGATCGGTTCGCCAACCGCGGCGCGCCATCGCGCCAGCGTGGCGCTATCGCGGACGGCGACCGGTGTGATCCAGGACACGCCCGCGGTCGTCTGCGAGAAAGCAAGGGGAGCCGGCGCGAGACGATATCCGCCGGCGCATGCACTCGAGAGGGTGACGACTGCGAGAAGGCACACCTCGCGGAGCCGCTGTTGCGGGATGCGAAGGCTGTTAATCAAATTGTGTTCCGCTGGAGGCCTTCAGTGTAGCACGCCCATTCGCTCAAATCACTCCCGCAAACACTTGATACCGTCGCATTTTTTGCATGTGCTCGAGCGTGAATTCGCGCACGGCTCTGCTTTTTGCGACGATCGCCTGGGCTACGGCCGTGCTTGCCTGCGGCAGTTCCGCGTCGACCAGCGTGACCGCGCCTTCCACCACTCGCTGCCAGGCGACGGTAGACACACCCGCAACGTCATTTCCGCCCGCGGGTGGCTCATCAACGATCTCGGTGACCGTCTCTCGCGATTGCGCGTGGACGGCGACCTCCCCGGTGCCGTGGATCACCTTCACATCCGGCGCCAGCGGCCAGGGGGACGGATCGGTCGCCTATCGTGTATCGGAAAACGTCGATCCCGTGCAGCGCCAAGGCATGATCGCCGTAGCCGAGCGGCAACTCGCCGTCGCGCAGCAGCCCGCGCCGTGCGAGTTCGAGCTCATCGGTATACCGGCGGCCGTTTCGAGCGGGGGAACTGAGGTAGACCTCAGCCTCACTACCCATCCCGCATGCACATGGACGACCCGCGGCGAGGAGTCGTGGGTGCACCTGTCACCCAGCTCCGGAAAAGGCCCGCTCGCGATTCACCTCACGGTTGACGCGAATACGGCGGCAGCCGAGCGCCCCGTCACCGTGAGTGTTGGCAGCGAGCGTGTGAGCCTGACGCAGCGCGCACCCGGATCGACGCTCCCGGCGCCGAGTCCCATACCAGCGCCGAGTCCCGGACCAGTGCCGGCACCGACGCCCACACCGACACCCACGCCGACACCCACACCGACACCGACACCGACACCGACGCCGACGCCGACGCCGACGCCAACTCCCGCCCCGGCGCCCGCACCTGTGCCCGTCCGCGCGATAGCATTGGACGGCAAGCTCGCGTCCTTCAACGGTTCATGTCCGGCGGTGACGTTCGTAATCGACGCGCTCACGGTCTACACCTCATCGAGCACAACCTACTCAAAGATCAAATGCGACGACTTGAAGAACGGACGGGACGTGAACGTCGATGGCATGTTGATGTCGGACGGCAGAGTGCGCGCCGATGTCATCTCGGTGGGCAAATGAGGCGGGTCCTGATACTCGTCCCGACGCTCGCGCTCGCGCTGATCGCGTCGGCGGCCTCAGCGTCGGCGCAGGAGACAGTCGGCGATGTGATCGGGTTCCTGGTGACGAACCAGGCGGTCGTCACCTCCGATGCCGCCCGCGATCGGGCCGCCGCGGAGGCGGCGCGCGCAACGATCAGTAACGCGCTGCTCTTCAATCTCACATCCGTCCCGCTGGCCTCGTCCTCCACCGGGTTTCTGTATCGCTTCAATCCCCAGATTGGGACCATGGAGCGGGCGACCGAGAGCTTTGGCTCTTTCTTTGTCGAGCGAGCACTGACCGCCGGCCGCGGCCGCGCTTCCTTTGGTGTCTCGGCGTTCACATCCGCGTTCGATGAACTGAACGGCGCCAATCTGCGCGACGGAAGTTTCGTGACCGTCGCCAGAAAATTTCGCGATGAAGCGACCCCCTTCGATGTCGAGACGCTGACGCTGAAAGTCAGAAGCAGCACCATGACAGTATTCGGCAGTGTCGGCGTGACCGATCGGCTCGAGATCGGCGCGGCGGTCCCGTTCGTCGATCTCTCACTCGAAGGCGAGCGTCGGAACCAGTACTTCGGAACGCCTTTCCAGCAGGCCACTGGGGAAGCCTCCGCCAGCGGCATCGCAGACATGGCGTTGCGCGCCAAGTATGCCGTCGTGTCGTCGACTGCTGCGGCATTCGCCCTGGCCGGCGAGGTGCGGTTTCCGACCGGCAATAGCGAGAACCTGCTCGGAGCCGGATCGACTGCGTACAGGTTTCTTGGCATCGGCTCGTACGAAGCCGGCCGAGTGGCGCTGAGCGGCAATGCCGGATTCGTTGTCGGTGGTGTCTCGAACGAGCTGACCTTCAGCGGCGCCAGTTCGTACGCCGCAAGTCAGCGCGTGACGGTCACTGGTGAGATGCTGATTCGCCGCGTCAATGAGCTGCGAGCCACCGAACTCGTCTCTACGCCACACCCCACGATCGTGGGGGTCGATACAC
Source organism: uncultured Acidobacteriota bacterium (assembly GCA_963742265.1). GTDB lineage: Bacteria > Acidobacteriota > Vicinamibacteria > Vicinamibacterales > 2-12-FULL-66-21 > JACDCA01. Next base: position 14,129 of record CAVULC010000004.1, read on the forward strand.
TGCGTCTGTCGAGCACGGGATCGGGGTTGACGCTTGCGAACGCCGTGGCTGGGATCAAGTGGAATCTCTCCGGCAGCGTGGTGCTCGGCGGCCACGTCTCGTTCCCGTTGGCTCGGAGGGGCCTCACCGCACCACTCACACCGACGATTGCGCTCGAGTACGCGTTCTAGGAGTTTCCAACAATCAAGGATTGCGTGCGGCGGCTGTGACGATCTGCCAGGTGCCACCGGTGTTTTGAAGCTCGAACTTCCAGTGGCGGGCTTCCGTGCGCGTGCCGCCGCCGATCTTGCGGCGTCCAGGTGGCGGAACCGTCGCAGTCCGCGCGGGCCGTGCCGCCGTCGATGGCGAGGGCGCACTGGCCCAGTGATACGCGCTGCGATTCAAGGCTCTGGAACGCCCGCGCGAGCGACCGTCCGTCGACGCCGGGCCAGATGGCCTGCGCCGCCCTTGCATTCAGCTGGGAGTAGGCAACCTGGTACTGGGAAAGTACCGAGCGCACGCGCGAGGCTTCGTCCGGCGCCGGTGCAGAAGCCGGTGTGGGAGCGGCGGCAGAGGTCGCTGCAGGCGGGGGAGCGTCCGGCCCCGGCACGAGCGGCGGAACAGCACGGGGCCGCTCTTCTGACACCGGCGCTGCCGGAGGCGGCGGAACATCGGCAACATCTCCCGGGGCGGAGGCGAGAGGCGTCGCGGTGATCGGTGGTGTCTCCATCCGCGTCACCGGGGGTGCGTCCTGCATGACCGTGTTGCGAGCCATGACTGCATCAGTCGCTGGGACCGTGACTGCAGGTCTGGCCGCAGCGGACCCTGCGATCGGCTGGCCGGATGGAGAACTTCGCGGTGCGCGTTCGGGCTGGCCACCTCCAGGTTCAGGCTGCGGCAGCTGCGGTGCGGCCGCCGACTCCTGAGATGTGGATGGTGGCACGGTAGATGTCGATGGCGGCACGTCCGTCAATGCTGCGGCAGACCGGGCCGCAGGTTTCCGAGGTGCAGAAAGTGGGGTAGTGAGAGCCAGCTGCGTGTCCGGCAACGTACCTGTCCTGGACTCGTCGGCAGCGCGGTAGATGACCGCCGCGCTACCGCCGAACAGCGTCAACCCTAACCCGGCGGCAACGACTGCTCGCCCCGCGCGCTGGCGGTGCTGCCGCTGCGCCGCATCGGCCATTTCCGCCATTTCAGCTGCCGCCGCCGCGGCCGCCGCCGCTCTGCGCCGCTCCACGGAGGCGCGGATGGTTTCGAGATCGGGGTGTTGTGATCGAGCTGCTTCGCTTCGTCGATTGCATCGCGCGCGGCAGCTTCCTCGCCTGATTCAAGCGCAGCTTCGGCGCGAATGAGGCAGCGTTCGTGCCGACGCTGTCGCATGCGCCCCTCGAAACTCTGCCATTGCTCCGTCGAAATGTGAGACGCCGACATACGCCGCCTCGAGATGCAAGAGCTGTGCTGTAGCGACTAGGGATGAGCCAGACTGGCGGGTGCCCCGAACATCTGTTCAGTCTCTTTGTTCAACAGGACCCACAACCCGTAGGCGCCGAAGATCGTCCCGATCGGGATGTTGATGAGGTTAATGGCGCAGAGCACGATACCCAGAATCCGTGCCCAGGGCTTCAGTTTGAGCAACCCGAACCCGGCGATCAGTCCGGGCAGTGACACCATGAGCAGAAAGATCACCAGCCCCATACCTGCGAGGCCGATGATCGGAATCGCCAGCGCGGCATCGCCCGGTTCGGCGGTCGCGCCGACGATCCCTGCCGAGGCGCCGAACACCGCGAGCAGTGCGATTGCCGACAGCACGCCCAGGGCGCTGAAGACAATGAACAACACCGCGAGGACTTTCACGTGCGTCTGCATGTCTGCTCCCTGGATCGGGGAACGGCGCGTGCGCCGCCCCTGCTACTCGTCGTCGCCGGCGTCGATATCGACATCGATGTCCGCATCCAGCGCGTCGTCAGACGCCTTGCTGGTCGCGACGTCGTCGATCTCGGGTTCGCCGTCAGCTCTCCAGTCTTCGTCGTTGTCGTACAGGGTCGTGACCGGGCGCGCCTTGATCGGCCCCTTGGGCCCGCGGTCATCCTTGCGCGGCGGCTTGCGTTTGTTTTTTGGTGGCGCGTCGGGACCGAAGTTCCGACTGCGAGGACCACCGCCTCCTCCAGTGTCGGACGACGGGCGCGGCGAGTAGCCTCCCGGACGTGGCGCGAATCCGCCACCGCCACCGCCACCGCCGCTGCCCGGACCGGTCGGCCTCGCGCCGCCGCCGCCGCTGAAGCCGCCGCCACTGCTGAAACCCCCCGGGCGCGGGCCAGGTGGACGGTCTTCGCGCGGTCGCGCCTCGCTGACCGCGAGCGGCCGTCCTTTGAACGGTTGCTGGTTGAAGCGCCGGATCGCCTCTTCGGCGACGGCACGGTCCGCGTAATCCACGAACGCGAAGCCGCGCGGCCGGCCTGTTTCCCGATCAACGGGCAAAACGATCTGACTTGGTTCGCCGACACTCGACAGGTGCTCTCGCAACTCTGGTTCGTTTGCCGCGTATGGCAGGTTACCGATGAACAAACGGACTGACACAGCCCCCTCTTTGTGGGATCCGCGGTGCATCCGGGAAGAAGTCCCCGCGTGCATGCGGAAAAGCCTCAACAAAATAGCACGGATGTCTGCACTTACGGCATTTGCCATGGACCGTCGAGGTTGAACCGCATGGTCTGCCACGGATACCATGGACTGTTCAGGTTTCAAGCAAAGCCCGCACAGTACATGGCAACGACCCCTTCGGCCGCACGCCGCGGACAGATCGTCATCCGTGGCGCGCGCACACACAACCTCAAGAACGTCGACCTGACGTTCCCATGCCGCTCGCTGGTCGTCATGACCGGGGTCAGCGGGTCGGGGAAGTCATCGCTGGCCTTCGACACGATCTATGCGGAAGGGCAGCGGCGCTATGTCGAGTCGCTGTCGGCATACGCCCGGCAGTTCCTGGAGCGGATGGAGAAGCCGGACGTGGACAGCATCGAGGGGATCAGCCCCGCGATCGCGATCCGGCAGAAGAACAGCATCCGCAATCCGCGATCGACCGTCGGCACGACCACCGAGATCCACGACTATCTGCGCCTGCTGTACGCCCGTATCGGCCGGACCTTCTGCCGTAACTGCGGCCGCGAAGTCATTCGCGAGACCGCCGAAGTCGTCGCTCGACGGCTCAACGAACTTGCGCCCGGCACGCGCCTGCTGGTTGGCTTCGACATGCCGGTCGTGGCCTCGGCACCGCTGACACCTGCGCCCGAGTCCGAGGAAGAAGAAACCAGTGAGGATCGCGGCGAGGATGTCAGCACGCCGCAGCCGCCGCTGCCGGACCTCGTCGACCCGATCGCCGAGACGCTGGCGGCCCTGCGGCGGAAAGGCTTTGGCCGTCTGATCGTGGACGGCTCCGTCCAGGCGCTCGAAGACGTGGACGTCTCCGCGCTTCGCGACCGGCCGTCGCTCCAGGTCATCGTCGATCGAATCAAGATCGACGGAGACATGCGTACCCGCCTGACCGATTCGATTGAAACGGCCTATGCGGAAGGCGGAGGCGCCGCGTTCGCGATCGAGCAGCCCGAGCCGCGTAGTCAGGAACCCGGGGACCAGCGGATCCACGTATTCAGCGAGCGGTTCGAGTGCCGCCCGTGCAACATCCCCTACGAAATCCCGCAGCCTCGCCTGTTCTCGTTCAACAACCCGTTCGGCGCGTGCCCGGTCTGCCACGGGTTCGGGAACATCATCGAACTCGACCTGGCGCTGGTGGTTCCGGATCCGTCGAAGTCGATCCAGCAGAATGCGATCGAGCCGTGGAGCAAGCCGCACTATCGCGCCCAGTTGACCGAGCTGAAACGCGCAGCCAAACAGCGCGGCGTCAGGCTCGATGTTCCCTGGTCCGAGCTCACCGCTGAAGAGAAACATTTTGTCGTCGAAGGCGATGGTGGCGCGTACGAAGGGATCAAAGGCTTCTTTCGCTGGCTCGAGCGGAAGAAATACAAGGTCCACGTTCGGGTCTTTCTGAGCCGCTATCGCGGATACCTGACCTGTCCGGAATGCAGTGGGGCGCGCTTGCGGCGCGAGGCGCGTGACGTGCGGGTCGGCGACAGGACGATCGACTCTGCCGCGTCGCTGACCGTCCGGGACGCGCAGCAGTTCTTCGCCAATCTCGAGCTCTCGGAAAAGGAAGCAGCGATTGCCGAGAAGGTGCTCGCCGAGGTGCGACGACGGCTCGGATTCCTCCGTGACGTTGGACTCGATTACCTCACGCTCGACCGGCTCTCGTCGACGCTCTCCGGCGGCGAGTCGCAGCGCATCAACCTGGCGACGTCGCTCGGCTCGGCACTGGTCGGTACTCTCTACGTGCTCGATGAACCGTCGATTGGATTGCATTCGCGGGACAACGAGCGGCTGATTGCAATACTCCGGCAGCTGCGCGACCAGGGGAACACCGTGCTGGTCGTCGAGCACGATGCCGACATGATCAAGGTCGCCGACATCGTGATCGACATGGGGCTTGGCGCAGGGGAGCAGGGTGGCAGGGTCATCTTCAACGGCAATCTCCCCGATCTGCTGCAGGAGCCGCGATCCCTGACCGCCAAGTACCTCCGCGACGAGCTCGCGATCCCGGTGCCGGCCGCGCGTCGCAAGCCGACGCCGCAGAAGATCAGCATCAAGGGTGCAACCGAACACAATCTCAAGGATGTGGACGTCGAGATTCCCCTCGGTGTGCTGACCTGCGTCACCGGTGTCAGCGGATCGGGGAAGAGCACCCTCGTTCACGACGTGATCTATGCCGCGCTGAAGCGTAACAAGGGTGACTGGGACCGCCGGATCGGCGCGCATCGAAAACTCGAAGGCGCGGAGTTCATCACCGACGTCATTCTCGTCGACCAGAATCCGATCGGCCGGACACCGCGATCCAACCCGGTGACGTATCTGAAGGCGTTCGACCCGATTCGCGAGCTGCTCGCCGCCACCAAGGATGCGCGCGCGCGCGGTCTCACGGCCAGCCATTTTTCATTCAACGTCCCGGGGGGACGATGCGAGGCATGCGAAGGGGAGGGCGTGGTCAAGGTCGAGATGCAGTTCCTGGCCGACGTCTTCGTTCCGTGCGATCAGTGCGAGGCCAAGCGGTTCAAGCCTCAGGTGCTGGAAGTGAAGTATCGCGGGAAGGATGTCGACCAGATTCTCGACATGACCGTCCGCGAAGCGCTGACGTTCTTCAGCTCCTCACCGAAGGTACTGCGACGTCTGCAGGTGCTGGACGAGATCGGGCTGGGGTACCTTCGCCTGGGTCAACCGGCAACGACGCTGTCGGGCGGCGAGGCGCAGCGCATCAAGATCGCCGCTCACCTGTCGTCCCACACGGGCGATCGCGTCCTCTACATCCTCGACGAACCAACCACCGGTCTGCATTTCGACGACATCGCCAAGTTGCTTGCCGCATTCCGGAAGCTGCTGCAGGCGGGTCACAGCCTGCTGGTGATCGAACACAATCTGGATGTGATCAAGACCGCCGACTGGGTCATCGATCTCGGCCCCGAGGGAGGAGAAGAAGGCGGCCGGATCATCGCCTGCGGCACCCCCGAGCAGATCGCCCAGCGTGAAGATTCGCACACGGGACGGTACCTGCGCGATGTGCTTGCCGTGGGACGTTCGAATGCCTACGGCGGTCGAACCGCCGTTCAGTCCTGACGGAATGACCATGCGATTGATCCTGATACTCGCCTTCAGCCTTGGCATCGTCGTCTCCCCGCAACAGGCGCGCTTTGACGACACCGTGCGAAACCTGCGCAATCCGGATCCGAACGCGCGGCTCCAGGCGCTCAAACTGCTGCGCGAATCTCAGTACCTCGAAGCGATCGAGCCGATCGCACCCCTCGTCAACGACCCGCTCGACGCGGTGCAGCTCGAGGCGATCGCAGCGGAGCTCTCGTTCTACGTCGTCGGCAAGGTCGAGCCGGGCAAGCGCATGGTCTTCATCGTCGAAACGCGAAGCAGTGGACGCGCGCAGACGGCATTCGAGGCAGGACCGCTCGCCGCGTGGCCGCGCCCCGCTCCCGGCGTGCTGGTCGCCAATCTGCTGAAAGCGATCGACGACGAGAACCCGAAGGTACGGATCGAAGCGGTCTACGCGCTCGGTGTGATCGCGCGTCCGCCCCTCGGAAGTGATACTGAAGCCGGCTTGATCAAGGCGCTCGACCACTACGATCCTGCGATCCGAGCGGCAGCGGCACGCGTCGCCGGCCGGCTGCAGGCAAAGGGCACCGGCCCGGCGTTGATCCATGCGGTGAACGACTCGCAGGCCATGGTGCGTTTCGCCTCCATGCGCGCGCTTGGAGACATCCGCGAGGAGAGCGCCATCCAGGCGCTGGTACAGCAGCTCGCGTACTACAAGAAAGATGAAGGGGCATGGTCGGCGCTCGATGCGCTCGCGAAGATCGGCCATTCGTCCAGCATCGAGTCGTTCAATGCCCACCTGTCCGACAAGGATCCATACTTGCGGCGCGCCGCCGCTGAAGGACTCGGCCGTGCGGGTGCAACGTCCGCGATCGCGGCGCTCGAGACGGGTCTCGGGACGGACCTGTCTGACAGCGTCCGGGCGGCGATCGCGTTCGCGCTGCAGAAGCTGGGCAGGAACTATGTATCAAGACTGGCCGACGCGCTGAAGTCAGACAAACTCGCGCGCCAGGTCAGCGACTATCTGATCGAGCTCGGGCCCGCCGTCGTTCCGGAGCTGGTGCCGCATCTGAAGGATCCGGAGGAAGCGATCCGCGGCAATGTCGCGGTCGTTCTCGGGGCGATCGGTTCCGACACCGAGGTTTTTGCGCTCGAACCGCTCACGAAAGATCGCGACCGCGAAGTCGCGCTGGCAGCCACCCGGGCAATCGAGCGGATCAAGATGCGCAAGGCGGGTCCATAGGTCCGTGCGTCTGAAGGTCCGCAGGCCGGTGCTGCCTCGCGAATTCTACGAGCGGCCGACGCTCACCGTCGCGGAGCAACTGATCGGCAAGATCCTCGTCCACGAAACCGCGCAGGGTCTTGCGTCGGGGATCATCGTCGAGACGGAAGCCTACATAGGTGAATCGGATCCCGCCTGCCACGCGGCGCCGGGCCCGACCACGCGCAACGCGCCGCTCTACGGTCCACCCGGCATCGCCTACGTGTACCTGAACTACGGGATCCATTACCTGGTGAACGCCGTCACCGAAGCCGAGGGTTGGCCGGCGGCGGTACTGATCCGCGCGCTGGAACCGTTCGAGGGCGAGGGGCTGATGCGGCGTCGCCGCGCGAAGGGAACCGGGAAGCGGCCGGAGGAGTTCGAAGGCTCCAGTCTCTGTCGAGGGCCCGGAAATCTGACGCGATCGCTCGGCGTCTCGCTGGATCAGAACCTGCGGGATCTGACGGGGTCCGACCTCCGCATCGAGGATGCACAGGCTCCCGCGCGTACCGTCGAGTGGAGCCCGCGGATCGGGATCAATGTCGGCGTCGACCGGCCGTGGCGGTGTTACGCGGCTGATTCGCCCGCGGTCAGCGGACTCGGCGGCCGCGCGACGAAGAAGGCTGCGACGCGTCGACCGGCACTTTGATCGCCACCTTTCGTCCATCGCGAATGATGCTGAGCGTCGCCGTGCTGCCGATCGGCGCATCAGACAAAAGCCTGATGAAATGGGACGCGTTATCCAGCGTCGTGCCGTTGAATCCGACGATGACGTCGCCGGGTGTGAGCCCCGCAGCGGCTGCTGGAGAGCGGGAATCGACGCGAGTCACCAGCACGCCCTTTGTATCTGGCGCACCAAAGCGCTCCGCATATTCCGGCGTCATGGGAGCGAGCAGCAGTCCGACCATCGTTCCGCGGCGGACCGTACCGTTCTGTATCAGCTCACCCATGATCTTGCGCGCGACGTTGCTCGGAACAGCCAGGCCAACTCCCTGGTACCCGCCCGTTTCGCTGTAGATGGCGGAGTTGATCCCGACCAGCTCGCCGCGCGCGTTGATCAGTGCTCCGCCGGAGTTCCCCTTGTTGATCGCGGCGTCGGTCTGGATGAAATCCTCGTAGCGCGTCAGGTCGTCGATGCTCCGGCCGGTCGCGCTGACGATGCCGAGGGTGACGCTCTGATTGAAGACACCGAAAGGATTGCCGATGGCGAGGACCCACTCGGCGACCTTGAGCTTCGAGGAGTCTCCCCACGGCAGCGTCGGCAGTTTGGACGCATCGATTTTCAAGACCGCGAGGTCGGTCGCCTCATCGGCACCGACGATCCTGGCGCGAAGCTCGCGCTTGTCGGACAGGATCACCGATACCTCCGACCTGTCGTCGCCGACGACGTGCGCATTGGTCAAGACGTAGCCATCGGCAGAGACGATCACCCCTGATCCGAGGCTCTGGGCCGTCTGCGGACCGAACATGTCCTGGCCGAAGAAGCGGCGCAGGAACGGATCGTCGATCGGTGATGCATTGCGGATGATCTGGGTCGACGAAATGCTCGTTACCGCGTTGACCGCGTGCTCGGCCACACCGGTCAGATCGGGAAGCCCCGGCGGCACCGGACTGCTCCCCCGCGTTTGCGCGGAGGTTGGGGGGACAGGTGTCGATTGCGCGGCGGAGGCCTCCTCGGCCGATCGCATCCGGCCGGCCGCCAGGATTCCGGCGAAGAACGCAGGAATCACGACGAAGAGGAGCACGAGTAGTCGTCTGGTCATGGTGGCGGTCCGTTTCTACTGGACTTCGATCTTCCGTGGCGGAGGCGGGCTGACTTTCGGCAGGGAGACGGTCAGCACGCCGTCCGTCAAATCGGCGGTGACGCGCTCCGCGTCGATCTTGTCGGCGAATTCAAAGGTGCGTGAGAACGCGCCGTGGCCACGCTCGACCTGGTGATAATGCGCGTCAGCGGATGGAGGCGTTTCCGTCCGCTGGCCTTTGATCGTGAGTCGCGAGTCTTCCATGGCGAGCTCGATCTGTTCGCGGGCCAGGCCTGGGAGTTCGGCGGCGATGACGTAACGGTCGGGAGTTTCGAAGACGTCGATTGGCGGGGCCCAGCTGTCCGGGTGACTGCCGGACAGGCGCTCGAGGCGATCCTGCCATCCGCGAAGATCGCGCCACGGATTGGAAGACATGGCTCGATGATAGCGCGGACGCGGCGGCGGCAGGTTGCACTTGGCCTTGGGCCACCCAAGCTGCTACGATCCGAAGGTTTGGGGTGCTAACGAATGAGCTCTTTGCAAGCGACTCGGATGAAGAAGGGGATGCTGATCAAGATCGGTGAGGATCTGTTCCGCGTCCTGGAACTGCAGCACGTGACTCCCGGGAACCTGCGCGGCTTTGTGCGCGTCAAGTTCCGGAATATCCGCAACAACTCGCTCTCGGACCAGAAGCTTCGATCGGAAGACACCGTGGAGCGCGCCGTGCTGGACGAGCGCCAGATGCAGTACCTCTACAAGGACGGCGACTCGTATCACTTCATGGACACCGAGTCCTACGAGCAGATGCACATCTCGGCCGAGGCGCTCGGGGATTCGGTGAACTACATCATGCCGGACGCGACCATCGCCGTGGAGTTCTACGGCAGCGAACCTGTCGGCATCGAACTGCCGCCGACCGTGGATCTCAAGGTGACCGACACCGCACCGGGTATCAAGGGTGCGACCGCCAGTAACCAGATCAAGCCGGCCACGCTCGAAACCGGCCTGGTCGTGAACGTTCCCCCCTTCGTGAACACTGGCGATACAATCCGCGTCAGTACCGACACGGGGGAATATCTGTCAAGGGCGTAGACAGCTGCAAGCTGCTAACAGCTAACAGCTAACAGCTAACAGCTAAGCACTCTGGCACCCGGCACCTTGGCACCTTGGCACCCTGGCACCCGGCACCTAAAGAATGGATATCACGCAGACTCGTCCGGGTTGGATCGAAGTGATCGCCGGGAGCATGTTCAGCGGCAAGAGCGAAGAGCTGATCCGGCGGCTTCGCCGTGCCCAGATCGCGAGGCAGAAAGTCCAGATCTTCAAGCCGAAGATCGACGATCGCTTCAGCAAGGATCACATCATCTCGCACAGCGAGATGCGGATTGCGTCCGAGAACGTCGATTCGTCGCGTCAGCTGCTCGAGGCGGTCAAGCCGGAAACAGAAGTCGTCGGTATCGACGAGGGGCAGTTCTTCGATCCTGAACTCCCGGCCGTCGTCAATACGCTGGCGGATCAGGGTAAGCGCGTGATCGTGGCCGGCCTCGACCAGGACTATCTCGGCAAGCCGTTCGAGCCGATGCCACAGCTGCTGGCGATCGCCGAGTACATAACGAAAACACTGGCGATCTGCATGGTGTGCGGCTCGCCGGCAAACCATACACAGAGACTCGTCGCGAGCAGCGAACGGGTGCTCGTCGGCGCACAGGGCACGTACGAAGCCCGGTGCCGGCACTGCTTCGATCCGCGCCTGGGCCAATAACCCTCGCACGGTGTCTAAGAGGGTATGGATCTAACGAAGATCCTTTTCGCTCTTGGTGTCGGATTCCTCATAGCCAACCTGCGGCTGCTCTATCAGTTCATCCGTTTTCTGCGGCTGCGCTCCTCGGCGTTGCTGATCTGGCCAGGACGACGCCCGCCCTTTTACCGGTTGCTGCTGGCACTCGGCGCCGTGCTCAGCGTGCTCATCGTCTACAAGCTGGCGATCCTGCGCTGGCACCCCATCAGCGTGTTCGGCGAGACGATGATGCTGACGTACTACGGCTACGGGATCCCGCTGAACTTGAAAATCGGGCGGGGATTTTACGAGGACGGCATCTGGTCGGATGCGGGGTTCGTTCCGTACTCGAGCATTGGCGGCATGACCTGGCGGGAGGGTGAGCAACTGACGCTGGTGCTGGTCGACCGCATGCGCGACTTCGCACGGCGGCTGACGGTGCCCGAGGGCTATTACGGCGCTGCCCGGCGCGTGTTGCGCGACAAGATCGCCGCTCACGACATCCACTTCACGGGCAAAGGACTCGACCTCGGCGATCACGACGAGCGGAATGTGATCTAGGGTGCCAGGGTGCCGAGGTGCCAGGTGCGTAAGCACTGAGCACTTCGTCGGTTCGCTACCGCAGCAGGTCGGCCAGATAGCCGAGCGGTCCATCGCCCGATGCCATGGGATCGCGCAGCCAGTCTGGCGGCGTGAGCCAGATGAACGCCAGGATCGCAACGACCATCACATCGTACTGCCACGTCGCGCGCTCGTAGGTCCAGAAGAACGCGTTCCAGAGAATGCGCACCGGGAGAGTCATTGGGCTCTTCACGCCACGACCTCCGGTTGCGAATCGCGGAGCTCTCGATACGTGTAAATGATCCGGTCAGCCACGGTAAAGACCGAGAGCACGCCGATCACCCACATCACCGCGGCCATGCGATTGGTGAAGGCGCCGATCATGAAGAGCACGATCCGTTCGGGACGCTCCATGAAGCCGACCTTGCACTTGGCGATCAGTGACTCCGCCCGCGCGCGTGTGTAACTGGTCATGATGGCAAACATCATCGCGAGCGCGGTGATCATGACGTAGTCGGTCCGGCGGAGCGTGGAGTAGAGGTAGATCAGTCCGATGAAAAGCGCGATATCGGAGAAGCGGTCGATGACCGAGTCCCAGAACCCGCCGAACTTCGTTTCAGCATTCAGCTCGCGGGCGACCTTGCCATCGATGAAGTCGAAGATATTGGCGACGATCATGATGACCCCGGCGGTGATGAAGCGTCCGGTTCCGAGCGCACATGCGGCGAGAACGTTGATCAGCACCCCGACGAAGGTCAGGATGTTGGGGTGGATCTTCAAGGCGACGCACGCCGCGATGATCGCCCGCAGCGGGAACATGCAGATCGTGCCGATGAGGCCTGTGAAGGTCATGGCCGAGGCGGTCCGATTTGGTCGAGGCGGTATAATGAAAGGTTCAATTTACGCAAGAAAACGCAGTGTAGCGCATGCCGATTCGTGACCTCAAGGCCCAGATCTCCCGTCTGCCGGAACAACCCGGCGTTTACCTGTATTACAACGGGGCGGGCGAGACTCTGTACGTCGGCAAGGCCAAGGTGCTCCGCGACCGGGTCCGATCCTACCTTGGCGCCCAGGGCATGAGCCCTCGCATCGATGCGCTGCTCGCAGAGGCACAGCGGCTCGAGTTCATCGTCACCGACTCGGTCGTCGAGGCGCTCGCGCTCGAGAACCACCTGATCAAGCAGCGCGGACCGAAATACAACATCCTGCTGCGCGACGACAAGAACTATCCATATCTGCAGCTGACGGTTGGCGAGGCGTACCCGCGGGTACTGGTCGCGCGGCATGTCGAACGCGACGATCACTTCTACGCGGGTCCGTTTCTGCCGGCATCACTGGCGCGAAAGACCATGTCGCTGTCGCACAAGTTGTTCGGGATCCGCTCGTGCAACGAGGCGATCACCGGTGAGCGCGGCCGTCCGTGTCTCGAGTTCGACATCAAACGGTGTGTGGCGCCGTGCGTGCGGGAAATCTGCAGTGATGACCAGTATCGAGTGGCAGTGGAACACACACGGTTGTTCCTCGAGGGTCGCAACGACGAGCTGCTCGCCACCCTCAAGGCCCGCATGACCGAAGCGGCTGCTGCCGAACTGTTCGAGCAGGCGGCGCAGCTGCGCGACGCGATCCGCACGATCGAAACGCTCGCCACGCGGCAGCAGAAGATGGCGACCGTGGAGATGGGGGACCGCGACGCGTTCGGCATCAAAGCAGGACCGCCGGGGGCGGTGGTGCAGGTGTTCCAGGTCAGGGGTGGACGTGTCGTCGAACGGATCGAGCTGGTAACCGAGGATGCGGATCCATCGAACGTCGCCGAATCAGACATCCTGCAGGCGGCGCTGCAGCAGTTCTACTCGGATCGGGTCGCGCCACCCGAGGTCCACGTGCCGGTGGAATTCAGCGACAGTGAGACCGAGATGCTCGAAGGCTGGCTGAGCGCCGCGGCCGAACGCCGCGTCCGGATCTGCGTGCCCAGGCGCGGTGAGAAGCGGGGCCTGCTGGACCTCGCAGCCCGTAATGCGGCGGTCGGCTACCAGTCACGCTTCAACGAGAACGTCGCCGCCAACTATGACGCGCTCGAGACGCTTCGGGCGGTGTTGTCGCTGCCGGCGATCCCGCGCCGGATCGAGTGTTTCGATATTTCTACCATCCAGGGCAGCGAGACCGTGGCGTCGATGGTCGTTTGCGAGGACGGCCGGATGAAGAATGCGGAGTACCGCAAGTTCAAGATCCGCGGTACGTCCAAATCGGGGCCTGACCCCCGTACGCACACGGGGCCTGACCCCCGGACGTACACGGGGGTCAGGCCCCTTAGTACGTACACGGACGCTGCCAGTGGGGGTGGGCCCCCCGTCGCGCTGATCTTGGACGACTTCGCCTCCATGCACGAAGTCGTGCTGCGCCGGTACCGGAAGCTGCTGGAACAGGGCGGGCCGTTCCCCGACCTGGTGCTGATCGACGGCGGCAAAGGACAGCTGGCGGCGGCGTACGCGGCGCTCGAGGAGCTCGGACTCGCCAATCTCATCGCCGTCGGCATTGCGAAGAAGGAGGAGATCCTGTTTACGCGCCATTACGTGGACGGCATCGCCCTCCCGAAAGACAGCCCCGCGCTGCTGCTGATCCAGCGGATCCGCGACGAGGCGCACCGGTTCGCGGTGACGTTCCACCGTGCATCGCGAACGAAACGGGACCTCAGGTCCGAGCTGGACGGCATTCCCGGCGTGGGGCCACGCCGGCGGAAGGCTCTGCTCACCGCGTTCGGCAGTCTCGCGGGCGTCCGCCGTGCCACGCGCGAGGATCTCGTCCGCGTCGTCGGCGCCAAATGCGCCGAAGCCGTCCTCGGCTACTTCGCCGGCGGGGTCAGACCCCTTAAGGGGTCTGACCCCATCGATGACAAGTCTTGAATTATCAAGGGTTTTGCCGTACGCTTCTGCGTCCCTGACACCTTCCAGGTACGCAGTTTTTTCAGCAAACCTTTGGATACTTCCGCCAAACTTCTGGCCTTCGGCATCGTCCTCGCCTCATTGACGTTTCATGAGGCCGCGCATGCGTGGGTGGCGGATCGCCGCGGCGATCCGACGGCCCGGATGCTCGGACGCGTCTCGCTGAACCCGATGGTTCACGTCGATCTCTTCGGCACGATCATCCTGCCGCTGCTCGCCCTCTTCAGTAATATCCCGGTTCTTGGGTGGGCGAAGCCGGTCCCGGTCAACACCAGCAGGTTGCAGCACCCTCGCCGCGACTTCATGCTGGTCGCCGCCGCCGGCCCGGCCAGTAACCTGCTGATTGCGAGCGTCGCTGCGCTGGTCTTTCGGTCCGGCCTGGCGCACGGATCCGAAACCGCCTTCGGCCTGGTCGTCGCCACCGTGTCGATCAACATTCTCCTCGCCGTCTTCAACATGGTGCCCATTCCACCGCTCGACGGCGGGAACGTACTGGCTGGTCTGCTGCCGCCTTCGGCGGCCGAATCGTTCCAGACCGTGCGACAGTACGGATTCCTGATCCTCTACGCACTTCTGCTGACCGGCGTGTTGACCCGGATCATCATGCCGCCCGCCGACTTCCTCACGAGGCTGCTTCTGCTGTGAAACCGCGCGTTGTATCGGGCATGCGTCCGACCGGAAGGCTCCACATCGGCCATCTCGCCGGCGCACTGAACAACTGGGCCGAGCTGCAAGCCAGTTACGACTGTTTCTACTTCGTCGCGGACTGGCACGCGCTCACGAGCGGATACGCGGACACATCCGAGATCGTCGCCAACAGCTACGACATGGCCGCCGACTGGATCGCCGGAGGCCTCGATCCTGAGCGCAGCACGCTGTTCGTGCAGTCGCTGGTGCCGGAACACGCAGAACTGTTCCTCCTGCTGTCGATGGTGATCCCGATCCCCTGGCTGGAGCGCGTACCGACCTACAAGGAGCAGATGGAGCAGTTGTCCGAGAAGGATCTGTCCACGCTCGGGTTTCTCGGCTACCCACTCCTGCAGACGGCCGATATCGTCATCTACAACGCACATTACGTTCCGGTCGGCGAGGACCAGGTCGCCCACCTCGAATTGAGCCGCGAAATCGTCCGGCGATTCCACAACTTCTACGGAGAGTTGTTCATCGAGCCCAAGCCGCTGCTGACGAAGTTCCCGCGGCTGCCGGGCATCGACAACCGCAAGATGTCGAAGAGCTACGGCAACGCCATCGACCTGGCGGACGATCCGGAAACGGTCCGCAAGAAGGTCATGCAGATGTACACGGATCCCAAACGCATCCGGGCGGATGTGCCCGGGACCGTCGAAGGCAATCCCGTGTTCATGTACCACGATGCGTTCAATCCGAATCTGGCGGAGGTGGACGACCTCAAGGAGCGTTACCGCGCCGGCAAGGTCGGCGACGTCGAGGTGAAGAAGAAGCTGGCCGCCGCACTCAATGCGCATCTCGAGCCGATTCGGGAGCGTCGCGCGCAGCTGCTCGCGAAGCCGGAGTCACTGCGCGAGATCCTCCATGAGGGCTCGCGCAAAGCCCGCGGGGTCGCGCAGAACACGATGGAGCGCGTCCGCAGCGCCGTGAAACTGAAGTACTCGTGATGGAACATCAGGAATTCGAATCGATCCTGGAAGCCTATCCGGTCCACCTCGATAACTTCGACGGACCGCTCGACCTCCTGCTGCACCTGATCAAGCGCAACGAGGTCAACATCTACGACATCCCGATCACGCTGATCACGAAACAGTATCTCGACTACATCGACCTGATGCAGGAGATGAATCTCGATATCGCCGGCGAATTCCTGGTGATGGCGGCGACACTGATTCACGTCAAGTCGCGGATGCTGTTGCCTCGCGCGGATCCGACCCAGGACGATCCCGAGGAAGATCCGCGCGAAGCGCTCGTGCGGCGGCTGCTCGAACATCAGAAGTTCAAGGCGGCGGCGGAGCTGCTTCACGAGCGGGAAACGCTGCGCAGCGCGCAGTGGACACGTCCGGACGGACCGATCGCCGAAATCGCCGGTGAGGCGCCCGAGCCCGAGGTTGAGGTCGATCTCTTCAGCCTGATCAGCGCCTTCCGGGCGGTTGTCGAACGTGCCAAGCAGCGTCCCAAGGTCTATCTGCCGAGTGAGCAGATTCCGATCGAGGATCGCATCGAGCAATTGATGGCGAGGCTGTCCGAGACAGAGGCACTCGGTTTCGAGGATCTCTTTGCGGACGTCGAGTCGCGCGCCGGCATGATCGTCACGTTCCTGGCGATGCTGGAGATGATCCGGCTGAAGCTGGTGCGTGTCTTCCAGGCCGGCGTGGTCGGTCCGATCCGTGTCTACAAACGGGCGCGCCCGGCCGATGCTCCGAAGCCGCTGCTCGATCCCGAGAAGCGGCACGCGGATGAAGTGGCGAAGGCTGCCGATGCGGCTGAATCGCTGGCTGCCGACAGCGTGGCCGGTGAGGTCGCGACCTCTGCACCGGGCGGCATGAACATTAAGTCTGAAGAGTAGTTTGGGGGCGACCCTGTGTCAGATCATTTGAAACCAATCGTTGAAGCGCTCATCTTCGCGTCCCCCGAGCCGGTGACGCCGAAGACGCTGTACAAGCTGCTCGACGGCGAGCCGCGCGAAGACGTCGACGAGGCACTCGCCGCCATTCGTATCGACTACGAACGGCCAGGCGGACTGCAGATCGTCGAGATTGCGGGCGGCTTCCAGATCGTCACGCGTCCGGAACTGCACGAATGGGTGCGGAAGCTGTTCCACGAACGCACCACCAGCAAACTGTCGGTGCAGGCACTCGAGACGCTTGCGGTGATTGCCTACAAGCAGCCGGTCACCGCGGCCGAGATCGCGGAGATCCGCGGTGTGAGCAGCAGCGGGGGAGTGCTGTCGACGCTCGTCGACCGCCGCCTGATCAAGACCGTCGGCCGCAAGCAGGTCGTGGGCCGTCCGTTCATGTACGCGACGACGCGCGACTTCCTGGAGCGTTTCGGGTTGAACGATCTGACCGACCTGCCGAAAGTCGAGGAGATGTCCGACGCGCTTGGATTCGAGCTGCCGATGGGTCTCACCGAGCCGACCGTCACGACATCACCGCTGCCGTTCGACGACTCCGAGGCTGCGGCTTCCGGCGCAGGCGACACGACGTCGCTCGAGGATGTGCCGTTGCCCGACGAGCAGATCCACTGACATGGCGCCTGTCCGGCTGCAGAAAATTCTCTCGACTGCCGGCCTCGCCTCGAGGCGGACGGCCGAAACGCTGATCACCGAGGGTCGGGTCACCGTCAATGGCAAGGCGGTGAGCGAACTCGGTTCCAAGGCGGATCCGGAGACCGACGATATCCGCGTCGATGGACGACGAGTCAAGGCACCGTCGCGGCGGCGTTACATCCTCCTCTACAAACCGCGCGGCTACATCACGACTCGTTCGGATCCCGAACGGCGCCCCACCGTGATCGACCTGCTCACCACCGGGGGCGTGCGTGACTACGTCTATCCGGTCGGACGGCTCGACTACGACTCCGAAGGATTGCTGCTCCTGACGAGTGATGGAGAGCTGGCCGAGCAGCTGACCCACCCGCGTCACGGCGTCGGCCGGGAGTACCACGTGCGCGTCCGCGGCGTTCCCGACGACCGCGCCATCGAAAAGTTGCGCAAGGGGATCGCGCTCGACGGCGAGAGAACCGCGCCTGCGACAGTGGATCTGCACAAGGTGATCGAAGGAACTCGCGGGCCGGATGCGATTCTCTCGATGATGATTTACGAAGGACGCAACCGGCAGATCCGGCGGATGTGCGAAGCGGTCGGCCATCCAGTCAGCCGGCTGCGACGAGTCCGGATCGGTCCGATCACGGACGAACACATCCGGCCCGGCGAGTTCCGCGATTTATCCGGGGAGGAGGTCGCCGCGCTGCGCCGCGCCGTCACCCGTGGCCCATCGGCACCTCGCGCATCCGCACGCAGCACGTCTGACGTCGCACGAAAACACGTCGCACACCGCACGTCGCGCGTGCTCACCTCTCCTCCAACATCTGCGCCCAAAACCGCACGAGATGCCAGACGTCCGTCGCGGAAGCCGCCCGGTCGACCTCGGCGTGGGTGACGAGCGGCGTCACGACCACGTGCACCGCCACGCCGCGTGAAGCGAGGCTGCTGCCGAGCAGAACCGACTCGATTGCCGGCACCACGTTGTCCTCCTTGCCGTGCAGGAGGTACACGGGTGCCACCGGAGCGGCTGAGCGCGCGGGATTCATCGCTTCGTCGCCGCCGAGGTTGGTCACGTGCGGGAGCAGCACCGGACCCAGGTGCGCAACGTCCCGCTCATTGACGTAACGCATCAGCGTCCGCGCCGGTTCATCGAGACTCTCCGCCATCTCCTTCGCGCGAGCGAAGTCGAGCTGCGCTTTCCCCTTGTCCCACATGTTGACGTTCGAGGCGTGCAGATACGCGAGAATCGCATTTCTGAGCGGCTGCGCCTGCGGCTGCGGCACGACCTGGTCCGCGACACCGAGCAATATGATGGCAATGCCGTAGTCGTGCGGCGGCCGGCTGGCACCACCCGGTTCGATCCCCGTGCACAAGTAACGCAGCGTTCGAGGAAGGTCGCCATGGCCGCCAAACGCCAGCACGTAGGCGACGTGATCGCGCAGGGCTGGCCGCGCCGACGCGACGACTGAGAGGCCGCCGGCGAAGCTGATCCCGATCATCCCGACACGGCCGTCCGGTGCGAAGCCGCTGCGGGCCGACAGCCACGTGGCTGCGTCTTCGATCATGTCGGTGCTGCGGGGCGTAATGCGGTACTGCTTCAGGTCCGGCAATTCGGTCGTGACGACCACGCGACCCGTTGCGGCGACGTCCCGTGCGAACTGCACGAGGCGTGGTTCGTCGATGCCTTCGGCGTGGACGCCTGGAACGAGCAGTGTCGCCGGACCGTGAACCTTGACGGGCTGATACACGCGTCCGCGCAGCACACCGCCCCGCCACGGTATCGGCGTGCCGTGCTCGGCGACGCTGATCGCCGTCCACTCCGCAAGGGTGCGCGCGGGGCCGCGGAAGTCCGCCGCTTGTACCAAAAAGGCCGAACTGCGGACGTAGTCGTAATCCGCCGCCACGCCGCACGCCAGTAAAGCGAAGGGCGCAGCGAGAATCGCGATCACCTTCCTGGAGCGCGGCATGGGCGGGATAATAGTGGCACTGATATGACATCGAATCTCCAGCAATCCGAAGGCGCCGCGCGCGAACGGCTGATCGTCGCCATTGACGGTCCCTCTGGCGCGGGGAAGGGAACGATCGCGCGGGCGGTGGCTGCGCACCTCGGGTATCGCCACGTCGACACCGGAGCCATGTACCGGGCGCTGGCGTGGAAGGCGGTCAACGCACAACTGGATCTTCGCAACGAGCCGGCGATCGTCGCCCTCGCTCATTCAGCCGCCATCGACGTGAGCGACGGCTGTGTCAGCGTCGATGGTCAGGACGTCAGGCGCGAGATCCGTACGCCCGAAATCGACGCCGCGGCAGCCGCGGTGGCGCGGCTGCCGAGGGTCCGCGAAGTACTGATCGTGCAGCAGCGTGCGATGGGAGCCGCAGGCGGGGTCGTCATGGAAGGGCGTGACATCGGCACGGTCGTGTTTCCGGCCGCGGACGTGAAGGTCTACCTCGACGCCTCACCGGAAGAACGCGCCAGGCGACGCGCGCAGGATGCCAGCCACACAGCCGGCAGAGAAACGACCGCGGTCTCCGAGATCGCGTCGGCACTGGCAGCGCGGGACGCCAGTGATCGCACCCGCGCGGCATCGCCCCTGACCGAGGCCGCCGATGCGATGAGGATCGATACCACCGGCGTGCCGATCGAGGAGGTCGTCGCCCGGGTCCTGTCACTGGTTGAACAGCGGAGGAATGGATCGTGAAACGCGGGGACCGGGGCTAACGGGACGACTACAAAGTCCAAACGCCAAACGCCAAACGCCTAACGACAAATTCCAAACTCCAAATTCCAAAAAGCCGGAACCGTTCGATTTGGACTTTTTGGAGTTTGGAGTTTGTCGTCTGAATTTTACAGTTTGGAGTTGGACGCTAGTCTCTGTCTTTGTAATCGTCAGACGATGCCGGGTCCAGTTCCCAGCGATGACGGTCTCGCTCGGCGATCTTGTCGGACGCCTTGAGCTCTTCGTTGTCCTCGTACTCGACGCCGAGCGCCTTGCCGATGTCGTCGACGCGGTCCTGGTCCGGCGTCGGGTTATCACCGCCAGGTGCTTCGTCGCCGACCGCGTAGGCGTCTTCCCAGTCCGCGTCCACGTCTCCGCCGGTCATGGCGGGGCTGGTTTCCGTATGCTCCGCCACCGAATGCTGAAGTTTGCGGCGGCCGCTGGTCGCCGCCGATGACACCCGCCGATCCGGGTCGAGGCTTGATGGCGGACCCTGAACGGTCTCTTCGACTTCGCGGAGCTGCTTGCGCGCACGGTCGAGGCCAGGCGCCTGGCGGGTCGACCCGGCACCGGCCGGTGTGCCAGTCGAGCGGATCGTCGGCATCGGATTAGTACGCCCTCGGACCGATCGTCCGGTTTCAGGGGTCTGGTCGAGCTCGCTTTCCCGTCCTGTTCCGCCTTCGCGTCTCGCGCGCTTCACGGCCGGGCGCCGCGTCTTTTTCGCTCCGCGTGAAGCGCTGCGCTTGACGCTGCTGGAACGACCGGCGGTTTTGGCGGTTTTCCGCCCGCTGGCCTTCTTGACCTTGCCTTTGCGCGGCGGATTTGAAGCCTTTTTCCGTTTCGCCTTACCTTTTGGAGTCCTGGCCCCGGCGGTCTTTCGCTTCCCGCCTGCAGTTCTGGCCTGTGCCCTAGCCCCGGCGCCCCGCTTTCGGTTCGGCGGAGTCGCCTTCTGCCCTCTGCTCTTCACGCTCTTTTTTTTGGCCATCGAGAGTCCTTTTCAGTAGTCGCGGGGCCCTGCTCCCGCTCCCGCGCGCTCGGCGACATCGACTTCGTTCGGTTTGACCAGTCTCCTCTAACTGTTGTATCTTCTATTGCTTATCGCAATCACAGCGGAGCAAAACTACAGCCGGCCGGAGCTGAAATCCGGTAGAAGCACGACCGAGGAGGACTACGTTTCGCATGGCAATTGACAACACGCAGCACAACAATCCGCAAGGAGGTGGCGCAACCGGAACCGTTGAGAGAACCGCTCAGAAACCTTCTGAGAAGATGACGACTCTCAATCCGGCGGACGAATCGATCGATCCGCAGGAGTATGCACGCCTCCTCGATCTTTACGATAACAGCTTCCGCAATATCGCGGAAGGTGAGGTCGTCAAAGGCACCGTTCTCAAGGTCACGGCATCCGAAGTCATCGTGGATGTCGGCTACAAGTCTGAAGGCATCATCCCGGTCGACGAGTTCATCGACGAAACGGGCCAGATCACCGTTCAGCCAGGCGACACCGTCGACGTGCTGCTCGAGCGCACCGAAGACCGTGAAGGCTATGTCGTCCTCTCGCGCGAAAAGGCCGAGAAGATGAAGATCTGGGACGAAGTCGAAAAGGCTTACACCGATCGCAAGGTCGTCATCGGCCGAGTCATCGAGCGCATCAAGGGTGGCCTCGCCGTCGACATCGGTGTCCGCGCGTTTCTGCCGGGTTCGCAGATTGATGTCCGTCCCGTTCGCAATCTCGACGCCCTCCGCGGCCAGGAGCTGCGCATGCGCGTCATCAAGGTGAACAAGAAGCGCGGCAACATCGTGTTGTCACGCAAGGTTCTTCTCGAAGAAGAGAACGCGGAAAAGAAGAAGCACACGCTCGACACGCTGGCCGAAGGCAAAGTCCTTCGCGGCGTCGTCAAGAACATCACCGATTACGGTGCGTTCATCGACCTCGGCGGCATCGACGGCCTGCTCCACATCACCGACATGTCGTGGGGGCGCGTGACGCATCCGTCGGAACTGTTCAAGGTCAATGACGAGATCGACGTCATCGTTCTGAAGTACGACCCGGCGACCGAGCGCGTCTCGCTCGGCCACAAGCAGCTGATGAACGATCCGTGGTCGAACGTGACCGATCGCTATCCGGTCGGCGCGCGCATGAGCGGCAAGGTCGTCAGCCTGACTGACTACGGCGCGTTCGTCGAACTCGAAGCCGGCGTCGAAGGACTCATTCACGTCAGCGAGATGTCGTGGAGCAAGCGCGTGAAGCACCCCTCGAAGGTGCTGAACGTGGGCGACTCGGTGGAAGCGATGGTTCTCGGTGTGGATCCGGGTGCCCGCCGCATCTCGCTCGGCCTCAAGCAGGTCGAGAGCAATCCGTGGCACGAGCTGTCGGAGAAGTACCCGATCGGCACGACCATTACCGGCAAGGTCCGCAACCTGACCGAGTTCGGTGCGTTCGTCGAAGTCGAAGAGGGGATCGACGGCCTGATCCACATCTCGGACATGTCGTGGAGCAAGCGGCTGAAGCACCCGTCGGAGGCCCTGAAAAAGGGTGACACCGTCGAGGCGATGGTGTTGAACATCGACGCTGAGAACCAGCGGCTGTCGCTCGGTCTCAAGCAGCTGCAGACCGATGTGTGGGATGAGTTCTTCTCGCAGCACAACGTCGGCGACACGGTCGAAGGCAAGGTCGTCCGCATGACCAACTTCGGCGCATTCGTGGAGCTGGCGGAAGGCATCGAGGGGCTGATTCACGTCTCGGAGTTCGATGACTCGCAGCATGCCGGCAAGGACGGCAAGCTGGAGCTGAACGTCGGAGAGAGCTACCAGATGAAGGTCATCAAGCTCATTCCGGCCGAGCGGAAGATCGGTCTCAGCATTCGCGCGCTGAAGAACGAGGAGTTCCGAGCGGACTGGGAGGCCTACACGGAAACGACCGGGCGGCCCGAAGTCACGCTGGGAGATCACTTCAAGCACCAGCAGTAGCAAGTGCCGGGGTGCCCGGGTGCCCGGGTGCCGGGTGCAGGTGCGACGTGCACCCAGCACCTGGCACCTCGGCACCCTGGCACTGTGGCCTTTGAGGGGGCACCTCAGTATGACCAACGGCAGCATGACGAAAGCGGAGCTCGTCGAGGAAGTCTCTCGGGTCTCCGACCTCACGAAGAAGCACTCCGAGGTCATCGTCGACACCGTCTTCAAGAGCATCATCGATGCGCTGCACCGCGGCGAGAAGATCGAGCTGCGGGGCTTCGGCAGCTTCCGTCTGCGCCGCCGCGAGCCGCGCAAGGGTCGCAATCCGAAGACCGGAGACAAGGTGGACGTGCCGCCGAAGAAGGTTCCTTACTTCAAGCCGGGTAAGGAACTGAAGGATCTGATCAATCGCGAGCCGGACGCTCCCGCGTCCGCTCCACCGGTGCCAACGATTCCGACAGGTTCCGACATCGCCGGGGTGTGAGTCTCGAACGGCTCTGGACCCCGTGGCGCCTCGCGTATGTGAGCGGAGGCGGCGAATCGGCCGGGTGCGTCTTCTGCAATGCGCTCCAGGACGAGGATTCCGCGCCGCTCATTGTTTTTCGCGGCGTCGCCTGCTTCGTCATCCTCAACCTCTTCCCCTACAACAACGCGCACCTGCTGATCGTTCCGAACCGGCACGTCGCCACGCTCGCCGACGCGAATGCGCAGGAACTTACCGAGATGATGTCGCTGGCGCGTGTGTCTGAGCTGGCGATCACCCAGGCGTATTCACCGCACGGCATGAACCTGGGCATCAACCTGGGGAAGCCCGCTGGTGCGGGTGTGCCCGGGCACCTGCACATGCACGTGGTTCCGCGCTGGAACGGCGACACCAACTTCATGACCGTCGTCGGGCAGACCCGGGTCTTGCCGGAAGAACTACCGGTCACGGCAGACAAGTTGCGGCCGATTTTTGAGCGCCTGGTGGGCTGACGCCCACACGATGGCGCGACGCGCTCACACAACGACACAGCGACACGACGACTCAACGAGACCACGCTCTGGGTTGGCAAAGGCACCTCCCCAAAATGCCGGTTGTGTCGTCGTGTCGTTGTGTCGTCGTGTTATGTACGTGTAGACGTGTCAGTCGTGACTGCCGTCGCCGTGGAGCATGAATGATCCTCGAATACACCGACCAGCAGAAAGCCTTTCAACAGAAGATCGCCGCGTTCAGTGCAGAGAAGGTCGCGCCACAGGCGGCGGCGATCGATCGATCCGGTGATTTTCCGCGCGCGCTCGTCGACGACGCGGCCACGCTGGGTTTGATGGGCGTCACCGTCGGAACGCGATGGGGCGGTGCGGGGCTCGACTATGTGAGCTACGTCTCCGCTATCGAAGCGCTGGCGCGCGGGAGCGCCGTTCTCGCGGTGATCGCTGCCGTCAACAATTCGCTGGTCGCGGAACCGATCGAACACTTCGGAAGCGACGCGCAGAAGCAGGCCTGGCTGAAGCGTCTTGCGACGGGGGCCGCGCTTGGCGCGTTCGCGCTGTCGGAGGAGACAGCGGGCTCGGATGCGGCCAATCAGCAGACCGTGGCGAGGCTCGATGAACGCGGCTACGTGATCAACGGCCGCAAGGTCTGGGTCGCCAACGCCGAAGTGGCGGACGTGGTGATCGTGTTTGCCGCCACGCAGCCCGGCACGCGCGTCCGCAGCATCAGCGCGTTTCTCCTGCCGATGGATACGCCCGGCCTGACGAGGATCGCAACCGACGAATCGCTCGGTGTCCGCGGCCTCGGCTGCATGGACCTGGAGCTGACAGACGTTCGCGTCGATGCCGATGCGCTGCTCGGCGCTCCCGGTGAAGGATTCCAGCTCGCGATGTGGGCGCTCGATGGCGGCCGCGCGGCGATTGCCGCACAGGCGCTTGGTGTCGGCTCCGCCGCCCTCGACGAAGCGTTGCGTCACGCGAAAGAGCGCGAGGCGTTCGGACAGCCGATCGGCAACTACCAGGCGATCCAGTGGATGCTCGCCGATATGGCCACCGAGCTCGACGCCGCCCGGATGCTCACGCTGAAGGCTGCCGACTCGCGTCAGCGCCAGGCCCGTCCAACGCTGGATGCGTCGATGGCGAAGTTGTTTGCGTCGGAGGCCGCTCACCGCGCCGCCGACAAGGCGATGCAGATCCTCGCGTCCAAAGGCTATCGAACAGGCTCAGTCGTCGAGCGACTCTTCAGAGACGTGCGGGCGACGGAGATCTACCAGGGAACATCCGAGGTCCAGCGAATGGTGATCGCTGAACTGATACTTTCGTGAAGTGCCCAGTGCACCCCGCGCTGAGCACTGAGCACTGAGCAGTTACCCAAGCAACTGCTTGGCGATGGTCTGCAGCTGCAGGTTCGACGTGCCCTCGTAAATCTGGCCGATCTTCGCGTCGCGGTAGAACTTCTCGACCGGGTACTCCTTGACGAATCCATTGCCACCCAGCAGGTTGACGGCGAGCGAGGCGACGCGCTCGGCGACTTCGGACGAGTGAACCTTGCAGATGGCGGCCTCGGTCAGGAACGGCTTGCCCGCGTCGCGCAAACGCGCGGCGTTGTAGACCGTGAGCGTGGCGCATTCCACGTCCACCGCCGCCCGGGCGATCTGGTGCTGGACCGCCTGGAATTCGGCAATCGCCTTGCCGAACTGCTTGCGCTCTTTCGTGTACTTGATCGCGGCATCGAGCGCTCCCTTGGCGAGGCCGACCATCTGCGCGCCGATGCCGATGCGTCCTTCGTTCAAGGTCTCGATCGCTGTTTTGTAACCCTTGCCGATCTCGCCGAGGACGTTGCTCCTGGGCACGCGGCAGTCCTCGAGGATCAACTCGCACGTGCTGCTGGCGCGGATCCCGAGCTTGTCTTCCTTCTTACCGACCGTGAACCCCGGCGTGCCGCGCTCGACAATGAACGCAGTGATGCCTCGGTAACCGGCTTCGGGATTCACCGTCGCGAACACCAGGAACACGTCAGCCTCGTTGCCGTTGGTGATCCACAGCTTGCGGCCGCTGATGACATAGCCTTCGCCGTCTTCCTTCGCCCGAGTGGTCAAGGCGAACGCGTCGCTGCCGGACCCGGCCTCGGAGAGCGCATACGCCCCGACGGTGTCGGCGGCCAGACGCGGCAGGAAGCGCTGCTTGACCTCGTCATTGCCCCAGCGAAGGAAGGCGTTGATCACGAGCGTGTTCTGGACGTCCACCAGCACGCCAATCGAGGGATCGACCCGCGAGAGCTCTTCCACCGCGAGAACCGAATGGAAGAATGTTCCACCGGCGCCGCCGTACGTCTCCGGGATCTCGATGCCCATCACCCCGAGTTCGAACAGTTGAGTGACCAGGGCCTTCGGAATCTTTGCGTGCTCGTCCATTTCGCGGACGAGCGGCTTCACCTGCGCGTTGGCGAATTGCCGCACGCTGTCACGGAAGATCAGCTCGTCCTCGGCGAGGAGGGTCAAGGGCTGGTTGGCGATGGCAGTGTCCTGGCTCACGTTCTCACTCCTGTGCGCGCGAGCGCGCAGCGAAACCCGCAATGTTATCATCCGGCAGAGGCCAGCGCCTTCGCCAAGGCGTCCAAATCCTTATGCGCGTACCACTTGCTCGAACGCTCGTTCTCGTCGGCATCGTGGCGCTGACCGTCCAGGCGCCGCGCGCCGACCAGCAGCAGACGCCACAGGCTCCGCCGGCCCAGCCGCCCGCCGCACCGGCTCCCGCCCAACCCCCGGCCACCCAGCAGGAGGCGCAGCGGCAGCCCACGTTCCGGACCGGTATCAACTTCGTCCGCGTCGACGTCATCGTCAGCGACTCCAAGGGCAACCCGGTGATGGATCTGAAGCCGGAGGAGTTCACGGTGTCGGAGGATGGCAAACCGCAGAAGGTAGAAACCTTTACGGTGGTGAAGATCGATCCGCTCGACCAGGCAGAAGGGCCGAACAACGGCGAGATTCGCAATACCGCCGATGAGGAGCGCGAGGCCGCTCGCCCTGACGTTCGCTTGTTCGTCATCTTTCTCGACGACTACCACGTGAAGCGCGGCAACGATATGGCGGTGCGGAAACCACTGATCGATTTCGTCCAGACCCAGCTCGCCCCTGCCGACATGGTCGCGATCATGTACCCGCTCACGCCGGTGAACGACATCTCGT
Source organism: uncultured Acidobacteriota bacterium (assembly GCA_963742265.1). GTDB lineage: Bacteria > Acidobacteriota > Vicinamibacteria > Vicinamibacterales > 2-12-FULL-66-21 > JACDCA01. Next base: position 41,158 of record CAVULC010000004.1, read on the forward strand.
TCACCCGGTCCAGATCCGCCCTGGTCTCGGCGATCGAACACTTCGAGGGTCGCAAGTACAACTACCAGCCGCGCAACCAATTCGAAGAGCAATACGCGTACTATCCGTCCGCCACCGTGGAAAAAATTCGCAACCAGGTGTCGATGAGCGCGCTCAAGGCGGCGGCGATCCGCATGGGTGGCTTGCGTGAGGGGCGCAAATCGATCATCTATGTCAGCGAGGGATTCACCACCGCGCTGCCGCCGCAGCTGCAGGATCCGAACGCGCAGTATCCGGGTATGAAGAACCCCAACCGGAACAATCCCAGCGCGGTCAACGACGACCGCTACAACATGCAGCAGCAAGCGGACATGTTCAGCGACATGCGCGACGTCTTCGACGCCGTCAACCGGCAGAACACGTCCATCTACGCGGTCGATCCCCGCGGGCTGACGCCGTTCGAATACGACATCAACCAGGGCGTGGGTCTCACGACCGACGCGAACGATCTGAAGGCGTCGATCGACACGCTGCACACGCTTGCCAACAGCACCGACGGACGTGCCATCGTCAATCGAAACGATCTGGCGACCGGCATGAAGCAGATCATGCGCGACGCGAGTGCGTACTACCTGCTTGGCTACACGTCGTCGCGTGCACCGACGGACGGCAAGTTCCACGAAATCAAAGTGAACGTCAAACGCCGTGGAGTCGACGTTCGCGCCCGCAAGGGTTACTGGGCCTTGAGCAAAGACGACGTGGCGCGCGCGACAGCACCGCCGAAACCCGAGGCCGCCGGCGGCAATTTCCAAGGCACTGATGTCGCTGTCGGAACCACTCGGCGGACGCCCAGCGCGGTTCTGGATCGGCACGACTCGCGGCGAAAACGGCATGAGCCGCGTCACCTTGACCTGGGAGCCGAACGAGATCCCGGCCACTGACACGCGGACCCAGCCGGCAGCGCGGGTCGCCCTCACGGCCGTCTCACCGGAAGGCCGTCCTCTCTATCGCGGCCGGATCCCCGAGGAAGCACCGCGGCCTGCCGCAGCGTCGTCAGCAGGTGCCGGCACTGCCGCCACCGTCGCACGCGGTGGCAGTGTGACGTTCGAGGTGCCGCCAGGGCAGTTGCAGATGCGTCTTACCGTCGAAGGCGACAGCGGGCAGGTGGTCGACTCGACGACGCGCGAGATCACGGTGCCTGACTACACGCGCGTCCAGGTCACGCTCGGGACCCCGCGCCTGTATCGCGCGCGAACGGTTCGTGAGCTCCAGGCGCTGCGTGCAGACGCAGCGGCGGTGCCGGTCGCTGACCGCGAGTTCAGCCGGTCGGAGCGGCTGCTGGTGCGGGTCGACGCCTTCGCGCCGGGCGGTCTCGTTCCGGAGGTCACCGCGAAGTTGATGAACCGGAGCGGAGCGGCCATGTCGGATTTGCCGCTGCAGCCGGGCGTGGGCGGCTCCTTCGAATCCGAACTTCCGTTGTCAGCGCTGGCCGCGGGTGAGTACCTGATCGAGTTCACCGCGAAGGCGCCGTCAGGAACGACCCAGGACACGATTGCCTTCCGGGTCGGCCGCTAAGCCGTGAACGCAGCGCGGCCGCACGAACGCATAGACGTCGGGATTCTCGGAGCCACCGGAATGGTGGGCCAGCAGTTCGTGAAGCTGCTGGAGCGTCATCCATGGTTCAGGCCGTCATGGCTCGCAGCCAGCGAGCGATCGGAAGGACGGCTCTATCGTGAAGCCGCTTCATGGCGTCTGCCCGGCGGTATCCCTGCCGAATCCGCCGCGCAGCGTCTCGAGGCGTGCGTCCCCGGCAGGGGCCCGCGGTTGATGTTTTCAGCACTCGACGCTGCGGCTGCCGACACGCTCGAACCGGCCTTCGCGGCTGCCGGGCACATCATCGTCAGCAACGCCAGGACGATGCGGATGGCCGACGACGTACCGCTGCTGATTCCTGAAATCAATCCCGACCACCTGGCGCTGATCGAACGCCAGCGCCGCGACCGGGGCTGGAGCGGCGCGATCGTCACGAATCCAAACTGCGCGGTTGTCGTTCTCGCGATGGCGCTCGCGCCGCTGCGCCACTTCGGGATCCGGTCTGTGCTCGCGACGACGTTGCAGGCCGTATCCGGCGCCGGCTACCCGGGAGTGCCGTCGTTCGACATTCTCGGCAATGTCATTCCCGGGATTGGCGGCGGCGAGGAAGAGAAAATTGAAACCGAAGCGAACAAGATTCTTGGATCGCTGATCGACGGCCGCATCGTTCCTCACCCGATGGTGGTCAGCGCTCACACGACCCGCGTCCCCGTTGTGGACGGGCACACGCTGACGGCGTCAGTCGCTTTCGATCGCGCGGTGGATGCGAGCGAGATTGCCACGGCGCTGAAGGAATGGCGTGGCCGTCCGCAGGAACTGGATCTACCGAGTGCGCCCCAACAGCCCATCGCCGTCTGGGACGAAGGCTTCAGGCCGCAGCCGCGTCTCGATGCGGATCTTGGGGGAGGGATGACCGTCAGCGTCGGGAGGATCCGCCGGTGTCCGCTTCTCGGCACGAAGTTCGTGGCGCTCGGCCACAACACCGTGCGGGGCGCCGCCGGCGCTGCGATCCTCAATGCGGAATTGATGCGCGCGGAGGGAATAGAAGTGGGGAGCTAGGAGCACACTCCAGCTCCCAGCTCCTAGCTTCTAGTGTCTACGCGTACATCCCGCGCATCCGCGTGACGGTTGCCACGCGATTGATGGCGACAATGTAGGCGGCGGTGCGCATGTCCGTCTTGTACTTGAGCGACGTCTTGAGCACGTCGTCGAATGCCTCGACCATCTTGGCTTCGAGCCTCCGGTTGACTTCGTCTTCCTCCCAGAAGTACCCGTGCCGGTCCTGCACCCATTCGAAGTACGACGTGGTGACGCCGCCGGCGTTGGCGAGGATGTCGGGGATGACGAACACCCCCCGATCGTGGAGATGCTTGTGGGCTTCGGGTGTGGTCGGCCCGTTGGCCCCTTCCGCGATGATCTTGGCCTTGATGTTCGGCGCGTTCTCCATGGTGATCTGGTTCTCGAGCGCCGCGGGGACGAGAATGTCGACATCCAGTTCGAAGAGCTGGGGATTTTCGATCGGCTCGCCGTACGGGAACCCGTCGACCGACTTGTGCTGCTTGACGTAATCGAGCAACCGGTTCACGTCGAGACCGCCGGCATCGTAGACGCCGCCTTTCCAGTCGCTGACGGCGACGATCTTCGCGCCGTTCTTCGTCAGCAGGTCGGCGGAAACCGATCCCACGTTGCCGAAGCCCTGCACTGCAACCGTCGCACCCTTCAAGGAAAGGCCGAGATGCTTGGCCGCTTCGCGCGTCGTGATCATGACGCCGCGTCCGGTTGCTTCGCGCCGTCCGAGCGACCCGCCCATCTCGATCGGCTTGCCGGTGACCACTGCGGTCGAGGTGTGCCCGACGTGCATGCTGTAGGTGTCCATGATCCACGCCATCACCTGGTCGTTGGTGTTGACGTCGGGAGCGGGAACGTCTTTGTCTGGTCCGATCGCGTCGATGATTTCGGCAACATAGCGCCGGGTCAGTGCCTCCAGTTCGCGGCGCGACATGCGGGTGGGATCGCAGATGATTCCGCCCTTGCCGCCGCCGAATGGAATGTGCGCGACGGCGCACTTCCACGTCATCCACGCCGCGAGCGCCGTCACTTCATCGAGCGAGACGTCAGGGTGGTAGCGGATGCCGCCCTTCGCCGGACCGAGCGTGATGTTGTACTGGACGCGGTATCCGGTGAAGACCTCGATCTCGCCGTTGTCCATTTGAATCGGACAGGAAACGGTGATCTGCCGCTTTGGATGCGTCAGGATCTTCCAGATACCGGCGTCGAGTCCGAGCAGGCGCGCCGCGCCGTCGAACTCCTGGAGCATCGCGTTGAAGATGTTGCCGCCTGGTGCCATGTGACTCCTAAAAAACGCGCCCGTCCTTGTCTGTATCCCGGACGCAACAACAAACAGTCCAAGCTACTGTGCGTACCCGTCCAAGTCAAGCCGGGATCCGGCGGGGCAGGAATGTCATCTCCGTCACGTAACCGAACGCCGAGAAACCGGTACAACGCCGGGACAAAAACGTAAGTATTTGAGCCCCCGGGGATTGGCGCGCCTGCGCACTTTGGCGGCCTGCTTGCTCAGCTGCAGGGCCATGCGAAGACTCACACGTAGCCTTCTGACCGCCCTCGTTCTGACGGTGTGCGCGACCAGCCACGCGGTGGCTCGCGGCGTCGATGAAAAACAGCTGGCGATCTTCAGCGCCATCGCCGATCGCGGCACGTCGACACTCACCATCCGCGGCGTCAACCTTGGTGCGTTGAGCGCGGTTGTTTACTGTGAAGAGCAGCCGATGGTCGTTCTCTCCGCGACCGATGGCCAGATCGTGACGCAGCTGCCTGGCTACCTCGCCGACGGCACGTACCTGCTGACAGTGATCCGCGGCAAGTCGATGCAGGCTCGTGGTTCGTTCAACTTCTCGGTGCAGACAACGGCCGCTGGTTCGGCTGGCGCAGTCGGTCCCGTTGGTGCGGCGGGTCCGGTGGGTCCGATGGGTCCGGTGGGTCCGATGGGTCCGGTGGGTTCGATGGGGCCCGCGGGTCCGATGGGTCCAGGGGGTCCGATGGGTCCAGCGGGTCCGATTGGTCCAGCAGGTCCAGCAGGTGCGATTGGTGCTGCGGGCCCGGTGGGTGCAGCTGGTCCCGCTGGTCCGATCGGCGCAACTGGTGCGACGGGTCCGGTCGGAGCGACGGGGCCGACGGGAGCGACAGGAGCCACCGGAGCGGCGGGACCCATGGGTCCGGCGGGACCGATGGGGCCACAAGGTCCGCAGGGAGTCGCCGGCGTCAGCGGCTACGAACAGTTCTCGACGTTGAACTCGGCGTTGTCGGTTGGCAGTTTGACGGGGCTTACCGGGATGGCCGCGTGTCCGACGGGCAAGCACGCCGTTTCGGGAGGATACGAGGCGTTGAACGGCGGCATTTTTCTGACGCCGGTCGCGTCCTATCCCGTCGCCCCGACCATCTGGCGCGTGGACCTGCGCAATACGGGCACAAGCGCCGTCAGCAACGTTCAACTGCGGGTGTATGTGATCTGCGTCAACAATTAGCCCCGGGGCCCCGTAGCCCTGGCGTCCTTGTCTGCGACGGCGCAACTCCGGGGGATGTTGCGCCGTCGCCTTATAATGCAAGGACCTATGAAGACCGTCGCCGAAACGGAGAAACAGCGCTGGGAGCGTGAACACCTCGAACCGGCGCTCAAGAAATCACCCGAGCGTCCCGTTCCGTTCACGACCATCTCCGGACGGCCGATTGACCGGCTCTACACGCAGGACGATCTCCCAGGCTTCGACTACGCGCGCGACCTCAACAATCCCGGCGAGTTCCCTTATACCCGCGGCATTCATCCAACCGGCTATCGCGGCAAGCTCTGGACGATGCGTCAGTTTGCCGGGTTCGGTACGCCGGAAGAAACCAATGAGCGCTATAAGACCCTGCTGAAGGCCGGCGGCACCGGCTTGAGCGTGGCCTTCGACTTGCCGACGCTGATGGGACGTGACCCGGATCACGAGCTCTCGCTCGGCGAAGTAGGGAAGTGCGGCGTCAGCGTCATGTCGCTCGCCGACATGGAGCGGCTGTTCGAGGGGATTGAGCTCGGCGGCATCACGACGTCGATGACGATCAACTCGCCGGCCCCGATGATCTTTGCGATGTACCTCGTGGTCGCCGAGAAGCAGGGGGCTGACTGGAAGAAGCTCTCGGGCACGATTCAGAACGACATTCTCAAGGAATTCATCGCACAGAAGGAGTACATCTTCCCGCCGCGCGAATCGATGCGGCTGATCACCGACATCTTTTCGTTCTGCGCGAAGGAAGTGCCCAAGTGGAACACCATCTCGGTGAGCGGATATCACATCCGCGAAGCGGGATCGACGTCACTGCAGGAACTCGCCTTCACGCTGCGCGATGGCATTGAGTACGTGCAGTATGGCGTGGACGCCGGCCTGGACGTCGATGCGTTCGCACCGCAGATTTCGTTTTTCTTCAACTCGCACAGCGATTTCTTCGAGGAGATTGCCAAGTTCCGCGCCGCTCGAAAGATCTGGGCGGAGGTCATGCGCGACCGCTTCGGCGCGAAGAACGAACGGTCCTGGAAGCTGCGGTTCCACACGCAGACCGCCGGCGTGTCTCTGACCGCACAGCAGCCGTACAACAACGTGGTTCGCACGGCGCTGCAGGCGCTCGCGGCGGTGCTTGGCGGCACCAACTCGCTGCACACGAACTCGCTCGACGAGGCCCTGGCCTTGCCGACGGCGGAGGCCGCCACGCTCGCGCTTCGAACCCAGCAGATCATCGCCGCCGAAAGCGGCGTCACCAACATGGTGGATCCGCTCGGCGGCTCCTACTTCGTCGAGCGGCTGACGCTGGATATGGAGCGTGGCGCAAAGGAGTACTTCGACATCATCGACCGGATGGGTGGCATGGTCGAAGCGATCGAACAGGGGTTCCCGCAGAAAGAAATCTCCGAGGCCTCGTACCGGTTCCAGCAGTCGGTCGAAAAGCGCGAAAAGATCATCGTCGGCGTCAATGACTACGTGCAGGAAGATGAGCCGCCACATCCCATCCTGTACATCGACGACACCGCATCGGAGACGCAGCTCGCCCGCCTGAAAGAGCTCCGGGCGACCCGTGACAACGCCCGCGTGGCCCGCAGCCTCGATGCATTGCGGCAGGCGGCACGCGGCCGCGACAACACGATGTACCCGCTGCTCGATTGTGTGCGTGCCTACGCCACGGTCGGCGAGATGTGTGACGCGCTTCGCGAGGTGTGGGGCGAGTACGAAGAGGTGCCGCTGTTCTGATGCGAAAAATCCGAGTCGTCATCGCCAAACCCGGTCTCGATGGACACGATCGCGGCGCCAAGGTCATCGCCCGCGCCCTGCGCGACGCCGGCATGGAGGTCATTTACACGGGGCTCCGACAGACCCCAGAGATGATCGTCGCCGCAGCGCTCCAGGAAGACGCCGATGCCATCGGTCTCTCCATTCTCTCCGGCGCCCACATGCATATCTGTCCGCGGGTGATGGAACTGCTCAAAGAGAAGGGGCTCGATGACGTGCTGGTCGTGATCGGCGGGATCATCCCCGATGTCGATATTCCGAAGCTGCGCGAAGCCGGCATCAAGGGGATTTTCCTCCCCGGAACGCCAATGCAGGCGATCATCGATTTCATTGGCCAGAACGTCCGCACTCGCGTCGAGCAGGTCTGATTCGGATGCCCCATAAACTGCTGCTGGCCGATGACAGTGTCACGATCCAGCGAGTGATCGAGCTCACGTTTGCCGACGAGGACATCGAAGTCATCGCCGTCGGCGACGGGAAACTGGCGATCGATCGGGTCCGCACCGAACGCCCGGACATCGTTCTTGCCGACGTCGGGATGCCGGAGATCGATGGCTACCAGGTGTCCACGTTCGTGAAGAGCACTCCCGCCTTCGCCCACATCCCTGTGTTGCTGCTGACCGGCGCCTTCGAGCCGATCGACGAATCACGCGCGCGGGCTGCGGGCTGCGACGGCGTGCTGGTCAAGCCGTTCGAACCACAGCTGGTTATCCATCGGGTGAAGGATCTCATTACCGGAACCCGCCGTCCGGCGACGCCAGCACCCGGGTCCACCTCGCTGCCCTCCGAGATCGCGACGAGTCCGCAACCCGTGAAGCCACAGGGGTCGGTGGACGAGTACTTCGACCGGCTCGATGCCGCCTTCTCGTCGCGCGAGAGTCAGCCCGCCCCTGTACGCCCGGCGACGCTGGCGGAGGAGCTTTCCGACTGGCACCCCGAACCGCTGGAGACTGTGCCATCGCTGCCGGCGCCGTCGGAACCCGGTCGCCAGGCCGCTGTGCCGACGCCGGCGGCGGCCGCACCCGAGCGCACGTCCGCTCCGCGAAGCGAGGTCACGCTCGCGGAAGCGTTTGCGTCGTTGCTCGCCGCCGAGCAGGGGCGCGTAGAGCCTGTCGCCCCGCCGGTGAGTGCGACGAACGATCCGGCGCTGGTCGAGCAGATCACCAATCGTGTCATCGAGCGGATCACGAGCGGAGCCGTGCAGGAGACCGTTGTGCGGGTGGCCGAACGCCTGGTCCGCGAGGAAATCGAGCGGATCAAGTCACACGCGCGCTGACCTACCTGATAACATCGCCGGATATGTCAGAGGGGTTGGATCTCAGCCACCCGATCAACGTTCCAGACAAGCCGGCACTCGAAGGGCTCGAGCAGAAGTGGACGGAACGGTGGTCCGCCAGCGAGGTGTACGCATTCGATCGCACGCGCGACCGGTCTGGTGTTTTCTCGATCGACACACCGCCACCGACGGTCAGCGGCTCGTTGCATGTCGGCCACGTCTTTTCCTATACACACACGGACGTCGTCGCCCGCTTTCAGCGGATGCGCGGCAAGGCCGTGTTCTATCCGATGGGATGGGACGACAATGGGCTGCCTACCGAGCGCCGGGTCCAGAACTATTTCGGCGTCCGGTGCGACCCGTCGTTGCCGTATGACGCGGCGTTCACGCCGCCCGACAAACCCGGCAAGCAGCCGATCCCAGTCTCGCGTCCCAACTTCATCGAACTCTGCACCCGGCTGACCGCCGAAGACGAGAAGGTTTTCGAGCACCTGTGGCGTCATCTCGGTCTCTCAGTCGACTGGACGATGACCTATGCGACGATCGGACGGCGGGCGCAACGGATCTCGCAGCTGTCGTTCCTGCGTCTGCTCGCGCGTGACCTGGCCTACCAGCTCGAGGCACCCACGTTGTGGGACGTGGACTTCAGGACGGCCGTTGCCCAGGCGGAGCTCGAGGATCGCGAACAGCCGGGCGCGTACCACAAAATCCGCTTCGCGAAGACGGATGGTTCGGGCTTCGTCGAAGTCGATACCACCCGGCCGGAACTGGTCCCAGCCTGCGTCGCGATCGTCGCGCATCCCGACGATCCGCGCTACCAGCCGCTGTTCGGAACAGAGGTCCTGACGCCGCTGTTCAGCGTTCCGGTTCCGGTCAAGGCGCATCCGCTCGCCGATCCCGAGAAGGGCACCGGCGCCGCCATGATCTGCACCTTCGGCGACGTAACCGACGTCGTGTGGTGGCGTGAGTTGTCGTTGCCCGTGCGCGCCGTGATCCTGCCGAACGGTGCCTTCAAGCCGGTCACGTGGGGAGAGCGCGGTTGGGAATCGCGCGACGTGGTCCGCGCCCAGGTTCAATACGATCAACTCGCCGGCCTGTCTGCCGTCAAAGCCCGCGCCCGCATCGTCGAATTGCTCCGGGCCAGTGAAGATCTACTCGGTGACCCGAGGCCGATCACTCACGCGGTGAAGTTCTATGAGAAGGGGGATCGACCTCTCGAGATCGTCACCAGCCGCCAGTGGTTCATCAAAACGATGGACGCGCGCGAGCGCCTGCTGAAACGCGGCGAAGAGATCACCTGGCATCCTCCATACATGCAGGCGAGGCTCGAGAACTGGATCAACGGGCTGTCCGGCGACTGGTGCGTCAGCCGCCAGCGTTTCTTCGGTGTGCCGTTCCCGCTGTGGTACCGCGTCCGCGACGACGGCACGGTCGATCACGAAGCGAGGCTGGTCCCCGATGAATCGCGCCTGCCGATCGATCCGTCCACCGATGTGCCGGACGGCTACCGAGCGGAGCAACGGGATCAGCCTGGTGGTTTCTCCGCCGACCCCGACGTGATGGACACCTGGGCGACATCGTCGCTCTCGCCCCAGATCGCCGCACAGTGGGAAGAGGACAACGACCTGTTCGCGCGCGTCTTCCCGATGGACGTGCGGCCGCAGGCGCACGACATCATTCGCACGTGGCTGTTCTCGACGATGCTGCGCTCGGAGTACGAACACGGCACGATCCCCTGGGCGAACGCGGCGATCTCGGGATGGGTCCTCGATCCGGATCGGAAGAAGATGTCCAAGTCGAAGGGCAATGTCGTGACGCCGTTGGCGCTGCTCGAGGAACACGGGTCCGACGGCGTCCGCTACTGGGCCGCGAGCGGGCGCCCGGGCACCGACACGGCGTTCGATCCAGGACAAATGAAGGTCGGCCGGCGGCTCTCGATCAAGCTGCTCAACGCCTCGAAGTTCGCGCTGGCCAGGACCGAACCGCGCGGAGTCCCGCGCGAGACACTCGATCGCGGGCTGATCTCGAAGCTTGCCGCGCACGTCGAGTTCGCCACCAGAGAACTCGAGGCGTACAGCTATACATCCGTGCTCGACACGACCGAGAAGTTCCTGTGGGCCTTTTGCGATGACTATCTCGAGCTCGTCAAGGCACGCCGCAACGGGGAGTTTGGGGAGACTGCTGCGGCATCGGCGATCGCCGGTCTGACGTCAGCGCTGTCAGTCATGTTGCGGCTGCTCGCGCCATACCTGCCGTTCGTGACGGAGGAAGTGTGGTCCTGGTGGCAGTCCGGCTCGATTCACCGCGCGACGTGGCCGGATCCGGCAGAACTCCTCTCGCTGATCGGCGGTGCGCGCGACGAAGACGCGGAACGCGTCTATGACGACTGCGCTGAAGCGCTGGCCGCGATTCGCCGGGAACGGTCGATCCAGAAGCAGGGTTTCAAGGTCCGCATCACGCAGGCGAAGGTTGGCTGGACGGGCGAGCACATCGCCCGAGTCAAGAGGTGCGAAGAGGATCTGAAGCGCGCGGCGAACGTGGACGTCCTCGAATTCGTCGAGCAGGACAACTTGTCGGTCGACGCGGTATTTGAGACGCCTTCGGCCGCCGAGAGCCCGTCATGAAGCAGGTCCCGTTCGGCCCGCTGGAGCCGGGCACCTACCGTGAAATCGTGCGCCGCGCCCTCGCCGAAGACCTCGGATGGGGTGATATCACCACTGAGGCGACAGTCGATCCTGCGTTGCGAGCGCGCGGCGTGATCCTGGCGAAATCCGATTGCGTCGTTGCCGGTCTCGACGTCGCCGCGGAAGCCTTCCGGCAACTCGATCCCGCCGCGGACTTCAAAGTGCGGATGGCTGACGGAGCCCGTTGTGCGAACGGAGACATCGTCGCCGACGTGCGCGGGTCGGCAGCGGCGATGTTGACCGCCGAGAGAACGGCCCTCAATTTTTTGCAGCGTCTCTCCGGCATCGCGACGATGACCCGGCGATTCGTCGATGCTGCTGCTGGACGGATCACCGTGCTCGACACGCGCAAGACCACGCCGACCTTGCGCGCCCTGGAGAAATACGCCGTCCGCGCCGGTGGCGGCACGAACCATCGAGCCGGGCTCGATGACGCGATCCTGATCAAAGACAATCACATCCGCCTTGCCGGTGGAGTCGAGGCAGCCATGGCGCGCATGAAGAGCGCGCGGCACGACATGGCGATCGAGATCGAAGCCCAGAGCCTCGACCAGGTCGACGCAGCCCTTGCCGCCGGTGCGAACATCATCCTGCTCGACAACCTGTCCGCCGAAAAGATGCGCGAAGCGGTCCGTCGTGTCGGCGGACGGGCAAAGACGGAGATATCCGGCGGAGTCACGCTCGCTCGCATGAACGAGATCGCGGCGAGTGGAGCCGACTACGTGTCGGTGGGCGGCCTGACCCATTCCGCAGCGGCAGCCGACCTGAGCTTCGAGCTCGAACCGGATGCCTGAGACCGTTCCCCCGGAATACCTGGCCGCTCTTCATCAGACCGCGGCGCGCCGGCACTCTTTCGGTTCTCCCCTGCACTACTCGAGTGAGATCGGGTCCACCAACGACGAAGCGGCGCGCCTTGCCGAAGGGGGCGCGGCCGAAGGGACGACCGTTGTTGCGTCCGCCCAGACGGCCGGCCGCGGACGACTGGGGCGCTCCTGGTTTTCTCCGCCGGGCGCCGGCTTGTACGTATCCGTCATCTGTCGCAGACGGAAGGCGGTGCCGTACCTGACGCTGGCGGGTGGTGTCGCCGTCGCCGAAGGCATTCGCGGCGCGACGGGATTGCCGGTCGAAATCAAGTGGCCGAATGATGTCGTCGTCGATAGCGCCGCGCGCCGACGGAAGGTTGCCGGCGTGCTCGCCGAGGCGTCCTCAGGAGCCGAGGGGGTTCAATATGTCGTCCTTGGCTTTGGTATCAACCTCCGGCCGGCAGCGTATCCGTCAGACATCGCTGATCGCGCGACGTCGCTGGAGGCGGAGCTCGGACGCCAGGCGGATGCGCCGCTCGTCCTCGCCGAGTCACTCGCATCGCTCGCAACATGGATCGGCTCGATCGATGAGACCGGCCCCGTGGCGTTGCTCGAGCGCTGGCGTGCGCTGGCTCCCTCGGCGCAGGGGCACCGCGTTCGGTGGGAGAGTGCCGCCGGCGTGAAGGAGGGGCGCACGGCCGGTGTGGGAGATGACGGCGCGCTGCTGGTGAACGTCGGCGGACAGGTTGAGCGGATAATCTCTGGAGCGGTTCACTGGCTTTGAATGGAGGCACATGCTCTTAGCCATTGACGTCGGGAACACGAATATCGTGCTCGGCGTCTTCGAAGGGGAGTTGCTCACGGAGAGCTGGCGCCTGGTCACCATGCGGGAGCGGACCGCCGACGAAGTGGGCATCCTCGTCACGCATCTCTTCGCCAGGAGCGACATCGATATCGCGTCGATCGATGGCATCATCCTTTCCTCGGTCGTGCCCCCGTTGACGCGGACCATGGAGGAGATGTGCGAGCGCTTCTTCGACAAACGTCCGATCACCGTGGATCCTGCCTCGAATACGGGGATGCCGGTCCTGTATAAACCTGCGGCTGACGTCGGCGCGGATCGGGTCGTCAATGCGGTGGCGGCGTATGAGACGTTTGGGCGCGCCGACGGCAGGCCAATCATCGTCGTCGACTTCGGCACGGCCACGACGTTCGACGCAATTTCCCTCAGGGGCGAGTACATCGGCGGCGTCATCTGTCCCGGCATCGGGATCTCGGCGGACGCGTTGTTTCAGCGCGCGGCACGGCTGCCGCGGGTAGACGTCCGGAAACCGCCTGCGGTCATCGGGCAAACGACGGTGACCTCGATGCAGTCCGGGCTGTTCTTTGGATATGTCTCGATGGTGGACGGCATCGTCAACCGCATGCGCGCCGAGCTTGAAGCCGGGACCACCGCGCTGTGCATCGCGACCGGAGGTATGGCTGACATTCTCTCGGCGGAAACGGTGGCGATTCAGCACGTCGAACCGGACCTCACCCTCCAGGGGCTGCGCATCATCTGGGAGCGCAATCGGAATTAGCTTGGTCATGGACGATTCGTTCGACTACTGCCGCGACATCGAAGCATATCTGTGCAAGAAGAATGAAGGTCACCTCGTGCGGATCGTAGGACCCGGTTTCGAGCTGGTGCGCGGCTGGGCCGAGCAAGGGATTCCATTGAAGGTCGCGTGTCGCGGCATCGACCGCTGCTGCGAAAGACATGCGGCCAGGGGCGGACGCCGGCGTCCAGTGCGGATCGAGTTCTGTGAAGCGGACGTGCTCGAGGCCTTCGATGACTGGCGTCGAGCCATCGGCGCTGGTGCGGATCGCGTCAGCGAGGCACCGCCGTCGAGCAAGAGCTCGCTCGTCGCGCACATTGAACGCACGGTATCGCGGCTGCTGGCGCGACCGGCCAAGGGCCGCTCAGCGGAACTCGACGCTGTAGTGATCGCCACCATAGATGCGCTCGACCAACTCGGCACCACCGCCAGACAAGCGCGTGGCGAAGCGCGGGCGCAAATGGTGGCGCGTTTGTCGGAGCTCGACGCGTCGCTGCTCGCTGCGGCGAGGGAGTCCATCGATGCCGCCGTGGCGAATACATTGCGAGGGGAGGCGGATGCGGAGCTCGCGGCTTTCGTCGAGCGCATGCCTCCCGACGCGCGCGCCCGGGCGAGGGAGCTGGCTTTCGATCGACAACTGCGCGATGCGCTGAATCTTCCGGTGATTACATATGAGTGAGCGGCATCTTCGGCGTCGTTCGAGAGCGGTTGGGCCGTGGGTCTGAACCCGGGCGAGGAGCTCGACCTGGTGCTCGAGAAACCGGCATCCGGCGGGCGAATCATCGCCCGTCACGATGGCGAGGTCGTGCTCGTGGCCGGAGGGATCCCCGGGGAGCGTGTACGCGCACGGATCTCGCGGGCGGAGAAGCGCGTGGCTTTCGCGGACACCGTCTCGGTGCTCGATGCGTCAGTCGACCGGCAGCCGGCCGCTGATGTCAGCTGTGGCGGCTGCCTGTACTCGCATATCGCTTATTCCCGGCAGGTGCAGTTGAAGGCGCAGATCATCGAGGATGCGTTTGCGCGCATCGGCAAGATTCCACTGTCTGAGCGCGTGGTCGTGAGTTCCGGCCCCGATCGCGGCTACCGGATGAAGGCGCGGTTCCATGTTCGCGCTGGGCGGGTCGGTTTCTTTCGTGAAGGGACCCATGATCTGTGCGATCCGCGACAGACCGGGCAGCTGCGCGATGCGTCGGTGGACGCAGTGGATTCTGCTGTCGCCGCGCTGATCGCCACCGGTGTCAACGTCGCGTCCGTGGAACTCTCGGAGAGCGTCGACGGCGCGCAGCGCGCGGTGCACGTCGACGTTGCAGGTTTCGACGGACTCGAGGCGGCACTGTCGTCGGCGCTCGCACCCGCGTCGCTCGCTGGCGCTACCGGTCGCGCGGCCGACGGGCGCAGGGCGGCCGCGGGCGACCCCATCGTGAGCGAGGAGATCGAGTTGCTGACCGGGGGACGCGCCAGCGGCGCTCGGCTGGGCCGGCAGCCCGAGTCATTCTTCCAGGCCAATCGCTTCATGATCGCCGCACTCGTGGCCGGGGTGATGGATGCCGTGCCGCCAGGGCGCATCCTGGATCTCTATGCGGGCGTCGGTCTCTTTTCGGTTCCGCTCGCCGCCGCCGAGCGAGGCGAGGTCACGGCGGTCGAGGGTGATCCGCTCAGCAGCGCCGACCTCGAGAAGAACGCGGGCCCTTTCGGCGACCGGGTCCGAGTGGCGCGAAGCAGCGTCGAGGGATTCCTGTTGCGCCGCCGTGCCGGCCCGCCGTCGACGCTGATCGTCGATCCGCCGAGAACCGGCATGTCGAAGGAAGCGGCCGACGCCATCGCCCGCTCGCGGGCGCCGCGGATCATCTACGTCTCCTGCGACGCGCCGACGATGGCGAGGGATGCACGGAGGTTGCTGGACGCTGGTTACAGGATCGAGAGCCTGCGGGGAATCGACCTGTTTCCGAATACGCCGCACGTGGAGACTCTGGGTATCTTCGAAATTCGGTAAGGAGGAGGCGCGGAGCGCGAAAAGGCAACATGGACACAGAACGCAAGCCGGTCATCGGCATCACGCGCTGCAGCAGGCTCGACGACTACATTGCCTCGGTCGAAAGGTCCGGCGGCCGGGCGCGGGTCCTCGAGATCAACGAAAGTCCGCGTCAACTGGTCGCTCAGATCGAGGGACTGCTGCTCACCGGTGGCGGTGATGTGGATCCAGTGCTTTACAACGAGGAACGCCATCCAGCAGTAGACGACGCCGAGCCGGGGCGAGACGAGTTCGAGATCGATCTCGCCCGACGGGCGATGCAGGCGCATCTGCCGCTGCTCGCGATCTGCCGTGGCTCGCAGGTGCTCAATGTCGCCGCCGGCGGCACGCTGGTGCAGGATATTCCGTCCGCGCTCCAGAGCTCCCTCGTCCACGCGATGACCGAGCCGAAAGACTCCATCGCTCACGCCGTCGCCATCGTGCCGGGGTCACGCCTCGAAACTGTCTTGCGCGACGCGGTGACCAGCGAGCACACATGCCGCGTCAACAGCCGGCATCATCAATCGGTCGGCCGGCTCGGCGAGTCGCTGGCCGCGTCCGCAATCGCCGACGACGGGGTGGTCGAGGCAATCGAGGCACCGGATGAAGACTTCTGCGTGGGCGTTCAGTGGCACCCGGAGAACTTCTGGCGCACGGGAGAGTTCAGGGGGCTGTTCGACGCGTTCGTAGAGTCGGCCCGACGGCGCGGAGAATAAATTGCGCCGGGCCTCCGCGCCCCGTGCTCACGAATGTGGCCCCTGTACGTCTGTGGCAGCCACCTACATCTTGGCCGGCACGGAGCATCCCATGAGCTCGAGCGCGAGGGTCAGCTGCCGCCGGTAATACGTCACCGCGGCGGCGCGCCAGAGGCGCGTCTCCTCTCGCTCCTCGTTGAGGATCGAATACTTGTGATAGAAGCCGTTGAACGACTGCGCCAGGCCAAACGCATACTTGGCCACCACCGACAGCTCCAGCGTCCGCACGGCCTGGTCGACGACGTCGTCGAGGCGTGCGGCTTCGAGCATCAGGTTCCACAGGTCGTTGGCTTCATCGCTCTGCGCAGTGAGCGCCTCGGTGCCGATCGTGGCGGCGCCGGCAAGCACCGAGCCCTCGTCCAGGCCGTGACGGTCCTTCAACTTGTTGAATATGTTGTTCGCACGGACGGCCGCGTACTGGAGATACGGCCCACTTTCACCTTCGAAACTCAGCGCCTCGTCGATGTCGAAAACAATCACCTTGCCGCGTGAGAACTTCACCATGAAGTAACGGACGGCGGCGGTCGCGATCGACTCCGCGATGCTCCGTGCCTCGTCCGCCTGCAGTTCGGCGTTGCGCTTGGCCACTTCGGTTGCGGCTTTGTCGCGCAGGCGATCGAGCAGATCGTCCGCTTTGACGCCGAGTCCCTTGCGTCCTGACACTTCGACGAATGGCCGGTCCGCGTCCACACTCGGGTCGTAACCCAGCTCGCGTGCGGTCGCGTGCGAGAGCGCCACCATTTCGTAGGAGTAGTGAATCGAGTGTTCGGCCTGTTCCCGGTATCCGAGTGCCGCCAGCGCCTGTTTCAGAAGCTTCTGCAGGTACGACTGGCGCGTGTCGATGACGTTGCACACCCAGGAGGCACGCCCGAAGACCGGCGGATTGGCGGTAGCCTCGGCGGCGTGCGCCGTCGTCGACCACACCGGACCGTTTACCTGTTCGAAGATCCGGTAATAAAAATCTCTGCCGAGCAGACCGAACTTCCACAGCTGGTAAGCCATGTCCTTGCCGACGTAGGTCACGGTCCCATCGGATCGAACGATGACCTTCTCGCGCTGTTCGTCGGCCTTCGTCTCTGCCGCAGCATCAGTGCTGGGATCGGCGGGTGAATCCGCCTCCGGTTCACCGGGTGCCGAGTCGTCGTCGATCTTCATCACCCAGCAGCCTTTGAGCTTGCCCTCGGTCTGCAGAAAGACGGATCCGGTTTTCTTCAGGTATTCGAACGCGTACGCCCAGAAGTGGAGGCGCAGAATGTCTCCCTCCCACGTCAGCAGGTCGTAGCGGATGTTCATCCGTGCCATCGTCCGCAGGTGGCAGCGGACGATATGGTCGGCGATGACGTGGGCCATTTCGGCGGTTTCGTTGCCGCCGTGTTCGATGTCGTGGAGCGCCGCGGACCGGATCTTCAGGCGCTCTTTGTCCTCCCCATACCACTCGGTTACCCGGGCGTAGAGGTCCCAGCAGTAATAATCGAAGCGGGTGGTGGCGGCGATCTGGCGGACGTCGTCCAGCGACTTCCCTTCGAGTTGGCGAAACCCGACGGCGACATCCGCCACTTGGACGCCGGTATCGTCGATGTAGTTCTGAATCTCGACGTCGCGGCCCAGAAAGCGCAGCAGCCGGCCGAACGCATCGCCGAGCGCCGCGTTGCGGAGGTGGCCGATGTGCGCAGCCTTGTTCGGATTGATGGCCGTGTGTTCGACGATGGCTTTCGCGCTGCCCGATGAAGCGGGTGCGGCCTCACCGCGGAGCCACTGGCGCGCGACGCGAGCGCGATCGAGAAAGAAGTTGATATAGCCGCTCGGCGCAGCTTCGATGCGCGAGAATCCCTCGATCGTGCCCAGGGCGGACGCGATCTCGGCGGCAATCGCCCGCGGCGATTTCCGCAAGCGGCGGGCGAGCGTGAAGGCCAGCGGCACGGCGAGATCGCCGAGCGTTCGATTTGGCGGCAGCTCCACCGGGATCTCTGCGAGCAGGGGATCGGCGGCATCGATAGAGTAGAGGCGCGCGACGGTCTGGCCGATGCGCTCACGCACGAGTTGGTGAATCGGCAGGATCATGAGGGCTCAAACATCCGTGATAGGATCAAAATCATTTCCTTCGTCAGTGACGAACAGCAACCTTCCGGGTCGTACGTCGCCAGCTCCGACGCGGCCGACGGCCACCACTTCCGCCTTTGCGTGCAGGACTGCGGCGTGCCGGGCGCTGGATCCGATCAACAGTATCAGACTCCACGATGAGTGAAGGCCGCATCGGACGTGTGCTCGTTGCGAGCCTGCACCAGGGCATCGCGGATGTTCTCCCCGACCGCCTCGAGTTCTACGAGAACTGGCTGAATGGCGTCGGGCTTCGCGAGGGCACGATCGGGCTCGGCGCCCTCACCGCCGTCATCAGCTTTCTCCGCACCGAAGGCGAGGCCTACTCACAGGTGACGACTCGTGCCGGGCAGTACGCAGGAGACTGGACGTTTCGCAGCCTGCCCGCAATGGAGCAGCGGTTGATCTCGGCATTGCCGATCGGCTTGCGGACGCGCGGGGCCCTGCGGACCGCTCGGAGCCTGGTGAGAGCCACCTATCCCGGCACGCGTGCGCTGGTCACATTGCGAGGCGGCGTGGCATCGGTCGACCTGCGTGGGTCTCTCTTTTGCGAGGTGCGGGTCGCGTCCCCGTTCCCGTTGTGCGGGTATTACGGCACGGCGATGGCCCGCGTGATGGAACTCTTTCACGTGCCGGTCGACGTCCGGCTGGTCGAGTGCCGCGCGTCCGGTGCACAGCGGGGTTGTAGCCTGACCCTGGCCACCGCCCGGGAGGGTGCCGGCGTGGTGGCGGAAGGTGACGCGTGACCATCCGGGTGATTGCGCTCCTTCTCCTGCTCCTGCCGGTGCAGGCGGCAGCGCAGTCGTCCGGACGAGTCCTGGTGATGCCCTTCGACAATGCAAAGCGCGATGCGCGCCTGCACTGGATGGGGGAAGCGGCGGCCCTTGTTCTGACGGACGAACTGGAAGCGCGACAGATCGACGTCATCACGCGCGCCGAACGGATGCGCGCTTTCGATGAACTGCATCTCCCCTCCGCCGCGGCACTGAGCCGCGCGACGGTGATCAAGGTCGGCGAGTTCGTCGGCGCTTCCGAGATCATCGTCGGTACCGTGGCGCTCGACGGCTCGACGCTGATCGTCGACGCGAACAGCGTCCGGATCGACGTCGGGCGGCTCCAGCCGAACGTGACCGAACGGGGTGCTTTGACGGATACGTTCGCCGTCTTCGAACGGACCGCCGGGCGACTGGCACCCGAGACGCGCCAGGCGAAGGTCCGCTCACCGCGGCCTCCCCTCCAGGCGTTCGAAGATTATGTAAAGGGATTGATGGCGGAGAGCTCCGCTGCGCGGGCAACCTTCCTGGAGTCGGCGATCAGTTCGAACCCGGGTTACGACCGCGCACTCCTGGCCTTGTGGGGCGTCCGGACGGACCAGGGAGATCACGGCGCCGCGCTCACCGCGGCGCGTGGCGTGCCACAGACATCGCCACTGATCGGGCAGGCCCAATTTGCCGCCGGCGTGTCGCTCCTCGAGCTGAAGCGCTACGACGAGTCATTCGACGTCTTCAAGAGCCTGGCGGAACGCGGCACCGGCCCTGCCGCCTTCACCGCGTCCGCCTACAACAACCTCGGTGTCGTGCAGCTCCGGCGTGGGACCGCATCTCCACTCGGTGTGCCGACGTACTTCCTGACCAAGGCTGCGGACGCGGATGCCGGCGACAGCGACGTGCTGTTCAACCTTGGATACGCCTATTTGCTCGAGCGCAATCACCAGGGCGCGGTGTACCTGGCTGCGTGAAACGCTGCGGCGCAATCCGGCGGACCCCGACGCCCATTACGTCCTTGGCGCCGCGCTGGCGATGGGCGGTGCCACGGTTGAAGCGGCGCGTGAGCAGGAACTGGCGCGGCAGCTCTCGTCCGAGTCCGCCGACTTCGAGAAGCAAGCGGCAGCAGAAAAGCTCCCGGTTCCGCGCGGGCTCGAACGGCTCCGGACCGAGCCCGATCTGCGAGCAGGCGTCCGCCCCGAACAGACGGTTGTCAACAGCGCCCAGCGCGAGCAGCGGGATCTCGCGGTCTTTCACCTGGATCGCGGCCGACGGCTCTTCGAGCGCGAGGAGGATCGTGAGGCGCTGACCGAACTTCGGCGGGCGATCTATCTCTCCCCGTACGAAGCCTCGGCTCATCTGCTGATCGGGCGAATTCACCTCCGGGCGGGACGGACGAATGAAGCGGTCGACGCCCTCAAGATCTCGATCTGGAGTGGCGAAACGGTCGAAGCGCGCGTGGCACTTGCCGAGAGTTACCTGAAGCAGCAGAATACGGCTGCCGCACGAACGGAGCTGGAACGGGCGCTGGTGCTCGCGCCATGGTCCGTGGAGGCCAAGCGGCTGCTGGCAACTCTGTCCGGGAAATAATGCATGCGCGCCTGGGTGTGTGGCCTTGCCGCGGGTACTCGCGATGGCGCTGACGGGCGTCTCGGCGAGGCAGTCTGCGCCGATCGTCTACACCGCAGAGGTCGACGGCATCATCCAGCCGGTCGTCGCTGATTATCTGCGCGGCGCCATCCATACAGCAGACGCAGCGGGTGCCGCGTTGCTCGTCGTCACCCTCCGCACACCCGGTGGATTGCTCGACACCACCCGCGATATCAACAACGCCATCATCAACGCCAGGACACCGGTCGCCGTCTTCGTGGGGCCCTCCGGTAATCGGGCCGCATCCGCCGGGTTCCTGATCACCATGGCGGCCGACATTGCCGCGATGGCCCCCGCGACACATATCGGCGCTGCCCATCCGGTCGCCGGAAATGGCGAAAAGCTCGACGACACGATGGCGAAGAAGATGGCGTCCGATACGGCCAGCTATGCCCGTACCCTTGCCGCGCAGCGCAAGAGAAACGTCCCTCTGATCGAACAGGCCGTCACGGAAAGCCGTTCATATACCGAACAGGAGGCGATCGCGGCGACGCCGCCGCTGATCGACGTGGTGGCCACGGACGTCGCCGATCTGCTTCGGAAGATCGATGGACGGACCATCATCCGTTTCGACGGCCGGAGCGAAGTGCTGCACCTGAAGGGTGCGACCACGACATCGATTGACATGACGTGGGGGCAGCGAGTGCTGAGCGCCGTGGCACATCCGCAGATCGCGTACCTGCTGCTGACACTGGGAATGCTCGGCCTGACGGTTGAATTCTGGAATCCGGGGAGCATCTTTCCCGGCGTCGCCGGCGGCATCAGCCTGCTGCTGGCATTCTTTGCGCTGCAGGTATTGCCGGTGAGCTATTCCGGCGTTCTTCTCATCGCACTCGGGATCGTTCTGCTGATTCTCGAAGTGAAGGTCACGAGCTTCGGTTTGCTCGGCGCCGGCGGCATCGTCGCACTGTTTTTCGGGTCGTTGATGCTGATCGATTCGCCGCTGCCGGAGATGCAGGTCGGCCTGCGCCTGATCATTCCGATGACGATCGTCACCTCAGGGATCATCCTGTTCCTGGTCAGGCTCGCCGTGAAGGCGCAACGACAACCGGCGGTGACCGGGATGGCGGGCATGCTGTCGGAAACCGGGGAAGCGCTGACCTCGATCGATCCGGGCGGGATCGGCCGGGTGCGGGCTCACGGGGAAGTCTGGACCGCGACGGCGCAGGACGCGGTGTCGGCGGGGGATCACGTGCAAGTGGTGGCCGTCAAGGGATTGCTTTTGACGGTGAGACGGATTTAGAAGGAGTTCACTGTGCTGCCAGCCCTGGTTGTCTTGGCCGCGATCGGCCTGTATCTGCTCAACTCGATAAAAGTTCTCAATGAATACGAGCGCGGTGTCATCTTCCGGCTCGGCAAGCTCCTGCCCGAGCCCAAAGGACCGGGGGTGATCCTCGTGTTCGCGCCCATCGACCGGATGGTGCGGGTCAGCCTGCGAACCATCGTGATGGACGTTCCGCCGCAGGACGTCATCACCCGCGACAACGTCTCGGTCAAGGTCAATGCCGTCGTTTACTTCCGCGTCATGGAGGCGCGCCGGGCGATCGTCGAGGTGGAGAGCTACCACTACGCGACGTCCCAGCTGGCGCAGACCACCTTGCGGAGCATCCTCGGCGAAGTCGAGCTCGATGATCTGCTGTCTCAACGCGAGCGGCTGAACCAGGAGCTCCAGCGCATCTTGGACCTGCACACCGAGCCGTGGGGCATCAAGGTCGCATCCGTGGCAGTGAAGCAAGTCGATCTTCCGCCCGATATGCAGCGTGCGATGGCGAAGCAGGCGGAAGCCGAGCGGGAGAAGCGTGCTAAAATCGTACACGCGGCGGGTGAGTTGGAAGCATCCGAGAAGCTGGCCGCGGCGGCGGCAGTGATCGCGGTCGAGCCATTGTCGATTACGCTCCGCTACCTGCAGACGCTCACGGAAATCGCGGCGGAAAAGAATTCCACCATCATCTTCCCATTGCCAATTGAGCTGATGCATCTCATCAAGGACAGGACAAAGGCGTAAGCGTGCCCGAACTGACCCACGACGGATCGGAAGACGGATTTCACGAGATCCAACTGAGTGGAAAGCAGGTGGTGTTCCTGTTCATGGTCACCACCGTGGTCTCGGTGATGATCTTTTTGTGCGGCGTCCTGGTCGGACGCGGCGTTCGCGCGGATCGCGGAGCGGAAGCTGACGCTCCGATCGCGCTTGCGGCCACACCGGACGCGCCCGCGGCGACAGTGCCGACCTCGACCGCTGCACCGGTACCAGCGGCGCCGCCCGCCGATGTGCCTCCGACCCCGGAGGAGCCGACGTCGAGCGAAGTGCAGCAGAAAGGCGCCGGCACGGCAGCGCCGAAGACTGCTGAACCTGCAGTTCCCCCATCAGCAGCTGCGGCCGCGGCGAAGCCGGTTCCGGAGCCCAAAGCCCCCGAGCCTGCGCCTCCGTCCAAGAGCGAACCTGTCGGTCGTACCGCCTCATCGGACGTGCCGACATCCGGGCGGCCCGGAACCTGGGTCGTCCAGGTGTCCGCCTTGCAGAATCGCGAGGCGGCAAGCCGTGTGGTGCGCCAACTGGTCGCCAAGGGCTACCCTGCATTTCTGCTCACGCCGCCCACCGGTACGCCACAGATCTTCAGAGTGCAGATCGGCAAGTACTCCGACCGCCGCGAGGCGGACCAGGTCGCGCGCCGGCTCGAGAAGGAAGAGAAATTCAAAGCGGATATCAAGCGCTAGCGATCCTCGCCGGTGCGCTGCTGGCCCTGAGCTTCCCGAAGTTCGGGCATCCCGCCTGCGCCTGGATCGCTCTCGCCCCACTCGTCATCGCGTCGGTCCGCGCCGGTTCCCTCCGTCGAGCATTCTTCGCAGGGCTTCTCGCCGGGGCGGTGTATTTCGCCGGCACCCTCTATTGGCTGGTCGAGACGATGACCATGTTTGGAGGGTTGCAGACATGGCTGGCAGTGATAGCGGCCGCGTTGCTGGTTGCCTATCTCGCGCTGTTTCCGGCTGCCTTCTCCCTCATCTTTGCCCGCTGCTACCGCACCTATCGCTTCAGCGCGTACCTTCTGGCGCCATGTATCTGGGTGACAACCGAGCTTGGGCGTCAGTACGTGTGGGACGGCTTTCCCTGGGCGCTGCTCGGCTACAGTCAGGTGACGGCTCTCCCGGTGGCGCAGGTCGCGAGCGTCGTCGGGGTCTATGGACTCTCGTGGATCGTGTCGTTCGCCGGTGCGGCGCTTGCCGCGATTGCGCTCGAGCGAGGGCGGCGAAGATGGTCGCTGGCGGCCACGGCGGTCGTGCTCGTCGGTGCCATTTCCGCCTGGGGAACGGCCCGCATGCGATCCTCGTCGCTGACGAACGAAGGTGAGCCCGTTCGTGTGGCCGT
Source organism: uncultured Acidobacteriota bacterium (assembly GCA_963742265.1). Lineage (GTDB taxonomy): Bacteria > Acidobacteriota > Vicinamibacteria > Vicinamibacterales > 2-12-FULL-66-21 > JACDCA01. The sequence continues at coordinate 65,068 of CAVULC010000004.1, forward strand.
CGTCCAGGGGAACATCCTGCAGGACGACAAGAACGCGGCTTACACCGGGAACGCGGGTGTGGCCGATCTCATCTCCGATCGATACCTGCAGATGACCCGGCAGGCGCTCGGCGCCGGCGCCACCTTCGTGATGTGGCCGGAGTCATCGACGCCGTTTTACTTCGAGCGCGACCTCGTGCGCGGTGGTGCGATCCGCCGCCTGGCGCGTGAATCGAACGCGACGCTGCTGATCGGCAGCGACCAGGTCGAACAGCTCAAGGCTTCCAGCGACATCGCGAAGCCGCAGGAGTCCTACTACAACGCCGCCTTCCTGGTGAAACCGGACGGGCAGGTCGGAGCGGTGTACCGGAAGATGCACCTGGTGCCCTTCGGCGAGTACGTGCCGCTCAGTTCGCTGCTGTTCTTCGTGGGTCCCATCGTTGAAGCGGTCTCGGCATTTACGCCGGGGCAGGATCCCGTGCTGCTGCCGGTCGGGGATCACCTGGTGAGTACCGCGATCTGCTACGAAGTCATCTTTCCAAACCTGATCAACCGGTTCGTGCGGGACGGCAGCGAGTTGTTGACCACGATCACGAACGATGCCTGGTACGGCACGTCGTCGGCCGCCTATCAGCATTGGGACCAGGCGTCGATGCGAGCGATCGAGCAGGGACGCTATCTCGCGCGCGCGGCGAACACCGGCGTCAGCGGCTTCGTGGATCCGTACGGCCGCGTGATGCAGAAGACGGATCTCTTCAAGCAGGACATCGTGCTCGGTGACTTGCGTTTCATCAAGTCGCGGACGTTCTACAGCCGGATCGGCGACCTCGTTGCCTGGTTGTCGCTCGCGGTGGTGGCTGCGGCGCTGGCCGGCACCCGGGGCGCGGTACACTAGGGCGGACATCGGCAACGACTATGGCTACAAGTATCGACGAACAGCTTCGCAGGTATGAGGATCTCGCGCGCCGCGCGAACGACCTGCGGAGCTATCTTTGACGCGGCACGCCCGGAAGAAGAACTCGACAAACTGGAGAAACGCGTAGCCGAGCCTGATTTCTGGAAGGATCAGGACGCGGCGCAGAAGACGCTGCAGCGCCGCCGCAGGCTGGAGGAGGACCGCGACCTCAGTCTCACGCTGAAAACGCGGGTCGAGGATCTCGCCGTGCTGGTCGAGTGGGCGGAGGCAGGAGAGTCGGTCTCCGACGACTTCGCCAGGGGCCTGGACGAACTCGCCGTCGCGGTCGACGAGGGCGAGACGAAGAAGATGCTCGGCGGTGAGCACGATCGCAAGAATGCGATCATCACCATTCACCCGGGTGCCGGCGGCACCGAGTCGCAGGATTGGGCCGAGATGCTCCTCCGGATGTACGTCAGGTGGACGGAGCGCCATGGATTCAAACGTGACGTGCTCGACCTGCAGCCGGGGGAAGACGCCGGGATCAAGAGCGCCACGCTCACCATCTATGGCGACTATGCCTACGGCATGCTCCTCGCCGAGGCGGGCGTCCACCGCCTGGTGCGCATCTCGCCTTACGATCAGGCGGCGCGCCGTCACACATCCTTCGCGTCCGTCTTCGTCTGGCCGGAATTGCCTGAAGACGTGGAAGTGGACATCGAAGAGAAGGATCTGCGAATCGACACCTATCGGTCCAGTGGCGCCGGCGGGCAGCACGTCAACGTGACCGACTCCGCGGTCCGCATCACCCATCTGCCGACCGGCATGGTCGTCACCTCCCAGAACGAACGGTCACAGCATAAGAATCGCGCCAGCGCGATGAAGGTACTGCGCTCGCGGTTGTTCGACCTGAAGATGAAGGAGCAGCAGGCCAGGCTGGAACAGCTCGGGGGAGAGAAGAAAGACATCGCCTTCGGCAGCCAGATCCGGAGCTACGTTCTGCATCCGTACCAGATGGTGAAGGATCACCGCACCAAGGAAGAAGTGGGCGACGTCAACCGCGTCCTCGACGGTGACATCGACGTTTTCATCAAGACCTACTTGATGCGCAAGGCCTCCGGCTCGCTGGCGCCGCCCACGGAGGAGGAATGAACAGATTGCAGATTGCAGATTGCAGACTGCAGATTGCAGACTGAAGATTGCTCGTGGCGCGGATTCTGCCATCTTTTGCGTTTGCGAGAGTGGAGATTGTGAAACGGTCCAGTGGATCCGGCGGCGCTTTTACGGGAATTCGCTCCGGCCCTCATCTTGCGCACTGCAGACGATGTGAACGCGAAAGCCGCCGAGCTTCAGCAACGGACGCACCACTTCTTCATTCGTGTAATCGAACTCTGTCGCTCTTTACCGAAAGGGCCTGACGCCGTCAGCATTTCGAGGCAATTGCTCGATTCGGCCGGAAGCACCCACAGCAACTATCGGGCGGCCTGCCGCGCGCGGAGTGTAAAGGAGTTCATCGCGAAGATCGGAATCGCTCTCGAGGAGGCCGACGAATCGCACGGGTGGCTAGAAGCACTACGTGATGCCCGGATTGGAAATCCGGAAGCCGTTGGCGTGCTCATCCAGGAAGCAAATGAGCTGACCGCCATTTTCGTCGCGTCACGAAAGACCGCTGTCAGGAATCAGCGCGGGGACGAGAATCCCAACCCAGGCGACCGCTAACGTCAAGCGTCAATCGCAATCTGCAATCTGCAATCTGCAATCTGCAGTAACTACTGCTTTATAGAGCCCGGCTGCGTGCCGGCAATGAACGCTTCCGATATCGCGCCGGGCGCGCCGTCGACCGCCGCACCGCCCGTGCCCTTGTCGACCGACATGAAGATGATGTTGCCCGGCGGTTCGAATTTGGGCGGATCCTTTCGATCGCCGATCCACGCCTTCATGACGTCCATCCAGATCGGGAGCGCCGCCTCGGAGCCGGTCTGGTTATGGCCGATCGGCTTCTTCTGATCCAGCCCCACCCATACGCCAATGGTGATGTCCGGATCGAAGCCGATGAACCACGCATCCGTGTAGTCGTCGGTCGTCCCGGTCTTGCCGCCGACCGGCCAGTTCAACGCCGCGGCCTTGGCGGCCGTGCCGCGTTGAACGACGCCACGAAGCAGGTTGGTCATGACGAATGCCGTATCCGCACGAATCGCGTCCTTCGGCTCGGGGCGGTTTTCTTCGAGCACGTTGCCTTCGCGGTCCGTCACCTTGATGACGTCGTATGGCTTCATCCGAACGCCCTGGTTCGGGAACACGGCAAAGGCGCTGGTCATTTCCATCAGCGTCGCTTCGGCCGCGCCGAGCGCCACGGGCAGATACGGCGGCAGCGGTGATTCGATGCCCAGCCGGCGCGCGAACATGATCACCTGCTTCGCGCCGAGCTGGTCCATCATGCGGACCGCCGGAACATTGCGCGATTCCTCGAGCGCGTGGCGCAAGGTGATCGGTCCTTCGAACTTGCGGTCGTAGTTCATCGGGCTGTACGGCGGCTGATTCGGTCCGGCCGGGAAGCTCGATGGAGCGTCGATCAAGACGCTTGCCGGCGTAAATCCCCGGTCGATCGCGGCGGTGTAGACGATCGGTTTGAAGGACGATCCCACCTGCCGCAGTGCCTGTGTCGCCCGGTTGAATTTGCTCCGCTCGAAACTGAAGCCACCGGTCATCGCGCGGATCTGACCGGTGCGGTTGTCGATCGCCAGGATCGCGCCCTCAACCGATGGCGGCTGTTCGAGCGATCCGCTCGCGGTCTTTGCATTGTCGTCGACGGCAGTGAGACGCACCTCGATCAGGTCGCCGCGGGTCACCAGCTGGGTCGCAGCGGTCTTGCGTGTCCATGCGAACCCTTTGCGATCGATCGTGGCCGTCAACGCGCCCGCCCGCGCGGTGATCGTCGCCCCGTCGGCAGCCGTCACGACCGCGGGTACGATCTGTCCGGCGTGCATCGGACGGTCCCAGCGCGCGTTCCTGAACGCGTCGACCTTGTGCCCCTCTTCGACCACGTTGCGCCGCGGCTTTCGCCAGCCGCGTCCCTTGTCGATGCGTCGCAACCCATCGTCGAGCGCGCGGTTCACCGCTTCCTGCAGCGACGTGTCGAGCCCCGTCTGCACGCTCAACCCGTTCTCGTAGAGTTGCTTGGCTCCGTATCGCTGCTCCAGTTCCTTGCGGACCTCTTCGATGAAATACGGCGCGACGGTCTGCGGGCCGCCGGCTTCGCCCCGCGTCACGATCGGCTTCTTCATGGCTTCCGCGGCCTGGGCGTCGGTGATGAACCCGACTTCGGCCATGCGGCCGAGCGTGTAGTTCCGGCGACGGAGGGCCGCGTCCATGTTCACGTACGGGCTCTGCCGCACGTTCCCCTGCAGGATGCCGGCAATCAGCGCGGCCTCTTCGAGCTCCAGGTCCTTTGCCGACTTGCCGAAGTAGAGGCGCGAGGCTGCTTCGACGCCGTACACACCGTGGCCGAAGTACATCTGGTTGCAGTAGAGCGTGAAGATCTCGCGCTTCGTATAGCGCTTTTCAATCTGGATCGTCAGTATGGCTTCGCGGATCTTGCGTTCCCACGTCTTCTCGTCGGTCAGGAACAGCTTCCGCGCGAGCTGTTGCGTGAGCGTGCTGGCCCCTCCCGCCTTGCGCCGTTCGGCGACGTCCTTCATCAGCGTCATGAGAATGCGCGGGATGCTGAGGCCGACGTGCTGTTCGAATTCGTCGTCTTCGGCGGCGAGGATTGCCTGCCGCAGCTTGGGCGAGATCGCGTCGTAGGGGATGACCTCGCGCCGCTGGATCGCGAACTCTCCGACGATCTCGCCGCGAGTGCCGTAGATGCGGGTGATCGTGCTCGGCGCGTAGTCGTCGAGGTCTGAGATCTTCGGGAGGTCACCCGTATAGGCGAAGAGCACGCCGCTCGCAATGCCGAGCACTGCCACGAGGAGGAAGAGAGCAGCGACGACTGCGCTGCGGGCGATGCGAACAACTACTCGGGCCACGCGTGAACTCCCACGAACCTATTATCGCCCTCCACCCGGCCGTCGAACTGCCATCCCTCGCGAGGGCGCATCAGCGCGCGGCCGCGACCCCGCCTGAGGTGCGGCTGACGGTGGGGCAGCGGAGCGATCCGGTTGTGACGGTGCAACCGCCGACGGGCCCGGCGAGGCCGACGGCGCCGAGGGGCGGTCCGCAGATGGCGCGCGACGTTCGTAAGATCCGTAGGACCGATCGGGAACTCCGGCTTGTGGGGCGCGCTGGTACGGGCGTGCTTCGACTCGAGGTGCCTGGCTGCCGATGACGTCCGCGCGCTGAGGCATCCGGGGTGCAACGGGTTGATAGCTCTCTCCCGGCGCGTATCGCCGGCCCTGCCGGATCACTTCCGCTTGCGCACCGACCGGTGCTGCCCGGTCGGAACGGACGAGCGCCTGGGCCGGTGTCGCACGCTCGGTTGGACTCCCAATGCTGCGTGTGACTGGAACGTCGGATCGAGTCTCTGGCACACTCGTGCGCGATCGGGCGAAACCGGCATCACCGCGGGCTGCCACCGGAGCGGTCGCGGAGCGGGAGTCCGTTCGCCCGCCCACGGGGCGAGTGTCGGAACGACCGGCTGGCGCGACACGACTGGCTGGCGCGACATCCAGGCGGCGTGCGCCGGTATCTACCCGATTGGTCAACACGGTCGTAGCCGTGCGCACCGGACTGGTACCGACCACTGTAATTGGCGCCACGCGTCGTGGCGCCGCGTAACCGACGACCGCCGGTGCGCTGTCGCGAGAGGTGAACGCGCCACGCGTTCGCGAGTCGATCTGGTTCCCGGCGACGTAGACCCGCTGCACGTACGCATTTCCGAAATGCCGCTGCGGTACGACCGTCCACGCACGCCATGGATCGTAGCCGTGGTAGACATTGATCCCTGCGTTGATCCGGTACACCGGCTGATTGTTCCAACCGAGCGGACACCAGCTCACGTAACCAGGCGCATAACCCCACGACACCCACGCCGGAGCCCACGACCGGCCCGGAATCCAGAACCACGCGCCTGCTGAGATCCCCCATCGTCCATAGTGGTGAGTCGGCCAGGCCCACGGATCGCTGCCGATCCAGGTCCACCCATACGAGGGCAGCGTCGTCCAGCGACCCTGGTAGTACGGACGCCACGACACGTCGACGCGGGGATACCACACGTATCCGTAGCTCGACTCGTAGCGCCAGGAACCGTTCCGATCCAGTTCGCCCGCGTAGGGTTGAACTTCTTGGGGAAGATACTGGGTGGAGAGGCCAAGCCGGTCGTTCCGCCGTTCCTCAGACCACCGATCGAACCCGTCCCAGGTCGCAGAGTTGAAGACGTAGGCGTACGAAGGGGCGCTATCAGCACGCGCAAAGGCGCGCTCGCCGGCACGGAGAGGTGTGCGTCCGTCTTCATTGACCAACTCGGCGCTGCCGCGAACCACCGCCGCTTCGAGTTCATCGCGCGTCGACGTTCGAACGTAGGCTGCGCGGTACTCACCCGGTTCGCCGATCTGCAGCCAGGCATAGGGCGCGTCGATGCGGTACCTGACGCTTCGCATCGGACCGGGGATCGACAGGCGCAGCCGGCCCTCGATCAGCCGTACTAGTTCGTCGGACTGAAGGTCCAGCGTGGTGTCGCGATCGAGATGAAGGGTGCTGCCGTCGGCAAAGAGGATTTCTGCCCGCCCGACGTGAGTGCGGACGCGGTCTCCGGAAAGGATCGGCATGCTCCCAGGGGCCTGGTCGACGCGGCCGTCGCGTTCAAGGGTGACGGCCCCTTCAGTGTAGGAGATGTGCGCCGGAGCGGTGCGCGCTTCGGAAAGTTGCGCCGCTGCAGGCGTTGCGAGCCAGACAACGAGACACGCGGCAATCAACGGCGCCGGGAGAAATCGGCGAACCATAAAGGACCTCATCAGGGAAGGTTGAAGTTCCCTGGAACAGCGACGACACCGCTGCGGCAGGCTGGCAAGCGCAAGTATAGCACCGCGTTAGAAGAAAAATGGCCTAGGTGATTGACAGACAGATGCTCAGATTTTATACTGGCAACGTTGTAAAGATTAGCCGCCACTGAGGTGGCCGTAGAGGATCAAACAAAATCATGAGCAAGATTATCGGCATCGACCTGGGGACCACGAACTCTGTTGTTGCGGTGATGGAGGGGGGCGAACCGGTCGTCATCACCAACCCCGAAGGCAGCCGGATCACCCCATCGGTCGTCGGGTTCACAAAGTCGGGTGAGCGGCTCGTCGGCCAGGTCGCCAAGCGTCAAGCGGTCACCAATCCCGAGAACACCATCTTCTCGATCAAGCGATTCATGGGGCGCAAGTTCAATGAAGTCTCCGAAGAGATGAAGATGGTGCCGTACTCGGTCGAGCGCGCGAGCAACGGTGACGTGCGGATCAATGCCAGCGGCAAAGCGTATTCGCCGCCGGAAATCTCGGCGATGGTGCTCCAGAAACTGAAGCAGGCGGCCGAGGAGTATCTCGGGTCGACCGTGACCAAGGCCGTCATCACCGTGCCGGCGTACTTCAACGACGCGCAGCGGCAGGCCACCAAAGATGCCGGGCAGATCGCCGGCCTCGAGGTCATGCGCATCGTCAACGAGCCGACGGCGGCGGCGCTCGCCTACGGCCTCGACAAGAAGAAGGACGAAACGATCGCCGTGTATGACTTCGGCGGCGGCACCTTCGACATCTCGATTCTCGAGGTGGGTGAAGGCGTCGTGGAAGTCAAGGCGACCAACGGCGACACGCACCTGGGCGGCGACAACCTCGATCAGAAGATCATCGACTGGATCATCGACGAGTTCCGGAAGGACGAAGGCATCGATCTCGGCAAGGACCGCATGGCCCTGCAGCGTCTCCGCGAGGCGGCGGAGAAGGCAAAGATGGAGCTCTCGAGCGTGATGGAAACGGAGATCAATCTTCCGTTCATCACCGCCGACGCGACCGGTCCGAAGCACATGGTCAAGAAGCTCACGCGGGCGAAGTTCGAGCAGCTCGTGGATGACCTGCTGCAGAAGACCGTCGGACCGACGAAGCAGGCGCTGAAAGACGCGGGTGTTGATCCGTCGAAGATCGACGAGGTCGTGCTCGTCGGCGGGTCCACGCGAATTCCCAAGGTCCAGCAGATCGTGAAGGACCTCTTCGGGAAAGAACCGCACAAGGGCGTGAACCCCGACGAGGTCGTGGCCGTGGGCGCCGCGATCCAGGCGGGCGTGCTCGCCGGCGAAGTGAAGGATCTCCTGCTGCTCGACGTCACGCCGCTCTCGCTCGGCATCGAGACGCTCGGCGGGGTGATGACGACGCTGATTCAGCGGAACACGACCATCCCGACGCGCAAGAGCGAGACGTTCTCGACCGCGGCCGACAACCAGACCAGCGTCGAAGTGCACGTGCTCCAGGGTGAACGTCCGATGGCGCGGGACAACCGTCCGCTCGGCAAGTTCCACCTGACCGGGCTTCCGCCGGCGCCGCGTGGTGTGCCGCAGATCGAAGTCACCTTCGACATCGACGCCAACGGCATCGTCAACGTGTCAGCGAAGGACATGGCGACGCAGAAGGAGCAGAAGATCACCATCACCGCGTCGAGCGGCCTGTCGAAGGACGAAGTCGACAAGATGATGCGTGAGGCCGAGTCGCACGCCGACGAGGATCGGAAGCGCAAGGAGGAGATCGAGACCCGCAACCATGCGGACCAGGCTGCCTACGCGGCCGAACGCATGCTGAAGGACGCGGGCGACAAGGTCTCTGCGTCCGATCGCCAGACCGTCGAGAGCGCGATCCAGGATCTGCGCGCCGCGATCGAGAAGAACGATGTGGATGCGATGAAGCGCCACATGGAGACGCTCAACACGGCGCAGCACAAGGTCGCCGAGGCGATGTACAAGGCGGCCCAGGCACCTGGCGCGAGCGACGCCGGCCCGCAGGGCGGCGCTGAGGCGTCCGGCTCCGGCACCGGCGGCTCGGCCAGCGGCTCCGGCGAGGTCATCGACGCCGAGGTCGTTGAAGACAAATAAGCGGATCATCGTTTCATCGGCCACCGGTATCGCTCATCGGATCATCGATGAATCGGTATCGGTGGATCCGACGATCCGATCGGATGAATCGATATCGGATGAACGATGAATCGATATCCGATGAATCGATCCTCCGATGAGCCGATGTCGATGGCCGATGAACAATGAACGATAAGCCGATGGATGATTTGTACGCGGTGCTGGGCGTGCAGCCGGGAGCAAGCGACGCTGACATCAAGCGGGCGTATCGCCGGCTGGCGCGGCGACATCATCCGGGTATCAACCCGGGAGACCGCGCGGCGGAAGCGTTGTTCCAGCGCATATCGGAGGCGTACGAGATCCTGACCGACCCTGAACGGCGGCAGCAGTACGAGTCGTCGGGGAGAGAACGCGCAGGCCAGGGCGGCGCAATCGACGGGCACATATTCGAGTTCTCAGGTTTTGACTTCACTGTGACCGCTCAAGGCGCGCAGGCGGCCACGTTCACCGAGCTGTTCGCTGACGTCCTGCATCCCGTCTCGTCATCACACGTCAGTCGCTCGGATGCAGGCCCGGATCTGCACACGTCGGTCACGCTCTCCTTCGAAGAGGCGTTGCGAGGTGTGGAGCGACAGGTGATCGTGACGCGCCAGGTCGCGTGTGAAGCGTGTCAGGGAGAGGGTGCGATGCGCACACCAGAAGCACGCTGCGTCCATTGTCATGGCGCCGGGAGCGTGCGGTGGGCGCGTGGGCACATGGTGTTCACCAAGGCCTGTTCGGCGTGTGACGGAAGCGGGAAGGAACGCAGCCGCCGGTGTCCCTTCTGCGCAGGCCAGGGCCGGTCCATTCGCAGCGAAGCCATCAGCGTGCGGATACCCGCCGGAGTGCGGGACGGCGCCAGGCTTCGGGTAGCGGAATGCGGGCATGCCGGGGAGCGCGGCGCGAGAAACGGGCATCTGTATGTGGATGTCGCCGTGCGCCCGCATCCGGCGATTCGCCGCCAGGGGGACGATCTGCACATGGTCGTACCGGTCGCCGTCCATGAAGCGGCGCTCGGGGGACAGATAGAGGTGCCGTCGGTCGACGGAACGGTGCGGGTGACGCTGCCGGCCGGCATCCAGGCGGGCGAGCGGGTGCGAGTCGAGGGACGTGGGGCGCCCTCGGCATCTGGTTCCCGTGGTGACCTCTGGGTCGAAGTACAGCTGGCGTTGCCGCGGCTGGCCGATGAACGATCGAAGGAGCTGATGCGCGAGTTCGCGCGGCTCAACAGCGGTGACGTGCGGCAGGAGTTTGCCGAATCGTTCAAGTCAGAAGGTTGAAATGGCGAAGCGCAGCGGCAGGTCCTATTACATGATCAGCGTGGTGGCCCAGAAGTACAACATCCACCCGCAGACGCTGCGATTGTACGAGCGCGAGGGATTGCTGAAGCCGTCGCGCACCGACGGCAATACCCGTTTGTATTCGGAAGATGACCTCGAGCGGCTCGAAACCATTCTGTCGCTGACGCGCGACCTCGGCGTCAATCTCGCCGGCGTCGAGATCATCCTCAACATGCGCTCCAAGATCGAAGCGATGCAGCGCGAGGTCAACGAGTTCATGACCTACGTGAAGCATGAGCTCTCGCGCGGGATCGGCGACTGGGAACAACGATTGAGCACAGCGCTCGTCAAATCGTCACCCAGCGATCTCGTCCGCGCGGCTGCACCGGTCACCCAAACGGAGCCGACTCCGGTTGAAGTCGAACCGATTGAAGAGAAAGCATGAAGGCGGGTGTTACAATGACCGCTCTCCATGTGCTCCCTCTGCGACGACACTGGCTGGAAGCCGCTCGACATCAACGGCACGCGTCGCGTCGTCCGCTGCGATTGCTGGCGCGAGGGAACCACGGCGCGGTTGCTCGACGAGGCGCGCATCCCGCCTCGCTACCGGCGATGTGAGCTCGAAGCGTTCGTCACGTATCCCAACGAAAAACTTCTCGGCGCGGTTCGCCTGGCGAGAAAATTTGCCGACGAGTTCCCCGCGATTCCAAAAGGCCTCTGCCTGATCGGGCCGCCGGGCATCGGCAAGACCCATCTCGCAGTGGCGGTGCTCCGGCGCGTGATCCTGACGCGCGGCGCGCGCGGTCTCTTCTACGACACGCGTGACCTGCTGCGCGTCATCCGCAGCACATACAACCCGCTCGTCCGCACAGCGGAAATGGACATTCTGCGCCCGGTCATGGACGCCGATCTCCTGGTGCTCGACGACCTCGGATCCGAAAAAACGTCGGAGTGGGTCGAAGAGACGATGAACCTCATCGTCAATACGCGGTACAACGAGCGCCGCCACACGATCTTCACGTCCAACTACGACGACACCCCCGACGACGCTGATCCCGATTGCCTGAAGGCACGGATCGGATTCCGCATCCATTCACGTCTGCACGAAATGTGCGAGTTCCTCGAATTCGACGGCGCGGATTACCGTCACCTCCCGCCGAACGGCGGCGTCGATGATCTTGTCACCATGTGGAAGATGAAGCCGAACCGGCGCGTGACGCTGCCGGCGCGGGCGAAGGGGCCTGTTCGCGCCGCCTTGAAACAGCCCGCCTCGGGTAAGAGCGAGCTTGGGTGGTCCGGGGGCAAGGCAGGATCGTAAGCTGACGTCGTGTTAGGTCTCTATCTCCACATTCCTTTCTGTTCGGCAATCTGCAACTACTGCAACTTCAATCGAGGCCTGTTCGAGCCCGGACTGAAGGATCGCTACGTCGCCGCGCTCGAACGTGAGATCCGTCAGGCCGGACGCGGCGAGGGCGTCGACACCATCTTCTTCGGTGGGGGCACGCCGTCACTGCTCGATCCAGGCGAGATTGGCGCGCTCATTCGCGCCTGTCGCGAGAGCTTCGATGCTGACTGCTGACGCCGAGGTGACTCTGGAGACCAATCCCGAAACTGCGTCCGCGCTTCGCATGGAACAATTCCGGGCAGCCGGTGTCAATCGGGTGAGTTTCGGCGTCCAGTCGTTCCGCGGGGACGAACTGAAGCGTCTCGGTCGCATTCATTCAGCGGACCGCGCCCGTGCAGCAGTCGTCGAAGCGCGACAGGGCGGGATCGAGAACGTCAGCCTCGATCTGATGATGTGGCTGCCGCAGCAGACGCAGTCGCACTGGAAGGAAAGTGTTGAATCGCTGATCGACGTCGGGCCCGAGCATGCATCGCTGTACCTGCTCGAGCTATACCCAAACGCTCCGCTGAAGGAAGACATGGCCAGGAGCGGCTGGTCACTCGCCCCCGACGACGACGCGGCGGATATGTACCTGTGGAGCCTCGAGCGGCTCGCCTGCGCCGGATACGAGCAGTACGAAATCTCGAACGTGGCGCGTGCCAGTTTCCGTTCCCGTCACAATCTCAAGTACTGGGAAGACGGCGAATGGCTTGGGTTCGGGTGCGGCGCCCACTCCACGCGGGGGGGGCTCCGGTGGAAGAACGTCTCTGCAACTGAGGATTACATCGGCCGGATCGGGTCGGGGGCGTCTCTGATCGCCGAGTTTCGCGAGTTGTCAGCGCTAGAACGTCTACAAGAAACGCTCTTCACAGGTCTGCGGTTGACGGACGGCATCGATTTGGCTACGGTGTCGAAACGTTACGCGTCCGACGTCTGGGCGCGGTATGGAGAGGCGCTTATGCCGTTTGTTCGCGACGGGTTCGTCATCAGGGAGGGATCGCGCCTGAGACTGAGCCGAAACGGCATGCTGCTTGCCAACGAGATCCTGCAGGTTTTCGTCTGAAGGGTTCTAGGGTTCGTACGGTAGAGTGTCTTTTTTGTGTTCGATCAAGGAGGAGTTTGGATGCGTCGCCCCTTCGTCACAGTCACTGCTTTGGCGCTGGCCTTGCTGCCGGCTGCCGCGTTTGCTCAGACCACACCCGCGCAGCCTCCTGCGCAGACACCGGCCCAGCCGCCCGCGGCAGCCGCTCCGGCGCAGCCGGCCGCCCCGAAGCTGACCTTCAAGACGAACTCGGGGATGCTCCTCGTGCAGGTCAAGCCTGACCAGACTGCGGCTTTCGAAGAGATGATCTCGAAGATGAAGGCCGCCGTTGCATCATCGACCGATGAAACCGTCAAGCAGCAGGCCAACGTCAAGGTCTACAAGTCGTCAGAAGCCGGCGCCGGGGGGAATGCCCTGTACGTCGTGCTCTACGATCCCACGACGCCCGGCACTGAGCTGTACTGGCTCGACGTGGTCAACAAGACCCTGACCCCCGAGCAGCAGCGCGATCCGGCTACCCGCGAGATGTATACGCGCTGGGCCGGGTCGATCGCCAGCATGAACCAGTTGAATCTGACCCCCGTCGGCGGCGGAATGTAGTCAGGTGTCCCGGCACCGGGCGTATTGCCTGGTGCCGGCTCACGATCAGCTGTTACCCTCCGGGTATCAACCTACCTCGCCCCAGCACTTCGCACCCAGCACTTTGCACTGAGCACTCAGAACTTCAGATTGGCCCCCGCATAAAACCGGTGGACGGTCGAGTGCAGCGCATCCCCCTGCAACTTGAAGATCCGGTAGTCCAGGCGCAGCCGCAACGGCCCGACCACCGAGATCTTGACGCCTCCGCCGACATTCGTCCCAACGTTCGTTTCACTGAATCTGTTTGTGGATACGGTGAACGACTCGCGATACCCGCCAGCACCAGCCGTTCCGTAGAACTGCATGCCCGCAATCGGAATCGGCGTCTGCAGCAGCCCATTGGCCATGAAGGTCTTCAAGCCGGGCGCACGCGTGACCTCGTCTTCGACGGTATTGGCGTATTCAAACTCGAACCCGACAATGAGCAGCCCGGCACCGCCGGCAAAGCCGCGGCTCACGCGATTGGTGGGCGTGGTATTCACGCCGAGGAAGGCCGTGATGTCGGCGAAGGCGTTCGCAGGCACGAAAAGCATCAGGCCCAGCGCAGCAGGAATCAGTCTCTTGAACACCTTCCGAGCATACGCGATGAGCGCGATGAACGATGAACCAGGTCCGGTCTGCCGATGATCGATGACAAAGATGACCGATGATCGGGTTGCCCGATGTGCCGTTGATAGGGGATAGTCGTAGGGATGGATTTTCGTCTCTCCGAGGAACAGGATCTGCTGCGGCGCACGGTGCGCGAGTTCGCGGAAGCCGAAATGCGGCCTCACGTCATGGAGTGGGACGAGGCGCAGCAATTTCCGATGGACCTGCTCCCGAAGCTCGCGTCGCTCGGACTGATGGGGATCCAGTTTCCCGAAGCCTACGGCGGAGCCGCCATGTCGTCGGTCGACTACTGCATCTGCATCGAGGAGCTGGCGCGCGTGTGTCCGGCGATTTCCCTCTCGGTGGCTGCGCACAACGGACTGTGCACATCTCACCTGTCGATGTTCGGCAGCGACGCGCAGAAGAGCCAGTATCTGCCGCGCCTGGTCAAGGGGGAGGTGCTCGGGGCCTGGGGCCTGACCGAGGCGAGCGCCGGGAGTGATGCCGCAGGAATGCGGACGGTCGCCACGCGGACGAGCGACGGTTGGACCCTCAATGGATCCAAGAGCTTCATCACGCACGGAAAGATCGGCGGCGTGATGGTCGTCGTCGCGGTGACCGACCGCGCGAAGGGCCACCGCGGCATATCGGCGTTCGTCGTCGAACACGGCACGCCCGGCATGTCTGCGGGAAAGAAAGAGAACAAGCTCGGCATGCGCGCGAGCGATACGAGTGAAGTCGTCTTCCAGGATTGCCGCATTCCAGCCACCGCGCTCGTCGGCGAGGAAGGGCAGGGCTTCATCAATACATTGCAGGTCCTCGATGCCGGCCGGATCGGCATTGCGGCGCTCTCGGTTGGTCTCGCGCAGGGAGCCTACGAAGCGGCGCGGCGTTATGCGAAGGAACGCCGACAGTTCGGCCAGCCGATCGCATCCTTCCAGGCGATTCAATGGAAGCTCGCCGACAACGCGACTCGCATTGAAGCCGCGCGGCTGCTCACCTACCGGGCGGCCTACATGAGAGGACAAGGGGCTGCGTATGACGCGCGAGTCCGCGATGGCCAAGCTGTACGCGCAGCGAGATCGCGGTCAAGGCCGCCGACGACTGCGTCCAGATTCACGGCGGCTACGGTTTCGTGAAGGACTATCCGGCGCGAGAAATACTTCCGCGACGTGAAGCTGCGTCACGATCGGCGAGGGCACCAGCGAGATCCAGCGTCTCGTCATCGCGCGGCAGCTCCTCGGACAGTGACGATGCCGACGCTCTCGGAACGGTTGCTGTCGGGAGATCCGCGTGCGGTCGCGCGCGCCATTTCGCTGATCGAAGACGAGGCGCCGCAAGGTGCCGATCTCATTCGGCGCATATTTTCGAAGACCGGGAATGCGTATCTCGTCGGCGTGACCGGCCCCCCGGGTGCGGGAAGAGCACGCTGGTCGACCGCATGATCGCGGAGATTCGAAAAGCGGAGAAGAGCGTCGGCGTGGTGGCCGTGGATCCCACGAGCCCGTATAGCGGTGGCGCGATCCTCGGCGATCGCGTCCGCATGCAGGCCCACGCTGGCGATGCCGGCGTCTTCATCCGCAGCATGGCCACGCGCGGTCATCTCGGCGGCCTCGCCCGGGCAACCGGTGAGGTCGCCGTCGTTTTCGACGCCGCCGGGATGGATATCGTGCTGATCGAGACGGTCGGGGTCGGGCAGGACGAAGTGGATATCGTCCGGACGGCGGATGTGTCCATCGTGACGATCGTTCCGGGGACCGGCGACGAAGTGCAGGCGCTCAAAGCCGGAATCATGGAGATCGCGGACATTTTCGTCGTGAACAAGGCTGACCGGGAAGGCGCAGATCGCACGGTGAGCTCGATCGAGGCGATGCTTTCGCTGCATGCGTTCGCCGATGGCGAATGGCGGCCGCCGATCATGAAGACCGAAGCAACCACCGGCCGCGGCGTTCCGGAACTGCTGGCGATGATCGAGACCTTCCGCGCGCATACGGCGGCGACGCAGGGCAGCCGGCGTCGCGCCCGCGCGGAGTGGCGGCTGCGCGAGCTGCTCGGCCAGCGCTTTCTGTCGCACGTTGAGAAGAACGTCCTGGGTAACGGCGAGTTCGATCAGATACTCGCGAAGATCGCGTCCCGCGAAACGGATCCGTATTCCGCCGTCGACGAGATCTTCCGGCGGGTGGTCAAGCCGGCGCCAGGTGCAGGCGAACACGAATCATGAAAGCCACCATCGACCACATCGGCATTGCGGTCTCGGATCTCGACGCGTCGCTGGCGTTCTTCCGCGATGCGCTGGGACTCGAGCTCGAGCCGGCGGAAGAAGTCGCCTCGCAGCGGGTCCGCGCCCACTTTCTTGCGGCCGGCGATTCCGCCTTCGAATTACTCGAGGCGACCTCGCCCGACTCCGCCATCGCGAAGTTCGTGACCAGGCGAGGTCCGGGCCTGCACCACGTCGCGCTGCGAGTGGACGACATCGTCGCGGCGCTGGCCGAGCTCAAGGGGCGCGGCGTGCGCCTGATCGACGAAGTTCCGCGGCCGGGCGCCCACAACGCGCTCGTCGCGTTCCTTCATCCTGCGAGCACGCACGGCGTGCTGGTCGAATTGAAGCAGGTGCCGTGAAGGCCGCGACCGCAATCATCGGAAATCTGGAGCTCACGCCGCTTCTCGACGGCTACTTCCGGCTGGACGGGGGAGCGATGTTCGGCGTCGTTCCCAAGCCGCTCTGGGAGAAGCGGGCGCCGGCCGACGAACGGAACCGCATCACGCTCGGTCTCCGTCCGCTGCTCGTGCGCGGTGGCGAGCGGACGATGATCATCGACGCCGGGATCGGCGACAAGATGGACGCAAAGAGTATCGGGATCTACGCCATCGATCGCGCGCGCCATCTCGATCACTCGCTCGCGGACGCCGGGTGTTCGAACGCCGGCGTCGACCTCGTGCTCGCGTCGCACCTGCATTTCGACCACGCCGGGGGGTTCACCAGCCGTGACGCGTCCGGTGCGGTACGGCCGCGATTCGAAGCGGCGCGCTACGTCGCGCGAACGGCGGAATGGGAGGACGCAACCCATCCGCACGAGCGGAACCGTGCCAGTTATCTTCCAGGAGAACTTCGTCCCGCTGAGGGATGCGGGTGTGCTCGATCTCGTCGACGGGGACGAAGAGATCATGCCCGGCGTCCGGGTGCGCCGATCGGGTGGCCATACGATGCATCACCAGGTGGTGATGATCGAGTCCGACGGGCGAACAGCTGTCTTCACCGCCGACATGATCCCGACGACCGCGCATATCGACGAGCCCTGGATCATGGGATACGACCTCTACCCGATGGACACGCTGGCGTTCAAGCGTGCCTTCATCCGCGAAGCGATCGACCGTGAGTACCTGGTCTTCTTCGAGCACGATCCGCGGGTTGCCGCCGGATACATCCGCGAGAAAGACAAGCGCAAATACGTGGAACCCGTCATTTCTGATTCATAATTTCGCCACATCACCATGAGCATTCACATTGGAATCATCGGGGGGAGCGGTCTGTACGACATGGCCGATCTCACCGACCGCGAAGAGCGGCGCATTGAAACGCCTTTCGGCGAACCGTCGGCGCCGTATGTCGTCGGCACCCTGCGTGGCAAGCGGGTCGCCTTCCTGGCGCGCCACGGCCTCGGCCATCGCCTGTCTCCTTCGGAGCTGAACTACCGCGCGAACATCTTCGGGTTCAAGACGCTCGGAGTCGAGTACATCCTGTCGGCGAGTGCCGTCGGTAGTCTCAAGGAAGAGTACAAGCCGATGGACCTCCTTATTCCCGATCAATTTTTCGATCGGACGAAGGGGCGCGTGTCCACGTTCTTCGGGGACGGGCTGGTCGCGCACGTTGGCTTCGCCCATCCCTTCTGCGCGCCGCTGAGCGGCATCGCGGTGAGGGTCGCGCGAGATGCGGGAGCGACGGTCCACCAGGGCGGAACCTACGTCTGCATGGAGGGGCCGCAGTTCTCCACGCTCGCCGAATCGAACCTCTATCGCTCCTGGGGGATGGACGTGATCGGCATGACCAACCTGCAGGAGGCGAAGCTGGCGCGTGAAGCCGAGATCTGCTACTCGACCATCGCCTTGATCACCGATTACGACTGCTGGCATCCGGATCACGACCAGGTCACCGTCGAGATGATCATCGCGAACCTGACGCAGAACGCCCGCATGGCGCAGCAGGTGATCGCGTCGGCGGTCGCCATGCTGCCGTTCGAGCGCACGTGCGAGTGCGCCTCGGCCCTGAAGCACGCACTGATCACCAGGCCCGAGGCGGTGCCCGCCTCCACCAGGCAGAAACTCGCACCGATCGTAGGGAAATACCTGAAATGAGCATCGTCGTTACCGGATCGATCGCCTATGACTACCTGATGTCGTTCCCGGGAAGGTTCACCGAACACTTCCTGCCGGAACACATGAAGCGGGTGAGTCTGAGTTTCCTGGTCGACACGATGGACAAACGGCGAGGCGGGTGCGCCCCGAACATTGCCTATACCCTGGCGTTGCTCGGCGAGCGTCCGCGGCTCATGGGCACTGCCGGCCAGGACTTCGGCGAGTACCGGCAGTGGCTCGATTCTGCCGGCGTCGATACCTCGCTCGTGAAGGTTGTCGAGGGGAAGTTCACGGCGTCGTTCTTCTGCAGCACCGACCAGGAGAGTAACCAGATTGCGTCGTTCTATACCGGCGCCATGTCGCACGCGGCGGAACTCTCGTTTCGTGCCGCGCCGGAATGCCGCCTGGCGATCATCTCGCCGAACGATCCCCAGGCGATGGTCCAGTACGCGGCCGAGTGCCGGACCTTACGCGTGCCGTTCATATGGGATCCGGGTCAGCAGTGTGCGCGCATGTCAGGCGAAGAACTGGCCGACGGGCTGGAGGGAGCGGCGATCGTCATCTGCAACGATTACGAGTTCGAGTTGATCCGCCAGAAGACCGGGCTGGACGAAGCGGGCGTGCTCGACCGTGCGGCGGCGCTCGTGGTTACCAAAGGGGAAAATGGCTGCACGATAGTCGAAAGGAGCGGGAGCACTGACGTCCCTGCCGTGACGCCGCATGCGATCGTCGATCCGACCGGAGTCGGGGATGCCTTCCGGTCCGGCTTCATGAAGGGTATGAACGCCGGCGCTCCCTACGCCGTCTGTGCCCGGCTCGGTAGCGTCGCCGCAACGTATGCACTGGAGCACCTCGGCGGTCAGAGCCATTCCTTCACGTGGAAAGAGTTCGTGCGCCGATACGAGAGCAGCTTCGGCGCGATCGGCGATCTGCGCTGATCCGAAATTGCGCGGCATTGTCGCGGAACGTCAATTGCACACCCGGCGCTCCGGGGTCCTAAATGCGTTTCGTCCTCGTGCCGGCAGCAGCGCTTTCCCTGTCGATCTCTCTGATCGCGCAGCAGGTGCCCGCAACTACTCCCAGCCAGGCTCCGGTATTTCGTAGCGGCGCCAGCATTGTTGCGCTGAACGTGACCGTGTTCGACGGCTCGCGGCCGGTCAGCGGTCTCTGCCGTGCAGACTTCCAGGTTTACGAAGACGGTGTGGCCCAGCAGGTCACGTTCTTCGAGTCCCACAGCGTGCCGATGGACATCATCCTGCTCCTGGACACCAGCTCCAGCATGGGCGACAAGATGGAAACGGTCCATCGCGCCGCGCGCGGATTCATGAAGGTGATGCGCCCCGAGGACCGCGGCGCAGTGGTGGCGTTTGCAGATTCGGTCAATATCGTTCAACCCCTCAGCTTCGATCTGAAAGCCATCGAGGACGCGATCGAGGGTACGCACGCCCAGGGTTCGACTTCTCTTCACAATGCGATCTACATCGCCTTGAAGCAATTCGGGCGCGCCGCGAAATCGGACGGCGACGTGCGGCGGCAGGCGATCGCGGTGCTGTCGGACGGCGAGGACACGGCCAGCGTGGTCTCGTTCGAGGATGTTCTCGCGCAGGCGCGGAAGAGCGGCGTCAACATCTACACGATCGGTTTGCAGTCCGTGGCCGCGCAGATACGGTCGGCGTACGACCGAGGGCGCTACTCGCCGAGCGACTACGCGCTCAAGTCACTCGCCCAGGAGACGGGGGCCGAGGCGTTCTTCCCGAAGAACGTCACCGAGCTCAAGAGCGTCTACGACAACATCGCCAACGAGATCTCATCCCAGTATTCGATCGGCTATTCGCCGAGCAATTCGGCCGCCGACGGCCGGTTCCGCCGGATCGTTGTGCGGGTGCCGACCAATCCCGCGCTGAAGACACGGGCCCGCTCCGGATATACGGCCGAAGCCCCGCGACGCGTCGGCGTTCTACAGCCGCGGTGAAACACACGCCATAATTGGACGTGTCGCGCCACCTCGCCGCAGCGCTTACTGTTGCGGCGGTTTTCTGGTCCATCGTCATCCTCACTGCGCCGCTCGGCCTCCGCCACCCGGGGTGGAGCGCACCGATCGCTGTCGTTTACACAGCAGCGTCACGGGTCTGTCATCAGAAGACGGAGCGGTCGTTCGCCGTCGCCGGGATCCAGATGCCGGTGTGCGCCCGCTGCGCCGGGCTCTACATATCCGGCGCCGTGGGAGCGCTGATCGGCTGTATTCGACGCGTTCGCGGACCGTTCGCACCGCTTCGGACCATGCTGATCGTCGCGGCTCTGCCGACCGCCCTCACCTTTGCCCTCGAGTTCATGGGCATCATGCCGTTCTCGAACGCCGCACGTGCCGTTGCCGCATTGCCGCTCGGGGCAGTCGCCGGATGGTCGTTCGTGCAGATGCTGCGCTATGATGCTCGTTTCGATGGCAAGCAAATCTTCAACGGCTGATCGCGTCCGTACGGCGGAGCCTGGAGCGCTGGTGCTCCTCTGCGCCGCATCCTGGCTCGTGCCAGGCGTCGGACATCTCTGGCAAGGGCGTCGGCAGAAGGGCGTGATCTTCCTGTGCGCCATCCCGATCATGTTCGTCCTCGGCCTGGCGCTTCACGGCACGATCTTTCCGTTCCAGTTCTCCGAGCCATTGTCGGGCCTGGCCGCGATTGCGGAGTTCGGCACCGGACTGCCATGGATCTTTGCGCGCATGACCGACAGCGGCACCGGCACGGTCACGGCTGCAACCTGGGAATACGGCAATACCTTCATGATCGTCGCCGGTCTGCTCAACGCGCTGATCGTGCTGGACGCGTTCGACATCGGCATGGGACGGAAATGAGCGATCACTTCCTGCTGCTCGCGCTCTTTGCCTTCTTCGTCTCGCTGGTGTTTGCCGTGTTGCTGCGCGACGAACCTCGCGATCAGCTCAAGCTCGGAGGGATGATGTTCGGCGGATTCCTCGCCGCCGGCTTCGTTCTCGGCTGGCTGATGTATCCGCTCCCCTTGTAGCAAGCGAGCATTGCCGATGACTGCTGACACCCTGGACCGCCTCGAGAACCTTCTCGTCGAAACGACTGACGGGATCGCGACCGTCACCATCAACCGTCCGAAAGTCCTGAACGCGCTCAACGCGCAGACACTCGACGAGCTTCGCCGGGTCGTGCTCGCGCTGCGGCGCGACGACAGCGTCCGTTGCGTGATCATCACCGGCGCTGGGGAGAAATCGTTCATCGCCGGCGCAGACATCAACGAGCTATCGGTCCAGACGCCGGTCGGCGGACGCGATCACGCGATGCGTGGCCAGCACATCCTCGATCTGATCGAGAACCTCGGCAAGCCGGTCATCGCTGCGATCAACGGCTTCGCGCTGGGCGGCGGGTGCGAGTTGGCGATGGCCTGCACGCTGCGCATCGCGGCCGATTCGGCGCGCCTCGGTCAGCCCGAGATCAACCTGGGCATCATCCCCGGATACGCGGGCAGTCAGCGATTGTCACGATTGATCGGACGAGGCCGTGCGATGGAGCTTCTTCTGACCGGTGACCACGTCACCGCCGCGGAAGCGCATCGTCTGGGTCTCGTCAACCGGGTAGTGCCCGCGGCCGAGTTGATGACCGAGGTGAGAAAGCTGGCGGCGTCACTTGCGTCCAAGGCGCCAGTCGCGGTTCGCTACATCATTGATGCGGTCAACAAGGGGCTCGAAATGCCGTTCCCCGATGCGCAGGTATTCGAAGCCACGCTGTTCGGCCTCGTCTCGTCGACCGAAGACATGCGCGAGGGCACGCGCGCCTTTCTCGAGAAGCGCAAACCGGAGTTCAAGGGGAAGTAGCGTGCGTTCATCCCAGGACGGACCGGCGACGCTGCACTCGGGCGCCGGGTTCCGCTTTGCCATCATCGTGTCCCGGTTCAATTCAGCCATCACTGAATCGCTGCGCGCGGCTGCCCGCGCGGCGCTCGAAGAGGCGCAGGTCAGGACGGCGGACGTCGAGGAGTTCAGCGTTCCCGGTGCCTTCGAGTTGCCGCAGGCGGCGCGCTGCGCGGCGGAGACTGCGCGGTTCGACGCGATCATCGCGCTTGGCTGCGTGATCCGCGGAGAAACACCGCACTTCGAGTACGTCTCCTCGGCGGCGACCAACGGCATCATGGCGGCCGCGGGCGCCACCGGCGTGCCGATGGCGTTGGGCGTGTTGACGACCGACACCGAAACACAGGCGCTCGCCCGCGCCGGCGAGGGCCCGGACAACAAGGGGCGCGAGGCGGCCGCGGCAGCGATCGAGATGGCCGCGCTGTTTCGCACACTCGGCCGCCCCCCGGCGCGAACAGCGACGCACCCCTTTGGCTTTGGACCGGTCGGGCGGTGAGCACGCCTGACCCACAGGGCCGCCGGCAGGCGCGGGAGGCCGCGCTGCAGATGCTCTATCAAAGCGAGATCGGCAAGGCCGGCGCGTTCGAATCGATCGCGACGTACTGGCCGGCGCGCGATGCGGAGGCGCAACTCGAGCCGCCGCTCCAGGAATTCGCCAACACCCTGGTTCGGGGTGCCCTCTCCAGGCGCGAGGAGATCGACGCGCTGCTCGTCGCGCATGCGAACAACTGGCGCGTCGAACGGATGGGCGTGATCGACCGGCTGGTGCTGCGATTGGGTGTCTACGAGATGCTGGCCGAGGCGGACACGCCGTCCAAGGTGATCATCAACGAGGCGCTCGAACTGGCGCGCACCTACAGCGGGGAAGAGTCGGTGGGATTCGTCAATGGCGTCCTCGACGCGATCCGGAAGGAACTGAGACGCTCGTGAGCGAAGAGATCAAGGAATCGGACCTCCTGCGGCAGCGGCGCGCCAATTACGAAGAGCTGCTGAAGCTTGGCGTGGAGCCGTACCCGCGGACCTTCGAACGGACTGACACCATAGACCAGCTCGTGTCCGCGCATGGCGCCAAGACGAACGAGCAGCTCGAGAACCCGCAGGTCACGACCCGTACCGCCGGCCGGATTCTCGCGATTCGCGCGTTCGGCAAGGCGAACTTCCTGGTCATCTCCGACGGCAAGGCGAAGATCCAGGTGTACATCCGGCAGGACGCGCTGTCGCCGCGCGACTTCCAGGTCTACAAGCTGCTCGATTTCGGCGATTTCGTCGGTGTCGAAGGGCGGCTGTTCCGCACCCGCACGAACGAGTTGACGATCCATGCGTCGCAGCTCGAGTTCCTCGCCAAGTGCTTCATCCCGCTGCCCGAGAAGTGGCACGGCCTGGCGGATGTCGAGATCCGGTATCGCCAGCGCTATCTCGACCTGATCGTGAACCCGGATTCGCGGCACGTGTTCGAGGTCCGCAGCCGCACGCTCGCGGCGGTGCGCGGCTTCCTCAACGCACGCGGCTATCTCGAAGTGGAGACGCCGATGATGCAGCCGATCGCCGGCGGCGCCCTCGCGCGTCCATTTGTGACGCATCACAACACGCTCGACATGCAGCTCTATCTGCGGATTGCGCCGGAGCTGTATCTGAAGCGGCTGACCGTGGGCGGCATCGAACGCGTCTACGAGATCAACCGTAACTTCAGGAATGAGGGGATCTCGACGCAGCACAACCCTGAGTTCACGATGCTCGAGTTCTACCAGGCCTACAGCGGATACCAAGAGCTGATGACGATGACGGAAGAGATGTTGTCGGCCGTCGCGAAGGAGGCGATCGGCACGGACCAGATCAAGTTCGGCGAGCACGACATCTCGCTTGCGCCGCCATACCGGCGGGTCTCGCTCCGCGAAGGGGCGCGGGCGAAGGCGTCCGAGAAACTCTCGGTCGAGGTGTCGGATGCCGACTTGCGTAACGCCGAGAGCGCGGCCGCCGTCGCGAACAGGCTGGGCCTCGACCTGCAGCGCTCGTGGGGCGCAGGCAAGATTGCGACGGAGATCTTCGAGCGTTTGAACGAGCACGACCTCGTGCAACCGACCTTCGTCTATGACTTCCCGACGGAGGTCTCTCCGTTGTCGAAGCAGAAGCCCGAGGATCCCGAGACGGTCGAACGGTTCGAGTTGTATATCGGCGGCTTCGAGGTCGCCAACGCGTTCAGTGAGTTGAACGACCCGGCGGAGCAGCGGCGGCGTTTCGAGGCACAGCTCGGGGATCGCGCCGCCGGAGATCTCGAGGCGCACGCGATGGACGAGGATTACATCCGCGCGCTCGAATACGGGTTGCCGCCGACCGGCGGCGAGGGCGTCGGCATCGACCGGCTGGTGATGCTGCTGACCAACAGTCCGTCCATCCGCGATGTCATCCTGTTCCCGCTGATGCGGCCCAGACCATGAACTCCAAACGTCAAACGCCAAACTCCCAAAGTACCCTGGACGTCATCTCCTTTGGAGGTTGGCGTTTGGAGTGTGGCGTTTAGCAGTGGATCTCCCCTACGAACTGTTCATTGCGGTCCGATACCTGCTGGCGCGGCGGAAGCAGGCCTTCATCTCCCTCATCTCCCTGATCTCCATCCTCGGCGTGATGGTTGGCGTCATGGCTCTCCTGATCGCGCTTGCCCTGATGACCGGCCTCCAGGGAGAACTGCGCGATCGCATTGTCGGTTCGGCCGCGCACGTCTACGTGTTCAAAGCGGGGGGCATCGACGACTACGAGTCGGAAATCACCAAGCTCAAACAGCTGCCGCACGTGCTCGGCGCGGCGCCCGTGGCGCTCGGGCAGGCGATGGTGACTGGCCCGTCGAGCGAACAGTTCATTACCTTGAAGGGCATCGTTCCCGCTCTCGAGCCGGACGTCACGCGAATCGCGAAGTCGATGCAGAAGGGCAGCCTCTCGGCTCTCGAGACACCGGCGGGCTCGCTGCCCGGGATCGTGATCGGCGTTCAACTCGCGACCAAACTCGGCGCATTCGTTGGCGACACGATCCAGGTGATGACGCCCCAGGGCACGCTGACGCCAGGAGGCATGAGTTTCGCCCCGAAGCGCTTCAAGGTGGTTGGCCTCTTCACCCTCGGTCTGCTGGAATTCGACGAGGCTTACGGGTTCGTGACCATGGAAGTCGCTGAACGCATGCTCGGCAAGAACAAGCCGGATTACATCCAGCTCCGCGTCGACGATCTATGGAAGGCGCAGGCGGTCGCTGACTCCGTGACCGAGCGGCTCGGATCCGAATACATGCCGCAGGATTGGGCTGACATGAACAAGGCGCTGTTCTCCGCGCTGGCGCTGGAGAAGCTGGCCATCTCGGTGACGATCGGCTTGATCGTCATGGTGGCGGCGCTCAATATCGTCGCCTCACTCGTCCTTCTCGTCATGGAGAAGAGTCGCGACATCGCGATCCTGAAGACGATGGGGAGTTCGGCGGCGAGCATTCGCAGGATCTTTGTCTTCCAGGGGCTGGTGATCGGGTTTATTGGAACCCTCGGCGGCGCCGTGTTTGGCGGGATCACCATTTTTCTCGCCGACCGTTACAAGCTCGTGCGCGTGCCGGTGGACGTCTACCAGATTTCCTACGTGCCCTTCCGCCTCGAGCCGCTGGATTTCCTCGTGGTGATCGTCTCGGCCATCCTGATCTGCTTCGTCGCAACGATCTATCCTTCACGCCAGGCATCGAAGCTCGACCCAGCGCAGGCCTTGCGGTATCAATGACGCCGCTGCTCGAAGCGATCGCGGTTCACAAGAGCTATGCGGTGGGCACGGCGATGCTGCCGGTGCTGAAGGGACTCGACGTGTCACTCGAGAAGGGTGAGATGGTCGCCGTCGTTGGCGCATCGGGCGTGGGCAAGAGCACGCTGCTGCACGTACTCGGTGGGCTGGACCCGGCCGACGAGGGATCGGTGCGGGTGGGAGACACGGATGTCACGACGTTGCCGGACGCGCAGGTGGTCGCGTTCCGGAATGCGCATGTCGGGTTCGTGTTCCAGTTCCATCACCTGCTGCCGGAATTCACGGCCTTGGAAAATGCGGAGATGCCGATGCGCATCGCCCGGCGGCCGGCGTCGGAACGACGTCAGCGCGCAATGGAATTACTCCGGCGAGTCGGCTTGGGCGAACGCCTGGAGCATCGCCCCGGGATGCTGTCTGGAGGTGAGCAGCAGCGCGTCGCGATCGCCCGCGCGCTGGTGATGGATCCGCTGATCCTGCTCGCCGACGAACCGACCGGGGACCTCGACGAACATACCGCCGAATCGCTTCACGAGCTGCTGAGAGAGATGCACCGCGAGCGCGGCCTGACGTCGCTGATCGCGACGCACAACCCGCGACTGGCCGCTGCCTGCGATCGCGTGTTGAGGTTGGCGGATGGAAGACTGACGCCCGCCTAGACCGCTCGCAGGCCGCACGCGCTGACGGCTATTCACAACGACACTGCGACACACGACGCCACGACGGTCGAACAGCCTGAAGACGGTGGGTGAAGGGCTTCGCATCCTAAGCTGTTGAAAGGTTGCGTGGTGTCGTTGTGTCGTCGTGTCGTTGTGCTGAGCCGTCGGCCCGCTTTCCGCGAACGGCGGAGTTACTTGGCCACCGTAAACGGCGCAGTCGCGATCACCGTGTCCCACATGATCGCGAGCTTCCCACCCTCGCTCTTCATGTCGACAAAATTCCAGGTGAGCTCGTCGAACGACACCGGGAGCTTGCCCATCGTCATGGCGACGCGGGCGACGTCCTTGTCGGGCGTGTAGTTGAACGATCCCCACAGCGCGTCAGGCGTCGTGTCTCCACCGGACTTCTTTGCAGCCCACGAGGACACGATCAGCGTCCAGTCGGCAGGGGATTTCGTGTCGATGAACAGGCTGTACTCACCAGCCGGGACGGTCTTGCCGCCGATCATCAACGGCACCTCGGTGTTCAGTCGAGTCGAGACGTTGGCGCCGGCGCGCCAGACCTTGGCGCCGTTGATCAGCAACCCCTTGGCGTAATCGGCGCCAGAGCCCCAGACGTCGCGGCCACGCATGATCGGGCGGCTGTAGGTGATCTCGATCCATTTGCCGTTCTGGTAGACGTCACCACCGCGGGCGTTCTTGCCCCAGGTGCCGGCGACCTGCGTGGCGGACGTGCCCGCGGGGCTGGCCGGACGGGCCGCAGGCTGCGCCGGCGCCTGTGCCGCTCCAGCGGGCTGCGCCGGCGTCGGAGTCTGTCCGATAACTACCACAGCGCTGCAGGCGAGGGCCACGGCAGCGCTCAGGAACACATGCTTCATGGGAAACGATCCTCCTGGCCGACAGTATGCCTCAGCAAAGGGGGAAAAAGATGGGACCAGCGACACGCTGGGACCGTCTAACCCATTGGTAATGAAGATGATTTGCCGTATAATCGGCCGAGAAAGCCCCTCCATACACACAACAGGTAACACCGGATGTTCGAACGCTATACGGAACGGGCGCGACGTGTCCTCTTCTTCGCGCGGTACGAAGCAAGCCAACTCGGAAGCATCTCGATCGAGACCGAGCACCTGCTGCTCGGCCTGATTCGGGAAGGGAAGGGTCTGACCAGCCGGATCTTCGCCCGCTCCCATCTGTCGCTGGAAAGCATCCGCAAGGAAATTGAAGGCCGGACGGTCTTCCGCGAGAAGGTCTCCACGTCTGTCGAAATCCCCTTCAGCGCGGAAACCAAGCGGGTTCTGCAGTTTGCCGCGGAAGAAGCGGACCGTCTTCTGCACAACTACATCGGCACAGAGCACCTGCTCCTTGGGATTTTGCGGGAAGAGCGTTCGGTCGCGGCGACGATCCTGATGGAAAAAGGGATGCGCCTCAACACCGTGCGCGAGGACATCGTCGCGCTCCTGAACGAGAAGACGACGGTGAACAATCGTGCGAAGGAAACGCCGCTGCTGGCAGAGTTCTCGCGCGACCTGACCGAGGCGGCGATGAAGAACCAGCTCGATCCGCTGGTGGGCCGCCATCTCGAAATCGAAAGAGTGCAGCAGGTTCTCTGCCGCCGCACCAAGAACAACGCCGTGCTCATCGGTGAGCCTGGGGTCGGGAAGACCGCGATCGTCGAAGGGCTCGCCCAGAAGATCGTCTACGGCGACGTGCCGCACTTCCTCGCCGACAAGCGCCTGCTCGCGCTCGACATCTCGCTGATCGTCGCCGGCACCAAGTACCGCGGACAGTTCGAAGAGCGCCTCAAGGCGATCATGAAGGAGCTCACCGAGAACCCGAATATCATCGTGTTCATCGACGAGCTGCACACGCTGGTCGGCGCCGGATCGGCCGAAGGATCCCTCGATGCGGCCAACATCCTCAAGCCTGCGCTTTCGCGCGGCGAGATCCGCTGCATCGGCGCGACCACGCCGGCTGAGTATCGCAAGTACATCGAGAAGGACCGCTCGCTCGAACGCCGCTTCCAGGCAATCAAGGTGGAACCGCCGTCAGAGAAGGAAACGATCGAGGTTCTGACCGGGATCAAGGAAAAATACGAATCCTTCCACCACGTCGATTACACCGACGAGGCGATCGAAGCCGCGGTCTACCAGTCCAACCGCTACATCACCGACCGTTTCCTGCCGGACAAGGCGATCGACCTGATCGACGAAGCCGGCGCCCGCGCCAAGCTGAAAGAGGCTGGTTACAGCGAGGAGTTCGGCGAGATCAACAAGAGCATCCGTGTCGCCGTCGAACAGATGGAGAGCGCCGTCTCGGAGAAGAACTTCGAGAAGGCGCAGTTCTACCGTGAGCAGGAAGTGCAGGCTCGGGAGAATCTCCAGTTCGTGCGCGAGAAGTTCGACGTCAAATCGAACACGCGCCGCGTGGTCGTCGGCAAGGGGGAGATCGACGAGGTCGTCTCGAAGTGGACCGGCGTGCCGCTCACGTCGATCAACCAGGACGAAGGCAACAAGCTCCTGCGCATGGAAGAAGAGCTCCACAAGCGGGTGATCTCGCAGGAACGCGCCATCTCCGCGCTCTCCCGCGCCATCCGTCGTTCACGCGCGGGTCTCAAGAATCCGAACCGCCCGGTGGGCAGCTTCATCTTCCTGGGTCCTACCGGCGTCGGCAAGACGGAACTCGCGCGCGCGATTGCCAATTTCCTGTTCGGCAGCGACCACGCGCTGATCCGCTTCGACATGTCGGAGTACATGGAGAAGCACTCCGTTTCGAAGCTGATTGGATCCCCTCCGGGATACGTCGGCCACGAAGAGGGCGGTCAGCTCACCGAAAAGGTGAAGCGGAATCCCTACTCGGTGGTGCTCCTCGATGAAATCGAAAAGGCGCATCCCGATCTGTTCAACATCCTGCTGCAGGTGTTCGAGGACGGCCACCTGACCGACGGGCTCGGCAATCGTGTCAATTTCAAGAACACGATCATCATCATGACCTCGAACATCGGCGCCCGCTTCATTCAGAAGAAGGCAGGCCTCGGGTTCCAGTCGGCCGACGCCGGAACGATCGCCCGCAGCGTCACCGACATGGTGCTCGGCGAGGTTCGCAAGACCTTCAACCCCGAGTTCATCAACCGTATCGACGAGATCATTGTCTTCGAGGCGTTGTCAGACGATGACCTGCGGACGATCACACGGTTGCTGGTCGACCAGCTCAACGACAACCTGGTCGACCGCAAGATCCACCTCCAGGCGGCCCCGGAAGTGATCGACTGGATCATTGAGATGACCTGCAAGGATCGTTCGTACGGAGCGCGGCCGCTCCGCCGCGCGATCCAGCGTTACATCGAGGATCCGCTTTCAGAAGAGCTCATCCGCGGACATCTCAAAGGCGGAGAGATCGAGGTCTACCTGGAAGGCGGCGTACTGGCCTACCGCCCTGCGGGCCTGATGCACGACGGCCGGACACTAGCCTGACGCGTCTAAATTCCAGTAAACTGATGGATTAGGAGTCAGGGGCTTCTGCCCCCTGACTCCGTTTGACGCTTCCACACCATGCGATTTTTGTTCACGTTGATCGTGGCCGCACTTGCCGCGAACAGTGGTTCCGCGGCTTATGCGGGCCAGCTTCCGGCGGCGCCGGCCGCCCCGCCACAGGCCCAGGCCGCGCCTGCCGCAGCGGCCGAACAGCCCTTGACGCTTCCGGCGAACGTCTGCGGACTCGACGTGCCGGCGCCCGCCGCAGCCCCCCCGGCAGGTACTCCGCCGGTGATGTACATCAACCTGCTCTGTTTTGAAAAGCAGGGTGGCGTGCCGGTCATCGAGGGTGAAACGTACCTCTACTACATCGAGCTGAAGAATCACGTCAGCGTTCCGTCCGCGAACAAATGGGTGCCTTACACGGATGAAATCGAGCAGGTCGATCCTCGCCGACTTCAGGCGCCTGTGGGCGACCAACTTCCTCGACGACCTGTCGATCGACGTCCGCGACGTCGCGCTCCCCAACGGGGTGACCGGCAAGCTGGTCATCTACAACATGGAGGAGCGTCAGCGGATCAAGATCGTCGACTACATCGCCGAAGGTGATTCGAAGATCGACCAGGCGAAGATCGACGAAGAGCTGAAGAAGCGGGGGATCAACCTGCGGCTCGATTCGTTCATCGATCCGGGACTCGTTCGCCGTGTCTCAGGCGTTGTGCGCGAGGTGTATGCCGAGAAGGGATACATGTTCGCCGACGTCAAGCCGACGATCAAGGAAGTCGCCGGCGGTCCGAAGCTGGTGCACCTGACGTTCAACGTGAATGAAGGCCCGCAAGGTCCGATCCGCGAAGTCGATTTCGTCGGCAACAAGGCGATGGACGACGGGGATCTTCGCAAGCGGCTGAAGGAGAACAAGTCGAAGGGGTGGTTGTCGTTCATCAAGGGCGGCGGCACCTACAAGGAAGACAAGTTCGAAGAAGATGCCGACGCCGTGGTCGGCTTCTACCGCGACCGCGGGTTCATCACCGCGCGCGTCGGACAGCCCGAGCTGAAGGTGCTCGAGGACGAGAAGGACGGCAAGACCCGCTGGGTGCAGCTGCGCATTCCGGTCACGGAAGGCAACAAGTACAAGATCGGGAACTTCACCTTCGAAGGCAACACCATCGTCAAGTCGGAGGCGCTCCAGACGCTGTTCAAGATGAACACGGGCGACCTCTACGAAGAGAAGAAGATCAAGAAGGGGCTGGAAAAGGCTCGCGAGGTCTACGGCGCGGGAGGCTATTACGAGTTCACCGCCTATCCCGACCTGTCGCCGCGCGACATCCCCACAGCAGACGGCGCCGGCGACGGCGCCAACGGTCCGCCTGCGCCGGCAGCCGCCCCTGAGCCAGTCCAGCAAGACGGCCGAGCCCGTCGTCGACGTGACGATGCGGGTGCAGGAGGGGAAGCAGTACTTCGTCAATCGCATCACTTTCCTCGGCAACACTACGACGCGCGACAACGTCATTCGGCGCGAGATCCGGCTGGTCGAGTCTGGCGTGTTCAATACCGAGGCGCTGAAGCAGTCGGTCCGCCGGCTGAATCAGCTCGGCTACTTCAAACCGCTCGAGGGTAACGAAGCGATTTCCGTCGAGAAGACACCAGGCGCCGACAACAAGATCGACGTCGAAGCTGAAGTTCGAGGAGCAGAATCGAAACCAGCTGACGTTCGGCGCCGGTGTTTCCCAGTTCGAAGGGTTCTTCGGGCAGCTGTCGTTCCAGACGTCGAATTTCCTCGGACGTGGTGAGACGTTCACGATCTCGGCGCAGCAGGGGAGCCGCGCCAAGAACTACCAGATGGCATTCTCCGAGCCGTTCCTGTTCGACCGGCCGATGACAGCCGGCGTCGACGTCTACAGCCGCGAGTACGCAGTACGTCGGCCTCTACACGCAGGACTCGATCGGCGGGAACCTGGTCTACGGGTTCCAGGTCCAGGACTTCGCGCGGATGTTCATCAACTACAGCCTCGAGCGGACGCAGGTGAAGGACCTGAATCCGGCGTTCCTGAGCCCGCAGGTGCTCGCCGGCAACCCGTTCCTGCGCGATTCGCTCGTGCTCGGCGAAGGTAACCGGCGGATCATCAGCAAGATCGGTCCGAGCTACGTCTACAACACGGTCGACCACCCGATCTTCCCGAACACCGGCGCGCGCTACACGCTGTCGTTCGACGTCGCGGGTCTCGGTGGCAACACGAAGTTCGTCAATCCCCGCGCCGAAGCGATCCGCTACTTCCAGCACACGCAAGCGCACGTCGCTCGGGCTCCGCGCCCAGGCCGAATACATCCGTCAGTACGGCAACACGCATCGCCCTGCCGATCTTCGAGAAGCTGTTCCTCGGCGGCGAGTACAGCATCCGCGGCTTCGATCTGCGAACCATCGGTCCTCGCGACTCTGTTTCCGGCGTCGTGCTCGGCGGCAACAAGAGCCTGCTGTTCAACGCTGAATACCTGATCTCGATCGCCGGTCCGGTCCGGCTCGTGCTCTTCGCCGATACCGGCCAGGTCCGCGATGCGGGCGACAAGTTCGGCTTGAAGCAGAACGTCTACGAGACTCAGTTCGCCCCAGCCGACAGTCCGTACACCATCACCGATCCGTTCGGGTCCGGGCGTGCTGAGAGACCCGAGTGTCGATCCGGCCGATCTCCGCAGCGGGTCAAGGTCGGTGAGCTGAGCGCGTTCAAGTCGTCGATCGGCGCCGAAATCCGCTTCTTCATGCCGGTGCTGAACGTGCCGTTCCGCCTGATTTTCGCGGCCAATCCGAGCCGCGGTGGCGTGCTCGATAACAATCTGCAGCCCGAGAAGAAGTGGAAGTTCCGGTTTGCGGTAGGCTCGACGTTCTAGTACTTAGAGCTTCGCTGTCAGCGGGGGAGCTGACAGCTGATAGCTGTTTTTGAAAGGGACTAGTTTCATGAAGGTGTTTCAGAAGACGTTTTCCGTGGCAGTGATCGGGATGTTGTTCGGTGCTCCGGCGTTCGCGCAGACCACTCCACCGCAGACGCCGCCGGCGACCCCACCGGCAGCCCAGACGCCGCCCGCGCAGACGCCTGCGGCCCCGGCCGGTCAGAAACCAGCGCCCGCCGACGATGCCGGCGCAGCCGCCGAAGCCGTTCCCGGAGGGTGCCAAGATCGCGTACGTCGACATCCAGATGATCGCCAGCAACTCGGCCGAGGGGAAGGCCGCGTCGGCCAAGATCCAGGAATGGGAGAAGAAGAAGACCGCGGAACTGGCCGAGAAGAACAAGGCAGGCGCAGGCGCTTCAGACCAAGCTTCAGCAGGGTGGCAACGTGCTGAGCGAGTCGGCCCGGGCGCAGAGCGAAAAGGAGCTGCAGAAGCTGCAGCGCGAGCTGCAGGCCCTGCAGGAGGACGCCCAGCAGGAGCGCCAGGAGCTGACCGCGCAGCTCCAGGGTGAGTTCCAGGAGAAGCTGAACCCGATCATCGAGCAGGTCGCCACCGAGAAGAACCTGCAGGTGGTCTTCAGCGTTCGCGATCTCCGGCATCGTCTGGGCCTACAGCGGCATCGACCTCTCGGCCGAAGTCATCAAGCGCTTCGACGCGGCTTCGAAGGCTGCGCCGAAGAAGTAGTGTCGATCAACAGCGCTGCCCGCGCGGGCGATCAAATCCCCGAGACGCTCGAGCGTCTCTGCTACCGGTATCCGTCACCGCTGGTCGATGCGGTGACGGAACACGAGCCGGGCCGGCGCATGGTGGCGGTCAAGAACGTCACCGTCAACGAAGACTTTTTCCAGGGACATTTTCCTGGCTCGCCGGTCATGCCGGGCGTGCTGATGATCGAGACGCTGGCCCAGGTCGCGACCGTGCTGCTGATGCACGACAGCGAAGGCCGCACGGCGACCGCGTCTTCCTGCGCGGCGTGGACAACGCCAAGTTCCGCCGCCAGGTCACGCCCGGCGACCGGCTGCGCCTCGAGGTGACGCTCGGTCCGAGCCGCGCGCAAGCTTGCCCGCGCCAAGGCGCAGGCCTTCGTCGACGACTACCTCGTGGCCGAGGCGGAACTGGTCATGGGGCTCGTCAGCCGGCCGGGCGGCGGCAATCGATCGTCCGCTGATCGATCCCACTGCGGTCGTTCATCCTGCAGCGCGCATCGGCCTCGGAACGAGAGTCGGGCCGCATGTCGTCGTCGGCGAGCACGTGAAGATCGGCCGCAACTGCCGCATCGGTGCGTCGACGGTGATCGACGGCTGGACCGAGATCGGCGACGACAACGAGATCTTCCCGCTCGCGTCGATCGGGCTGATCCCGCAGGATCTCAAGTACAGGCGGGAACTGACGCGGCTGTCGATCGGCCACCGGAACGTGATCCGCGAGTTCGTGACGATCCACCGCGGCACCGGCGGCGGCGGGTGGCGTGACCGAGATCGGCGACAACAACGTGTTCATGGCCTACGCGCACGTCGCCCACGACTGCCATGTCGGCAACTCGATCGATCTTCGGCAACGGTGCGACGCTTGGCGGTCACGTGACGGTCGAGGATTTCGCGACGATCAGCGCCTTCTCCGGCGTCCACCAGTTCTGCCGCGTCGGGCCAGCACGCGTTCATCGGCGGTTATTCGGTCGTCACCAAGGACGCGCTGCCGTACGCGAAGACGGTCGGTAACCGCGCCCGGATCTACGGGCTGAACACCATCGGCCTGGTGCGGCGGAAGTTCTCGCCGGATTCGATCGACCAAGCTGCGCCGTGCCTATCGCGATCCTGCTGCACTCGAATACCAGCCGCGCGATCGCCCAGATCGAGACCGACCCGACGCTGCAGTGCGCGGAGGTTCAGTACGTGCGTCGAACTTCATCAAGTCGTCGAACGCGAGGCGTGGCGGTTGCGCGGTGGCCGAGCCGGCGCTTGAAGAAGTGCCGACGGAAAGTGATCAACCTTCAGAATCACGCTACTGGAAGATCTGACACTGATTACTGACTATCGATTACGTCACGGGTGTACGACCGTCAGTCGGTAGTCGAGCGACGCGGTTAGCTTGCCGACGTCGTAGATCCGCGCGCAGAGCGGCCCGCGCCGGAGACGCTGCCGATACCGCGTTGCCCTGGACCGCGTCGTCCTTGGCGATCACGGTCTGACAGCTCGGTCCCGTTCCACGTTCCGAGGCTGAATCCGGCCACGACGGTGCTGTCAGGAGTGACCTCTGCGAGCGTCACCGTGACCGTGCCCGATCGCGCTCACCGCGAAGGTGTGCGTCGCGGCGCCGTTGATGTTGATGTTTCCGGTGAACGTATCGGTAACGCGTCGGAGTCGGCGGCGCCGTCGGCGGCGTCGCGTTCTCGACCTCGTTGTCGCAGCCGCCGCGAGCGAACATCGCCGCCAGCTACCAGGATTCCCCTAAGCGTTCGTCGCATTCCTTCTGACCTCACTGTCTGATAAACTCTCAATCGCTGACGCTTCGGTGGACAGGTCCGCCGACCTTTAGACGCCGCACGATAGCCTACTTGGCCCGCATAGGCATCATCGCCGGCAACGGCAGGTTTCCGTTTCTCGCGCTCCAGGGGGCGCGCAGCCTCGGCCACGACGTCACCGTCGTCGCCGTCAAGGAAGAAGCGTTTCCTGAACTGGAGCAGGCGGCCCGTGATGCGAACGCGAGCTACCACTCGGTCTCGCTCGGCCACCTCGGCAAGTGTATCAAGATTCTCAAGGACGACGGCGTGTCGCAGGCCGTGATGGCCGGGCAGGTCAAGCACGCGAAGATCTTTTCGGGAATCGTCCCGGACATGACCCTGTTCGCTGTCCTCACCCGCCTCAAGTCGCGGAACACCGACGCGCTGATCTCGCGCGGTCGCCGACGTCATGCGCGATCACGGCATCGAGCTGCTCGATTCGACCGCATTTCTCGGCACCGCTCCTTGCCGGCGCGGGGCTCGCTGACCACGGCGGTCGCCGACGGAAGCCGAGCAGACGGATTTCGAATTCGGTTACGGCGTTGCCGACGCGATCGCCGGGCTCGACGTCGGCCAGACGATCGTCGTGAAGGACAAGGCGGTTGTGGCGGTGGAGGCGATGGAAGGTACCGACGAGGTGATTGCGCGAGCGGGCAGGCTCGCCGGTGCGAGGCGTCCGGGTCGTGAAGGTGGCCAAGCCGAAGCAGGACATGCGGTTCGACGTGCCGGTGATCGGCGTCGCCACTATCGAGCGATGACGAGCCGCCGGGGCGACGGCGATGTCGATCGATGCGGAACGGACGCTGGTGATCGACGGCGAGCACGTCTTCGCGCGCCGCCGACGACGGCGGGCATCGCCATTATCGGACGTGCCACGGAGCGCGCAGCGTGGCTGAGGCGATCAGGGTCGGCCGTGATCGGCGTCGGCCATCTTGGCACGCCACCATGCCCGGATCCTCGGATCGCTCGACGGCGCGACTCTCGCCGCCGTGGTCGATACATCAACGCGACCGCGCGCCGCAGACGCTGGCGGCACGGCCGGCGCGGCCGTGTTGAGCGACTATCGCGAGCTGCTTGCGGGCGACGGTCGACGCGGTCAGTCGTCGCCGTCCCGACCGAGCTGCACCACGACGTGGCGCTGCCGTTTCTCGAGCGCGGGAATGCGGTCCTCGTCGAGAAGCCGATGGCGCGGACGCTCGCAGAGGCGGACGAGTCTGATCGCGGCCGCGACGAGCGTCCGGCGCGACCCTCGCGGTTGGCCAGACCGAGCGCTACAACCCCGCGGTCGCCGCCGTGATGCCGCTGGTCACCTCGCCGCGGTTCATCGAAGTCCATCGGCTCGGAGTCTTTCCCGGACCGCAGCCTCGATATCGACGTCGTGTTCGACCTGATGATCCACGACCTCGATATCGATCGCGCTCGCTGGTCCGTTCACCGTGACATCGATCGAGGCGGTCGGCGTGCCGGTGCTGACGCCGAAGTTCGATATTGCGAACGCGCGGCTCCGTTTCGAGTCCGGGTGCATTGCCAACCTGACCGCGAGTCGGATCAGCCGCGACCGGGTCCGCAAGATCCGCTTCTTCCAGCCCGATGCGTACATTTCGATCGACTACGCGGCGCAGGAAGTCGAAGGCTGGCGGCTGGTCCGCCGCGACGGCGCGCGCCCGTCGATCGAAGGGGGCGCGCTGCCGGTCGAGAAGGACGAACCGCTGCGCCGCGAGCTCGCGGACTTCGTGCGGCGCAGTGCGCGACGAAGTCGAGGCCGCTGGTGACGGACAAGCCGGACGCGCGGCATTCGAGCTCGCGACCCGGATTGCGTGAGAAGATGGAAAGCGTTCCGTCGCAGCTGCATTCTACGATGTTCAAAGACCTGAACGAATTCATCGCCGCACTGGACCGCGAGCGTCAGCTCGCCCGGATCACCGAGCCGGTCAACCCGGATCTCGAGATTGCGGCCGTCACCGACCGCGTGTCCAAATCGCCCGGCGGTGGACCCGCACTGCTGTTCGAAAATCCCACGGGCTACGACATGCCGGTCGCAATCAACCTGTTCGGCTCGATGCGGCGGATGTGCATGGCGCTCGGCGTCGAGACACTCGACGACCTGGCCCGAGATGTCGAGGAGCTCACGTCACCCAGGTTGCCATCGGGCATCTTCGACGCCATGAAGATGCTGCCCACGGTGAGCCGGCTCAAGGACGCGTTGCCGAAAACCGTGAAGGACGGCCCGTGTCAGGAAGTGGTCCGCAAGGACGGCTCACTCGATGACATCCCGATCCTGAAGTGCTGGCCTGGCGATGGCGGTCGATACATTACGCTGCCACTCGTGTTCACGCGATGATCCCGAGACCGGCATGCGCAACATCGGCACCTATCGCATGCAGGTGTTCGATGGCCGCAGCACCGGCATGCACTGGCAGCGACACAAAGGTGGGGCGCAGCATTACCGCGTGGCGGAACGGCTGAACAAACGCATGCCGGTCGCCGTGGCGCTTGGACCGGATCCGGCCCTCGCGTACGCGGCCACGGCGCCCATGCCCGAAGGCCTCGACGAACTGATGCTCGCAGGCTTTCTCCGCCGTGACCGCGTCGAGATGGTGAAGTGCGTGACCCAGGACATGGAAGTTCCGGCAAACGCACAGATCGTCCTCGAGGGCTATGTCGATCCGGGCGAGCGCCGACGCGAAGGGCCGTTCGGCGATCACACCGGGTTCTACTCGCATCCGGACGATTACCCGGTGTTCCACCTCACCTGCATCACGCATCGCAAAAATCCCGTGTACCTGACCACCGTCGTCGGGATCCCGCCGATGGAAGATTTCTATCTGGGGAAGGCGAGCGAGCGCGTGTTCCTCCCGCTGATCAGGAAGACATTGCCCGAGATCGTCGACATGAGTTTTCCGGCGGCCGGGATCTTCCACAATATCGTCATCATCTCGATCGACAAGCGGTACCCGGGCCACGCCCGCAAGATCATGAATGCGTGCTGGGGTCTTGGGCAGTTGATGTTCTCGAAGACGGTGATCGTGGTCGACAAGGACGTCGACGTCCAGAATCACGACGAAGTCGCGTGGATCGTCGGCACCCACTACGACCCCGAGCGCGACATCCAGTTCACGCGCGGACCGGTTGACGATCTCGAAGACGCGAGCGACCTGCCGGCCTATGGCAGCAAAATGGGCATAGACGCCACGCGCAAGTGGCCGTCGGAGGGGTTCACGCGCAACTGGCCGAAGAAGATTTCGACCACGCAGGCGGCCACCGTGAAGGCCGACGAGATGTGGCAGAAGATCAGCAAGGGATGGAAGGTATGACGCCGGAGCAGCTCCTCGACACGCCGGACCTGATCGCCGCCGGTGCCGTCGGGAGACGATATGCGCCGGCACATGCACGGGCTGCGGACGACGTTTGTCCGCGTGTTCGAAATCCACGTCGATGCGCCGCCACAGGTGTTGCCGCCGAGGACGCATGCCGGTGAGTTCCGCCTCGTTGGACGGCCGGCGAACCTCGACGCGCTGATCACGTCGGCGCGTGCCGCGGTGGCGCTGGCGGGCGACGTCCCGGTAACCATCGGCTCGATGAAGGATCTCGTCGGCCTGCCCGTCCCGATTAGAACTGTGTGTGACGCTCTGAAGGCCGCCGGTGTCGCCGCGATCGCCCAGTTGCCCTTCGACGCGATCGATGACGTCGAGCTGGTCGCAAGTGACGCACTGGCTTCCGGCCTCCGGATCCTGACCCTCTCGATCGAAACGCTGGAGGACCGCCGGCTCGAGACATGTCATCGTGCATTCGACCTCCAGATGGCGTTAGGTGGATTCCACGCATTCGCGCCGCTGCCGAGGACCACGTCGGTGAGCAGGCCGTCGACCGGGTATGACGACGTCAAGCAGGTGGCACTCGCACGCCTGGTCGTCACCAACATTCCGTCGATCCAGGTCGATTGGTCACTGCATGGGCCCAAGCTCGCGCAGGTCGCTCTCACCGTCGGTGCCGACGATGTCGACAACGTTGCTGCGGCGGACCCCGGGATCCTCGGTACGCGGCGTAGCCCGCTCGAAGAAATCAAGGGCAACATCAAGGCGGCGGCGCTCGAGCCGTCCGAGCGCGACGGGTTGTTCCGCGAACGTTCATGAGACCGATACGACTTGGTGCGGTCGCGTATCTGAATGCGCGTCCGCTTGTGTACGGGCTCGAGCAGCGTTCGGACCTCTTCACCGTTGAATTCGATCCACCGTCGCGATGCGCGGCAAGGCTCCATGAGCATTCGATCGACGTCGGGATGATCCCAACGATCGAGTATTGCCGCGGACCGGAATACCGCATCGTTCCCGGAATGGGCATCGTTTCCGACGGACCGGTTGCATCCGTCGCGTTGTTCACGCGGAAGCCGCTGGAGGCGATTGCAACGGTTGCGGCAGACACGAGCTCGCGGACGTCCAACGCGCTCCTGCGGATCCTGTGTGCCGAACGATTCGGCATCTCACCCGAGTTTCGTCCAATGGCGCCCGACGCAGAACGCATGCTGACCGAGTGCGATGCCGCCTTGATCATCGGCGACCCCGCACTGTTCTTCGATCTGGTGGACGTCCAGAAGATCGACCTCGGCGAGCACTGGACCGCGATGACCGGCCTCCCGTTCGTCTGGGCATTCTGGGCCGGCCGTTCGGACGCGTTGGACGTTGGCGCGGTGCAGGCATTGGTCCAGGCACGCGACCAGGGCGTCGACGCATCGGACCAGCTGGCGGCGGAGTATTGTGGCCCGGCGCGAGCCTCGGTGGGACAGGCCTATCTGAGGCAGAATATTCAGTATCAGTTAGGCGAGCGTGAGGAGGCCGGGTTGCGACGCTATTACGCGCTCGCAGCGACGCACGGCCTGATCGACGCGCCGCGGGAGCCGCTCTTTTACCCGGCACAATGACGAATATCGACCAGATTGCGGCGAAAGTGCAGGGCGGCGGACGCATCGATCGCGACGAGGCGATCGAGCTGTACCGCAACGCCCCGACGGCACTGCTCGGTGAGCTGGCCGACGGCATTCGGGCCCGCATGCATCCCGGCCGGGTCGTCACCTACATCATCGATCGCAACGTCAACTACACCAACGTGTGCGTAGCGCGGTGCAACTTCTGCGCGTTCTACCGCGTGGTCGGCTCGAGCGACGGATACGTGCTCGGCTTCGAGGAGATCTTCCGGAAGATCGACGAAACCATCGCGCTCGGCGGCGGGCAGCTGTTGCTGCAGGGCGGTCACAATCCGGACCTTGCCGATCGAGTGGTACGAGGACCTGTTCACGGCGGTGAAGACGCGCTATCCCGAGTTTCCGCTTGCATGCGCTCTCGCCGCCGGAGGTGATTCACCTGACGCGGATGTCCCGGCTTGACAGTGCCGCAGGTCATCGATCG
Source organism: uncultured Acidobacteriota bacterium (assembly GCA_963742265.1). Taxonomy (GTDB): domain Bacteria; phylum Acidobacteriota; class Vicinamibacteria; order Vicinamibacterales; family 2-12-FULL-66-21; genus JACDCA01. Next base: position 105,910 of record CAVULC010000004.1, read on the forward strand.
TCTTGTCGCGGCCGGCCTCGACAGCATTCCCGGCGGCGGAGCGGAGATCCTCGTCGATCGCGTCCGCAAGCTGCTCAATTGCTACGGCAAAGCGACCGCTGACGAATGGCTCGACGTCATGCGTGAGGCGCATCGTGCCGGGCTGCGCACGACCGCGACGATGATGTACGGGCACGTCGAGACGCCGCAGGAGCGGCTCGAGCACATGTTCCGTCTGCGCGATCTGCAGGACGAGTCTCGGAGGCTCCCTGCCGCTGCGTCAGCGAAGGCCGGCTTCACGGCATTCATCACCTGGAGCTATCAGCCGGAACACACCGAGCTCGGGGGCTTCGAAGCGACCGGCGTGGAGTACCTCCGGACGCTGGCGATTGCCCGGATCGTTCTCGATAACTTCGACAACCTGCAGGCGTCCTGGGTGACGCAAGGCGGCAAGGTGGGTCAGCTCAGTCTCGCGTACGGCGCCAATGACATGGGCAGCGTCATGATCGAAGAGAATGTCGTCCGCGCCGCCGGAGCCGCCTATTGCATGGACGAGATCGAGATCGTGCGCAACATCGAGAACGCCGGCTTCACCGCGCAAGCGGCGCAACATGCACTACGAGATCCTTGGGGATCCGGTGTTCCGAGCGCGCCACGTCCCCCGTATGCTGGAACTCGCCGTCGCGCGGACCGGCGGCGACACGAGCCGCCCGCCGGAGATCGCCAACTACTCGGCACGCAGCGCTTCGGAGAAGCGCCTGCGACGCAATGGCGCAACCGAGCACTGAGCACTTCGCACCGAGCACTTGACGAAGCGATGACGTTTCGAGCGCGCTGGGTCCTGCCCATCGCCCAGCCGCCGATTGCCGACGGGTGGGTCGCGGTCGCGAGCGGGCACGATCATCTGCGGTCGGCGGACCTGGATCGTACCGCGCGAGTGCCGAGCGACGGACCGGTGCTGCCGCCGCCATCCTTCCCGGACTGGTCAACGCGCACACGCACCTCGAGCTCTCGTGGATGCGCGACCAGGTGCCGCCGGCGCCCAGCATGCCGCAATGGGTAGACCGGCTGATGGCGCTGCGCCGTACGGTCGGTCATGAACCGGCCGCACCAATCCTGAATGCGATCATCGAAGCGCGCGCCGCCGGCACCGCGCTGGTCGGGGATATTACGAATACGCTCGCCGCGTACCGAGCCGCTTGCCGACAGCCAGATGTCCGCGGCGATCTTCCGTGAGCTTCTTGGTTTCAGTGTTCCGGACGCGAAGCGGCTGGTCGCTGACGTTCGCGCTCAACTCGAGCAGCTGAGCCCGATCGAATGGCTGCGGCCGTCGATCGTCCCGCACGCGCCCTATTCAGTCTCGCCGGAGTTGCTGCGCGCGATCGCCGCTGCCCGACAGGGGCGCCGGTCAGCATCCATCTCGGCGAATCGGAGGAAGAAGTCCAGTTTCTCCGCGACGGGACCGGCGCATGGTGCGCACTGCTCGCCCGGTTGGGTGTATGGAACGACGCATGGATACCGCCGGCATGTTCGCCGGTCGACTACATCGAGCGGCACGGGCTTGCTGAACGACCAACTGGTCGCCGTCCATTGCGTGCAGCTCTCCGACGCGGATCTGCACAAGCTCGCTGACGCGAACGCGACCGTCGTCACCTGTCCGCGCAGCAATCGGTGGACGGGCGCCGGGCTGCCGCCGATCGAGCGGTTCTATGCGTCCGGCGTCCGAGTCGCGGTTGGGACCGACAGCCTTGCGAGCGTCGAGGACCTGAACGTGTTCGGCGAGCTCGCATTGATGCGGGAGCTCGCGCCGTCGGTTCCGGCCGGATCGCTGCTGGAAAGCGCCACCCGGCATGGTGCGTCGGCTCTCGGCTTCGGTCATGAACTCGGAACGATCGAGCCTGGCAAGCGCGCCCAGCTCATTGCCGTCTCCACGCCGGTCGACGTGGCCGATGTGGAACAATACCTGGTGAGCGGGATCACACCCGATCGCATCCAATGGCTCGCATAACCACTTACGCGTCCTTCGTTCGGTTCAGCCACTCGGTGTTCGCGCTGCCGTTTGCGCTGACCGGTGCGCTGCTCGCATTACAACGGACGGGTGACTGGTCGCTTGCGAATGCGGGCTGGCGCCTGCTCTGGATCGTCGTTGCAATGGTCGCGGCCCGCAGTGCCGCGATGGGCTTCAACCGGCTGGCCGACGCGCATCACGACGCACTCAATCCGCGAACCGCCGGACGCGAAATTCCGCGCGGCGTGCTCTCACGAGCCGAGGCGGCGATATTCGTCATCGTGTCATCGATCGCGTTCCTGTTCGCCGCATGGAAACTGGGCCCGGTGTGTTTCGTGCTCTCACCGGTGGCCCTTGGCATCGTGTTCTGGTATTCGCTCGCCAAGAGGTTCACCTCGTACACGCAGTTGTTCCTCGGGCTGGCGATGGCAGTGGCGCCGGTGGGTGGGTGGCTGGCAGCCGGCGGACGAGGGGGGCCTGAACCCTGGCTGCTTGGCCTCGCCATCGGCACCTGGGTCGGAGGATTCGACGTGCTCTATGCCTGCCAGGATCTCGAGTTTGATCGCGCACACGGGCTGAAATCGATTCCCGTGCGGTTCGGCGTGGCCGGATCGCTGCTGATTTCCCGCAGCATGCATGTCATCACCGTGGCATGCCTCGCGGGCCTGGCGGCGGTCGCACCTCTCGGCCCGGTCTACCTCGCCGGGGTGGCTGGTGTGGCGTTGCTCCTCATTTACGAGCAATCGCTGGTCAGCGAGAACGACCTGACGCAGGTCAAACGCGCATTCGATCTGAATGGCTACGTCGGCATCCTCTATCTCCTGTCCACCGCGACGGCCATCTATGTCCGATAGCGACGTTCCGATCGACCGCGGTGACGCACCGTCGCCGACCTCAAAACAGCGCCGCGTAGCGATTGCCATCACCGGCGCCAGTGGCGCGATCTACGCGACGCGCACGATGGCGGCGCTCCTTGAACGCGGATGTCACCTGGAACTGGTCATCTCTGATTACGGGAGGCGACTGCTGCGGGACGAACTGGGCGAGACCGCCTCGGTCGACAAGCTGACGGACTACCTCGTGTCGCAGTATGGGTCTGCGGTTCGAAACGGCAGCTACACGCTCTACAGCAACAAGGATCTCGGTGCCAGGATCGCGAGCGGCAGCCAGAACTGCGAAGGGATGGTCGTCGTCCCGTGTTCGATGAAGACGCTCGCCGGGATAGCGCACGGATTGTCGCGCAACCTCGTCGAACGCGCCGCTGACGTGATGCTGAAGGAGCGGCGCACGCTCATCATCGTTCCGCGCGAGACGCCGATGAGCCTGCCACAGCTGCGGAACATGACCCTGTGCGCTGAAGCGGGCGCGATGATCATGCCGGCGATGCCCGCGTTTTACCAGATGCCGAAAACACTCGATGACCTTGCCGACTTCATGGCAGGCAAAATCCTTTCAGCCCTCGGCTTCTCCCACACGCTGTATCCCAGCTGGGAAGGCTGATCGTGCCTTCGGCGCCAGATAAGACCCCCACTCGCATCGCGCAGATGTTCGATGCGATTGCGCCACGCTACGACCTCCTCAATCGCGTTCTGAGTGCCGGGCTCGATCAACGTTGGCGTCAGCTCGCGGTCGATGCGCTCGGCCTCGAGCCGACCGCCCATGTACTCGATCTCTGCACGGGTACCGCCGATCTCGCCATCGCGATCGCCGGGCGTCACCCCGGCGCGAGCGTGACCGGAGTGGACTTCTCCGGTGCGATGCTGCAGCGGGGGCTCGGAAAAGTTCGAGCCGGCTCGCTGGTCAAGCGGGTCCGGCTCGTCCGAGGTGATGCGGCCTTGATCCCGGTCGCCGGCAGCACGTGTGACGCAGCGACGATCGCGTTTGGAATCCGCAATGTGGCTCAGCCCGAGCGCGCGCTCGCCGAACTCTCGCGTGTGCTGCGTCCGGGCGCGCGATTGGCTATTCTCGAGTTCGGCCAGCCGAAAATTCCTGGCATCCGCACGCTCTACGCCTGGTACTTTCGTTACGTGCTTCCGGCCGTTGGGAGGATGGTCTCGCATCATCAGAGCGCGTACTTGTACCTTCCGGCATCCGTCGGTACCTTTCCCCCTCCTGCAGAGTTCGCCCGCACGATTGAAAGTCACGGATTTGTCTCAGTTCGAGCCGTCCCGCTGACGTTCGGCATCGTCTATCTCTACATCGCGACGAGAAGGTAGAACGAGTTCGCCTTCTCGGTTTATACTTGTAAGTCCTTCATGTACTTCAACTTCGAGGATAATCATCCGGATACTCCCCGGATGGCCAACTCGCTGTCCGTGCTCGAGCGAGTACTTGCGACGGCAGTTGTCTACCTGCTCGCGATCATCATCACGCTCGTGGTGCCGAAGACCGAGTGGTACCAGGCACGACTGGTCGCTCAACAGAAGGAACTCGAAGACGCGCAGCAGAAGGCGCTCGAGAAGCAGCGCGAAAATGCGCGCTTCGTGTTCATGGCGCCGAAGGTGGAGATGCAGAAGGTTCCACCACCGCGTCGCGCCGAGCTGTCCGATCTGGATCGCCGCGCCAACTCTGTCGAGAAGCCACCTCGCCCCACCAATCCCTTGCCGTTCTCTCGTGGTAACAGTGCCGAGCGAGTGGATTCGGCGACCGTCGGGCCCCGTGAAGCGAAGCCCGAGCCGGCTCCGACGCAGCCGGCCGGCGAGCCGGAGGCGAACCGTCCGCCCGTGAAACTTCCCGATTCGCCGAACGCCGCACCGGTGAGCGAATCGGTGAAGGCTCGAGGCACACCGACGGGCATTCTCGCCGACGCGATCCGAAACGTACAAAAGTACGCCGGGGGTGAGACGTTCAACAATCCCCAGGGGGGTGCGCCCAATCAGAACTTTCCATCGATCCAGTTCGACGCCAAGGGTGTGGAGTTCGGTCCGTGGCTGCGGCGGTTCGTCGCGCAGATCAAGCGGAACTGGTTCATCCCCGACGCCGCGATGTTCATGCGGGGGCACGTGGTGATCACCTTCTTCGTGCACAAGGACGGCCGCATCACCGATCTCCAGGTCGTGCAGGGCGCCAGTTCGGACGCTCTCAACAACTCCGCTTTCAATGCGCTGGCTGCGTCGAACCCGACGCTCGAGTTGCCGCCCGAATACCCCGACGACAGGGCGTTCTTCACCGTCACGTTCTACTTCAACGAATCTCCTCCGCGATGATCCTGCCGACACGAGTGCAGCAAATCGGCCTCCTGATGTTGCTCGCGGTCCTGTCGGCGCTCGCGGTCTACCGGGCGCTCTGACCGTGGTGGATCGGGAAGCCGGCACGGCGCGGCCGCTTCTGGTCGCCGTCCTCGGTCCCACGGCAACAGGCAAGAGCACGCTCGCAATCCGGCTTGCCAGAATGTTCGACGGCGAGGTCGTCAGCTGCGACTCGACCGCCGTCTATCGTGGATTCGATATCGGGACCGACAAGGTGCCGGCGGCAGAGCAGCAGGGCGTGCGGCACCACATGGTGGATGTCGCGGATCCAGACGAGGAGTATTCCGCCGCACGGTATGCACGCGAGGCGGCGACGGTGATTCGGGACATCACGTCGCGGGGTCAGCTTCCGATCCTCGCCGGCGGGACGGGGCTGTATTACCGGGCGCTGACGAGGGGGTTCTTCCCCGGCCCGAGTCGTGATGCGGCTCTCCGGGCACGATTAGAGGCGATCGCGGCAAGGCGCGGATCCGAACGATTGCATCGTCTGCTCGCGCGAGTAGATCCCGCCTCGGCCGAGCGCATTCAACCGCGTGACCTCAAGCGAATCGTGCGGGCGGTCGAGGTCTATGTGCTCACTGGACGTCCGCTGACGGCTCACTTCGCGGACACACAATCCCCGCTCCCTGAGTACGAGATCCTGTCGGTTGCGCTTCAGATCCCGCCGGAAGCCACCCTGGAGCGGGTCACCAAACGGGTGCATGCGCAGTTCGAGCAGGGTGTCGTCGATGAGGTTCGCGGCTTGATTGCCTCCGGCCTGGCACTCACCGCACATCCATTCACCGGGCTCGTCTACAGGCAGGTGCTGGAGCACTTGCAAGGCGTGCGGGATGAGCCGGCGACCCGCGAGTTGATCGTCCGTGAGAACAGGAAATACTCGCGACGGCAGTTGCTTTGGTTCAGGAAAGAGCCTAACCTACATTGGATTCACGCCGCAGGTGAGCGCGACGAAACGTTGACTGATGTCGCCCGCGTTGTCGCGTCCCTGGAGAGCCGCCGCGATGTCTCAGCCCGCTAACGTCCGTCACGCACCGACACAACCCAACATCCAGGACATGTTCCTCAACCTCGCCCGCCGCGAGAAGTTCTCGCTGCAGGTGCGCTTGATGGATGGCACCGGGTTCGAAGGGCGGGTGAAGAACTTCGACAAGTTCGCGGTGATCATCGAACACTCCGGCGCCGACCACCTCGTCTTCAAACATGCGATCGCGAGCATTCGTTCGCCGAAGGCGATCGGCAATTACTTTTCATCCCACGAAGGCTGATTGAGCACTGCGCGTCCGGGCCGCGTGATCCTGATCGTGATGGACAGCGCCGGAGTCGGCGAACTGCCGGACGCGGGCACGTACGGCGACATCGGCAGCAACACCATCGGCAATATCGCCCGTGTCGCGCCCCTCAAGGTGCCGACGCTCCGATCCCTCGGCCTCGATCGCATCGTCGACATCGGCAAGATATCCGACGAGACTCCGCTCGGGGCCTTTGGTCGCATGGCGGAGCGCTCGCCAGGAAAAGATTCCGTGACCGGCCACTGGGAAATCGCAGGCCTGGTGCTCGATCGTCCGTTCCCGACATTCCCGAACGGCTTTCCCGCCGAGATCCTGGGCGAGTTCGAGCGGCGCATCGGGCGTCGCGCGCTGGCCAACAAGACCGCATCGGGAACCGCAATCCTGGACGAACTCGGCGACGAGCACATGCGCACCGGCCGTCCGATCGTCTACACGTCGGCTGACAGCGTCTTCCAGATTGCCGCGCACGAGGAGGTCGTCTCGGTCGAAGAGCTCTATCGATGGTGCTCGATTGCCTACGAGATCGCCGGCGAAGGCGCAGGTGTCGGCCGGGTCATCGCGCGTCCGTTCGTCGGCAAGCCCGGAGCGTTCCAGCGCACGGCCAATCGTCGCGACTTCGCCCTGACGCCGTTCGCGCCGACACTCCTCGACGCTCTGAAGGGCCACGATCTTCCGGTGATCGGGATTGGCAAGATCGAGGATCTCTTCGCCGGGCGCGGAATCACGAAGGCCGTGCACACCGCAGACGATGACGAAGGTATGGATGCGGTGGCCGAAGCAATGGAGTCGACGGAGCGCGGGTTGATCTTCGCCAACCTGGTCGACTTCGATACGCAGTTCGGGCATCGCAACGACGTCGCCGGATACGCGGCCAATCTCGAACGCTTCGACCTGCGGCTGTCTGTTCTCGTGCCGGCGCTCCTGCCGACCGACATGCTGGTTGTCACTGCAGACCACGGTAACGATCCGACCACACCGAGCACGGATCACTCGCGGGAACATGTGCCCGTGATGATCACCGGGGCATCGATCACGCGCGGCGTCCACATCGGCACACGCGAGACGTTCGCCGACCTTGGCGCTACGATCGCGGACCTGTTCGGCGTCGAACCGCTCGCGAACGGCACGAGTTTCCTCGACACCATCCTGACGACCGCATGACCATTCGAGAGCAGCTGGAGCAACGAGAGCGGGAGATCCTGGCGCCTGAAGCGGCAAAGAGTGCGGATTCCAGGGGGCGGCTGCGGCAGGAGGAAGAAGATCCGATCCGGCCGGCCTTTCAGCGCGACCGGGACCGCATCATTCATTGCAAGGCGTTCCGCCGCCTGAAACACAAAACGCAGGTGTTCTTTGCGCCCACCGGCGATCATTACCGCACCCGCCTGACGCACACCCTCGAGGTCTCGCAGATCGCGCGCAGCATCGCCAAGGTCCTGCGTGTGAATGAGGAGCTGACCGAGGCGATCGCGCTCGGTCACGATCTGGGGCACACCCCATTCGGCCACGCCGGCGAGCGCGTGCTCAGCGACCTGATCCCGGGTGGATTCAATCACTACGAGCAAAGCCTGCGCATCGTCGACGTGCTCGAGCATGACGGAGCGGGGTTGAATCTCACATGGGAAGTGCGCGACGGCATCGCCCGGCACTCGAAGGGCAAGAGCGGCATGCCGGTCGGCGCGGATCCGGAACATCGTGCCAGCACGATCGAAGGACAGATCGCCCGGGTCGCCGACATCATCGCCTACGTCAATCACGATATCGACGATGCGGTCCGCGCCGGGTTGTTGCGTGAAGAGGATCTGCCGCGTGAGCGCGTCACCGTTCTGGGCCGCAGTTCATCGGAGCGTATCGGCCGCATGGTCACCGACGTCGTACACCAGACGCTCGATGGCGGAATGGCCGAGATCAGGATGAGCGATCAGATCCTCGACGCCACTGTCGGTCTCCGCAGCTTTTTGTTCGAAGCGGTTTACGAGAACGAGGTGGCGACCGCCGAGTTCAAGAAGGCGGGAGGGATCCTCGGCGGTCTCTGGGAGAAGGTCCGCGAACAGCCCACGGAGTACCTGGACGCAAAGACGATCGCGTCGGAAGGCCTGGACGTGGCAGCCAAGGACTTTCTCGCCGGCATGACGGACCGTTACGCGGTCAACCTCTACGAGCAGCTCTTCGTGCCGAAGCCGTGGGTCGCCATCCGGCGCGAATAGCTAACAGCTAACAGCTCTCAGCTTTCAGTTGTCAGCCTCCAGTCTCAACTGGCGCAGATCGGTTTGCATCGCAAACCGCGGTGTGCTCCAATCGTCTCGTGGACCCCGGATCTGTATCGACTGCGGGCGGTAACGATAGTCGCCTGACGCTCATCAGCCTCCGATTCAGGAGCCTGCAGGGTCTCACCAGGGTGATCATCGGCGTGTTCATGTTGTTCCTGGCGCTGGGTCCAGGCTGGGAGCACCGGAGTTGGCGCTGGATGCTGCCAGGCACTGTGTCCCTTGGGATCGCGCTGACGGAGCGGTACTACCGTCGTCGATTCGGGAGGACCGAAGGTGGCCTTTCTGCAGTTGCGGAATACATCGTCCTCGCCTTGCTCCTCGTGCTCGCCGCCGCGGTGGACCAGGCCGGCGTGGTCCGCGGAATGCCGTCGTTAGTGTTCCTTGCCATAGCCCTCTACAGTTTTTGGATCGCTTACCGCGATCGTCCCTTCCGTCCCTGGTTTCTGACAATGGCGATCGCCGCGATGGCGTCGAGTCTTGCTGGCCTGGGCACGGCGGGAGAGCCTCGACTCACCCTGTGGCTTCGCCAATCGTTTCTGTGGATGGCGGGTCCGATGATCCTGACTGGGTGGCTCGATCACCGCTTTTTGGAGCGCAACATGTTCCTTAGAGGCGGATCCGGCGAGACCGAGCAGTCTTGATGGAAGGATGCGTCGATGCCGACCCCGTTTGAACATCTGGCGGCGCTCAACCGCGTCGTCCACGAACCTTCGCGCCTCGCGATCCTGACCGCACTGTCGGCGTGCGATAAGGCGGATTTCCTGTTTCTCCTGAACATCACCGGGTTGACCAAGGGAAACCTGTCGAGCCATCTCGCGCAAGCTCGAGCAGGCCGAACTCGTGCGAATCGACAAGAAGTTCGAGGGGAAGCAGCCGATTACTTCCGTGATGTTGACTCGGGAGGGCCGGCTCGCGCTAAGAGAGCACTGGAAGCGGCTCCAGGGCATTCGGGAAGGAGCGAAAACCCTTCGCGTGCTCAAGGCAACCTAACGCTGCGATGAGCCGATGAGCCGATGAGCCGATGAGCCGATGAGCCGATGAGCCGATGAGCCGATGAGCCGATGAGCCGATGAGCCGATGAGCCGATGAGCCGATGAGCCGATCGGCCGATGGCTCGATCCCGATCATCCGATGGGCGATGATCCGATGTGGATAGCCGATTGCCCGATTTTCAGCTGGCCCGATGTATAATGACGGGTTCCTATATGGGCCCTGATGGCCCCTGTGAGTCATGCTTCTCGAACTGAACCAGCTGCGCGGGGCGCGCGAGCATTTTGAACGGCGATTCGACCCGGCGGATTTCGATCCGCAGGACGAAGATTATCGGATCGCGGCACCGGTCGAGCTCTCGATGGACATCGAGAAAGTCGGCAGCGACGCCTTCCGCGTCAAAGGGCATGCGGTTACGAGGGTGGAGCTGCAGTGCGGCAGATGCCTCGAGAATTTCGAGATGCCCGTGGACGCAGCGTTCGAGCTCCGGTACGTGCCGGCGATCGACGAAACCGAACCGGAACGGGAAATAGCCGAAGACGACCTGACCACCGCCTTCTATCGCGAGGGTGCGCTGGACGTCATAGACATGCTGCGCGAACAATTCCAGCTCGCGCTGCCGATGAAGCCGCTGTGCAGCCAGGCTTGCCGCGGTCTGTGTGCCCACTGCGGGGCGAATCTGAACAGCGCCGACTGCGGGTGCCGGCCGACCTGGGACGATCCCAGGCTGGCGGTCCTCAAGGGGTTGCTGAATACCGACAAGGAGAACTGACTCGTGCCTAATCCTAAACGCCGGCATTCCAAGAGCCGGACGGCCAAGCGCCGCACCCACGACACGCTGAAGCCGGTGCCCGTCGGCACCTGTCCCCAGTGCCAGGAAGCCAAGCAGCCCCACCAGGTCTGCAGCAACTGCGGCTACTACAACGGGCGGCAGGTCAAGGCTGTCGAAGAAGCATAGCTGTAGCCGGTAGCTGAAAGCTGGCAGCTGAAAGCTGGACGCTCTTTGCGCATAGCCATCGACGCCATGGGTGGCGATGACGGCCCCGGAACGATCATCGACGGAGCACTCGTCGCCGCCAGGCATCTCCAGATCGGCCTCCTGCTGGCCGGGGACCGGCACCTGATCGAGCGGGAGCTCTCGCGGCATCCAGCCGCCGGCACCCTCGACCTCGAGATCCTCGACACCCCCGAACACGTCGACATGGCGGAGCCAGCCTCCGCCGCGCTGCGCCGAAAACCGCGTGCGTCGATCAAGCTTGCCTGTGAAGCGGTCCGTGACGGACGCGCCGCGGCTCTGTTCAGCGCCGGCCACACCGGCGCGTCGGTAATGGCCGCCATCGCCGCGTTCGGCCGGCTCTCCGGCATCGAACGTCCTGCGCTCGCCACGATCATTCCCACCCGCCAGGAACCGGCCGTGCTGCTCGACTCTGGAGCGATGGTCGAATGCCGCCCGCAGCATCTCGTCCAGTTCGCCGAGATGGGATCGGCGTACGCGCGCCTTGCGTTCGGACGCCCCACGCCGCGGGTTGGGCTGTTGTCTGTGGGAGAAGAAGAGGGCAAGGGGAACGAGCTCACGCGCGAGGCCCACCAGCTCCTCAAGTCCGCACCGATCAATTTCATCGGCAACATCGAAGGGCGTGACGTCTACGCGGGCGAGACCGACGTGATCGTGTGTGACGGATTCACCGGCAACGTGACGCTGAAGATCAGTGAAGGGCTGGTGGAAGCAATCGAATCGCTGCTGCACGCGGAACTGCAGTCCACCTTCGGCTCGCAGATCGGCTACCTGCTCTCGGCCCAGGCCTTCCGCCGCTTCCGCAAGCGCCTCGACTATTCCGAGTATGGCGGGGCGCCGCTCCTCGGCATCAACGGCATCTGCATCATCGGGCACGGCCGGTCGTCGGCAAAGGCGGTGCGTAACGCGGTGACGATGGCGTTTCGTGCCGTCAATGAAGGACTGCTGGAGAAATTGTCATCATGATCGCGTTCGTGTTTCCAGGTCAGGGCGCACAGAAGGTCGGCATGGGACAGTCGCTGGCGGCGGAGTTCCCGGTCTGCCGCGACACCTTTGCCGAGGCCGATGCGGCGCTCGGCGAGGCGCTGAGTACGCTCTGTTTCGACGGTCCGGTAGAGCGCCTCCTGCTGACCGAGAATACGCAGCCGGCAATCCTGGCGATGAGCATTGCCGTCGAACGGCTGGTGCGGGCGCAGGGAGTCGACGCCGTCTTTGCGGCAGGCCACAGCCTCGGTGAGTACTCGGCGCACGTCGCGGCCGGTACGCTATCCTTCGGGGATGCCCTTCGCACGGTACGCCGCAGAGGGCAATACATGCAGGAGGCCGTGCCCGTAGGCACCGGGGCGATGGCGGCGCTGCTCGGGCTCGACGCGGATGCGGTCTCGGCGGCGTGTGCCGAAGCAGCGGCCGAATCGGGGCAGGTGGTTTCGGCGGCGAACCTGAACGCACCAGGGCAGGTGGTGATCGCCGGTCACACGGCGGCGGTGACGCTGGCCGGAGAAAAGGCAAGGGCGCTGGGCGCCAAGCGCGTCATTCCATTGGCCGTGAGCGCGCCGTTCCATTGCGCGCTGATGAAACCTGCGGAACTGAGGCTGGCGCCCGAACTGCGGGCGCTGTCGACAGAAGCGCCGAGGATTCCGGTGGTGGCCAACGTGGACGCGCAGCCGAAGCGTGGCGCGCACGAGTCGATCGAGGCACTCGTGCAGCAGGTATCGGCGCCGGTGCGATGGGAAGAGGTGGTCAAACGACTGGTCGCGGAAGGGGTGACGACGTTCGTCGAACTCGGTCCGGGATCGGTGTTGTCGGGCTTGATTCGCAAGATCGATCGCAGCGTTCGCACGATGAACGTGGAAGACGGGAAGACCCTGTCGGCTGCGATGTCTGAGCTGAAAGCTGGCGGCTCTTAGCGGATGGCTGGAAGCTGGTAGCTGGCAGCCGGTAGCTTTTATATGATTGATCTTTCAGGCCGCGTCGCGCTGGTGACAGGCGCGTCCCGCGGCATCGGACGGGCGATCGCCGAGAAGCTCGCAGCGCGCGGCGCCCACGTGGTCGCTGCTGCGCGCGGCGACAATGCAGCCGCCACCGTCGATGCCATCCTGACGGCTGGCGGCAAAGCAGACGCCCTGGCGCTCGACGTGACGCAAGCGGGCGCGGCGGAGGCGGCCATCGCCGCGACCGCCGGGAAACACGGGCGGCTGGACATCCTGGTGAACAACGCCGGCATCACGAAAGATCAGTTGATGCTGCGGATGAAGCGCGACGACTGGGACACGGTGCTGGGCACGAACCTGACGGCGGCGTTTACGCTGACTCAGGCGGCACTCAAGCCGATGCTGAAGCAGCGCGGCGGCCGGATCGTCTGTATTTCGTCGGTGGTCGGGCAGAGTGGTAATGCGGGGCAGGCGAACTACGCCGCCTCGAAGGCAGGGCTGATCGGGTTCGCGAAATCCGTGGCCATGGAAGTGGCGTCGCGCGGCATCACGGTGAACGTGGTGGCGCCCGGCTTGATCGATACAGACATGACACGCGCCATCACCGGGAGCGCGCATGAGGAGTGGGCAGCGAAGATCCCGCTCAAACGGCTGGGCACGCCGGAGGACATTGCGTCCGCCGTCTGCTTCCTCGCATCGGACGAGGCGTCGTATATTACCGGGCAGGTCCTGGCCGTCAATGGCGGGATGTACATGTAGGAGGGCTGAATGGCCGTCGCGGACAAGGTTAAGAGCATCATCGTTGAGCAGCTGGGCGTGGATGAAGAAGAAGTGACACCGGATGCGTCGTTCGTCGACGACCTGGGCGCCGATTCGCTCGACACGGTCGAACTCGTCATGGCCTTCGAAGAAGAGTTCGGGATCGAGATCCCGGACGACGACGCGGAGAAGATCACGCGCGTGAAGGAAGCGATCGAGTACATCGAATCCCACAGCAAGAAAAAGTAGCCGTAGCCCAGCCCTTCAGGGCTGGCCGGCAGGTCAGGAGGCTCTTTGAGCAGGCGAGTGGTCGTGACGGGCGTCGGCATCGTGTCGCCGCTCGGCATCGGCACCGAGGCGAACTGGGAAGCACTCTGCGCGGGTCGCAGTGGGATCGGCTTGATCACCCACTTCGACGCCTCGCAGTTTTCCGCGCGTATCGCGGGTCAAGTCAAGGACTTCGATCCGCTGCGCTTCGTCGATAAAAAAGACGTCAAGAAGATGGACGTCTTCATCCAGCTCGCGATCGCCGCGTCGCAGTTCGCGGTCGAGGACGCCGGCTTTGCCGTGACGCCAGAGAATGCGACGCGGGTCGGCGTGTTCATTGCGTCCGGCATCGGCGGTTTCGGCACGATCGAACGCGAGCACAAGGCCTTTCTCGAAGGCGGTCCCCGTCGCATCTCTCCCTTTTTCATTCCGGCGACCATCATCAACCTCGCCGCGGGGCAGGTGTCTATTCGCCTCGGCGCGAAGGGGCCGAACTCGGCGACCTGCACGGCGTGCTCGGCGTCAGCGCATGCCATCGGTGATGCCTTCGAGATCATCCGCCGCGACGATGCGGACGTGATGATCGCGGGAGGATCCGAAGCCGCGATCACCCCGCTCGCAGTGGGCGGGTTCGCCGCGATGCGCGCCCTGTCGACCCGTAACGATGATCCCGAGCGCGCGAGCCGTCCATTCGAGAAGGACCGTGAGGGCTTCGTCATGGGGGAGGGATCCGGCATCCTCGTGCTCGAAGAGCTGGAGTTCGCGAAACGTCGCGGCGCGCCGATCTACGCGGAAGTGGTCGGCTACGGCATGACCGCGGACGCGTTCCATATCACCGCCCCGTCCGAGGATGGAGACGGCGGCATGCGCGTCATGGAGATGGCCATCCGCCGCGCGGGCATCAAGCCGGCAGACGTCGATTACATCAACGCCCACGGCACCTCGACACCCTTCAACGACAAGCTCGAAACGCTCGCGATCAAGCGGCTGTTCGGCGAGCACGCGCACAAGCTGCAGATCTCATCGACCAAGTCGATGACCGGTCACCTGCTGGGGGCCGCCGGAGGGCTCGAGGCCGGCATCACCGCGCTGGCGATCAAGCACCAGCTGATCCCACCCACGATCAACTACGAGACGCCCGATCCGGACTGCGACCTCGATTACGTGCCCAACACCAAGCGCGAGGCGAAGATCGAGTACGCACTGTCGAACTCGTTCGGCTTCGGCGGCACCAACGGGGCGTTGCTGTTCAAGCGCTTCCATGAGTAGCTGACAGCTGATCGCTGACAGCTCACAGCTGAAAGTCATGAAAATAGCCGTCTGCATCAAACAGGTCGTCACCCGCGAGTGGCAGTTGCGCGTGAACGACAGTAAGAGCTGGATCCGCGATCAGGACGCGAGCTTCGAGCTCAATGAGCCTGACGCCTACGCCCTCGAAGAGGCGCTGCGGCTGAAAGAGAAGCACGGCGGCGAGGTGGTCGTCTGTTCCGCCGGTCCGGCCCGTGCAACGCAGGTGCTTCGCGAGGCGCTCGCACGCGGTGCCGATCGCGCCATCCACGTCGAGTCCGACGCGCTCGCCTCTGCCGATGCCTTCGTGATCGCCGACGCGCTTGCCGCCGCGGTACGTGACGAGAAGTTCGATCTCGTGCTGACAGGGCTGCAGTCTGACGACCAGGGCTTCGGGCAGGTGGGCGTCGTGCTCGCGGAGACGCTCGGCATGCCGCACGCGACGATCATCATGGAAGTCCAGGTGACCGGCTCGACGATGAGGGTGAAGCGGGAGCTCGAAGGCGGCTGGTTCCAGTGGATGACGCTGCCGCTGCCGGCACTGCTCACCATCCAGAGCGGTATCAACCAGCTTCGCTACGCGACGCTGAAGGGCATCATGGCGGCAAAGAAGAAGGAGATCCGCAAGGTGGCGCCGTCCGGTTCCACCGCCGCCGCGCAAAAGATCCTGAGCGTGTATTTTCCGGAGAAGGGCAAGAAGACGCACATGCTGCCAGGTTCTCCCGTGGAAGCGGCCCGGGCGCTCGTCCAGAAGCTGCGCGATGAAGTGCGGGTGATCTCATGATTCTCGTCATCGCCGAGCAACGTGAAGGGAAATTGAATCGCGCGTCCTGGGAAACGATCGCGGCGGCGCAGCAGGCTGGCGGTCCGGTCAAGATCGCGGTGCCCGGCGCCGGCGTGGATGCGCTCGCAACCGAGCTGGCCGGTGCCGATGCTGCGGAGGTGATCACGGTGGACGCGCCCGCCCTTGCGGACTATACGGCTGACGGTTACGTCCAGGCCCTGTCATCGTTGATTGCCGCCGAGTCGCCGACCCACGTCTTCCTGCCGCACACGTACCAGACGCGCGATTTCGCTCCGGCACTCGCAGCCCGTCTGCAGCGGGCGCTGATCACCGATGTGACCGCGATCAAGAAGCAGGGAGACGGGATCATCTACGTGCGTCCGGTGTTCCAGGGAAAGCTGAACGCCGACGTCTCCGCAGAAGGCCCGGCACCGCATCTCGTCACCTGTCAGATCGGTGCATTTCGGGCGGACGCGGCTGTGCGCGGGGCGTCGCCAGCTGCGGTCCGCAAGGCGGCGATCGAGGTCGACGCCTCGGCCATCCGCCAGAAGCCGGAAGCGCCGTTCAAGGAAGCCAAGCAGGCGGTCGACCTGTCGCAGGCTGAACGGATCGTCGCCGTTGGTCGCGGGATCAAGGGGCAGGAGCATCTTCAGCTGGTCGAAAAACTGGCGCAGGCCATGGGTGCGGAGATCGCGGCGTCGCGACCGATCTGCGATTCCGGGTGGCTGCCGATGGATCGCCAGATCGGGAGCTCAGGGCAGACCGTTGCACCCAAGCTTTACGTCGCGCTCGGCATCTCCGGAGCGATTCAGCATCTCGTCGGCATGAAGGGTTCGCGCACCATCGTCGCCATCAACAAGGATCCGGAAGCACCGATCTTCGAGATCGCGGACTTCGGTATCGCGGGAGACCTGTTCGAAGTGGTGCCGGCGTTGATTGCGGAATTGAGTAAGTAGCTGTCAGCCGTGAGCTGACAGCTGAGAGCTATGGCACGCGAAGAATTAGAAGTCGACGTTCTCGTCGTCGGCGGCGGGCCCGCCGGCATGTCTGCCGCGCTCAGGCTGGCGCAGTTGCAGAAGAAGGACGGCGGCGAGCCGCTGAGCATCGCGGTGCTCGAGAAGGCGCGGGAAGCGGGCGCGCACATGTTGTCGGGTGCGATGCTCGATCCGTCGGCCCTCAAGGAGCTGGTGCCGGACTTCAAGGAAAAGGGGGCGCCGCTCGCCTCGGAGGTCCACCACGAGCAGGTCTACTTCCTCACCAGGACCTCGAAGATTCCGTTCCCGGTTACGCCGCCCCCCCTCCAGAACCACGGCAACTACATCATCTCGCTGAACCGCTTCGTGAAGTGGATGGCCGGATTGGTCGAAGCGGAGGGGGTCGACATGTTTGCCGGCTTTCCCGCAGCAGAGATCCTCTACGACGAGGATCGCGTGATCGGCGTGCGAACGCGCGACCAGGGGATCGACAAGCACGGCACGAAGAAGTCGACCTTCGAGCCGGGCGTCGACATCAAGGCGAAGGTCACCATCCTGTGCGACGGGGTGCGCGGGAATCTCACCAAGGCGCTCGTACGGCGCTTCGCGCTCGATGCAGGCAAGCAGCCCCAGTTGTATGCAATCGGTATCAAGGAATTGTGGGAGGTCCCGAAGGATCGGATCAAGCCCGGCACGGTCATCCACTCGCTTGGCTACCCACTGCGATCCGAGGAGTTCGGCGGAGGATTCCTTTACGCGATGCCGGACGGTCTCGTGTCGGTCGGTTTTGTCAGCGGCCTCGACTACCGGGATCCGATGTTCGATCCGCACCAGACGTTCCAGCACTTCAAGCAGCATCCGGCATTCGCCTCCATTCTCAAGGGAGGCCAGATGGTCCGCTACGGTGCGAAGGCGCTTCCGGAAGGCGGCTGGCACACCATCCCACGCGTCTACGCGGACGGCGTGCTGATAGCCGGCGATGCAGGCGGCTTCGTCAACTCCATGCGCCTGAAGGGCATACACCTGGCGATGCGCACCGGGATGCAGGCCGCGGAGACAGCCTTCGAAGCGGTGCGCGCCAACGACGTATCGGCGGCGCGCCTCCGCAAGTACGAAGACCTGATCAACGCGAGCGACGTGCGGCGGGAACTCTATCCCGTGCGCAACGTGCATCAGAGTTTCAGTTACGGCCTGCTGCCCGCCTTGATGTATTCGGGGCTTTCGCTGGTGACCGGCGGATGGTGGTTCAAGGACCTGCCGGCACATGCCGGCTACGAACGGATCAAGAAACTCGGCGAGTATTACGGCGCGAATAAACCGGACATCGATGTCCCGGTTCGACCGGCGAAGATCGACCGGCAGCTCACGTTCGACAAGCTGACCAACGTCCATTACTCCGGCACCAGGCATGCTGAAGACCAGCCGTCACACCTGATCGTCCACGATGCCAGCATCTGCGCCACCCGTTGTCGCGAGGAATACGGAAATCCCTGTCTGCGGTTCTGCCCGGCCAACGTCTACGAGATGGTCGATGCCGGAGACGGGCGCAAGAAGTTGCAGATCAACGCGTCCAACTGCGTGCACTGCAAGACGTGCGACATCATGGATCCGTACCAGGTGATCGACTGGGTGCCGCCCGAAGGTGGCGGCGGTCCGCAATACGAGGGTATGTAGGCGCACGTCACTGGTAGATACTGACGACGTGCGGCTCTCTGCCTGGCAGCGCTTCAAGGCGACATTGATCGCGGGGATCGCCTTTCCGCTGATCGCCGTCCTCTGCCGCACCTACCGCTGGAGAGTGGACGGCGCGTCGCGCTTCGATGCGATCATCTCCTCTGGACGGCAACCGATCCTCGCACTCTGGCATGGCCGCATCCTCGCCGGCCTGCATCACTTCCGCAACCGGCACATCGTCGTCATCACGAGCCAGAACTTCGATGGTGAGTGGATCGCACAGATCCTGGAGAAGTTCGGGTTCAGCACGGCGCGGGGGTCAACGTCGAGAGGGGGCGCCCGCGCGCTGGTGCAGTTGCGCCGCGATCTGCTGGCGGGGAAGCCGGCCGCCTTCACCGTAGACGGACCGCGCGGTCCGGCGCGAGTCGTTCAGCCGGGGGTGGTGTTTCTGGCCGGGGCCACCGGACAGCCGATTCTTCCGTATCACATCGAATCAGATCGCCACTGGACGCTCGGCAGCTGGGATCGCACGCAGATTCCAAAGCCGTTTGCGAATGTGGCGCTGGCGATTGGCGAGCCACTCACGGTCCCGGGCACGGAGGAGCGAATTCTCGAGGAGCACAGGGCCACGGTGGACGCGGCGCTTCGAGGGTTGGAGGTCCGGGCTCTGGAGATGTTGAGGGAGACACCGAGAGCCGGTAGCCACAGAGGCACAGAGGCACAGAGTTAACAGGTTACACAAGGCCACAGAGACACAGAGGCACAGAGGCAGCATGCTGTTGTTTACATCGCCGCGGTTTGGCGAGCACGTTACGCCGCCGGGGCACCCGGAGAGGCCGGAGCGGGCCCGCGTGTTCGACGAGGTGGCGTCAGGCTGGCGCGAACAGGGGGGACGGACGGCAGAACCGCGGCCGGCTTCGCGCGAGGAGCTCGCGCGCGTGCACGACGCGGTGCATCTCGCTCGCATCGAGTCGGTTGCGGGCAAACCGTCGATGCTCGACCCGGACACGTTTACATCGCCGGAGTCGTACGAGGTCGCGCTCCTCGCGGCAGGCGCCACGGTGCAGGCGGCCGAACATGCGTTGAGAACGCGCGAAACTGCATTCGCGCTGGTGCGCCCGCCGGGTCACCATGCCGAGCGGGAAAAGGCGATGGGATTCTGTCTCTTCAACAGCGTCGCCGTCGCGGCAGCGGCGGCGATCGCTTCCGGCATCGAGCGGGTCGCGGTGGTTGACATCGATGTCCATCACGGCAACGGCACGCAATCGATTTTCTATGACGATCCGCGGGTGCTGTACGTGTCGAGCCATCAGTTCCCGTTTTATCCGGGCACCGGCGCCGCCGAGGAAAGCGGCGCCGGGAAGGGCAAGGGCTTCACCGTCAACATACCGATGGAAGCGGGATCGACCGACGCCGACTACGACCTGGTTTACCGCGCCATAGTGGTCCCGGTCCTCGAGCAGTTCGAGCCGCAGCTGACGTTGGTATCCGCCGGCTATGACGCACACGAAGCAGACCCGCTCGCGTCGATGCGCATGAGCGCGGGCGGCTACGCTCGAATCGTCGCGCAGATCAAGGCCGCCGCAGCGAAGTCTGGAGTGCTGGCGCTCGTCACCGAGGGAGGCTACGACCTGCCCGCCTTGCGCGATTGTTTAGAGGTCACTCTCTCGATTCTCAGCACGGACGCCGTCGCGGGGAACGCGAAGGAATTCACAGCTTCTCCGGCTCCGCGCGGTGAGCGTGGTGTCGCCGCCGCCCGCGCCGCCAACGCCCGCTATTGGCCCGGTCTATAGCACGTCCGCAGGCGGCACGTCCCGCCGTCCGCATATAAGCACGTCGCACCTGCCACCTCCCACGTGGTGAGCGGAGCCCTTGACACGCTGCCCGCCTCGCGGGACGATTGCCGCCCGTGCTGGGGCGCACCCTGTCGCACTACCGGATTGAGGCCCGCCTCGGTGAAGGTGGAATGGGAGCGGTCTACCTTGCGAACGACCTGGCGCTCGGACGCCAGGCGGCGCTGAAACTCGTCGCCAACGACGTCGACCCAGAACTTCGCGAGCGGCTACTGATGGAGGCCGAAGCCGGAGCCAGGCTCCAGCATCCCGCTATCGCCACTTTTTACGAATCGAGCGAGGGCGCCGACGGCGCATTCATCGCCATGGAGTACGTGCGTGGCCGCACGCTCCGCGACGTCCTGGGCAGCGGGCCCGTGGCGCCGGCCTCAGCCATTTCGATTGCGTCGGCATTGCTGGAAGCGCTGCATCACGCACACGCAGCCGGCATTCTGCACCGCGACATCAAACCTGAAAACGTCATCCTCACCGACGACGGCGCGCCGAAGCTGCTCGATTTTGGTCTCGCCAAGGCATTGAGGGCGAACCGGGCGGATGACACGACCGTGGCCAACCTGACCGGCGGACGAATTCTCGGCACGGTGGGCTACATGTCGCCCGAGCAGTTGCGCGGCGAAGAACTCCGTCCCGCATCCGACCTGTTCGCGCTCGCGGCAGTTCTCTACGAACTGATAAGCGGCCGGCCGGCCTTTCCGGGATCTCACGCCACCGAGCGGATCGCTGCGATCCTCAGTTACGACCCGCCGCCTCTCACCGGGGGATCCATTCCGCCGGCGCTCTGGCCGATCGTCCACCGTGCACTGGCGAAGGATCCAGCCGCGCGCTACGAATCCGCCTCTGCGATGCTGTCCGACCTGCGCGCGGTGACCGAGGGCGCGACGGTCGCGTCGGCATTGCCGCAGAGCCTCGTCGTGCTGGACTTTCGCAATCTGTCCGGGGCGTCGGACGACGACTGGATCGGGAGCGGCGTGGCGGAAAGCGTGAGCGCCGACCTGGCACGTGTTCCGGGGCTCACCCTGGTCGGGCGCCAGAAGATGCTCGCGACGTTGCGGTCCACGAATCCGACGGGCGTCGATCACACCCAGGATGCGCTGACGCTCGGCAGCATCCTCGGCTGCCGGTGGATCCTGCTCGGAAGCTTTCAGCGCCTCGGCCCGGCGCTGCGGCTGACCAGCCAGCTCACCGATGTCGCTACAGGAGAAGTGATCGCCGGCGAAAAGCTCGACGGTCCGGTGGACACGCTGTTCGAGATGCAGGATCGCCTCGCTCGCGCTGTTCTTCAGAGCCTGCACCTGAAACTGCCGACGCCTGCGCAAGGCGTCCTGCAGCGGCGTGACCTGCAGGCGTTCGAATGCTATGCGCGAGGCCGGCGTTTGTTTCAACGGCTGCAGAAAGGCACGTTCGAACAGGCGCGGGAGCTCTACGAACAAGCGATCCGCGAGGAGCCGAACCATGCCAAGGCGCTGGCCGGACTCGCCGCGCTGCATGCCATGCGGTTCACGTTTACGACCGACAATGCGGAACTCGACAAGGCATCCGAGTACGCCAGGCGCTCCATTGCGGCCGATCCGCTGCTTGCCGATCCGCACGTGTGGCTTGGCTATGCGTTGATGCGATACGGCCGCATGGACGAGGCATTCGCAGCGGAGCTCCGCGCCGCCGAACTCGATCCGGTCGATGGCTACCCCCCGTACTTCTGTGGATGTGTTCTGCAATTCCGGGGACGCTCGGCAGAGGCCCTGCCGTTCTATCAGCGCGCGGTCGAAACAGGCGCGATGCACGGCTTCGCCTGGGTCGGTCTCGCCGCCGTCCATCAATCCCTCGGGAATCTGAAGGAGTGCCAGTGGTGCATGGAGCGGGCGATCTCGATGGAGCATCAGCCGGGCGCGACTCCGACATCCGGCGCCAGCGGCTTTCTGGGTGAGTGCTTCCGCCTGCAGGGCCGGTTGCCGGAAGCGCGCGAGGCCTGCCTGGCCGGTATCGACGCGGCCGAAAAATCGGACCACATGTATCGCGACACCTTCCGTGCGATATCCCTCTGCTGCCTGGCGCGGACCGCGCTCGACCAGGGTGATACCGCGGCCGCGCACGCCGCACTCACACAGGTCCTGGCCCACATCCATGGCCGCGAACGGACCCTTGGTGGCGGCTTCCTCGCCGTCCAGGCACTTGCGGGCCTTTCGCGGTGTGGAGACGGAGAAGAGTCACTGGTGAAGGCGATGCGGCTCTTTCGCGAGCGGGATCGCTACAACTTCTCGCTGCTGTGGATCTGCAACGAAGAGACGACACTGGTTGAACTTGCACGCGCCGCGATTGCGCTCGGTCTTCCGGAGCAAGGCATGCTGGCGCGCGCGCAGGAACTCGGTTCGTACGAAGCGGGCGTTCTCCTCTCGAAAGGATTGACAGCATGATTCTCGTCGTTGGAGCCACTGGTGTGGTCGGGCAGGCGGTCACCCGTCGACTGCAGGAGAAAGGCAAGAGTGTGCGGGCGTTGGCCAGGGCACAGTCAGACGCGACAAAGACCGCCACGCATCGAGCAGACTGGTGCGACCCTTTTCCACGGGGATCTCAAGGACGCGGCATCCCTCCGGGCGGCCTGCGAAGGGATCGATACTGTCGTCTCGACCGCCTCTGCAACGATCTCGCGTGGCGCCGGTGACAACATCTTCTCCGTCGATCGGGATGGACAGCTGGCGCTGGTTGATGCGGCACGGACGGCGGGCGTGCGCCACTTCATCTACGTCTCCTTCAGCGGCAACATGAACGCGCCGTTTCCGCTCTCCGACGCGAAGCGTGCCGTCGAGCGGCGGCTGCGCGAGAGCGGGATGACCTACACCATCGTCCGTCCGTCGTTCTTCATGGACGTGTGGCTGAGCCCCCATGCGGGATTCGATCCGGTTGGCGGGCAGGTCAGGATCTACGGGAGCGGAGACGCGCCGGTCAGCCTGGTCTCGGCGTCGGACGTTGCGGCGTACGTGGCCGAATGCGTGGACAATCCTGCGGTTCACAACCAGGTGATCGAATTCGGCGGACCGGAGCCGGTCAGCCCGAATGCCGTCGTGGCTCTCTTTGAAGCGGCGCTCGGCAAGTCGATCGCGAAAACGAACATCCCGGAGGCGGCACTCGAACAGCAGCTCGCGACCTCCGAGGATCCGCTCCAGAAGACGCTTGCCGGTCTGGCCCTGGGCATGGCCCGCGGTGATGCGATCGACAACGGCCCGGCGCTTCGCATGGCCAGCGTGCCGCTGACGGACGTGCGTACCTTCGTCGATCGCCGCGTCCGAATATAATTCAAGGATAGTGGCGGATTACAAACCCCAGACAATAGAGCAGAAGTGGCAGGATCGCTGGCGCGAGACGCGCGCATTCGAGGTCACCGAGGATCCCGGAAAGCAGAAGTTCTACTGCCTCGAGATGTTCGCGTACCCGTCAGGGCACGCGCATGTCGGTCACGTTCGCAACTACATGATCGGCGACGTCGTCGCGCGCATGAAGCGGATGCGCGGCTTCAACGTCCTGCATCCGTTCGGCTGGGACGCATTCGGCCTCCCGGCCGAGAACGCTGCGATCAAGAACGGCACCCACCCGGAAACCTGGACGCTCGAGAACATTGCCCACATGAAAGGGCAGCTCCAGCGCCTGGGCATCAGCTACGCCTGGGAGCGCGAGATCGCCACCTGCATGCCGGACTACTACCACTGGAACCAGTGGGTATTCCTCAAGATGCTCGAGCGGGACCTCGCCTACAAGCGCAAGTCCAACGTCAACTGGTGTCCGAGTTGTAAGACGGTGCTCGCGAACGAGCAGGTGATCAATGGCGCGTGCTGGCGCTGTGGCACGACGGTCACGACTCGCGAACTCGAGCAGTGGTTCTTCCGCATCACCAAGTACGCCGACGAACTGCTCGCCGCCGCCGATTCGTCGCTCCAGGGCTGGCCCGAAAAAGTTCTGACGATGCAGCGGAACTGGATCGGACGGTCTGAGGGCGCGCGCGTGAAGTTCGAGAACATCGAGGTGTTCACGACGCGCATCGACACGATCTTCGGCGCGAACTTCATCCTGCTGGCGCCTGAACATCCGCTGGTGCAGTCATGGTCGAAGGAGCAGCCCGATCGTTTCGCGGACGGATTGAAGAAGTTCCAGGGGCAGGACCGCAACGCCCGGATGACGGGTGAGGTGGAGAAGGAGGGCTTTGACACCGGCCGGACGGTGAAGAATCCGTTCACCGGGCAGCCTGTGCCCGTGTGGGTCGCCAACTTCGTGCTCGGCGAGTACGGTACCGGCGCGGTGATGGGCGTGCCCGGACACGATCAGCGCGACTTCGAGTTCGCGCGCAAGTACAGCCTGCCCATCACGGTGGTCGTCCGTCCTGCTGATGGAGCGGCACCGGATTCAGCGGCACTGACCGAGGCAGCTGAAAGCGACGGCGTGCTGGTGCATTCGGGTTCGTACGACGGACTCGCCTCCGACGCGGCGCGTCAGCGGCTGACCGATGAGGCGCGCGCGCGCGGGATCGGGGAAGGGACCGTCCAGTACCGGCTGAAGGACTGGGGCATTTCGCGCCAGCGGTACTGGGGAACGCCCATTCCGGTGATCTATTGCGATCGCGATGGCATGGTCCCCGAGAAATACGAGAACCTGCCCGTCCGTCTGCCCAAGGTCGCGGAGTTCAGTGGCCGCGGCGATTCGCCACTCGGACAGATCCCGGAGTTCGTCAACACGATCTGCCCGAAGTGTGGTGGGCCGGCCCGGCGCGACACCGACACGATGGACACGTTCGTCGACTCATCGTGGTATTTCCTTCGGTTCTGCGACCCGGCCAATGGTGATCTGCCTTTCGATCCGGCCAAGGTCGGTTACTGGGGGCCGGTTGATTTCTACAGCGGCGGTGTCGAGCACGCGATCCTTCACTTGATCTACTCGCGCTTCTTCACGCGCGTGTTTCGCGATCTCGGGATGACGACGATCGACGAGCCGTTTGCGCGGCTGCTGACGCAGGGCATGGTCCTCAAGGACGGCCAGGTCATGTCGAAGTCGAAGGGCAACGTGGTCGATCCCGACGACATGATCCAGCAGTTCGGTGCGGACGCGCTGCGGCTCTACGTCATGTTCGTCGCGCCGCCTGAGAAAGAGATCGAGTGGACGGACGCCGGCCTCGAAGGGAGCTGGCGCTTCCTCGCGCGCGTGTGGCGACTGGTTGATCAACTGTGCGAGACGATCGGCGGCGCGGGGATTCCTGGCCCGTCCGGTCTCGAACTCGACGACTCGGAGCGCGCGCTGCGGCGGAAGACGCACGAGACGATCCGCCGGGTGACATTCGATCTCGATCCGCGCGTGCATCTGAACACGGCCGTCTCTGCGCTCATGGAACTGGTCAACGAGCTGTATGCCTTCTGCAGCCGCAGCTCGTGCCTGCGCATGGGCAAGGAGGGTGAGGCTGCTGAGAGTGTCGGCACGATCGAACGCCCAGGAACTGTGGCAGTTCTGAAGGAAGCGATCGAGTCGCTCGTGTTGATGGTCTCGCCGTTCGCACCTCACATGGCGGAGGAGCTCTGGGAGATGCTGGGGCATACCGGCGGCGTGGTGGCGGCCGGCTGGCCTGCGTTCGACGCGGAAGTCGCGAAGGCGTCGGAGATCACGGTTCCCGTCCAGGTGAACGGCAAGCTCCGCGCCCGCCTGACGGCAGCGGCAGATATCACCGAAGAGGAACTGCGCGAGATGGCGCTGCGGGATCCGCAGGTCGCGAAGCACACCGACGGACGTACGGTGCGGAAAGTGGTTGTCGCCGGCGGCGCGGGCAATCGTCTCGTGAGCATCGTGGTTGGCTGATCGAATGACATACCGACGCGCCGTTCACGTGCTGGTGGCAGTGATTCTGCTGCTGCCGTTATCCGGGTGTGGTTATTCGCTGTCGGGGCGAGGATCGTTCCTTCCGTCCTGGATCAAGGTGATCGGCGTTCCGTTGTTCAGGAACAACACCAACGTCTTCGATCTCGAGCGCCGCGTCACCGACAAGGTGCGCGCCGAGCTCGCGGGGCGCGGCAAGTACCGCGTCGAGCCGGGCGACGCCGGCGTCGACGCAGTGCTCTCGGGTGAGATCACATCGGTGATGATCGGACCGGCCGCGGTGAACGAGCGGAACCAGGCGACTCGCTACGTCCTCACGCTTACCGCCAACATCGAGTTCAAGACCGTCAGGGACAACAAGGTCCTCTGGTCCAATCCGTCGCTGCAGTTCCGCGAGGAATACGACGTATCGAGCACCGCTACGGCGACCGATCCCGCGGCCTTCCTCGGTAACGACGTCAACGCGCTCGAGCGGCTCGCCAGTGCGTTCGCGCGCACGATCGTGTCGTCGATCCTCGAGGCGTTCTGATGCCCGCTGCCACGCCGGCGGCCGTCCGCAAGCAGATTGCGCAGGGAAAACCCGATCCTCTCTACCTGATCCTGGGTGACGACGAGACGGAGATGTCGCGTCTCGCCAACGACCTGTCGACGGTGGTGGAGGACGAACTCCGTCCGTTCAATCTCGAACGGCTGCATGCGAACGACAAGGGCGTCTCCGCCACCTCGATCGTCGAGTCCGCGCGCACGCTGCCGATGCTCGGCGATCGTCGCGTCGTGCTCGTTCTCCGGGCCGAGCGGCTGCTCAAACCGAAACGGCGGGCGAAGGCCGGCGAAGACGAAGAGTCCGTCGACCCCGAGGATGAGCCCGCGAGCGACCTGGATGCGCTCGGTGACTACGCGTCACGGCCGGAGCCGCTCACCACGCTCGTCCTGGTCGCTACCGATATCGATCGAGGGCGCAAGGCGAACAAGAGCCTGCTGAAGCACGCCACGATCGTCGAGTGCTGGGGGCTGAAGGCCGGCAAGGATGCGAAAGTGGATCTGCGGCAGGTGGCCAGGGTCGCCGAACAGCAGGTCCGGATGGCGGTGGTCGACGCCGGTCAGCAGATCGACCCGGCAGCCGTTCGCCTGGTGGCCGAGCGCGCCGGAACCGATATCGGCCGCCTTCGCGCGGATGTCGAACGGGTGCTGCTCTACACGACGGGTAAGCCGAAGATCTCCCTGCAGGACGTCCGCGAGGTCGTCAGCAGCGAGTCATCGCACGACGACTGGGCAGTGACGAACGCGATCAGCAGAGGCGACACGGCCGAAGCGCTGCGTCAGCTCGGCCTCGCGATGGATGGCGGGGGAGTGCCGTACCAGATCGTCGGGCAGCTTGCGTGGTTTGTGAGAGACAGGTTGGCAGCCGCCGAACCCCGGAGGGTTCGTACGGCCGTCGAAGCGTTGTTCAGGACCGACCTGGAGCTGAAGAGTTCCGGCGGAGATCCGCGGGTGCTGCTCGAGCGCCTGGTGGTCGACTTATGCCGTCGCTGACTTGGCGCTGACGCGGGTCGCCAGGCGCGACTTGTAGCGGCCGGCGGCGTTCTTGTGGATCACGCCCTTCGCCGCCATCTTGTCGACCAGCGAAACCGTGTCACGTACGGCCTCTTTCAGCTGGGCGGGGTCGCCGGCATCGACCGCAGCGCGGATGGTGCGGAGCGCCCCACGAAGGCGGGTGCGCATAGCGCGGTTCCGTTCGCGGTGGACGAGGTTCTGACGATGCGCCTTGAGCGCGGAAGCGTGGCTGGCCAAGTTATCTATCCTTCTGGAAACGCTGTGTTCAGGGCTTACAAACCGTTGATTGTAGCACGGGTTAGCGGCTTCGGCCTTCCTTCATCTTTCGCAGCTCCCGGCGTTCTCGCTTGTCCGGCGAACCGGCGTTCGCGGCCCTGAAGAACGGACGAGCCAGACGGGTCATCCGCATCATCTCGAGTTCTTCGGGCGAAGGCGGAGGCGTGACGTCTTCGTAGAGTTTTCGCGCCTCGGCCTTGGCGACGTGCTGTTCCGCGAAGCCCCGCACGATCAGCTTCTGCTGTCGTCCATGCGGGCGCGAAATCTCTATGACATCCTCCAACTTGAGGATGCGGTGCGGGCGGCCGGTCGCGCCGTTGACGTCGACCTTCCCGCCGTTGCAGGCCTTTTGAGCTTCCGAGCGCGTGCGATACAGGCAGGCGATGTCGAGCCACACATCGAGTCGCATTCCCATCGATTGTAAACGTCAGGACCTACTCGGTGCGAAGCGCGCTGACCGGCTCGACGCGCGCGGCGCGCCGTGCCGGCAGGTACGTGGCGGCCGCCGCGATCGTCGCCATCAGCAGCGTCACTGCGGCGAACGTCACCGGGTCGAGGGGGCCAACGCCCAGCAGGAACGCCCGGAGGAATCGCGCCGACGCGAGCGCGACCGCCAGGCCGGCGATGATTCCGACCGCGACCGGGCGAGCTCCCTCCGCCAGTACCATCATCGTGATCCCGCGGCGCGTCGCCCCCAACGCGATCCGAACGCCGATCTCGCGAGTTCGCGTCGTGGCGATGTACCTCGCGACGCCGTAGATCCCCACCACCGCGAGTGTGAGCGCGAGCGAACTGGCGAACAGGAAGAGGGTGACCCCGAGCCTCTGGGGCATCAGGAGTCCGCGGACGCGCTCTGCGAATGGTCGCACGTCATAGAGCGGGAGCTGAGGGTCGATGGCGCGCAGGCGGTCGCGCACCAGTGACGGGCCGTCGTCGCCGCCCTGCTTGAATCTGACGAAAAGATGGGCGGGATCGATTGCGACAGTCTCCCGCACCTGGAGCCACTGCTGGAAGGCAAGATAGACGAACGGCTGGTTCTTCTCGCCAATCTCCCTCACAACCGTGTCACCGGTCACGCCGATGACAGTGACGCCGGTGCCGCCAAACAGTTTGATCCTGCCGCCGATCGGGCTCTTCCCCGGCCAGTATTTATCGGCCATGGTCTTGTTCACGACGGCCACGAGCGGCGCCCCGTTCACATCCGTCGTGGAGAAATTCCGTCCATCGGTTACGTGCATTCCAGCTGTCCGGAAATACTGCGGGGTGACATGGGCCATCGCCACTGTGACGTCCTCGTTCGGCGAGGGCCGGTAGCCTTCGATCGACGCCTCCGACCAGCGGCCGCCGAGCGTAGGAACGACGGTGCTCCATGCCGCTGATTCCACTTGTGGCAGCGCGAGTAGAGAGTCGAGTGCTGACGTGTAGAACGCTTCAGCGCGTGGCGGGTCGTAGCGAGCGAGCCCGAGGTTGACGGACGCCGTGGTGACGCCGGTCACATCGAAACCGAGAGGCAGGTCGAGCGCAGCAACGAGGCTGCGGCTGAAGAGTCCGGCGCCCGTGAGCAGGACCAGGCTCATGGCCACTTGTGCCGCAAGCAGCACGCTGCGCAGGCGACCACGCGGCGTGGCGCTTCTGGACTGCGCGGAGAGCGAGGCAAGGATGTCGATTCTCGAGGCACGCCAAGCGGGTGCCGCGCCGAACAAGAGTCCAGTCGCGAGTGAAAGGATCGTCGTGACCGCGAGCGAGGTGACGCTCACGTGCAGCGGGATCTTCGAGAGATCGAGGTCGCCTGGCAGCTGGTACGAGGAGAACGCCTGGAGACACATTGCGGCGACTGCAAGGCCGGCAGCTCCGCCGAGGGTCGCGAGCAGGACGCTCTCGACCAGCATCTGAAGGAGGATGCGGCTCCTCGTCGCGCCAAGCGCGAGGCGGATGCCGATTTCTGCACGGCGAGCAGCCGCGCGCGCCAGGAGAAGGTTGGCGAGATTCGCGCAGCCGATCAACAGCGTCATGCCGACGACGCCAAACAGGAGCGTGACGAACTTGCGGGTGAGCGCCGCCCCGCGCCCGAGCGCCCGACTGGGGAGCGGCTCGAAGGTGAGGTGCTCGACCGGTTCACCGGATGCGGGCGGATGCTGGCGCCGGTACATGGCGTCCATCTCCGCCTCCGCCTGTACCCACGGCACGTCTTCACGCAGGCGGGCGATTGCCGTCAGCCAGACGAATCCGCGTGACGTGCGGAAGGGCACCTTGCTGAGAAACCCGGTCTGCAATCGTTGAACGGACGACAGCGGCACGAACACGGCGGGATTTGACGAGAGCCTCGTGCCGCGGAAGCCTTTCTCCGCGACGCCGACGATCGTGACTGGCTGCGCATTGATGCGGATCGTGCGGCCAACGACACCCGGCGCTGCAGCGAACCGCGATCTCCAGTAGTCGTGTGCGAGCACAGCGACGTCGGGGCCGTTGAGTACATCATCAGCCGGCACCAGTGTGCGCCCCAGCGCGGCGCGCACACCGAGCACGTTGAACGTGTTGCCGCTCACGAACTCCATCTCGGCGAGATCGCTGGTGTCATCCTTCGTGATGTTTGCCCTGCCGGCGCCGGCGACGGCGGCGACGCCGGCAAAAATGTCGGTCCGGGCCGCATACTCGGTGTAGTCAGGGTAGGAGCTGCTCCATGGCACGGTGACCAGTTGTTCAGGACGATCAACCTGCACCGGGCGCAGCACGGTCGCATAGGCGAGTGTGAAGATCGCCGTATTCGCGCCGATGCCGAGGGCCAGGGTCAGTACAGCGGCCGTCGTGAATCCTGGACTCTGCCCCAGCATCCTGGCGCCGTGAGCCATGTCTTTCGTCACATGTCGCATCAGTCCTCCTCGGCTGGATGGAACAATGGCGGGACGCCGCCCCGGAGATACGGTCGAGAGCCACTCGACCACTGCACCACGCAGCGTGTCGAGCGAAAGCGCGACCGGCCCGATCTGGCGGCGGTCAAGGACAGTGCGGACGAACTGGCGCATCGCCGGACCGTGCGCCCGGCGGAAACCGGGCGGGTAGAGCCAGAGGAGCAGCGCACACACGCGCTCAGCGACGCGCTCCCTCACGGGCGAACCTTCTTCGCGCGGGCGGCGTTGATCAACAGCCGCATCCTCGACGTCTCGGCCTGGAGCACCCTACGCCCGAGCGGCGTGATGCGGTAATACCGACGGCGTTCGTCGTCCAGTGCAGGATCGGGTCGTTCATCCGCCTCTTCGGTCAGTTCCGAGGCGAGCAGGCGCTTCAGCGTTCCGTACAACGTTCCGGGTCCCATCCGGGTGGCGCCGCCGGTGAGATTCGCCACCTCCAGCATGATTCCGTAGCCGTGCCGCTCCTCATCCGCGAGTGCCAGAAGAATGTGGTGGATGGCGGCCGTCAGCGGGATGAACTCCGCTGGGTCAGGCGATGCGGATCGTTTGGGCTTATGCATCCGTTACGGATGTATCACATCCGGATGCATGTTCGACGGGAGTGTGACGAAAAAGGTTGTGAGCTTAGTTGATGCCGGCGCGGAGGGCGACGGACCTGGTCGAGGGAACGTTGGAGAGACGCGTAATCTCGCGTCCGTTCACGAATTCGACCTGGCGGTAGACGATGGTGGTGACGGGTGGACCCGAGCCGGCGGTACCCTGGATCCGTGCAATGTAGTTGCGAGTCTCGCGGTATGGGGGCACGGCGCCGTATTTCTTCACCGCGCCGGGTCCGGCGTTGTATGCGGCGAGCGCGAGCTCTTCGTTGTTGCCGTACTTGGTGAGCAGGCTCTTGAGGTACGCGACCCCCGCGCGAATATTCTGCGCTGCGTCGTATGGGTTGCGCACGTTGTAATCGGCCGCGGTCGCTGGCATCAACTGCATCAGCCCCATGGCTCCCTTATTCGAGAGAGCGAGAGGATTGAAAGCAGATTCCGCCTGGATCACGCCGCGAACCAGCTCGGGCCGCACTCCGTTTGCGGCCGCATGCTCGATCACCAGGGGATCGTATTCGGCCGCACGCCGGCTCAGGGCCTTGCGCGTGGTTCGAATACCGGTCGGGGCCCCGGCCACCGCAAATGTCACGGCAGACGCGTCCTTTGGGGAATTCGAGAGCACGAGCGTGCCCGAGGTGTCGCGCCACGCATAAATCTGCGCATCGGCCGCTCGAGGCGCAGCCGTGCACACCAGTGCGATCAAGACGATACGGAAGAGCGAGAAACTCATCTGGAAAGCCGGATTCAGCAGTTTAGCTGGCTCCGACGACCCAGACAAGGCAAAGGCCAGGCCTCGCAGAATCAACTACTTACAGCGATTCTTCGAGACTCCATGTTCCAGTTTGGGACGGTGGCCCCTCAGTTCTGTTGAACCGTGCCGAGGGCGGCCGACAGCGCCTGTGGGGCTGATTTGAGCAGGTCGTCGATCTTGGATGCGTCCTTGCCGCCGGCCTCCGCGAAATCCGGCCGGCCTCCGCCACTGCCGCCAACGATTGGAGCGAGAGCTTTCACGAGATTTCCAGCTTTCACTCGATCGGTCAGCTCTTTCGAGACCGCGACGACCAGGCTCACCTTGCCGTCATTGTCCGATGCGAGCACGACGACCCCCGTGCCGAGCCGATCACGAAGCGTGTCGGAGAGGCTGCGCAGTGCCGCCTTCTCGAGACCTGCAACACGCCTGGTAACCAGCTTTACGCCTTCGACCAGCTGCGCTTCGTCACCACTGCCGCTGGTGCTCGCTGCGCTCCCGCCAAGCGCGAGCTTCATCTTCAGCGCGTCGACCTCGCGGCCGAGGCGCCGCACTTCAGCCTGGAACTTCTGCACCGCTTCAACCGCATGCGCCGGAGCGGCGCCGAGCGTGCTGAGAACACGTCCGAACTGCTCGCGCTGGTGCTGCGATCCATTCAACCGCCCCGAGGCCGGTCAGCGCTTCGATACGACGGACGCCAGCGGCAACGCCGCTCTCTTCCGTAATGACGAACGGGCCGATGTCACCGGTGGCCCGCACGTGCGTGCCGCCGCAGAGTTCCATGCTGAACCCGGGAACGCTGACGACGCGGACACGATCGCCGTATTTCTCCCCGAAGAGCGCCATCGCTCCGGAGGCGATGGCTTCCTCCGCGGAGCGGACCTCCGTGGTGACTGCCGTGTTCCTCACGACCTGCGCCGTGACGATGCGTTCGATGTCATCGAGCTGTTCGCGGGTCACGGCGGAGAAGTGGACGAAGTCGAAGCGCAAGCGGTCCGGCGCCACCAGGGATCCAGCCTGCTTCACATGTGAGCCGAGCACCTGCCGCAACGCCGCGTGCAGCAGGTGAGTGGCCGTGTGGTTGCGCCTCGTGGCATCCCTGGTTTGGTCGACGACCTCGGCGGTCACGATCTCGCCGATCCGGAGACGACCCTGTTCCACGGCGACGTGATGGAGCCGCGGACGGGTCGCACCCTGCTTCAGTAGTCGATCGACGGCCGCCACTGAACTCGCACCGATCAAGCGCCCCGTATCGGAGACCTGTCCACCGGATTCAACGTAAAAGGGGGTCTTTGCGACCGCAACGTATCCGCGGGATCCTTCGCCGAGTTCGGTGGCCGGTTGCCCGCTCTCGTCGAACAGCGCAAGCACCGGTACGCCCGCCACGCGAGTCGCTTCGTATCCCTCGAACACGTCGCCGGCGGCATCCAGCGCCTTCTCCAACTCCGGAGTCACAGCGAACGCCAGGCCCTTGTCGGCAGTCTTGAACGAGCTCCCCGCGCGGGCCTTCACGCGTTGGCCTTCCATCGCACGCTCGTAGCCTTCGCGGTCGAGCGCCAGGCCGCGCTGGCTGGCGAGATCTTCGATGAAATCGAGCGGCATCCCGAGCGAGTCGTAGAGCTTGAATGCCTCCTCGCCGGGCACGATGCGATGCTCGCCGCTGCGCGATCGAGCACTTCCTCGAGCCGCGGCAGACCCGCGGTCAGCACCGCATCGAATCGTTCTTCTTCGCTGCGGACGACACGAACGATCGGGCGCGATTGCTCGCGAGCTCCGGATAGGCATCACTCATCTCGTCGATGACCGTGTCCACCAGCTGGTGGAGGACAGGCTCGGTGTAACCGAGCTTCTTCCCGTGACGCATGGCCCGCCGCATGATCTTGCGAAGCACGTAGCCACGCCACTCATTGGACGGAACGACTCCGTCAGAGATGAGAAACGTCATCGCACGAAGGTGGTCGGCGATCACCCGCATGGAGA
Organism: uncultured Acidobacteriota bacterium; assembly: GCA_963742265.1. GTDB lineage: Bacteria > Acidobacteriota > Vicinamibacteria > Vicinamibacterales > 2-12-FULL-66-21 > JACDCA01. Next base: position 140,145 of record CAVULC010000004.1, read on the forward strand.
CGTCGGCGGCGCCGTCGACCGAGGCCGTGTAGGTCAGCCCGGCCCTGGCGGCAATGGCCGAGAGAATCGGCGTGAACAGGTCGGTGTCGTAGTTCGACAGCTTGCCCTGGATCACGGCCGTGATCCGCTCGAGGCCCATGCCTGTGTCGATCGACCGTGCCGGCAGCGGATTCAGCGTGCCGTCTGCCTGGCGATCGAACTCCATGAACACGTTGTTCCAGATCTCGATGTAGCGGTCGCAGCTGCACTCGACTCCCGCGCACGCCCGTCCGAGCTTCTCGGCATCGCAGGGAAGGTCCGCGCCCCTGAAGAAGTAAATCTCGGAGCACCGGCCGCACGGACCCGTGTCGCCCATCGACCAGAAGTTGTCGGCGGCACCGAGCTCGCCGATCCGTTCGACGGGCACCACGGTCTTCCAGATCTCGAACGCCTCGTCGTCGCGTGGAACGCCGCTTTCGCCTTTGAAGATCGTGGGGAACAAGCGGGTCGCATCCAGGCCCCAGACGTCCGTCAGCAGCGTCCACGCGAACGGGATGGCGTCGCGCTTGAAGTAGTCGCCAAAGGAGAAATTTCCGAGCATCTCGAAGAACGTGTGATGCCGCAGGGACGGGCCGACGTTGTCGAGGTCGTTGTGCTTGCCGCTGACGCGCATGCACTTCTGCGAACTGGCGGCGCGCGTGTACGCTCGTGTTTCGTGGCCGAGGAAGACGTCCTTGAACTGGTTCATCCCGGCATTGGTGAAGAGCAGCGTGGGGTCTTCGTGCGGCACGAGCGGGGAGCTCGACACGACGGTATGGCCGTGTTTCTGGGAAGTACTCGAGGAAACTGCTCCGAATCTCGCGCGAGCGCATCCGTCTATCTTACGGTCGACCGGTAGACGGTCGTAGTGCAGCCCTTTAGGGCTGCCATGTCAGTCGTAGTGCAGCCCTTCAGGGCTGCTGATGGTCTTTTCGTCTGATGATGCAGCCCTGAAGGGCTGCACTACGTCTCGCTGGACGATGACCCGATGCGTCGTATCGCCGTCGAAACGGCCGCCGGTGTGAAGCCCTGGCGCATCAGGAACTGGTAGAGACGCGCCCGCTCCTGCATCGTGACCAGCTTCTTGCCGCCACGGAGCTTCTTCTGAATGGCGCGGTCGATCAGCGCTCGTTCGTCCAGATCGGCGAACACGTCCGCGATCGCTTCGCCGCGATCTCCCGGGCGATGCCGACGTCTGCAGCTCGCGCGTGACGCGCAGCCGTCCGCGTCCTTTGATCTTCAGCGCGGTGCGCGCGTAGGCACGGGCGACGCGGCGGTCATCGAGCGCGCCCGTTCTCGAGCAGCTCGTTCAACGGCGTCGTCGATCTCTTCGGGGGTGTGTTCCCGATCGATCAGGCGCGATCGGAGCTGCTGCACCGACGAGCTCCCGCCGCGCGAGCAGTCTCGAGTGCGTCGATATAGGCACGTCACTATCCACCGAACCTGGTGATCTCCGGCGCGGCCCTGCCGACGCTCTTCGCCATGGTGTCGCGAGCGAGATCGGCAGTGGTGGAGATGCCCTGGACCTTCAGCTTGAATTCGTCGACGTTCGACGCCCACCGCATCGCTTCGTCGAGCGTGACCTGCCCCTGCTGATAGAGACCGAAGATCGACTGATCGAACGTCTGCATCCCGTACTGCGATGTACCGGCGGCAATCGCCCCGTGGATCTGGGACGTCTTGTCCTTGTCGACGATGCAGTCACGGATGAAGGCGGTGGTGACCATGACTTCGACCGCCGGGACGCGTCCGACGCCGTTGGCGCGCGGCATCAGCCGCTGTGAGATCGCCGCCTTGAGGACGCTGGCGAGCTGGATGCTGACCTGCCGCTGCTGGTGCGGCGGGAACACCGCGATGATGCGATTGATCGTCTCGGTCGCGTCGAGTGTGTGCAGCGTCGAGACGACCAGGTGGCCCGTCTCGGCGGCGAGCAGCGCCGTCTCAACCGTTTCGTGATCGCGCATTTCGCCGACCAGGATCACATCCGGATCCTGGCGCAGCGCGCTGCGCAGCGCATGCGAGAACGATTGGTGTCGACGTTGATTTCGCGCTGGTTGACGATCGAGTGGTGGTCCCGATGCAGATACTCGATCGGGTCCTCGATCGTCATGATGTGCGCGGAACGGGTCGAGTTGATGTGGTCGATCAGCGCCGCGAGGGTCGTGCTCTTGCCGCTCCCTGTCGTCCCGGTCACCAGGACGAGCCTCGTTCCTCGGTGGCGATGTGCTTGAGGACGCCGGGCAGTCCGAGCTCGTCGATCGAGGCGATCCGGGTCGGGATGACGCGCATGACGATCCCGACGGTGCCGCGCTGCTGAAAGGCGTTGCAACGGAACCGGCCGAGACCGGGGACGCTGTACGCGAGGTCCACTTCCTGCGAGGTCTTGAACTTCTGGGCCAGGTCGGGCGTGAAGAGTGCCTGCGCGAACGCCTCGGTGTCGGCCCGCTCCAGCCGCTTCTCTTCGCTGGCGACCACGAGCGTGCCGCTGACCCGCATCATCGGGTAGCTCCCGACCTTGATATGCAGGTCGGAGGCGCCGGCCGTGACAGCAGTTTGTAGAAGCTCGTTGATATGCATCTGTGCCAGCCCTGGCTGCCTTGTGCCAGCTCTCGGCCCAGCGCGCGCTAGCTTCGCGCCGCGGGCCTTTGGCTGATCCGGCGCCTACCGGCTGCAGCGGCTCGCCCGGGTAGACATACGTCAGCCAGTTGTGGCGATCGGGCACTTCGCCCTTGATGATGTCGAAGAACTCCTGCTGGATCGCCGCCGTGATCGGACCGCGTGCGCCGGCGCCGATCTGGACCTTGTCGACCGAGCGGATCGGCGTGATCTCGACCGCGGTGCCGGCAAAGAACGCCTCGTCGCAGATGTACAGCAGCTCGCGCGGGAGCATCTCTTCGCGGACCTTGTAACCGAGTTCGCGCGCGATGGTGATCACGCTGTTGCGGGTGATCCCCGGCAGGATCGACGCGGTCAGCGGCGGCGTGTAGATGCAGTCGTCGCGGACGACGAACAGGTTCTGGCCGCTGCCCTCGCTCAGATAGCCGAACGTGTCGAGCGCGATGCCTTCGCTGTAGCCCTCGACGATCGCTTCCATCTTGATCAACTGCGAGTTGGCGTAGTTGGCAGATGTCTTGGCGAGCGTCGGGAAGGTGTTCGGCGCTGATCGCGACCACGAGGCGATCCGGACGTCCACGCCGTTGGTCAGGGCTTCGTTGCCGAGGTAAGCGCCCCATTCCCACGTCAGCACCGCTGCGTCGACGGGGCAGGGGAACGGGTTGACGCCGAGTGCGTTGTAGCCGCGATAGATGATCGGGCGGATGTAGCAGGCCTTCTGCTCGTTGGCCCGGATCGTTTCCAGGACCGCGTCGTCATCGCCGGCTGATCCAGTGCCGGCTCCATCCGGTAGATGCGCGCCGAATCGAACAGGCGCTTCATGTGCGTGTCGAGCCGGAAAATCGCCGAGCCCTTCGGCGTGTCGTAGCAGCGGATGCCTTCGAAGACACCGCTGCCGTAGTGGATGACGTGCGACGCGATGTGAATCTTCGCGTCTGCCCACTCCACGAGGGAGCCGTTCATCCAGATTTTTCCGGTCCCGCTGAAGGCCATTCTTTGCTCCGTTCTTTCGATCTACAACCGGGCTGATTCTAACATGCCTCGAGCTGGCAGGCGGTCCAATCCGCGGTGCACGCGCCGGCGATCGAAAAACTACTGTTTTTCGTTACAGAACGGGCATCGATCGGTGCGCGCGTGGAGCGGCTTCCGGCACTGCCAGCAGAATCGAGCCGCCGGTGCTTCGCGGGCGCGCAATCGGTTCTGGATGCCCTGCGAATCATCGGACCGACGCGGGGCTCCGCGGCGTCGACCGTTGCTGCAGCGGCCGGATTGAGGCGTGCGCCGCGTTCGGGCCGACAGCACATCTTCCATGAGGTCGGTGGCCCGCTGATAGCGGTTCGTGACATCCGGTGACAGCGCCTTCATCACGATGTCGCTGATCACTTTCGGGATCGCGGAATTCTTCAGCCGCGGCGGCGACACCAGCTCGCCGGACATCAGCTTGCCCAGGTCGGCCGGCGCGGGCGCATCGTAGGGCAGCATGCCGGTGAGCATCTGGTACATCGTGATGCCGACCGAGTAGATGTCGGATGCAAACACGGCTTTGCCGGAGAACTGTTCCGGCGCCATGTAGGGTGGACTGCCGATGACGGTCGTGCCGTGGGCCGCGATCTCGAGAAAGCGCGACGTCCCGAAGTCGGCGACCTTGCACATGTCGTTGTCGGTCACCAGCACGTTGGCCGGGCGAAGATCGCGATGGATCACGCCTTGCCGATGGGCATGATCGACGGCGTTGCAGATCTGGCAGGTGAAGTCGAGCGACCGGTTGACGTCCAGCGCGCCGGCGGCCGCGATGATGTTCTCGAGCGTCTCGCCAGGGACGTACTCCATCACGATGAAGAAGACGTTGTCCTCTTTCTCCGCCGTGATGATCGACACGATGTTGGGATGACTGACGCTGGCGAGCAGGCGCGGCTCGTGGAGGAGCTCGCCGAAGTCCATGTTCTGGCGGTGCGGGACCTTGATCGCGACGCGCTTGTCGATCCAGGTGTCTTGCGCGAGGTACACGGCGCCGAAGCCACCGCTGCCCAGGGGCGCGATGATCTTGTACTTGCCGAGGTTCTGGCCCTTGAAAAGCAATGTCCGGCTGCAGGATAATCAGGCGCATGCTGCCGCGCTTTTACGCGCCCGACCTCGACCCGGATCTCGCGTCGGTGATGTTGCCGCCCGACGAAGCGCGCCACCTGACGCGCGTCCTGCGACTCGGCGCCGGAGACGAGGTCGTCGTGTTCGACGGCCGCGGCGCCGAGTACCGCGCGGTCGTTGAAGCCGCCGTGCGCGAGACCGCATCGTTGCGGGTGGTCGAGCGCATACCGGCGATCGCCCGGCCCCCTCGCCATCGTCGTTGCCCGTCGGTGCTCAAGGGCGACAGCATGGACGCCGCGGTCCGCGACGCGACGATGATGGGGGCCGAAGCATCCAGCCGGTGCTGACCGCGCACACTGATGTGAAGCCGTCATTCGCCCGTCGCGGAGAGACCCTGGCGCGGTGGCGGCGGGTCGCGATGGCGTCGGTGAAGCAATGCCGTCGCGCGACGTTGCCGGTCATTTCAGAGCCGCGCAGCCTTGAGTCGTGGCTGCTGGCCGGCTGGTTGATCTGACGCTGCTATTCGTGGAGCCGTCCGCAGGGATGAATGTACAGCCCATGCACTCGTTGCTGAGCCTGGAGAAACCGAGACGACTGGCGGTGCTGCTTGGCCCTGAAGGGGGCTGGCAGTCGGGAGTGTCGACGCCGCGATCCGGGGTGGCTGTGTCCCGGTGACGTTCGGGCCGTTCACGCTCCGTGCCGAATCGATGGCGGTCGCTGCACTGGCTGCGATCGCAGCGATCTGGGGGCTCTAAGGGGTGCCACGGTGCCAGGGTGCCACGGTGCCAGGGTGCCAGGGTGCCAAGGTGCCAAGGTGCCAAGGTGCCGTTAGCTGATGGCTGAAAGCTGATGGCTGTCAGCTGATAGCTGTCAGCTGATAGCTGTTAGCTGAGACCTGTTAGCTGAACGCTGTCTACTTCGTCAACACGAACGCGAACCAGTCATCTTCTTCGGCCATCTCTTCAGGGTGAAATGCGCCGACAAGGCTTCAGTCACTCGGGCCTTCTCATCGATGTTGAAGCCGGAGACGATCAGCGATCCGCCGGGCGAAATAGGCGCGCAAGGTCGGCGGCGTGCAGCGACAGCAACGTTCCGGTGAGATTGGCGGTGACCAGGTCGGCCGGATCGAGCGTCGTCGTCGTCAGGTCGTCGACGTGCGCTTCGACGATCTGCGTCGCGTCGTTCGCCACGATGTTCTCGCGGGCATTCTCAACGGCATCGGGATCGCTGTCGATCGCCGCGACGAACGCGGCGCCGAGCCTTGCGGCCGTAATGGCGAGCACGCCGGATCCGGTCCCGACGTCGATCACGCGCAGACCCGCAAGATTGCGACCTTGCAGAAGGACGAGGCACAGCCTGGTCGATTGATGGTGGCCGGTGCCGAAACCGCGCGAGGGCTCGATGATCACCGTGATATTTGGATCCGGCACCTGCAGGGACGGCTTCGGCACGTCCCAGGGCGGCGCGATGATCACCGTTCCGATACGGACGGCCGGCAGCTCCGCCTGCGTTCGCCGCGCCCAGTCCTCGTCCTCCACGTCGGTCGCGCGAAGGCGCAGCGCATTGAAGTCCGGTTCGCCCGCGACAGCGGCCGACGCAGCATCGCGCTTCTCGGCGGTGGGGAAGTGCGCGATCCACGTCCGCGGATTGGTGATGTCGTCTTCCTGGACACCGAACGAGACCGAAATCCGCGAGTAGCGCGACCAGGCGATCGCGGGTGGAAAGATCGATCCCGTTGAGATCGATCACGAGTGCGGGAGAGGCATCCATAAGGGTGCCCGATGCGGCGACCCGTCCCCGGTCGAGGATGACCACCCGGTCGCACACCCGCTCGACCTCGCCGATCAGGTGCGAGTTGAGCAGCACCGCGACGCCCCGTGCCCTCAGGGTCGAGCACGATGTCGCGCACGTCGACGCGACCGAGCGGGTCGAGCGCGCTGGTCGGTTCGTCGAGGACCACGAGCTCCGGCCGAGCCACCAGGGCGACGGCCAGCCCGAGCCGCTGCTGCATGCCCTTGGAGAATCCGCCGACGCGATCGTCTGCGCGTTCGGCAAGGCCGACGAGCGCCAGGCAGTCGCGCTGTTCCTGTGCGGACACCGCGATTCCGGCGAGCCGGACGTGGAGGGTCAGCACCTCGGCCGCGTTGAGCCACGGCTGATAGCGGAAGAGCTCAGGCAGGTAGCCGACGCGAGCGCGTGCAGACCGGATCCGCCGCCGGTCGCCCGAGAGCATCACATCGCCTGCGTCAGGGTGGACCAGGCCGAGGAGCATCTTGATCACGGTCGTCTTGCCGGCGCCGTTCGGACCGAGCAGCCCGCACCACCTCGCCGCGGCCCACCTCCAGGGACACGTCCTCGACAGCCGGGCGCTGGCCGTACTGCTTGCGCAGCCCGGCGCACCAGACGGCAGGCGCCGGTGGCAGGTCGGCGAGCAGCTCCGCCGCCGCGCGAGGAGCTGCGTCATTCGCGACGGCGGTCGGTCCCGCTCCCCCCGTCAGCGCAGGTCCCTGGCGATCGACAGGAGCTCGTCGGCATCCAGCGAGCCGGCCACGGCGGTCACCACACCATCGTCCACCCACACGACGGCCGCCAGCGACCGGTCGCGGGTGGCCAGCACGGTGGCCGGCGCCCCGTTGACGTCCGCGGAGGAGGTGGTGACCTGATCGGCGGGGACGGGCAGCGGCAGGGTCGAGCCGTCGCCGGTGAACGTTCGCAGCTGCGCTGCGACGTCCTCGGGTAGACCGGGCAGTGACAGCAGATAGTCGCGTACGGTCTCGAACGGAACGCCGGAGGAGAATGCCGTCGGCGCGACGGCGCGACCTACGACGAGGGCGGGCACGCCCGCTGAGGACGACCCACACCTGCGCCACCCCGGGACCGGCGGCCAGACGCACCGTGCTGCCGTCCAAACCGGGCGGCCGGGAGGCACCGGCTCCCCGGTCTCGGCGGCGGCGGCGGCCGCGCGGTCCGCGCGAGAAGGTGAACGTGGCACTGACCTCGTCGCCCACCTGGTAGACCGGCGCGCCGGTGACCCCGCGCGGCAGATCGGTCACCTCTGGCACGTCGAGGCCGGTCTGCGTCCGCCGCGGCCGCTGCGTCGGCGACCTCGTGCACGTCGGCCTCGCGGGTGACCGGAGATCGCCGTACGCGCTCAGGTCGGGCAGGGCGATCAGGTCGGCGGAGCTGAGGCTGACCGGGGCGATCTGCTCGGTCCGGAAGATCTGCAGCCAGTCGTTGGCGGCCGCTGCACCGGCACCGGTCAGCACGACCACGGCGACGGCCAGCGCGCCGCGAAACGGGACGGCGGAGGAACGCGCGGGACGAACCGGGGCGCGGCGGGGCGCCCGACGAAGATTCGGCTCCGGCAGCAGCCGATGCAGCAGTGAGGCGACGCCACGCGGCGGTGACGTCAAGCGTCCTCGCCGCCGTCGGTCGCGAGCGCGGCGTCGACGAGGTCGGCGTCCTCGCGCATGGCGGCCAGCTCCCCGAGGCACTGCGGGCAGCCGGCGACATGCTCGCGGTCCGGCGTCGGCCACCCCGGCCGGCTCGTCGAGCAGCCGGCGCAGCACGCCTTCAGTCGGATGACGCATGACGGTTCAACTCCTTGCGCAGGGCGGATTCGGCGCGTCGCACGGTGGTGCCGACGCTGCCGGGGGACAGGTCGAGGGCTGCGGCGACGTCGGCGTAGCTCAGGCCGCTGTGCCGCAGCACGAGGGCCACGGCCTGCTTGCGGGGCAGCCGGGCGAGCGCGGCGCGCACGCGGCCGCGCTCCTCGCGCGTCACCACCGTCGTCGGCGACGTCGGACACGACGGTGTCGGTCGCGCGGCGGCGATCTCCTCGCGCGACGGCGCGACGGCGGCCCGAACGGAGCAGGTTCAGCGCGGTGTGGGCGGCGGCGACGGAGAGCCAGCCGCGGGCCTCCCCGGCCGGGACCGACGAGCGGCCGAAGGACAGGAACACCTCCTGGGCGACGTCCTCGGCCTGGTCTCGCGAGCCCGAGCACCCGGGCGGCCACGCCGACGACCAGCTGGTAGTCGCGGCGGAAGACCTCGTCCAGGTCGGCGCGCACCGCACCGCGGACCGAACCCGACACCGCCACGCGCCCCTTCCGCTCGTCCCGCCGCTACGGCACCGCGACGGCCGCTCCGGGCGCGGCCAGGACGGCCGCGGCCGCCGCTCCCCGTGCCGAATCAGGTCCATGCCTCTACAGCACCGCCGCGCCCACGAATGTGACACCGGGCGTCGTGGTGACCATGCCCTGGGGGACAAAGCCCCCTCAACCGGGCGGAGGTCGCAGGTGGCCAGTTGTAAGGCGCTAGGAAGACACCAAAGGCGCCCCGAGGCGGCGGCCGCCCGAGTTGGAGCGTGTTGTGTGTCCATGACGCCACCACACACTTCCAACTCACCCATGCTCGAGGGTCAGGGACGTCATGCCACCACTGGTGTCAGCGACGCGCAAACTCCAGGTCGAAATCGCCCGCCCCGCCGTCAGCCCCCGCCGCTCGAACCGCGTCACGGGCCGGAAGTTCGGGCGCGGCGCAAATCCGTCGTGCTCGTTCCGCAGCTGCGGCTCGGCCGTGCACACCGCCAGCATCTGGCGGGCGTACGGCTCCCAGTCGGTGGCCATTCGCAGCACGCCTCCCTCACGCAGCCGCGAGGCCAGGAGCTGGGCGAACGACGGCGTCACCTCGCCCCCCGCCTGCCGCACCTTGGGCCAGGGGTCGGGGAAGAACAGCCACACCTCCGCCAGCGTCTCCGGCTCCATGGCCGTCAGAACCGGCACGGCGTCGGCGCACATCACGCGCACGTTCTCCGCGCCGGCCTCGGCGAGATGATGGAAGGTCTGTGCGATGCCCGGCTGCCAGACCTCGACGGCAAGGACGTTGACATCGGGACGGCCAGCAGCCATGAACGCCGTGGCCTCCCCCATGCCTGAGCCGATCTCGAGGATCAGCGGAGCCTCTCGCCCGAAGACAGCCTGGGCGTCGAAGCTCCCGTTGGGCGGCTTCAGGAGCCAAGTCGCGGAGTGAGAATCCCACGCCAGCTGTTGCGCCGCATTGAGGCGGCCACCGCGACGACGCCAACTCAGGGTCCGCCCGTACAGCTCTGGCGAGGTTCCCTTGTCGACAACATCCGGGAGTCTTCGCCGGGTCAGCTCGGGCACCGTCGAAGGCTAACCGGCCACGGTGCCGATCCACGTCAGAACCCGAGCCGGCCTTACCTGGTCAGTCCCCCTTCGACTTGTCGGACGTTCTACGCGCTCCAGCGCGTCATATGTCAGACAAGTCGTGCCGTGCACTCACTCGTCGCCGCTGCGCGATGATGTCGGTCAGCTCGGCGGTGCGCTCGGCGGTCCACCCGTCCGGTGGGGCGATGTCCGCCCAGGCGGCGACCGGTTCCGCGCCGTAGCTGTGGCCGTGCCCGGCCGGGACCCCGGTGGAGAACGCCATGTCCGCGGTGACCTGCCAGAACGTCACGAACGGGAACCAGCGCATGCTGCGGCAGCACGTCGGCGCCGCGGGGCTCGTCCAGCCAGTCCGGACGGCTGAGCATCAGCGCGGCGCCCACCAGACGATCGGGTCCGACGGGTGCTGCAGGTACGCCACCCGGGCGTGCCCCACGCGGTCGCCGGGCGCTGCCAGGTCGGCGCCGGGTCGCCGGCGAATCGGACCGTCGCGCCGCTGCTCGTAGATGGGCAGCATCTCGGTGCTGCCCGCGTCGCGGTCGGCGACGTACTGCCGCCACAGCTCGTTGCGGTTCGGCGGACCGACCAGCAGCATGCCGTCGACCCGGTTGCGGATGTCGTCGACGCCGCTGAACGCCGACTCGCGCGCCGAACGAGCCCAGGCTCTCGCCGAAGACCAGCAGCTTCGGGCGCTGCTCGAGCGGCAGCTCGGACCAGACCCCGTACACCGCGTTGAACAGGTCGCGGCCGGCCTCGCCGGGCGCGCTCCTTGTCGACCAGGAAGGACAGCCAGCTCGGCAGGTAGGAGTACTGCATGCCGACCATGGCGGAGTCGCCGTTGTACATGTACTCCAGCGGGTCGACGGCCGTGCTCGTCGACCCAGCCCGGTGCCGGTCGTGGTGATCACGCAGAGCACCTGCGGTCGAACGCGCCGGTGCGCTGCAGCTCCGCCACGGCGAGCGCGGCCCGTTCCCGCGAGGTCGGCGCCGAGTCCAGCCCGGCGTAGACGCGGATCGGCGCGACGCGCGTCCGCGCCGCCGAAGCTGCGCAGCTGCTCGATGCTCGGCCCGCCGGCGACGAAGTTGCGGCCCTGGTTGCCCAGCGACGCCCAGGACACCAGCGAGCCGGGTCCACCGGAGCGCAGCGGATCGCTCGGTGGCTCGCACGTCGGGCTCGGTCTCGCCGTTGATCGTCTTGAACGCTGTTGTCCGTGACGGTGAACAACCCGTCGAGCACGACGCCGTTGAGCACGCCCAGCGCCAGCGACGACGACGAGCAGGCCGGCGAGCACCCGGGCGGTCGACGCCGGGATCCACCGGCCGAGCAGCCGGCCGACGCCGCGGGCCGCGCGTCCGCAGCAACCGGATCAGGCCGATCCAGCCCGGCGCCGAGGAGCACGGCGACCAGCAGGACGAGGACAGAAGCCGGGCCGCGCCGGCGGCGTCCATGCCCATCAGCTGGTGGATGTCCCGCTGCCAGCCGGAGCCCAGATAGAGGAACACCGCGACCGCGACCGCGCCGGCACCGGCCAGCCACCGCCAGGCCGTCCGGCGCGGCGCGGGGCATCGGGCGGTTGGACAGCTTTCCGACCAGCCACACCGCCAGCACGCCGAGCCCGTACCCGGTCGCCGCCAGGATGCCGCTCACCACCCCCTGCAGCACGTGGCCCCGGGGCAGCAGCGACGGCGTCAGCGA
>CAVULC010000005.1:0-162765 GCA_963742265.1 uncultured Acidobacteriota bacterium
GAGCGTCGCGGAACTGCTTTCGAAAGGCCTCATCGTCCATGGGGGTGCGGGCGATGCCGATGACAGAGAAGCGAGGCGGGAGTCGCTGTCGGTGGAGAGCCGGTACAACGCCGGCAGCAGTTTGCGCCTGGTCAGATCACCAGATGCGCCGAAGATGACGATGGTCGTCGGGCCGGGCGACGGCTCGATGCGCAGGCCATCTCTGAGCGGATTCACATCCATGGCTCATCACATCCTACTTTCTCGATGCGAGATATGTCGCGACCGCTTCCAGTTCGGCGGCCGACAGTCGGGTTTCAAATGAGGGCATCTCCGCTTTTGGATTGACCGATTCGGGATCGGCGATCAGGCGTTGGAGGTATGCGGCGTCACGCTTCTCGCCGATGCGCGACAGATCGGTACTGTCCTTGCCACCCTCGCCATCGATCGTGTGACAGCCGATGCAGAACCGGGCGAACACCGATGCGGCTGCCTCGGTTGACTGTGGAAAGCCGGGATACGGTTGCCGTGAGAGACGATGCACGTAGGCGACGAGCGCCGGACTTCGCGTCTCCGGGCGACCGGCGGCTGACGCAGGCCCGGGAGCGATCATCTCCGGATCCTCGATGTGGCCGGCAATCCATTCCGCCCCTCGACTCGAGGCGGTGTTCTCAGAGGATCCGCCGATGGCCTCTGGTCCGTGACACCTGGCGCACCCTGCGTTCTGCGCCAGCACGCGGCCGCCGATCTCACGCAGCGTCCAGGCATCCGCACCGCCTCCCTGCGCCGGCCGGTCACGCCATCCCAACGCCGTGAGCGTGCTGACGCCAATCACGCCGGCAATCACCAGCGCGATGATCGCCGGACGGCGGCGGGGATCCCGTTGGGATCCGCGGTCGATCCATGGAAGCAGCGCGAGAAAACCCGCCGCCAGGCCGGGTCACCATCGCGCCGACTACTTCCCACTTGCCGGGAAGTACTTGAGCAGTTGGAAGAGTCCGAGGAAATACCACTCGGGACGCGGGAATGAACGTCGCGTCGGTCGGATCGGCCTGGGCCTCGAGCGGGGCGGACCCGCCAGGCAAAGGCAGCGAGCGCCACCAGCACGATGCTGACCACAGCGGTGTCGCGCAGCCTGGAACGGATAGAACGGCATCGGTGCGCCCTGGCGCGCGCGTACCGGTCCGGAAATGCCATGCCGGCGCATCAGCGTCATATGGAGCACGATCAGGCCGACCAGCGCCGCGGGCAGGAAGATCACGTGAACGGCGTACCACCGCGTCAACGTGAGCGCGCCAATCGAGGCGCCGCCTCGCAGCACCCCGGCAACGAACTCACCCGCGGCAGGCGTGAGCTTCGCGATGTTGATCGTGACCACGGTTGCCCAATAGGCACGCTGGTCCCAGGCAGCAGGTATCCGGTCAGTGAAAATCCAAGAACCAGTCCGAACAACGCAAGTCCGGAAAGCCATGTCGCTTCGCGCGGCGCTTTGTAGGATCCGAGGCGATCACCCGCAGCATGTGCAACGCGATCGCAATGATGATGAAACTGGATCCGTAGTGATGCAGACCGCGGACGATGCGCCCGGCGGTCGTGCTGACGATAAAGCGGATGCTGTCGTACGCGTGGTCGGGCGTCGGCGCGTAATAGAGCGTCAGGAAGGCACCGGTCAGCAACTGGATGCTGAGCAGGCCGAGCAGGACGCTGCCGAGCGTGAAGAACCACCCGGTCCCTGGCGGCAGCTCTTCGTCGAGGAGCACGTGGCGCGCGCCGCGGAACCCGGTCCGCGACTGCAGCCAGTCGAACACTGCCTTCACAGCCGCACCAGGACGTCGCTCCGTGCCGTGTCGATACGCGCATCCACGCGGTCGAGCGGTCGCGGCGGCGGGCCTTAGACGACGCTCCCTGGACGTCGAAGACGCCGCCATGACACGGGCACCGGAACTTCGTCGTCCCGCTATCCCATCGCACCTGGCAACCGAGGTGCGTGCACGTGGCGGAGAGTGCACGGACGCTTTTGTCGCCGTCCCAGACGCGAAGAACGGTCTGGCGGGCGCGCTCGCGTACTAGTCGTCCTGGCGCGAAATCGCGAGGACCTGGGCAACGGGACGTTCGGCGTGATTCGGTCAGGGTGCTCGCCCGCAGCCATCGGTCAGCATCGTCCCTCGGGTAGGACGTAGCGCGAACGCACCGAGAACGGTGGAGAGGGCGCCACCGATCAACGCGACGGTCGAATTGACGAAGACCGCAAGTACGCGGCGACGGTGCATTCCGGAAGCCTCGTGCGAACCCGGGGCGAGCGGTACGGCGCGCAAGCGGTCGCTCAGCGACTTAGCGGCTGGCCCGCCGCCAGCTGATTCCCGGAATCGTAAGCGCTTTCGGGATCTTACCTGCTTACCTGAGCTTTCTGGAGGTAGGCTCGGGCTTTTGGAGTGCCGAGCAGCCGCAGTCGGGCCAACACTTCACGCCGAATCGCCTCGTCGGTCTCGCGGTCGGCAATCTGAATCAATTCGTCTTCGGCGCGCGCGTTGAACAGACCGACGATGATCGGGCGCTTCCATTCCTGCCGTCCGCGAACATAGAGCCGCTGCAGTTGCTCGCGACCGCCCGCCTGCCCGAGCGTGACGATGGCGGTATCGCAAAGAGCGCGGTCCGGCTCCGACTGGACGATCTGGAGCAGTGCGTTGGCCGCCGAGCGCTCGCCGAGCGAATTCACTACCTGGTATTTCACTCGCGGGTTCCCGGTGACGTAGACCTGCAGCAGTTCGTCTGAGACCTTCGGCCCCCCGAATCGGCCCAGTTCGCGCACGGCGGCAACGCTGACTGGTTCCGTCCCGTGCTTCGCGACTTCCAGGACCGTCAGATGCGCATCCGCAAGTCCTGATTGCGCGAGCACGAACACCGCCCGGCTTGCCTCCCTGGGATTGTCGCCGTCGAGCGCAATCTCGCGCAGCATCGGGATGACACGGGCGAGTCGGTTCGCATCAAACTGCCAAGGGCCTGAATCCAAATCCGGATCCGAGTTCTGGGGGACTCGAAATCAGAGGCGGAGATCGCGGGTGGCGGAGGCGGAGGATCGGGGCACGCGCGGCTCCGGGCTGCGGGGCCGGAGGAGCCGGTGGTGGCGTCGGCGGCAGTCCGCCCCGGCGGTACAGCCCGCGGCGGACCCGGTGGAACCGGCTGCGGAGCATCGGGCGGCGGCGGGGGAGAGGGCACCGGCGTCCCGGGACGCGCCGGCGGAGCGGCAGGCAGCGGCGTCGCTGGCGTGCGGCGGTGGCGCCGTCCACCACAACACATCGTCACGATGCAGCTTCTGCGCAAGCTCGACTCGCAGCGAACGCGCCGGCTTCACCCAGCGGCTGGCCGGATAATTCCGTTCGAGTTCCGCGATCGTTTCCACTGCTCCGGCAAGGTCGCGCGCCTGGTGGAGGCTGTGGGCGAGCCAGAACAGCGCTTCATCCCGATTGCGCTCCTTGGTGTCGTCGCTGGCGGCCTGAGGACCTCGATGGCGCGCCGCCACTGCTCTTCGGCGATGTAGTTCTTGGCCTTCCATGCGCGGGGAGCTCTGTGGCTCTGCGAACGGCGGCGACCGGGACGGCAGAAGCGCAACGGTCGCGAGCGTTACCGCGAACACGCCGGCACACCTCCTCATCCTCCGCTGCGAATTGGAAGTTGGAAGTTGGGAGTTTGAAGTTTGGAGAATGCAGGTACGTAGCATTTCATGACGTTCACATTCCTACCGTGGGTACGGTCTCCATCTTTTCTATCAATCCACGTTTTTCGATGATCCGCTGGATCTGGCCGAGCGTTCTGCTGATCGGTCTGTTCGGCCATCGAGGTTTCGAGCAACACCAGTTCGAGGTCGCGCATCACGCCCGCGAGCGAGGTCAAACCGCGTTCTTCGGCGGCCAGGCGGTAAAGCCGAGTGTCATTCAATAACGATGTCGCCAGCTCTGGAGGTCGTTATTGCATCCTTCGAGGCGAGGCCGAGAACCACCAGCTTGGAGCGCTCGAAATGCTGCTCCCCACCGACCGCATCCCTCCGGTTGCAACCGGCGCCGGCGTAGTCACCGGGGTGTCATTGATGCCCGCGGATGGCACGCGTGCGGCGACGACTCGTTCGGCACCGGGCGATGTCGCGCGAGATAGCTGACGCTGATCGTGACGATTGCGAGCAACGCTGCGGTAGCGAGTAAGCCGAGATACGACCGACCGGAGCGAACCGGAGCCACATTCCTCGAGGGGGCTGGGGCCGGGAATACGAGAACGTCGGGCCGGCACCGGGTTGTTCGCGGACACGGCGATATCAAGCCGCGTCATGAATGCCGACCAGTCACCCGACATCGGCGCCGAGACATCGGGCCGCGATCCCAGCGCCGATCGAATGATCCTCAGATCCTCCAGCGCGGCCCCGCAGTCGCGGCAACGCGCAACGTGAGACGCCATCTCGACGCGCGGAGGCGTCATCTCGTCGTAGAAGTAGAGTTCGACGGAGCCGACGCTGCTGTTCACAAGGCGCCTCATACTCGGCCTCCCACGGTGACATTCGCCGCGCTCAGGCGCTGTCGAAGCCGATGCACGGCCGCGTGCAGTTGTCGTTTCACAGTCCCTTCGGCAAGGCCAAGCGAGCTCGGCGATCTCGCCCAACTTCAGCCCCTGGTGGTGCCTCATGATGAAGACGATGCGCTGCCCCGGCGGGAGGCGGGAAATCGCTGTCTCGAGGACCTCGCCGAGCTCTCCGGCGTAGGTGACGTCTTCCGGACCGGGCGATTCTTCGGGCGTGTTCAACATTTTGTGTTCAGCCTCTTCGCTGAACGGGGCCGCGGCCGCCGGGACGTGGCGGCGACGATAGTCGATACAGGCGTTCATGACAATTCGGTACATCCACGAGGTCAGTTGTGCGTCCTGCCGGAAGCGGTCGAGCGACCGGTACACCTTGATGAATACCTCCTGGGCGATGTCTTCGGCATCGTGGTGATTGCCCGCGAACTGGTACGCGACGCGATAGACCATCGACCTGTGGCGCTCGACAAGCGACTGGAAGGCAAAGTGGTCCCCGGCCGCTGCGCGTGGAATCAGGTCCGAATCAGGCGTCATCGCGAGGCGTCATCCATCCGTGTCAGGGATATGACGCAAGGGTCGCGGTTAGTTGATTGGCAAGCTGCTGGCAGGCCATTTCGCGGCTATCACACGTCTAATCCCGGAATCCGGCACAGTTCCAGCGTTACTTTTTCGGAGGATTCAGGCGTTCGGTTCACAAATTTCAGGCGGATCGCTCTCATCATCGGCCTGACAGCCCAGGCTCCCGCGCAACCACTGACACTGCAACGCCGGCGTCCGCCCAGTCGGTGGCAGAGGCGAACTCGGTAACGGTTACACCGTTTGTCGGCATGTCGTTCGGGGTCACTCAGGATCTCGGAAGCAGCCTCGGCGTCGGCGGGGCGATCGCCTACGACTGGACGCGTAATCTGGGCTTCGAATTCGAGCTCGGCCGTGTGTTCGACGTCGCAGGCGAAGAAGCGGCCCTCGATATCTCGCTCACAACCATCAGTGCCAACTTCGTGTACCACTTCGACGTGGTTCATGTAACCCGCTTACGCGACCGTCGGCCTCGGATGGGAGTACCTTCGACGTCGAGGGGGCGGACGAGGATCCAGGTCCACCCGGAGAAACCGAGATCGCCTTCAACTTCGGCGGTGGCGTGAAGATCCCACTCAATAGCCGCATCCTCGCACGCGCCGACCTGCGCCGCTTCCAGGGCAACGACCTCGCTCCCGACCACTGGCGGCTCTACGGCGGCGTGACCTTCTGGATCAAAAGGTAGGCCCACCAACGACCTCTAGGGTCTAGCGCGACCCAGGTCGCGTCCGAGTTTGAGGTTTGGAGTTTGAGGTTTGGAGTTGGGGGACCTATACTGGAGGGATGCCCGCACCCGAGGAGCTCCACTACAGTCGCCAATGCGCTTCGGCGCAACGTCGCGATCATCGCCCACGTCGACCACGGCAAGACGACGCTCGTCGACGCGCTCCTGCATCAGAGCGGCATGTTCCGCGCGAATGAGCGGGTCGCCGAGCGGGCGATGGACAACACGGACCTCGAGCGCGAGCGCGGCATCACCATTCTGGCGAAGAACACGGCGGTCAACTACAAGGACCACGCTCATCAACATCGTCGACACCCCCGGCCACGCCGACTTCGGCGGCGAGGTCGAGCGCGTGCTCGCGATGGTCGACGGCGTGCTGCTGCTGGTCGACGCGTCCGAAGGTCCGCTCCCGCAGACGCGGTTCGTGCTGCGCAAGGCGCTCGAGCGGCGGCTCACGCCGATCGTCGTCATCAACAAGATCGACCGCCCTGACGCGCGGATCCAGGAGGTGCTGAACGAGGTGTTCGACCTGTTCATCGATCTCGACGCGACCGAAGAACAGCTCGATTTCCCGGTCCTCTACACCAGCGCCCGCGCCGGCACGTCCAGTCGACTTCGATGGACACGGCCGGCATGGACCTGCGGCCGCTGTTCGACGCCATCGTGGAGAGCGTGCCGCCGCCGAAGGGAGATCCGGACGCGCCGCTGCAGATGCTGGTCGCGAACCTCGACTCGAGCGATTACCTCGGCCGCATCGCGATCGGCCGCATCTTCAACGGACGGGTCAAGATCGGCGATCAGATCGCCGTCTGCAAGCTCGAAGGAGCAGGTTCAGCGAGACGCGGGTCACGAAGCTGTTCGCCTTCGACGGCTTGAAGCGAGTCGACATCACCGAAGCGGCCGCCGGCGACATCGTCTGCCTCGCCGGTATCGAAGACATCACGATCGGCGAGACCATCACGGACGTCGAACATCAGCAGGCGATACCGGTCGATTGCTGTCGACGAGCCCACCGTGTCGATGATCTTCGGCGTGAATACGTCACCGATGTCCGGGCGCGACGGCTCGTACGTCACCTCGCGCCAGATCAAGGACCGCCTCGATCGCGAGCTGCTCGGCAACGTTTCGATCCGGTCGAACCGACCGACACGCCGGAACAGATGAAGGTGCTCGGCCGCGGCGAGCTGCAGCTCTCGATACTCATCGAGATGATGCGCCGCGAAGGATTTGAGCTGCAGGTGTCACGTCCTGACATCGTCACCAAGGAAGTGAACGGCAAGGTGATGGAGCCGGTCGAGGATCTCGTCATCGACGTCGTCGGAAGAGTTCCAGGGCGTGGTCATCGCGGCGATCGGTATCCGCAAGGGGACGATGACGAAGATGGTGAATCACGGCAGCGGCCGCGTCCGGCTCGAGTTCCGAATCCCGCACGAGGCTTGATCGGCTTCCGCTCCCAGTTCCTCACCGACACCAAGGGCACCGGCATCATCAACACGCTGTTCGCCGAATGGGAACCCTGGCACGGCGCCATCGCCGCGCGCGCCACCGGCGCGCTGGTGGCGGATCGCACGGGCGTAGCCACGGCGTTCGCGATCTGGAATCTGCAGGAACGCGGCGAGATCTTCATCGAGCCGCAGGCGCCCGTATACGAAGGCATGATCATCGGCGAGAACGCACGCGCGGCCGACATGGACGTGAACGTCACCAAGGAAAAGAAGCAGACCAACATGCGCTCCTCCGGCGCCGACGAAGCGGTGCGGCTCATCCCGCCGCGCAAGCTCGGCCTGGAGCAGGCGATCGAGTGGATCAACGACGACGAACTCGTCGAGGTCACGCCGCACAACATCCGGATCCGTAAGCGCATCCTCGCGGCCAACATGCGGCCGAAGAAGAACGCGGAGTAGGTGCCGCGTGCCGGTGCCGGGTGCCAAGGGCTGGTGCCAGTCGGCCGCTCAGAGCGTTACGTAGCGGACGCCGTGGCCGGTGCTCGCCAGGAACTTCTGCAGATCAGCGAATGAGATCGTTACGCTGGCGGTGTTGATATTCGGGTGGAAGATCAGCCGCTCGGCGTCCCGCAGGTCGGCGTCGATCATGACTTGCACTCGCCCGCTGTTCTCGTTGAGCAGCCCGAACGGCGAGACGGATCCCGGCGTGAGACCGATCGTCTGCATCAGCCGATCGGCTGATCCGAAGCTGAACCGGTCGTCGCCGATGATCTTCACGAGCTGCTGCAGGTCGGCGCGCTTCTCGATCCCGAGGATCACCAGGTACTCGCGGTTCCCTTTCTTGTTCCGCAGGAACAGGTTTTTCACCGGGGTGCCGCCGATCCCGCGCCAGTGCTGCTCGGCATCCTCGCTGGTGAAAACCGCGGGATGCTCATAGCTGTCGTAAGCGATACCCAGCTGGTTCAGCGCCTCGAACACCGGCGTCTTGAGATGGTCCATCGGCCCTAGAATAAGCGCATGCCGACGCTCACCAGCCGATTCGACGAGGCGTTCAGGTATGCGCACGAAGTGCACGGCGACCATGTGCGCAAAGGCAATCACACCCCCTACATCGGTCACCTCATGGGCGTGTCGTCGATCGTGCTCGACGATGGCGGCAGCGAGGATGAAGCGATAGCGGCACTGCTCCATGACGCCGCCGAGGACCACGGCGGACGAGCGCGGCTCGAAGACATCCGCGCGCGGTTTGGAGATCCGGTGGCGAAGATCGTCGAAGACTGCACCGACGCGTGGGACACACCGAAACCGGCCTGGGCGGAGCGCAAGCGCGAGTACGTCAGGCACGCGCATACGCTGGCTCCATCCAGTCTTCGCGTGTCGGCGGCAGACAAGGTCCACAACGCGTACGCGATCCTTCGTGACTTGAGGAACACGGGCGAGCAGGTCTGGCTGCGCTTCAACGCGCCGGCCGACGACGTCGTCGCGTACTACGAATCGCTGGTGCGCGCGTTCCGGGCCGCGGGTGGCGGCCCGCTGGTCGCCGAACTCGAGCGGATCGTCAAAGGCATTCAGCGCGAAATGGGATATTGACGTGAACCGCGTCACCCTCACACTCGTGCTTGCGGCGGCGCTCGCCTGGCAGGACCCTCAACGGCCTCCGACGTTCCGCACCGGCGCCGAACTGGTGCGAGTCGACGTGACGGTGATCGACCACAAGGGCCTGCCGGTCGCCAATCTCACGGTCGACGACTTCATCGTCGAAGAAGACGGCGTGCCCCAGAAGATACAGTCGTTCAAGTTCCTCGAGCACACCGGCGAGCGGGAGCCAGGCGACGAACTCTCCCTGACGATCACATCGCAGGCCCATGCTGCGACGGAGCTCGCGCGCGATGACGTGCGCGTGTTCGTCATCTACTGGGACGAGTACCACATACCACCGCTGATCGGGGCCGAGCGCATGAGGGCGGAAGTGGCCAACTTCATTCGCACGATGACCGGCACCACTGACGTGATCGCGTTGATGGATCCGTGGACACCAATCAGCGACCTGCGGTTCACCCGGGATCGCGACGAATTGACGTTTGCCGTCGGCAAGCTGCAGGGCCGGCGGGGTGTCTTCACCCCGCTGCGGAACGGCGCCGAAGAAAATCAGATGCGATACGCGCGAAGCGTTCCCCAGGCGCGCGCGGAGGTGGCGGTCTCCGCCCTCAAGTCCGCAGATGATGCACGTGGGGTCGCTACGCCAGGCGCGGACCTCGTTCATTTATGTCGGCAGCGACTTTTCGCTCGGCACGGACTCGGTCCTGTCCGTGAGCGACGTGATCAACGCAGCCAATGATGCGAATGTCGCGCTCTTCAACATCGGCCCCGACGGCCTGCAGTTCCGCGGAGCGGGTCGCGCCGGCATCATCAGCGACATTGCGGCGAATACCGGAGGTGACTCGAGCAATCTGAATGCGCCGTCGATCGCCTTCCGGCGGATTGTCGAGCAGGCGCGTGGATCGTACCTGCTGGGCTACTCGCCTGAACCTCAGAGGTACGACGGCAAGTTTCACAAGATCAAGGTCGGTGTGAAAAAGTCGGGCATCGATGTTCGGGCTCGCCACGGCTACTGGGCGCCCGATGTCGCGGCGATGACGCGGGCCCGCGCCGCGAGTGCAGACAGCGTGCTCGCGCCGGAGGTCGCTTCCGCGTTCAAGGAACTGGTGCGTCTCGACCGGCCCGAAACCAGCGCGGCTGGTTTGGAGGTCCGGACCATCATTACTCCGGATCCGCCCTCGTCGGCGCTCCAGATCGACGTGCCGCGAGTCTGGCGGGTGCAACACCCCTCTGATCTCGCCATTGTCCGGGGCGACACGCCACCGCCACCCTTCAGCGGTCGCGCGTTCGCGCGGACGGATCGGCTGTTGATCCGGTTTGGCCTGGATGGCCCGTCAGCTTCGACCGCGGTAGTGACGGTCGCGCTGCTCGATCGTCACGGCAAGCGCCTGACCGATCTCCCGTTCACGGCAGAAGGCCGGCAACCGTTCAGTTGGCTGGTCGATCTTCCGCTGACATCGATCGCGCGCGGCGACTACGCGCTGCTCATGGCCGGGGCGCAGGGAGATCTCAGGACGGCAGCGTCACGTGCCCCTTCGTGTGCTGAACTGACCTCGTGCGACGCGTAACCTTCGGGCGCGTCCTGTCCGCCGAAGTACTCCTTGCCGTCGGGACGCCGGATCTTCGAGTGCGTCACGACGCGATCGCGGCGGAGCCGCGGAACTACTCGACCGAGTTCCAGCCCCGGTCCGCGTTGGCCTCGAGAAATGCGGCCAGCCCCGTCGTTGAGTGCCTTGATCACATTGGGGCCGATCGCGTGATCCAGCATCGCGGCGGTGCACACCTGCACGGTTCCGCAGCCGAGCAGGAAGAAGCTCAGCGCCTGCGAGAAGTCAGAAATGCCACCGATGCCCGAGAAGGACTTGTCGGGGAACGCCTGCGTCATCTGCGCCATCTTCGCCAGCGACAGCGGCAGGATCGCGGGTCCGCCAAGGCCACCGCTCGAGACGTAGCCGTCGACGTTCATCTCGAATTCCAGCGTCGCTGGATCGATCGGCGGCAGTGACGGGAAGGTGTTCGACGAGACGATCGCGTCGGCGCCCGCCGCGAACGACGCACGCGCCTCGGCGACGATGTCGGTCGTCGACGGCGTCAGCTTGCACCAGACCGGTACCTTCGCCACTTCCTTCACGACCTTGGTGACGACGGAGATCAGGCCGGCGTCCTTGCCGACGTTGGAACCCATGTCCTGGCGGTCCATGTGCGGGCACGACAGGTTCAGCTCGAAGGCGTCAGCGCCGGCGTCCTGGCAGCCGGTCGGCCAGCTCCTGCCAGTGGCGCAGCTCCTTGTCGCTGCCCGATCCGGCCATGATCGACGCCACCAGGATGTGATCGGGAAATGCCTTCTTGATCCTCGCGATCTTCGGCAGCCACCAGTCGATCGTCTTGTCGGAGATCAGCTCCCAGTTCCAGGACGAGTGCAGCGCCGAACTGCCGGCCGCTTTCTGCATCGACATCCGCGAGGTGGCCGGATCGGTCCGCAGGAATTTGGTCTTCGGCCCGGCGACGTTGGTCACCGGGTGCAGCCCGATGGTCTTGGTGACGACACCGCCCCAGCCGGCTTCGAAGGCCCGCATGATGTTGCAATCCGGACTCGGTCGGCGGCGCCGACGAGAGCAGAAACGGGTTCCGGAAACGCAGCCCCGTGAAGGTGACCGAAAGATTGGCACCCATGGGACACTCTCCTTCCGAAATGCGAATCTTACACCCTACCGCTCCCCCCACAGGCAGGAGGACGAGAGGGCCGACAGGAGGATAGGAGGGCAGGAGGATCTGACGGTGGACGCCGGCCGTGGGCCGGCGATTCGGACTCGCGTGACAGCCGGCAGCAAGCAGCCTGAGCGGCGGTGCTGTTTGCTGCCGGCTGTCGCGCGAGCCCGATCCGCGCATAGCGCGGTCCCACCGTCGTATCTCTCTTGATCTCCTGTCCTCTTGTTCATCTAACTCCTGCCAGGGGCACGCGGGGCTGCCTTGACAGCGCCGCGGACCGGGGCATATGTTGCCTGTTCGTTCGATGCGAAATCTCAAGAACTTCATCGACGGCCGATGGACCGATTCGCGCAGCGGCAAGCGCGTCCAGGACCTCAACCCGGCGGACACCAACCGAAGTCGTCGCCGACGCACCCTCCTCTACAGCGGCGGAAGCGGCCGAGGCCTGCGAGGCTGCCGCCCGGGCCTTTCGCGGGCTGGCGCAACACGCCGGCGCCGGTGCGCGGCCAGCTGCTCTATCGCGTGCAGCGACGGATGGAAGAGCGCCGGGAGGAAATGGCGCGACGCGCTGACGCGCGAGGAAGGCAAGACGCTCGCGGAATCGCGCGGCGAGGTGCAGCGCGCCATCAACGTCATCGAGTTCTTCGCCGGTGAGGCGCGGCGCATCACCGGCACGACGATCCCGTCGGAGCTGCCGCACAACTTCTGTTACACCGTGAAGCAGCCGGTCGGTCCGGTCGCGATCATCACGCCGTGGAACTTCCCGGTCGCCATTCCGGTGTGGAAGATGGCGCCGGCGCTGGTCTCCGGCAACACCGTCGTGTTCAAGCCGGCGAGCCTGACGCCGTTGACCGCGGCACTGATCGTCGAGATCTTCGAGGAGTGCGGCATCCCTCCCGGTGTGCTCAATCTGGTTCATCGGCGGCGGCCGCGAGGTCGGCGACACGATCGTCAAGCATCCCGCGATCCAGGCCGTCTCGTTCACCGGATCGAACGATGTCGGCACGGCGCTCTACTCCGCGGCCGCAGCGCGAGGCATCAAGTGTCAGTGCGAGATGGGCGGCAAGAACCCGATCGTGGTTCTCGCGGACGCGGATCTCGAGCTCGCCGTCGAGAGCACGGTGCAGGGAGCCTTCGGGTCCACCGGCCAGCGCTGCACCGCAACCAGCCGCGCGGTGGTCGACGAGTCGATCGCCAACGAGTTCGTCGAGCGGCTGCACGCGCGTGCCGCGTCGCTCGTGATCGGCAACGGCCTCGATCCAAAGACCAACGTCGGCCCGTCGGTCGACGAGTCGCAGCTCGACACCGTCCTCGAATACGTCGGCATCGGCAAGGCAGAAGGGGCGCAGCTGGTGCGCGGCGGCGATCGGCTGACGAACGGCGGACTCGACCACGGATTCTTCGTCGCACCGACGATCTTCGATCGACGTCGACGCGGACATGCGCATCGCCCAGGAAGAGATCTTCGGTCCGGTCCTGTCGGTGATCCGCGCGTCCGACACGCGGTCGGCGCTGGAGATCGCCAACGGCGTCCGGTTCGGCCTGTCGGCGTCCATCTACACCAGCGACGTCGGCATCAATGTTCCGCTTCGTCGACCAGCTCGACGCCGGCATCATCCACGTGAACTCCCCGACCGTCGGCGGCGAGGCGCACATTCCGTTCGGCGGCATGAAGGCCACCGGCGTCGGCCTGCGCGAGATGGGCAGCGTCGCGATCGACTTCTACACGGAGTTGAAAGTGGTCTACGTCGATTACACGGGTGGTAAGCGCAGCGGGAATCTTTATTAATGAATCGTGACCAGACAAGGTGAGGACATGCCTAAGTACGTGATCGAACGAGACTTCCCCGGCGTGGGAACTCTCTCGGCCGAGCAGCTGCAGGGAATCTCGCAGAAGTCGAACGACGTCTTGGCGCTGCTCGGCCCGACATTCAGTGGGTCCACAGCTACGTCACCGGCGACACGATCTACTGCGTCTACATCGCGCCGAATGAGGAAATGATGCGCGAACACGCGACGCGTGGCGGCTTCCCGGCCAACCGCGTTTCGGAGGTGAAGACGATCATCGATCCGACGTCGGCCGAGGCAGCGTAGAGCCAGTAACTAGGCGCTGATCGTCGATGTCGCTACTGATCACCAACGGACGGATTGTCACCGCGACCGACGATTACGTCGCTGACGTCTACTGCGACAACGGCATGATCAAGGCGATCGGCAAGGATCTGCCGGCGCACCGCTTCCAGGCGGAGCGGACGATCGACGCAACCGGGAAGTACGTCATCCCCGGCGGCATCGACGTCCACACCCACCTGAACATGCCGTTCGGCGGCAGCGACGTCCGCCGATGACTTCGAGTCCGGCACCATCGCGGCCGCGTTCGGCGGCACGACCAGCATCGTCGACTTCGCGATCCAGTATCGCGGCCAGACGATGCGGCATGCGCTCGACGACTGGCGCAAGCGTGCCGACGGCAAGGCGGTGATCGACTACGGGTTCCACATGATCATCACCGAGCTCGAAGACGCCGGGCTCAGCGAGATGGACCGCATGGTCCGTGACGAAGGGATCACCAGCTTCAAGCTGTTCATGGCGTATCCCGGCGTCTTCATGGTCGACGATGCGACGATCTTCAGGGCGTTGCGCCGGACCGGCGAGAACGGCGGGCTGGTGTGCATGCACGCCGAGAACGGCGGCGTCATCGACGAGCTCGTGAAGGAGGCGCTGCGCAAGGGAGAGACCGCGCCGAAGTATCACGCGCTCACCCGTCCGCCGACGGCGGAAGGCGAAGCCACCGGCCGCGCGATCGCGCTGGCCGAAATGGCGCGCGTCCCGATCTACATCGTCCATCTCTCCGCGGCGCACGCGCTCGAGAAGGTGAAGCAGGCGCGCGACATGGGTCTGCCTGCGTACGCCGAGACCTGTCCGCAGTATCTGTTCCTCTCGTACGACAACTACGAGGAGCCCGGATTCGACGGCTCCAAGTACGTGATGTCGCCGCCGCTGCGCGAGAAGTGGCACCAGGACGTTCTGTGGAAGGGCCTCGCGAAGAACGATCTGCAGGTCATCTCCACCGACCACTGCCCGTTCTGCATGGCGGAGAAAGCGCTCGGCAAGGACGACTTCAGCAAGATCCCGAACGGCGCGCCGGGCATCGAGACGCGACTGACGCTCGTCCACGACGGCGGCGTCCGCCCTGGACGGATCACGATGAACCGTTTCGTCGAGCTCTGTTCGACGACGCCCGGCGAAGATGTTCGGCCTGTTCCCGCGCAAGGGCACGATCGCGGTCGGCAGCGATGCCGACATCGTCGTCTTCGATCCGAACCGGTCGGCTACGCTCGGCGTGAAGACGCTGCACATGAACGTCGACTACAACCCGTACGAAGGACGCACCGTGCAGGGGTCGCCGTCCGCGGTGATCTGCGGCGGCCAGGTCGTCATCGACGGCGACAAGTTCGTCGGCAGGAAGGGCGCCGGCCGGTTTCTGTCACGCGGACCGAGCCAGGCACCGGCCGGTTTGTAACCGACATTTTCCGTTCCTCACGCGAGCCCAGGGCAGGGCCCGAGAGCCGAAGCGCTTTTCGTTTCCTGCGGGAGAGTACGTCGAGCGGGTCGCATATACAATTGCCCGCGATGGGGGTCACGGCAAGGGCGTCGAACCAGGTCGAGCATCCGGACGGACGCGTCGAACTGACCGACGTATCACGCGTCGAGCGGAGCGCGCTCTACAACCATGACCTCGCTCCCGTGCCGATCGCCCGGCGAACGTGGACGACCTACAACTTCGCCGCCCTGTGGATCAGCATGGCGCACTGCATCCCGACCTACATGCTGTCCGCCGGCTTGATGGCGGCGGGAATGAGCTGGGCCCAGGCGCTCTTCACGGTGGCACTTGGCAACACGATCGTATTCGATCCCCATCCTGCTCAACTCACATCCGGGCACGAAGTACGGGATCCCCTTTCCTGTCTTCGCGCGCGCCGCCTACGGCACGATCGGATCGAATCTTCCCGCGCTCATGCGCGCCATCGTTGCCTGCGGGTGGTTCGGCATCCAGGCATGGATCGGCGGCGAAGCACTTCAGACATTCTTCTCCAGCGTGATCCCAGGCTGGCCGACGCTGCTCGGCGCAGGGTTCCAGGGACACTCGACCACCGAGTGGATCTCATTCCTGCTGTTCTGGAGCCTGAACATCGGGATCATCTACAAGGGGATGGACCTGCTGCGCGCGGTTGAAAACTGGGCGGCGCCGTTCGTTCTGATCATGACGGGCGTACTCCTCGGCTGGGCGGTGTACGAAGCGAACGGCTTCGGGCCACTGCTGTCACAGCGCGGAAAATTCCAGACGCTTGGCGAGTTCATGCCGGTCTTCATCCCTGGCCTGACCGCGATGGTCGGCTACTGGGCAACGCTGTCGCTGAACATGCCCGACTTCACACGCTTCGGCCGGAGTCAACGCGAGCAGGTCATCGGCCAGACCGTGGCGCTGCCGACGACGATGTTCCTGTTCGCCGCGATGGGTGTGCTGATCACCAGCGCCACCACCATCATCTACGGTGAAGTGATCTGGGATCCGATCAAGTTGATCGGCAAGTTCAGCCAGCCGCTGGTGATCGCGATCTCGATGTTCACGGCGGTGGTCGCGACCCTCGCCGTCAACATTGCCGCCAACGTTGTCTCCCCGGCGAACGACTTCGCCAACGCTTTTCCGAAGTGGATCAATTTCAAGACCGGCGGGCTGATCACCGGTCTGCTCGGGATTCTGATCCAACCCTGGCGGCTGCTGGCGGATCCCAGCGGATACATCTTCAACTGGTTAGTGGGATACTCAGGCGGCCTGGGATCGATCGCCGGAGTGCTGATCGCCGATTACTGGATTGTGCGCCGCCGCGAGCTCGCGCTCGAGGACCTCTACCTCACTGACGGACGCTACGGCAGCTGGAATTCAGCCGGCGTGGTGGCCACACTCGCCGGCTGCGCACTGGCGTGGGGCGGCCTTGTCTATGCACCGATGCGCCCTCTTTATGATTACGCCTGGTTTGTCGGATTCGGCGTTGCCGCGATCGTCTACCTGGTGATGCACCGCCTTTTCAGCAACCGCCAACCGGCATGAACCTGTCGCTCAGCTTCGTCATCCCTCTCTACAACAGCGCCGATACGATCGCGCCCCTCGTTCGAGAAATCGAGGGGCTCGCGGTGGCCGGCGGTCACGAGGTCATTCTCGTGAACGACGGCAGTGCCGATCGGACAGCCGAGATCTGCCGAGAGCTGGTGCACACCGCGCGGATTCCGGTAACCGTGATCGAACACGCCCGTAACTTCGGCGAGCACAACGCCGTCCTCACCGGCTGGCGTCACGCACGCGGCGCGCACATCGTCAACATCGATGATGACGGACAGAATCCGCCCGGCGAAGCCGTGCGCCTGTGGGAACACGCCAGAACGACCGGCCTCGACGTCGTCTACGGACACTACGAGGTCAAGAAGCACTCGACATTTCGCAACCTGGGAAGCTGGTTCACCAACGTGTTGACTGACATGGCGCTCGACAAGCCAAAGAAGTTCTACCTTTCGAGCTTTCGCTGCGTCAGTGCATTTGCCGCACGGCAAGTAGCAGCATCCTACGCAGGACCATACCCGTACATCGATGGTCTGCTGCTGCAGGTTACGCAGCGCGTCGGGTCACTTGCTGTCAGGCACGACCAGCGGCGCGCAGGGGAAAGCGGTTATACGCTGCGACGGCTGATTCGACTGTGGCTGAGCGCATGGATGAATTTCTCCGTGCTGCCTTTGAGAGCCGCAACCGTGCTGGGATTCCTCATCGCTGCCGCCGGCGTCGCCGCATTCGGTGTGGTGTTCTGGCTGTGGTACGACGCAGCGCGGACCTGCTTACGGGTGGGGCTGGGTCATGTCTGCGGTCCTCGTGTTCTCCGGCACGCAACTGGTGATGCTGGGACTGATCGGCGAGTACGTCGGACGGATGTTTCTGACGATCAACCAGCGGCCTCAGTCGGTGGTGCGCGAAGTGCTGTCCAGCGAGGTCAGTCACAGCCGGCAGCCCTGAAGGGCTGCACTACGTGGCCGGCAGCCCTAAAGGGCTGCACTACGCAACCGGCAGCCTTGAAGGGCTGCACTACGCTGCCGGGCGTTCGATCTGTCCGCGCAAGGCGGCCATCGAAGCTGCGATCTCGCGCAGATCATCGTCGACCGACTTCAGCTTGTCCCCTTCCGACCGGATGAATCGGCTGTAAGGAGCAATGCCTTCGCGGATCCTCTCGCCGCTGCGGCTGATCTCCTGGGTGAACTGCTTGCGGAGCGCGTCCGACAAGCGGTTCCGGAGATCCGCCATCTTGGTCCGCATCTCCTCCTTCGCCTTCTTGCGCTTGGCCGGCAGGACGAAGAAGCCGATCGCGGCCATGACTGAGGCCATGGCGATGCCCGTGAAATCTGCCGCGACTGTGGTCGCCGCAAACGCCACCATCGCGCCGAGTCCGACTCCTGCGCCCGCAGCGGCGGTGGCCGCCACGGCATTCCTGGCGTTGTCGGCCAGCTCCTGCGCCTCGCGCCGCTGATCGTAGGAGTCCACCACCCGCTGCGTTTCGCGGCTGGTTGCGTCGATCAGCCGCGTCCGGTCGTAGTGAAACTGCCCCGAATCGTCGCCGACGATCCTGTCCTTGTACTGGCGGCGGCGTTCGGCGAGATGCGCGGTGACGCCCTGCCACTGGCGGAGATCGGCGGCGACCAGCCAGTCCACGAGCTCTCCGACCTTGCGTTCGATCTGCTGCGGTGCATCCGCGACGACGCGTTGTTCGTAGCCCTGCTGGATCCGGCTTCGATTCAGCAGATCCATCATCCGGCCGATGCGCAGCGTGTCGTCGAAGTAGTCATGGCCGCGCCGTTCCATCTCGAGCAGGATCTTGTCGATGTCGGCCATCCGGAACTCGAAGTCGCGCGTGAGGTCCTGCTGGTAGGTGGCGAGCTGGCTCTCGACTTCTTCCAGCGTGGCGTAGTCGTCTTTGAGCAGCGCGAGCCGCTCGTGAATGATGGCCGCATGTCGTTCCGTGAGAGCGGATCCGACGCCGAGCGGGTTGAGCAGCTTGAGATGAATCCGCCCTGGCGCGTCGAGCGCGGTCCTGATGTAGGTTTCGAGCGCTTCGAAATTGGATGCGGCCCACGCCGAGGGATCTCCCTGCTTGGCTTTGAGCGCGAGCCGGGCGCTGACAGGGAAGATCTCGGGGCTGAAGCCAAGCAGCGCCCGCGCGCTGTCGCCGACGAAGGCGCAGACCTCCTCGACCTGCGACGGCTCGAGGATGTCGATCTTGTTGATGACGATCACCACCTTCTTGCCCCATCCACGTACCTGTTCGAGGAAGGCACGCTCCGTCTCGGTGAATGGGCGGTCGGCGGAGGTCACGAACAACACGAGATCCGAGCGCGGTACGAATTGCGCCGTGATGGCTTCGTGCTCTCGAATGATCGCGTTGGTCCCGGGAGTGTCGACGATGTGGATGTCGCGCAGGATCGGCGCGGGAGCGGTGATGACGTGAAGGTTGGAGTCCTTGACGCGGCGCCCCTCAGCCTCTCCGTACTGAAGAACGTTGATCTGCGCGGTGGTCGGCGTGACACCCTCCTGGGCGACCTTCGCGCCAACCAGCGCGTTGATGAACGCGCTCTTCCCGGAGTTGAATTCGCCGACGATGACCAGCAGGAAGAGTTCGTCCAGCTGCTCGATCGAGCGATCGAGCGCGGACTGGTGCTCGGGCGCGGCGTTGAACCGAACCAGCGCAGCCTTCAGCCGCGCCAGGACCTTTCGCTCCTCACGGAGCAGCTCGTCTTGCTGCGGCGACAGGAGCTTGGCCAGCATGTAGCCGTACCGCCCGCAATATCCGGGCCCATGCTCTGCGTGTCGGAGGTTTACTCAGTGAAAATGCGGCGCGCCCGCGGACACGGTCACAGGCTCGTCCGCGGACTCCGGCTTCGACCAATCCGTGTGAGGTGCGTGATTTTCGAGGATCCAGCCACGGACGAGCTCGCTGTAGTTGCGCCACCGCATCTGCTTCTTCTCGTAGAAGGGCACCAGGGCGCGTTGCACCTGCGGGAGCCGATAGAGGGGAACTCCTGGGAAGTAATGGTGCTCGAGGTGGTAGTTCGAGTTCAGGAAGGCGAAGTCCCAGAACCAGTTCCCGCGCATGAGCGTGCCCCACTTCGCCGGGTCCGTCGGATCGATGTCGTAGTGCTGCCCGAGACGATTGAGCGTGAATGCGATCGGAAAGATGAAGAACACGGGAATGATGCTCGTCCGCAACGCCGTGTAGAAACCGAAGACGTACCAGAGCAGCGCCAGCGCCGCGAGGTGTGCCGCCAGCGAGAGTTTCCGCTCCATGCCGATGCGCCGCTGCAGGTCCGGCGGATACGTGGACGACTCGCGGCGCGCGGCGCGGAAATAGATCGGGAACAAGGCCGGTGTGCAGTACAGGAGCTTGTACCAACGCTTGTTCACCTTGGGTGAGAGGTGATGCCTCTTCGGATCGTCTTCCTCCGACCCGAGCTCGGCGTGATGATCCAGGTGCCAGCGCGTGAACTGGCTCGCCGAGATACCGCTCGGGATGGCGTACAGAAAGCCGAGAAATCGCTCTGCGCTGGGGTGGCGTTTGTCGAAGATGGTGTGATGCACGACCTCGTGCAGGAGCACGGTGAAGTTGAAGATCGTGAAGCCCTGCACGAAGGCAAGCGGGATCCAGACGAGAGGATTGTCGAAATGGATGAGCGCCCACGTGGTGAGGCCAAGGATGCCAAACTGCCGTGCCGCAATGACGAGGTGCCGCACCGCAGACTTCCGGTGAAATTCGCGCATCTGATCGCGCGAAATCGCGGCTCCAAGCTCAGCGCGCAGCGGCCCGGCGTGCATCGAGTAGTAGTGGGACTTCACTTCAGAGTCCATTCTACCGCCCCATTGCAAGCACCGGCACCTGGGCACCCGGCACCCGGTACCCGAGTCAGTCTTCCGCGGGAATCGTGACGGTGGTCTTTCCCACGCGTGTGAGCGCCACCCCGACCAGGACGGCGGTGGCGCCGGCGACCCGAGCGAAGGTGAAATGCTCCCCCAGGAACAGGACGGCGGTGAGCATGGCGACGATCGGAATCAGGTTGGAGTAGACGGACGTGCGCGCGCTGCCGATCTGCCGCACCGCGACGTACCAGATCGTGTACGCCACACAGAGCGCGAAGAGCGATGAATAGACGATGGCGATCCACGTGACGATGGAAAGGCGGGCCCAGTTGGTCGACGCGATGTGTCCCCAGACGAGCGGGACGTAGAGCGAGGCGCCAATCGCCATCGACACCCCGGTGACGCCCACCGGCGAATGCCGCACCATCAAGTGGCGCGCACCGAGCGTGTAGACCGCCCAGCAGAACACGGCGCCGAGCATCATCGCGTCGCCACGCAATGATCCGGCCCCGAGCGACATGCCGTGGCCGACGACGATGTAGATGCCTGCGAGCGACAGGGCGGCGCCGGCCCAATGCAGCGGTGCGATTCGTTCTTCGCCGCGGATCGCACTGATGATCGCGATCACGACCGGTGTGGCGGCGAGCAGCAGCGAGCTGTTCGCGACGGTCGTCAGCGCGAGGCCGCCGATGAAGAAGTACTGGTAGCCGGCGTGTCCGACCACTCCCAGGGCGGCGAAGCCGATCCAGTCGGCGCGGGTGATCGGTGCCGGTGTGTGCCAGATGCTGGCGACGGCGTGCGACTCGCCAGCCGGCTGGTCCGCGACCCCACGGCGCAGCGTTCGAATCACCACGATGATCAACAGGAACACGATCGACGCAATCACCATCCGCAAGGCATTGAAAGCCTGCGGATCGATCTCGGTGAACGCGCGCTTGACGATGGAGTAGTTGGTGCCCCAGATGAGGGTCATCAGGAGCAACAGCGCGTCGATCAGGGATAGACGACCGCGCTGCGGCGATGAGGAAGGAGAACGTTCCGGCAAAACGTAACGCGGGAGGGGCGACAGCCCCTCCCGGTGAACGCTGTATACGGCTGGTGGAGCCGCTTACTTCAGGAACGGATTGACGAACAGCAGGACCAGCGACACGACCAGTGCGTAGATCGCGAGCGATTCGATCAGAACCAGACCGAGCAGCAGGGCGCCACGGATGTCGCCAGCAGCGCCGGGGTTGCGCGCGATCGCTTCGGTCGCGGAACTGACCGCACGGCCCTGGGCGAGTGCGGCGAGACCGGCGGCGAACGCCAGCGCGAAGCCGGCGGTGATGATCGACCACTTGGCGATCTCACTCGTCGCCGCTGCGGCAGGCTCCTGCGCGTAAAGCGGCGCGAAGGCGCCGGCAACCAGCACGAGCGCGATGGTGGACAGTACTGAACGGTTAATCACGATCCAAGCCTCCTGAATACAACTCTCGAACAACAAGGAAACGAACGACGAATAACTGCGACGCTTACGCTGCTGCCGGGGCCTCGTGGCCGTGCGGCGCGTCGTGACCATGTGCGTCCTCATGGTGCTCGACGGCGACGGCTCCCTGCAGGTAGATGACGGACAGCAGCATGAATATGAATGCCTGCAGGGCCCCCGTGATCAGGCCGAGGAACATCATCGGCAGCGGCACGAGGAAGGGGATGATGCTGAACAGGACGAGAATGACCAGTTCCTCACCAAAGATGTTGCCGAACAGTCGCAGCGACAGCGACATCATTCGCGACGTGTGACTGATGATCTCGATCGGGAACATCAGGAAACCCATGCTCCAGTGCACACCTGGAGGCGCCCAGAAATGCTTGATGTAGCCCCACAGGCCCTGGTGCTTGATCCCCTGGAAGTGGTAATAGACCCAGATCGTGATCGCGCAGCCGAGCGTCACGTTGATGCTGCTCGTGGGCGACATCAGCCCGGGGATCAGGCCCATGTAGTTGCCAAGCAGGATGAACAGGCCAAGCGTGCTGACGAGCGGTAAGAACTGTTTGCCCTTCGGCCCGATCCACTCTTCGAGCAGTCCAATGACCGCGGCAATCAGGTCTTCGAAAACGATCTGGACGCGCCCGGGATTTTCGACGCTCAAGCCTCGGCTGAGCAGCCATCCCAGTATCGTCACGAACACCAGGATCAGCATGCACATCACGAGATAGGGCGGGATCGCGTAATGACCCGTCAGGTGAAAGCCCATCTGCTCGCCAATGCTGCGGACGGTCGGTCCCAGCAGGGCGTTGACGAACTCCACGATCCAGAGAGGGTGCTCGAGCTTCTCCATCCAACCCGTAGTCCAGCCCTTCAGGCCGGGAATCAATGCTTTCGAATGAGGAGGCGAAGGGTCTCGATCGAAACCGCCGCCACGAACGAGGATGCGCCCGCAAACAGCCCCAAGGGGTGCAGGCGCAAACGCGCAATCATAACGTACGCAAGAAATGCGAGTAAAGCGTAGCGTCCTGCGATCTTGAGGACGGCCGCGGCGCTCCTCCGCCCGACGCCGGCCGCCCCTTGGGCGGGAGGATTCAGGACCGACACCCCCGCCTTGAGTGACCAGTAAGCAAGGGCGATCAGGGCACCGCCGGCCAGCACGGCCAACGCGGGCCCGGGCGCTCCCCTGGCCATCATCAAGGCGAGAATCGCCATCCCGGCGCACGCAAGCCAGGCCGTGCGTTCCACGCGCCTGACCGCCTGGTCGGAGTCCATTACTTCAGAAATCGTTGCGAGGTCCTGTAAACGTTGAGACTGCCGGCGACAAACCCGAAGATCAGGAACACGAAGAAGAACCAGGGACTCGAACCAAGCCATTTGTCGATGGTCCAGCCAAGCCAGGCACCCAGGAGGATCGCCAGGACAAACGAGATCCCGACGGTGCTGATCCCGCCGATCGTCCGCATCGTATCGGCGGTCGAGGTGCGCTTGGTCTCGGTCGGATCCATCTTGCCGGTCTTTCGCGGGAGTATACTCGGTTGAAAGAGCCTCCCCTATGAAAAGCACCCTGGTTTCGCTGGTATTCGCCTGCGTGACGTGCGCCGCACTACCTCACGCACAGCAGACGGCCAGCTCCCGTGAGCGCGACATCTACGTCAGCGTGGTCGACAGCAAAGGCGTTGCCGTGCCCGGCCTGTCGGCAGCGGACTTCACGGTGCGCGAGGATGGGGTTGGACGCGAGGTTTCGAAAGCAGTTCCGGCCACCGACCCGGTCTCGGTGATCCTTCTTGTCGACGATAGCCAGGCGTCGACCGCGGCGATTCCGTACCTTCGCGACGGTCTCACCCACTTCATGGACCTGATGCAGGGCAAAGGAAAGGTCGGGATCGTCACCATTGGCGAGAGACCGACATCGCTCCTCGAGAATACGTCCGACCTGGCCGCGCAGAAGAAAGCGATCGGACGTCTGTTCGCGCGTCCGGGCAGCGGCGCGTACCTGCTGGACGGTATCGTGGAAGTCAGCAAAGGCATCCGTCTCCGCAACACGAGCCGTGCGCACATCGTGGCGCTGTCGATCGAAGCCGTGGAGTTCAGCAATCTCCATAAAGAGTCGGTGTTGAAGGATCTGCTCGCCAGCGGAGCAACCCTGCATGTGCTGGCGATCGGGAGCCCGGCGAGCGTCGAGTCGGACGAAATGCGCAATCGCGCCATGGTCATCGCCGATGGAACCGAACAGACCGGCGGCAGACGCGAACAGTTGCTGACACCGATGGCGATCGACGATCATCTCACCCGTCTCGCCGGGGAGCTGGCCAACCAGTATGTCGTCACTTACGGACGCCCCGAGTCGCTGATCCAGCCGGAGAAGGTCCAGGTATCCGTGAAGAAACCCGGGTTGACCGCGAGGGCACGCACGCGTCTCCCTGAAAAGTAAAATCATGTTGCTCCGCGCATCGTCAATAGCTGCGCTCGTTGCCTGCCTCGCCGTCGGGGTGAACGCGCAGCGCTTCCGCGCCGGTGTCGAACTTGTCTCGCTCAACGTCTCGGTCACCGACGGCACCAAGTTCATCAGCGATCTCGAGGAGAACGAGTTCGAGGTCTTCGAGGACGGGGTCAAACAGGCGGTCTCCTTCTTCTCACGCAAGCAGCAGCCGATCGCACTCGCGATCCTGCTCGACACCAGCAACAGCATGGACGACAAGCTGCCGACCGCACAGGAAGCCGCGGTCGGATTCGCCAGGCGGATGCGCCCGGAAGACGTGATCGAAGTGATCGACTTCAGCACCCAGGTCCGCATCCTTCAGCCGTTCACGACCGATGCGGCGGCGCTTGAAAAGGCCATTCGTGGAACCACGGCGGATGGGTCGACCGCCCTCTACAACGCGATTTACATCTCGTTGAAGGAACTCAAGAAGGTCAAGGCGCACAACGAGGACGAAATCAGGCGGCAGGCGATCGTCGTCCTGTCGGACGGCGACGACACGACCAGCCTGCTGCCATACGAAGAGGTACTGGACCTGGCGAAGCGCTCCGAGACGGCGATCTACTGCATCGGCCTGAGGCCTCCCGACAGCGGCCGGTCATCGTTCAAGGAAGCGGAGTACGTGCTCCGGCAGCTGGCGCAGGAAACCGGTGGGCGTTCGTTCTTCCCAACCAACGTCCACGAGCTGCCGAAGATCTATGAAGCGATCTCGCAGGAGCTCTCGACGCTCTACTCGATTGCCTATTCGTCGAAGAATCCGCAGCGCAATGGTGCCTGGCGGCGGGTAGTGGTGCGGGTCACGCGCCCCAACGCAGTGACCAGGACGCGGCTTGGTTACTTCGGTCCGTCGTCGCGCCCGTAGCACACATGCGAATCGTTCCAGTCCTTCTCTACGCCGCCGCGGTTGCCGCCTACGCCGCACACTTCGCCTGGCGGGACGTTCGCGTAGGCCGGCTGGCAACGGCCCTGCTCGGCGGAGGGCTTCTCGCCCACACCTTCCTGATCGGGATGCAAACCGTGCAGGCCGGCCATGCCCCGCTGGTCGGAACGACGGCTGCGGTGTCGGCATTCGTCTGGCTGCTGGGCCTTGCGTATCTCTACCTGGAACTGTCGTTCGATGAACGATCGATGGGCCCGTTCGTCACGATTCTGCTGGTCGCGCTCGGCATCATCCCGGCGCTCGACCCCGGGATCAGTCCGCGACCGCTGGTTCTGCAAAGCCCGCTGTTCACCGTTCACGTCATGGCGATGCTGTTCGCGTATGCGAGCTTCGCGCTGGCCTGCGTTCTCGGGATCACGTACGTGCTCCTGTTCAACGAAATCAAAGCCAAGCACCTGGGTGTCTTCTATGCGCGGCTTCCCTCCCTTGGTGTTCTCGACGTGATGAACGCACGAGCCGTCGCGGTGGGCTGGATCTTCCTGACGATCGGCGTGATCATTGGCGGCATCTGGGCCGGCCTGGTCAGAGGATCACCCGATCCGCGGGCGCAGGCGATGTCCGTAGCGGATCCGAAGATCCTGATTGCCCTGG
Organism: uncultured Acidobacteriota bacterium; assembly: GCA_963742265.1. GTDB lineage: Bacteria > Acidobacteriota > Vicinamibacteria > Vicinamibacterales > 2-12-FULL-66-21 > JACDCA01. The sequence continues at coordinate 26,024 of CAVULC010000005.1, forward strand.
TGTGCTGGGGCGTCTATTCGTTCGCGCTCTACGCACGCCGCGCGATTGGCTGGAGTGGACGGCGTGCGGCCTGGGTCTCGGCCATCGGTTTCGGTATCGTCCTGCTCAACTTTCTGCCCGTCGGGTACTTCCTGACGAAGAGCCACAACTTCTGACGTGCGTCTATTCACTGTAGGCGTCAGTCACCGGACCACACCCATCGAGCTCAGGGAGCGCGTCGACTTCGCGCGTGCGGGCCTCGAGCCTGCGCTTGCCGGCCTCGCCGCCCGCAACATCGTCCGAGAGATGGTCGTGCTCTCGACCTGCAATCGCGCCGAGATCTACGCCGCCGCTGAAAACGAGGACGCGATCGAGGCGGTGGCGGCATTCTTCAGCGACTATCACCAGGTTCAACCCGATGCGCTGCGAGAGCATCTTTACGTGCGCAAGGGGGCCGAAGCCACCCGGCACCTGTTCCGGGTCGCGGCCGGTCTCGATTCGCTCGTGGTTGGTGAGCCGCAGATCCTGGGTCAGGTGAAGAGCGCGTACGCGACGGCCAGCGACCAGCACTACACGGGCTCGCTGCTCAACCGCCTTTTTCATACGGCGTTCGCCGCCGGAAAACGGGTCCGCTCGGAAACGGGTCTGGGCGAAGGATCGCTGTCGATCAGCTACGCGGCGATCGCGCTGGCACGCAAGATTTTTGGAAAGCTGAAGCATCTGTCGGTGGTCGTGCTCGGTGCCGGAGAAATGGCGAAATTGACGGCGCTCAACCTGCGCGGTCAAGGCGTGGAGAACATGACGATCGCCAGCCGTACCAGGACGACTGCGGAACAGCTCGCCGCCCACGTCGGCGCGCGAGTCGCTGACTGGGAGGGGCGTGACGAGGCGATGATGCAGGCCGACATCCTGGTCACCGCGACGGGTGCGCCCGACGTCATCCTCACCCGGCAGCAGATCGAGCGGGTCATGCGAACCCGACGTGAGCGTCCGCTGTTCATCATCGATATCGCGGTGCCGCGAGACGTCGATCCGGCAGCGGTGGAAATCGAGCAGGTCTTTCTCTACAACATCGATGACCTCCGGGGCATCGTCGAGAGCAACGTGTCACGCCGCACGGCGGAGCTCGCTGCGGCTGAAGCCATCATCCAGGACGAGACCGACGCATTCATCTCGTGGATGCAGTCTCGCGAGATCATCCCGACGGTCGTCGCGCTCCGTCAGCGCTTCGAAATGATCCGCCGCGCGGAACTCTCGCGACTCAATCACAAACTGTCGAAGCTCTCGCCCGAAGCAGTCGCACAGGTTGATCACATCACGCGCCTGATCGTCGAGAAGCTGCTTCTCACCCCGACCGAGAAATTGAAGGCAGTGAGCGACGACGCGCTGGCGGCGAGCTATTCCGACGCGCTGAGCCGGTTGTTCAGCCTGGCCGAGCCGGAGCCCGAACCGGACGACGATCAGCTGACCGGACCGGGCGGTCGGCGGTGAGGCGGCTTCGCCTGGGCACGCGCGGCAGTGCGCTGGCGCTGTGGCAGGCGCGGACCGTCGCGGCGGCGCTGGAGGAGCGCTGCGCCAAGGTCGACATCGTCAGGATCACCACGCACGGAGATCGCCGGCAGGACGTTCCGCTGCCGGACATCGGCGGCAAACGAGTCTTCGTGAAAGAGATCGAGGAGGCGCTGCTTGCAGGGGAGATCGACCTGGCCGTGCACAGCGCCAAGGACATGGCCGCCGAACCTGCGCCTGGCCTCACGGTCGCGGCGGCCCTGCCACGCGAAGATCCGCGCGACGCTGTGGTGTTTGCAGCCGGCTCCCCCTTTCACGATCGGGCCGCGGATTTCCTGGAGCCGTCCGTGGCGGACCGGTGTCCAAGGTTGTCGATCGGTACCGGCAGCGTGAGGCGGATCGCGATGTTGAGGCGCGTTTTCGCGGACGCGACGTTCGTTCCGGTGCGCGGGAATGTGGACACGAGGCTGCGAAAATTGGATGCCGGCGAGATGGACGCCCTCGTCCTTGCCGCAGCTGGCCTCAACCGACTCGGACTCGGCGATCGGATCAGCGCGCTGATCCCGGTCGAGCGGTGTGTTCCGGCACCCGGCCAGGGCATCATTGGGGTCGAGATCCGGAGCGATGACGGGGACGCGCGCGATCAGGTGTCGGCCTTGAACGATGGCGCGGCACGTACGGCGCTCGAAGCGGAGCAGGCTGTAGTGGCTGCACTCGGCGGCGGCTGTCAACTGCCGCTGGGCGCGTATGCGTGGATCAACAACGGTACGCTGCTGTTGCGCGCGGTGGTCGCCTCTCCGGATGGCGACGAGATCCTGTCGAGTTCTGCGAGCGGAAACCCCGTCGATGCAGCCGCAATCGGACGGCGGGCAGCCGACGACCTTTCCGCGCAGGGCGCGCGGCGGATACTTCACACATGAACAAGCCTTGCGTCTACATCGTCGGCGCCGGACCGGGAGACCCTTCGCTCATCACCGTCCGCGGACGGCAACTGCTCGAGCGCGCGGACGTGATCGTCCACGATCACCTGATACCGGCGGGGCTGCTGCGCTTTGCCCGCAGCGGCGCGGAGCGGATCGACGTGGGCCCGGCCGCACCTCGCCTGCTCGACCAGGAGGCGATCAGCATCCTGCTGGCAGAGAAGGTGCGCGACGGCAAGGTCGTGGTCCGTTTGAAATGGGGGGACTCGTTCGTGTTCGACAGCGGTGGCAAGGAAGCGCTGCTGCTCCACGAACAAGGTGTCCCGTTCGAGATCGTGCCGGGGATTCCCTCGGCGATCGGTGGAACAGCCTACGCCGGGATCCCTGTCACGTACCCGGGAGCCGGTGACGTGGTGACGTTCGTGCGCGGCCACGAAGAAGAAACGGATGCTGCTCCGGACGTTGACTGGGGCCGGTTGGCGGGGCTCGGCGGCACGATCGTGTGCTACGCCGGCCCGCGCCAGGTGGGAGCGATTGCATCCGCACTCCTCGCGCATGGTATGTCGGCGGACGAGTCCGCCGCGCTGGTCTACGACCCGACCACGCCATCCCAGCGCACGATGTCGGGCGCGCTCGGCACGATCGCATCGCAGGCGCGTGAAGGAACGCCGTCCTTGATGGTCATCGGCCGTGTGGCGGGCCTGCGCGAACATCTGCGGTGGTTCGACAACCGCCCGCTGTTCGGCCGCCGCATCATCGTCACCCGATCGCGGGAGCAGGCCGGGGAGCTGATCGACATGCTGGAAGAACGCGGCGCGGTGGCGATCACCGCGCCCACGATCCGCATCACACCGCCACATGATGATGCAGAACTGCGCGAGGCGTGTGCGGCGGTGTCGTCGTTCGACTGGATCGTGTTCACGTCCGCAAATGCGGTCGATCGATTCATCAACCAGCTGCTGGTGTCTGGCGATGTCCGCGACCTGAAGGGCGTGCGCATCTGCACCGTCGGTCCGTCCACCGCCTCGCACTTTCAGCGATACGGAATACGCGTGGACCTGACGCCGGCGGAATATCGGGGCGAGGCCGTCCTCGAGGCGCTCAAGGGGACCGGACCGTTGAAGAGCAAGAAGTTCCTGCTGCCGCGGGCAGACATCGCACGCGAAGTGCTGGCGGACGAACTGCGCGAAGCCGGAGCCGATGTCACCGAAGTGGTGGCGTATCGCACGACGCTGGCGGAACCCGAGCGCGGACCGGATCACGATATCTACGGCATGCTGCTCGAGGGGAAGATCGACGCGGTCACTTTTACCAGCGCGTCGACAGTGAGGAACTTCCTCCAGATCTATGGTGAAGACCAGGCCGCGGACCTGCTGCGAGGGACTGTCGTGGCCGCGATCGGCCCAGTGACGGCGGAAGCCGCGCAACAGCTCGGCATCCACACGACCGTGATGCCGCAGCGGTACACCATCCCCGATCTCGTGGACGCGCTGGTCGACCACTTTGCGTCGGTCGCCGAGACACGCTGATGGTTCACGGCCAGCTCGATCTGCCCCGGCGTCCGCGCAGGTTGCGACGGAGCGCTGCGATCCGCGGACTCGTCCGCGAAACGCGCCTCAGTCCCGAGATGTTCATCTACCCGCTGTTCGTGTGCAGCGGTGAAAAGCAGCGGCGCGAGATCGGGTCGATGCCCGGGGTGTTCCAGTTATCGGTCGACGAGGCGGTGAACGAGGCCGCGGCCGCCCGGGCCGACGGCGTTCCTGGCGTGCTGCTGTTCGGGCTGCCCGATGCCAAGGACCCGTTTGGCAGCGCGGCGCTCGACCCTGAAGCACCGGTGCAGAGTGCGATCCGCGCGATCAAGAAGCAGGTCCCCGGCATGCTCGTGATCACCGACGTGTGCTTGTGTGAGGTACACCTCCCATGGGCATTGCGGCCTGCTCATCGGGGATGAGGTCGCCAACGACGCGACGGTCCAGCAGCTGGTGAAGGCGGCGCTGTCGCATGCGGCGGCAGGCGCCGACGTGGTGGCGCCCTCGGACATGATGGACGGACGCATCGGCGCGATCCGCACCGCGCTCGACGCGCAGGGATTCAGCGACACGACGATCATGTCTTACGCGGCAAAGTACTGCTCGGCGTTCTACGGGCCGTTCCGCGAGGCTGCCGACTCCGCCCCGGCGTTCGGCGACAGACGATCGCACCAGATGGATCCGGCAAACGTGGATGAAGCGCTGCGCGAGGTGGAGCTCGACCTCGAGGAGGGCGCCGACATCGTCATGGTCAAGCCGGCACTCGCGTATCTGGACGTGATCGCGAAGGTGAAGGCCGAGTTCGGTGTCCCGCTGGCCGCCTACCAGGTCAGTGGTGAATACGCGATGCTGAAGGCTGCCGCGCGTAACGGCTGGATCGACGAGCCGCGCGCCATGATGGAAACGCTGACCGCGATCCGCCGCGCCGGAGCCGACATCATCATCACCTACTACGCCCGCGAAGCCGCCCGGGCCCTTCGGTCGTAGGTCGTAGTGCAGCCCTTTAGGGCTGCCCTGGCGGGCAATCGTGGTGCAGCCCTTCCCGCAGTCGTAGTGCAGCCCTTCAGGGCTGCTGACACGCAGTCGTAGTGCAGCCCTTCAGGGCTGCTGGCTCCGGGTTGCGGCATTGAAACCGCACTCCTCGCGGACATGTTCTCGAACCGTCCGCGCTTGCACGCAAGCTGCTACCGCGGGGAGCAGCGTTATTTCCTTACGTTTTGCACCGATAAGCGATACCGGGCGTTTGCTGCACGCTCGAACGTTGAACTGGCACGGAGAGAAATTCTGCGCTCCGCGGGTTGTCGTGCGTTCGAAGTAATTGCGTACGTATTCATGCCCGATCACGTTCACCTGCTGGTCCAGGGGCGTGACGCCGCGTCAGACCTGCGCGCATTCGTCCATCTGGCAAAGCAGCGGACTGCATTTGTGTACGCCCGTACATCTCGCCGGAAGTTATGGCAGCCCAGTTACTGGGATCGCGTGCTGCGGGACGAAGAGTCGACGTGGTCGGTGATTCGATACATGTGCGACAACCCTGCCCGCGCGCAGCTCGTCAGAACGGCACGCGAATACGAGTTCCTGGGATCGCAGGTGATGACCAGAGACGAGCTTCTGGGCGAACTCGAAAGGCAGCCGCGAGTGTCATGGCAGCCCTGAAGGGCTGCACGACGACTGCGACAGCAGCCCTAAAGGGCTGCACTACGACTGCGACAGCAGCCCTGAAGGGCTGCACTACGACTGTCACTACGCCAAGCCGACGACAATGAGGGTGGCATCGTCTTCGAACTTGCCGCCCGTGAAGAGATTGACGTCGGCGAGGACGGCCTGTTTGATTGCTTCCGCCGAAGCCTGTCGGACCGCGAGCGCCGCCGCCGCGAGGCGCTCCTCGCCATATTCTTCTCCCTCGGGACTCCGCGCCTCGGTGATGCCGTCGGTGTAGAACAACACTCTCTCGCCGGGGTTCAGCACGACTTCCGCCTGCTCGTAGTGATTGTCCGGGAACACGCCGAGCACCATGCCACCCTCGGTAAGCGGCTGGAAGGTGCCGTTGCCACGAAGGACGAATGGCGGATTGTGGCCGGCGTTTGAATAGACGATGCGCCCTGCCGCCGGCTCGATGCGCGCGTAGCAGAACGTGGCGAAGCGGCCGCTGGCCATGTTGCGGCACAGCAAACGGTTCACGCTGCCGCAGATGGATGCCGGTGAAACATTCTCCTGCGCGAAGGCCCGCACCGCCGCCTGCAGGTTCGACATCAGCAACGCCGCCGGCAATCCCTTGCCGGCAATGTCGGCGATCGACACCCCGAGGACCTCACCGAACGCCAACGTGTCGAAGCAATCGCCACCGACCCCGTCTGCCGGCTGCCAGGCGACCGAGAGGTCGATGCCCGTCACCTGCGGCACCGCGGTCGGCAGCAGGCCGCGTTGGATCAGGCGGGCCTCTTCGAAGTCTCGCTGCTGACGGTGATCGCGGCGGCGCGCCGAGCGGCCCTCGGCGACCTCCCGCTCCAGGATCTCGAGCAGCGTTACGTCTTCCCAGGGCTTCTGCACGAAGCTCTTCGCGCCGCGCCGCATCGCCTCGACCGCAGTATCGATGCTCCCCCACCCAGTCATGACGACGATCGGAATGGACGCATCGTGGGCGCGGACCCGTCCAATCAGCTCGAGCCCTTCGCGTCCGGATGTCGTGTCCCGGGTATAGTTCAGATCCATCAGGAGCAGGTCGAAGGCGTTTTCCCGCAACCGCTCCATCACCGCGTCCGTCGAATTGACGAAGACCGGCTCGTAGCCTTCACCGGTGAGCAGCCATCGGAGCGCTTCGAGCACGTCCGGCTGATCATCAGCCACGAGCACACGGGCGGGCGTTGTTTCTGCTGAAGAAGACATCCGGTAGTCCGTGAACAGATCGTGCATGGGCACCGGATCAGAACAAGACCCGTACCACGCACGATGCAGGAATTGGGTGCGTTTGCGGCTTCGACGGCCGCCACCCGTCGCATGAACGCGACGTGCCGGTCGCGCGAGCGGGACGCCACAGATTATAAAGGTTGCTGACATTTCGATGGCTCACACCACACCTGTTCGCATCCTGGTCGCCGATGACCAGGCCGACATCCTGGACGCGTTCAGGCTCCTGCTGACCGACGAAGGCTACGAAGTCGTCGCCGCCCGGTCTCCGGGCGAAGCGCTCGAGCGTCTCGAAGGGCAGGACTTCGATGTCGCCATCCTCGATCTGAACTACACCCGCGATACCACCTCCGGGCAGGAGGGGCTGGATCTGATGGAGCGCATCCGCGCGCTCGATCCCACGTTGCCGGTACTGCTGGTCACCGCCTGGAGCAGCGTGGCCGGCGCGGTTGAAGCGATGCGACGCGGCGCGCGCGATTACATCGAGAAGCCGTGGGACGATGAGCGGCTGCTGGTGACCGTCAGAACGCAGGTGGATCTCCGGCGCGCCCTGCGCCGCAGTCAGCGGTTGCAGGAAGCCAACACACGCCTGCAGCGCGGCGCGACGCCGGCCTTCATCGGCGAATCCCCCGCGATCCGGCATGTGCGACAAACCATCGAGCGGGTGGCGCCGTCTGACGCTGCAGTGCTGATTACGGGCGAACATGGCACCGGAAAAGAAGTAGTCGCGGCCTGGCTGCACGCACTGTCGGACCGCAGGACGAAGGCGCTCGTGACCATGAACGCGGGCGGTCTCGCTGAAGGTATCGCGGAAAGTGAACTGTTCGGTCATGTGAAGGGCGCCTTTACCGATGCGCGATTCGATCGCATCGGCTGCTTCGAGCTGGCCGACGAAGGCACGCTGTTCCTCGACGAGATCGCCAACATGCCGGTCCGCCTCCAGGCAAAACTACTGCGAGTGCTGCAGACAGGCGAGGTGCAGCGAGTGGGATCGTCCCGGCTGCGCTTCGTCAACGTCCGCGTCATATCCGCGACCAACGCGGACCTGCGTACGGAAATCGCGGGCGGACGGTTTCGCGAAGATCTGCTCTATCGCCTGAACACGGTCGTCATCTCGCTACCGCCGCTGCGCGAGCGCCGGGAAGATCTCGAGGCGCTGGCCGCGCATTTCCTCACGCACTACGCCGCGCGCTATCGCAAGCCCCTGGAGGGATTCGACGATGGCGCGCGAGCGGCGATGGGTGCGCATCGCTGGCCGGGAAACGTGCGGGAGCTGGCGCACGCGATCGAACGTGCCGTTCTGATGGCCGACGCCCACGCCACGAAGATCTCGTCACGACACCTCGGGCTCACCGACGCCGCGCGTTCTGGAGACGTGTCGGCCGACGCGCAGTCGCTGGAGGATGCGGAACGCATGTTCATCGAACGGGTGCTCGCGAAGCATGAAGGAGATGTGCGACTCGCCGCGCAGCAGCTCGGTATGAGCCGCAGTGCGCTTTACCGGCGGCTGCAGCAATATGGCGTCCGTGAATAGGCCCGCGTCCCGTCCCGCCGGAACAAAAGCCAGGGCCGTGCACCGCAGCGTCGAGCAATCGGTGCTGCTGCTCTGCATCATCGCCGGGCTGCCCGCCGGCCTGGCGCTGCTCGCGCTCTCGTGGGGGCAACCCTACTCGTTCGAGGTCCGCTGGACCGTCACCTCGATCGTGTTCATGATCTGGATCGGCGCCGCGGTGATCGCGTATCAGACGGTCCAGCGCGTGCTGTTCCTGCAGGCCAACCTTCTCGGTGCGCTTCGCGAGGGAGACTACTCGATCAGAGGGACCGGTGCGCGGCCGGGCACCGGAGTCGATCTCGTCATGACCGAGATCAACGCCCTGGGCGATACCCTGCAGCGGCAGCGAACCGAAGCGGTTGAATCAACCAAGCTGCTGCAAAGTGTCATGGCCGCGATCGACGTGGCGGTGTTTGCGTTCGATCCCGAAGAGCACCTGGTGCTCGTGAACCCCGCGGGCGAGCGGCTGCTCGGGAAGAGCGCGGCAGAACTGCTCGGGCTCGAGGCCAACGAGTTGAAGCTGCATCAGTGCCTTGAAGGGGACACGCCTCGCCTGCTCGACCGTCCGTTCGGCCCCGAGAGCGGACGGCTCGAACTGCGCCGCAGCGGCTTCCGGCGTGAGGGCCGGCCGCACCAGCTTCTCGTCTTCGCCGACCTCAGTCGGGCGTTGCGCGAGCAGGAGCAGCAGGCCTGGCAGCGTATCGTCCGCGTGCTCTCGCACGAGATCAACAATTCGCTGACGCCGATCAAGTCGATTGCCCACAGCATCAAGCGGATGTTGTCGCGCGTGCCGAACCTTCCGCGCGCTGACGAGATCCAGGACGGTCTCAACCTGATCGAGGCGCGCTCCGGATCCCTCGGCCGGTTCCTGCGTTCGTATGCGCAACTGGCCAGGCTGCCAAAGCCGCAGACGCGCGATGTCGCCGTGGGTCCGCTCGTTCACCGCGTCGCCGAGCTCGAAAATCGGCTTCCGGTGAAGGTTGCCGGTGATGGGAACGCGGACATCACCGCCGATCCCGATCAGCTCGAACAGCTGCTGATCAACATCATTCGGAACGCGGTCGACGCGACTCTCGAGACCGGTGAACGCGGCAAGGTCGGGATCGATTGGAAGCAGGTCGACGGCGCGCTCCAGATCACGATCGAAGACGAAGGGCCCGGCCTTCCCGATACCTCCAATCTGTTCGTGCCGTTCTTCACGACCAAGCCCACCGGGTCGGGCATCGGTCTCGCGCTCAGCCGCCAGATCGCCGAGGCACACGGCGGCACGCTCGCCCTCGAGAACCGCACCGATCGCAAAGGATGCCGCGCGATTTTGCGGTTGCCGATGTAGCACGGCAGCCCTGAAGGGGCCGAGGGGCGCCTGGGCTGCACTACACTCATAGGCATATGGCTCGCTCGCGCTCGCGCTATCCCAGATCGGAAAAACTCTTCGCTGCTGCTTCACGGATCCTGCCTGGCGGGGTGAATAGTCCCGTGCGCGCGTTCAAGTCGGTCGATGCGACGCCCATCTTCATCACGAAAGGGCGCGGCGCGCACATCGAGGACGCCGACGGCCACGAGTACATCGACTACGTGATGTCCTGGGGCCCGCTGATTCACGGGCATGCACCGAAAGGCCTGCTCAAGGCGTTGCGGGACGTCGCCGGCCGCGGCACGAGCTTCGGCGCGCCGACGGAACTCGAAACGCGGCTCGCCCAGCGCGTGGCGATGCTGATGCCGTCGATGGAACGGATCCGCTTCGTGAGCTCCGGCACCGAGGCAGCGATGAGCGCGGTCCGCGTCGCGCGCGCATTCACGAAGCGCGACCGCATCATCAAGTTCGAAGGCTGTTACCACGGGCATGCGGACGCATTTCTCGTCCGGGCTGGTTCTGGTGCGATGACGCTCGGAGTACCGACCAGTCCCGGCGTCCCCGCGGCCGCCGCAGCCGATACGCTGATCGCGCAATACAACGATCTCGCATCGGTCGAACGCGTCGTCACGCAGCATCGGGGCACGGTCGCCGCCATCGTGGTCGAGCCGATCGCAGGCAACATGGGGTTGGTGCTGCCGGCGTCCGGATTCCTGAGCGGCCTCAGCGATCTTTGTCGCCGCGAATCGATCCTGCTGATCTTCGACGAGGTGATTTCGGGATTTCGCGCCGCGCTCGGCGGAGCGCAGCAGGTCTACGGCGTGCGGCCGGACCTGACCTGCCTGGGGAAGATCATCGGCGGTGGACTGCCGGTCGGGGCTTATGGCGGCCGGGCCGACGTGATGGAGCTGATCGCTCCATCCGGCGGTGTGTACCAGGCCGGAACGTTATCGGGAAATCCCCTGGCGATGACCGCGGGCCTGTGGTCGCTGGAAAACCTGACTGCGCGACTTTACCGGCATCTTTCCAAACTGGGAGCCATGCTCGCCGTTGGACTCGCCGACGCGGCAAGAGACGCCGACGTGCCGCTGCAGGTCAATGGGTTTGGCTCGCTGCTGACGCCTTTTTTCAACACGCGCCCGGTACGTGATTACCAGTCGGCGGCCGCATCCGACACGTCCCGCTATGCTGCGTTCTTCCGGGCAATGCTCGCGCGCGGCGTTTACATTCCGCCATCCCAGTTCGAAGCGTGGTTCCTTTCAGGAGCACACTCCGAACGTGATGTGAGGCGGACGCTCGCCGCCGCGCGCGACGCATTCAAGGTCATCGCACGTTAGGCGGAGTGTCGAGGCGAACGCGAAGCACGGTCCCGGCCGGCAGCTTGACGTCCTTGCCTTCCGTCGCGGCAATCGTTCCGCCGCCGCCGATCAGCACACCCAGCAGCGCGCCCTTTCCGCCGCCAAGAATGCCGCCGATGATCGCACCGACACCCGCGCCGGCGCCGATCTTGGCCGCTTCTCCCTTGATACCTTCGCTCTCGAGCGCCTGCGTCACCGTTCCGCGCATCGGGTAGGTGCGCCCGTGCACCGTCACCTGGTCGAACGACACAGTCAGCGCACCCTTTCGATCCGTGCGGGTTGCCTTATCCACGGTCCGCACGACGCCGCGCATGATCGGAGCCAGCCGGGATCAGCACCTGGTTGCCGCGATACAAATCGACCACGGTCTCGGCCTCGAAGCGATCTTCGACCTGTGCGGTGTCCGACGACAATTCGGTCTGCAGCCGGACATCGATCTCCTGCCCGTCAGGGATCGACGACTGCGAAGTCCGGATTGCGTTCGGGTGTCGCGATCGTCGGAATAAACACCGGTCGTGCCGCCGCTGCTGCTCGCACTGCTGCTGGTCGTGCCGGACGGCGGCTGCCACGTGCCGCCGGCGCTCCGATGACGTGTCGGTGCTGCCAGAGCGATTGCGGTCGCCACGCGGCGCGATCCCGCAGCGCGGTGACGCGGTCGCGCACGTCGACGTAGTCGTTGCGCGGGACGCTGCCTTCTTTGCGCAGATCGAACCTTCAGATAGATGACCTCGTCGCGCAGGTCGTCGAGCTCCGTCTGCAGTCCGGGACGCCGTGTCGCTGTCGGTGCCGCGAAGGCGCGACACGTCCGAGGACGCCTGATACACGTCGTCCTGCAGGCGCTGAATGTCACTTGGAAGTCACCGACTGAGCCGACGCGACCGCGGGCAGCAGCGTCAGAACCGTGATGGTTGCCGCTCTCGCGAGCCGGCTTATGAATACATTGTCGTGCGTCATTTCACCTGATCCTCCGGTGCGGAACACCACTGAATCCGCCTCACTGCACGGTGATCGCTGCAAAACAGGACGCCCCGCGTGAACTCATCCGATCCTACCGTGATTTGTCCTCAATGAAACCGCCGCGGGGCTCACCTGTTATCATCAAAAGAGGTCATGGCAGTCCTCAAGCTACACAGAACGGTCGGGGTTCGCGTCGGCAACGTGCAGGTCGGCGGCGGCGCCCCGGTCGTCGTCCAGTCGATGACGATGACCGATACCGCGGATGCGGCGTCAACCGCGCAGCAATGCATCGAGCTGGCGGAAGCCGGATCCGAAATGGTCCGGGTCACGGTCAATCTGCCCGAAGCAGCGCAGGCGGTGCCTGAGATCAAGCGGCGCATGCTCGACGCCGGCGTCACCGCTCCACTGATCGGCGACTTTCACTACAACGGTCACCTGCTGCTGACGCGCTATCCCGGATTGCGCCGACGCGCTCGACAAGTACCGGATCAATCCCGGGGAACGTCGGGACCGGCAAGCGCCGCGACGAGCAGTTCACGACGATCTGCAAGGTGGCGCAGGAGCACGCGAAGCCGGTCCGGATCGGCGTGAATGGCGGTTCGCTCAACCAGGAGCTGGTCGTCTCGCGCATGCAGGAGAACACCGACCGCCATCTCGGCAAATCGTCCGAAGAGATCATCAACGAGTGCATGGTGCTGTCAGCGATTCAGTCGACGGAGCTCGCGCTCGAAGCGGGGCTGCGCAAGGACCAGATCATCATCTCGTGCAAGACCTCACGGCCCCGCGACCTGATTGCTGTTTACAGGGATCTCGCGCGGCAGACCGACCAGCCGCTCCATCTCGGCCTCACCGAGGCGGGTATGGGTATGAAGGGGCTGGTCTGGTCCGCATCTGCCATGGGCATCCTGCTGAACGAAGGGATCGGCGACACCATCCGTGTCTCGTTGACGCCGAAACCGGGAGGGGACCGGCGGGAGGAAGTGTACGCGGCATGCGAGATCCTGCAGGCCCTCGGGCTGCGATCGTTTTCCCCGAGCGTCACGGCCTGCCCGGGCTGCGGCCGGACGACCAGCAGCACGTTCCAGCAGCTTGCGGAGCGCACGCAGGAATACATCCGCGAAAAGATGCCTGAGTGGAAGGTGGCGCGCGAGGGGGTCGAGACGATGACGCTGGCGGTGATGGGATGCGTCGTCAACGGCCCGGGAGAATCGAAGGCCGCCAACATCGGTATCAGTCTGCCCGGCACCGGGGAAGCGCCCAACTGTCCCGTCTTCATTGACGGCGAGCACTTCACGACGCTGCGAGGCACGTACGACGAACTCGCGCTCGAGTTCAGACAGCTCGTCGACAACTACGTCGCGACCCGGTACCCCGCGCGCACCCTCAAGGTCTGATCAAAGCATCGTCAATCGCGCTGCGCGCAGTTTCCGGACCGGACTTTCCCACCACCTCGAACTTCTTGCCCTTCGCCTCGTTGTACGAGATGAAGAAGTGCTGGATTTCATCGACCAGCGACTTCGGCAGCTGTTCGAGTGTGTTCACGTCTCCGTACTCGCGCGATGATGCGGCGATCGCGACCAGTCGATCGTTTCGTTCGACGCGACCGTCCCGTTCAGTCTGCCGTGCCGTGATGATACCGGGCAGTGGGGACGTGAGGCGGAACAGTTCCAGCTTTTCGTCGTAGCTGAACTTGTTCCGCCGTCCTTTGGGCGTTTCGATGATGACGTTGACGTTGCCGTCATCGAATGGCGGGACGTCCATCAGCCGCATCAGTCCAGTCCGCTGACCAGGTCTGCGCCGTCCTTGTATTGACGTTTGCGCAGCGCGCCGTCGTCCTCGTCGAACACGGGGACGCCGTTCGCGGTGGATCCGCGTCCACCGTCGCGATCCGTTTCTTCACGTCCAGTTGCGGCGCCGCCCACGGCGTCCGGCTGCGCGTCGCTCTGCACCTGCGCCTGGTTATCGTCCGGATCGTTGCGAGGATTTCCTATCGCTCCTTCGAGTGGATCGCCGTGCGGCCTGGGCCGTTCTTTTTCCTCTGGCATGTCATGAGCCTCCGCGGTCCCGGGAGCAACGTGGATGCCGGGGCCGGGCCAAACGGGGTCAGGCCCCTTAAGGGGCCTGACCCCGATTCTGCAACTACAACCGGACTAAGGACTTGGGACGGTGAATCTGCGGTGGTGCAGGAGCACGAGCTCATGCACGCGGCGCGCCCACACCACCAGCAGGACGGCGCCGCAGATGATCAGGCCAAGTGAGAGACCCCACCACAGCCCGACAACGCCGAATCCCGCGACGAAACACAGCCAGTACCCCACCGGAAGACCGACGGCCCAGTGGCCAAACAGATTCCACAACATTGGAGTGCGCGTATCTCCGATGCCGCGCAGAGCACCCGTCGCCACGCCCTGGACGCCGTCGAACAGCTGGAACACGGCCGCAACGAACAGCAGGCTCACTCCCACGCCGAGAACACCGGCGTCGGACGTGAACGCCCGGAGCAGCAGACGCGGCCCCGTCAGAAACGCGAGCGCCGCCGTGGACATGAAGAGGACGGCAAAGAGCAGCGCCGTCCATCCCGCGCGTGATGCGGCCGGGCCATCCTTCCGTCCCACGGCGTGGCCGACCCGCACCGCGGCTGCCGATGCGATACCGAGCGGGACCATGAAGGTCAGCGCCGCGTAGTTCATCGCGATCTGGTGCGCGGCCAGCGCGGCGGGCGGCAGCCGGCCGGCGAGCGCAGTCGCCGCAGCGAACACACCCACTTCGAGCGTCACCTGCGACGCGGCTGGCGCGCCAAGCACGATCAGCCGCTTGAGCCACGCCGCCTCGATTCGCAAATCGCTGAAGACGCTGGACGCCGACTCTCGCTCCCGGTAGAGGATCACCAGCAACAGGTACATCGCCATCGCCACTCGCGAGAGGAGCGTGGCCCACGCGGCACCGCTGACACCGAGCGCCGGAAATCCCAGCTTCCCGTAGATCAGCACCCAGTTGACGATCACGTTGACGATGTTCGCGGAGAACAGCGCGATCATGACCGGACGCACCACACCCATCCCCTGCAGGTAGCGCCGGCACGCGGTGTAGACGAGTAGCGGGATGGCGCTCCACGACAGGATCTGCAGATACGGGCGCGCGAGAGCGCCAACCGCCGGTGTCAACCCAAGTGAATCGAGCGAGGCCGTCATCCACCACGTGACGAGCATCACCGGAACGCTCATCGCCGCGCCCAGCACGATCCCGTGCACCAGCCAGCGATGACACTCCTCGATCCGTCCCGCGCCGAACGCCTGCGACACCAGCGTGTCGAGCCCGAGCAGCAGGCCGAAGGCGAAGATGCAGACGCCCATGAAGAGTGACGTTCCAAGACCGACAGCGCCGATCGCTTCAGGACTGATCCTCCCGACCATCAGCGTGTCTGCCATCCCCATCGTCATCCACCCGAGCTCGGCGAGAACGACCGGGAGGGCGAGACGGAACATCGGCCTGAATTCCTGGCGGAGATCGCGCGCAGACGGGAGCATCGATGCGAGTCATTGTATGTCCCGTACCGTGCGGGTTTTGGGAAGCTTGCGGAGACGATCCTACGACGGGCAGGGACGGCGCTGCCTGGCGTTCCAGGTACTCCACGACTCGCCGCAGTTCCTTCAGCGGGTCGGTGGTCGACGCCTCGTCGACCTGGAGGCGCAGCACGGTGTCATTGTTCAACCAGACACCGCAGCCCTTTTTCACGATCAGCATCGCCGCTGACTGCATGCCGCGCTTGTCTCCGCCCGCGAGCTGTCCGGCCTCGAGCGCAGCCATGAGTCGAAGGGAAAGGTGCCCGGTCGTTTTCTCGAAGGCTTCGACCATCCCGTTGACGACACCTTCACCCGCGAGGATGTTGCCCTGAGCCGTGGCGAACTTCCCGCCCTTGTGACCCGCCCAGGCGGTGGCTTCGGGCCCGGTGTGCGCGGCGTAGTTTCCCTTCAGGTCCATCACCGCAAATTGCCGCCCTGCCTTGGGCCACGGCTGCCCGCGATAACCCGGATCCGGGTCGCTGTCGAGAATCGCGCGGACGATCGCAGCGGGTGTCATCCCCGCTCGCAGAAGGGCGAGGCCTTTCGGACCGTAGCTGACGTCCACGATCGCCTGCGTGGTGACGATGCCGGCGTCGGCATCCGCCCACAGCACGCCATTGCCTACCGAGAACACGCGCGACTGCACGGCGCCGCCGAGCTCGCCGGTGGCAGGGTCGTAGCCGAGTATTGAAAATGTCGCGACCGGGTCGGGAAGGGACTGCGCGTGCGGATAAATCGTCAGGCACACCGCGCTAGCGGCAGCCGCGATGACGGCTGACGCGTAGACGGTTCGTCATGAACCGGATTCTACCGCCAGGGCATCAATTTCTCGATCCAGGCGACGCGGGTCAGGTCGTTGTAGATGACCGTGACCATCAGCATCACGAGCAACACGAAACCGGCAAGCAGCATCTTCTCTTTGAGCTTGATCGAAAAGTCGCGGCGTGACAGCCCTTCGAGCGCCAGGATCGTGATGTGACCGCCATCGAGGACCGGGACCGGCATCAGGTTCAGCAGCCCAAGGTTCAAACTGATCATCGACATCAGTGTGAACAACTGCAGCCATCCTGCCGACGCGGCGCTGCCGGACATCTCGGCGATGCCCACGGGACCGATCAACTGCTTGACCGGTGTGTCGCGCGTGAACAGACCGCCAAGCGTCGTGACGATCATCTTGGCCCAGTCCCAATTCTGCTTGGCGCTCATCCTCAACGCCTGCACCGGATTGGGTTTGATCACCCGTCCTTCCCACGCGCTGAACTGGGCGCCGATGCGCGCCGCATCGCCCTTCTTCTGAGGCGTGACCACGATCTGCTGCACGACACCATTCCGCTTGACGTCGAGCGTCAGGGGTTTGCCGTCGTGCGCGCGAATCGTCTGTACCAACTCGTCATACGGCACTTCACGCTTGCCCTCAGCGCCGACAATGACGTCGCCGACCTGCAGGCCGGCGGCCTGCGCCGGTTCGTTCGGCGTCAGCGCGACGACCTGCGGGTTGAGCGGCGGCAGGATCCCGACCTCGCCAATCTCGTACTTGCCGTGCGCCGTTGGAGTGAGCTTCGTTTCCAGGCTCTTCCCTGCGCGAATGAACTGGATGGTGAGTTCACGGTTCGCCTTTGGCGCGACGACCGTCGCGAACTGCTCCCAGTCTTCAACGTCGCGTCCGTTGACCGAAGTGACGAGGTCGCCGGCCTGGAACCCGGCCGCCTGGGCAGGCGAACCCTCCACGACAGACGCGACAACGACCGGCTCTGCCTGGAAGCGCGGAATCGGGGCGCCCTGATACAGCACGACCGCCATGACAATCAGCGCGAGCGCCAGGTTCATGATCGGTCCCATCACGAGGACCTGGAAACGCTGCCACTTGGTCTTCGAGAGGAACTCGTCCGGTGCCCCGCTGCGAGCATCCTCGACCGTCTCGCCGGCCATCTTCACGTAACCGCCCAGAGGAATGATGCTGAGGCAGTACTCCGTATCCCCGCGCGTGAACGAGAGGATCTTCGGGCCGAACCCGAGAGAGAACGTAAGGACGCGCACACCGATCCGTCGAGCCATGAGGAAATGGCCGAGCTCGTGAACAAAGATCAGCACGCCCAGGACGAAGAGAAAACTGAGGATTGTCGTCATCGGTAACTTTGTTAGACGTTCGAGTTTACTTCATGGGTCTGCTGCTCTGCGAAACCGCGGGCCCAACCGTCGATCGACCGGACATCGTCGAGAGTCGCCATCTTGCGACGGCCAGACTTCTCATAGGCGTCCATCGCGGCGGATATCAAAACTGGTATCGCCACGAACGAAATTCGCCGGTCGAGAAATGCCGCGACCGCTACTTCATTGGCAGCGTTCAACACGACCGGCAACCCGGAATCTCCTTCTAACGCGCGAAATGCCAGGCCGAGGCACGGAAAACAGCTGACGTCAGGCACTTCGAAGTCCAGCCGTCCCGCTCGCGCGAGATCAAGCGAGGGCAAGGGGGATGCCCAGCGTTCGGGATAGGAGAACGCATACTGAATGGGCATCTGCATGTCTGTCACGCCCAGCTGGGCAATGACAGAGCCATCGACGAGTTCAACCATCGAATGGACGACTGACTGGGGATGAACCAGGACGTCGAGCTGATCCCGTCGGACATCGAAGAGCCATCGGGCTTCGATGACTTCGAGCCCTTTGTTCATCAGGGTCGCCGAGTCGATCGTGATCTTTGGCCCCATCTTCCATGTCGGATGACGCAGCGCATCGTCGGGTGTCACGTTGTCCAGCTGCTCGCGTTCGCGCCCTCGAAAAGGACCACCCGACGCAGTCAGGATCAACCGGCGGATCTCCGAGCTGGAGCGGCCGTGCAGGCACTGGTGAATCGCATTATGTTCGCTGTCGACCGGAAGGATCGTCACGCCACGTTCGTGCGCAGCCTTCATGACGAGCTCACCCGCCATGACGAGAATTTCCTTGTTGGCGATGGCGATTGTCTTTCCGGCGCCGATCGCGGCGAGCACACCGTCGAGTGCGGCGGTTCCGGACGATGCGAACAGAACGATGTCCGCTTCGGGGTGCGTCGCGACCGCGAGCAATCCTTCGGGTCCGCTGGCCGAGACCCGCAGGCTCTTACCCAGGCCCTTGGAGCGAAGCGCGTCCTCTACCTGTGAAAGCGCGTGCGCTGATGCCATGGCAATCGTGTCGGCACCAGTTGCACAGACCTGCTCGACTATCCGGGATGAGTTCTCACCGGCGGCGAGCGCCACGATGCGAAGTCGCTCCGGGTGTGCCGCGACGACGGCAATCGCACTCTGACCTATGGATCCCGTCGCACCGACGATGGCGATCCGCGTCATGGGACCTGGAGGAACCGCACGAACACGTAGTAGAGCGGCGCTGCGAACAACCAGCTGTCGATGCGGTCCAGAACGCCTCCATGACCGGGGATGATGTGGGATGAATCCTTCACGCCCGCGCTCCGCTTCAGGAGGGACTCGAACAGGTCCCCGACGATGCCGAGCGCCGCGATGCTCGCACTCACCAGGAGGAGCAGCAACAGGTTGGCTTCCGGGAATACATATCGGCCGCCAACGGCCATCGCGAGAGTCCCGAAGATCAATCCGCCGAAGGCTCCCTCCAGGGTCTTCTTGGGACTGATCGTCGGGGCGAGCGGACGGCGTCCGAAGGCGCGGCCCGTGTAGTACCTGGGCGCTGTCGCTGATGACGATGGTCAGCATCAGGAGCAGGACCGCTTCACGCCCTCCGAGAGCGCGGACGGCGGCGATCGCGCCCAGCGGAAGTCCGATGTAGGCGATCGGCAGCAGCGACGCTGCCGAGTCGTGCAGAACGCGCGGCCCGGGCGTGCCTGCCGCGACGGCAAGTGCGCCGATGACGATCACCGCACTCATGATGACCACATCGATGGCGACAAAGGATCCGCCGACCGCGATGCAGGCAGCGACGACCGCAATGCCGACGATGGTCCGCGGGATCTGCGCGCCCAGACCGGCCGCGATGGTTGCATATTCGAAGAACGCGATTAGCGCGGCCACCGATGCGAGCACAAGCGTGCCGATCGGCGGCAGGTACCAGACCGTACCGATCACCGCCGGCAAGAGGACGAGCGCGCTGAGAACGCGCGTCATCAGCGGCCCGCGACGACCGGCTGATTGATTCCGCCGTACCGGCGATCGCGCTTCTGAAACGCCAGGATCGCCTCGAGCAAGTCCCGCTTCCGGAAGTCGGGCCAGAGCGTATCGGTCACCCAGATCTCGGCGTAAGCAATCTGCCACAACAGGAAGTTGCTGACGCGCATCTCGCCGCTCGTGCGGATCAACAGGTCAGGATCCGGCTGCCCCGCAGTGTAGAGAAAGCCACTGAAGCGGGCTTCATCGATCTCCTGCGGGTCCACGCCCGACGACCATCATCCGCCTGGTGGCCTCGATGATCTCCGCTCGCCCGCCATAGTTCAGCGCGATGTTGAACTGCATGCCGGTATTCGCCGCGGTCTTGTTTTCCGCGGCGTGCAGTTCGTGCTGGACGTCCCGCGCCAGTTCTTCGACGCGGCCGATCACTTTGAAGCGAATGTTGTTGCCGAGCAGAGTGTTGAGCTCGAGCCTCAGATACCGCTTCAGCAGCAGCATCAGGGTCGACACTTCGGTCACCGGGCGCTTCCAGTTTTCAACGGAGAACGCGTAGAGCGTCAGCACCGGTATGCCGATCCGCGCCGAACCTTCCACCACCTCGCGGACCGATTCGATGCCGGCGCGGTGACCTTCGACGCGCGGGAGATGCCGCTGCGCCGCCCAACGTCCGTTGCCGTCCATGATCACGGCCACATGCTGCGGCAACCGCTCGAAGTTCACCTGTCGGGCAAGTGACTCCTCCGGGGAACCGGCCGGCACCACGGAGAGAAGATCTGCGAGCGACATGCCTAAACCCTGATGATACCAAGGGATAGTCGAAGGCCGAAAGCCGCCGGGCGGGCGTCAGTACAGAACGCGAACGAGGAATAGTCCCGCGGCTGGAGCTGTCGTTCCGGCACGGGCACGGGACTTTGATTCGAGGATTTCCGCAACCGCCTGCACCGGGAAGCGGCGAAGACCAACTTCCACGAGCGTTCCGGCAACCGCTCGCACCATGTGCCGAAGAAATCCGCTCCCCTCGATCTGCATGGCGAGCGGCACGTCATTGCCAGCGCCGTCCCGCCATTCGAGCCGATCAATGCGCCGCACGCTCGACTTCACGTCGGCACCGGCGCCCTGGAACGCGGCAAAGTCGTGCTCGCCGATCAGTAGAGTGGAAGCCTCCCGCATCGCCGCCAGATCAAGAGGAGGAGTCACATGCCAGGCAAACCGCCGCACGAAGGGGGACATCGTCGGTCCGTTCACGATCCGGTATTCGTAGACCTTGCCAGTTGCGCTGAAGCGCGCATGAAAGTCGGCGGCTGCTTGCTCGACGTCGACAACCCGGATGTCTGTGGGCAGCACGGCATTCAACGCGCGTGCGAGCGCTGCCGGGTCGATCGGGACGCTCAGTGAGATGCTCGCGACCTGCCCGAGCGCGTGCACCCCAGCGTCCGTCCGTCCGGCGCCGAAGACATTGACGTGCGAACCCTCGATCGGCCGGAGTGCGTCCTCGAGCAGCCCCTGGATCGACACCCCATTCGCCTGTCGCTGCCACCCCACATACTCGGTGCCGTCGTACTGGACGATCAGCTTCAGGGTGCGAGGCATGGTCAATTCAAAACGCCAAACGCCAAACGCCAAAACAGTTCAAATATTGGTCGCACGTGCTGGTCTGGAGTTTGGGGTTTGGAGTTTGGAGTTTGAAATTTGGAGTTGGGGTCCTGTCAAGCGCGAGAGCCCGGCTTCACGACCGGATCCCCACTGGCGCACATAGGGCACGCGTCGGACTGATACGTCGGGACCTCGAGCTTGACCAGTGGAAACAGCGGAACGCGAACGCGTGATGCGCCGTCACCGCGATCAATGATCGCCGCCGCGGCGAGGACCTTTGCGCCGGCGGCTTCCGCGACGTCGATCGTCTCAATGGTGGAGCCGCCGGTCGTAATGACGTCCTCGACGACGAGCGCCCGGTCGGAGGGTGACATGGTGAAACCGCGGCGCAGCATCAGCTTGCCGTCCTGCCGCTCTGCGAAGATCGCGCGGACACCGAGCGCGCGCGCCACTTCATGCGCGATCACGATGCCGCCCAGTGCCGGGGAGAGCACGACATTCGGCCCCAAGGTCCCGTACGCGATCCGCGATCGCGGCCCCGAGCACCGCCGCATGCTCCGGATGCTGGAGCACCAGCGCACTTTGAAGGTAGCGGCCGCTGTGAAGTCCTGATGAGAGTCGGAAGTGCCCTTCGAGCAGCGCACCCGATTGCCGGAACAGATCGAGATAGTTCATTTTTGGGATCCCGCCGTCGTCACCGCGCGGCTGCCAGTCTCTTTCTTCAGCCGCAGGTTGTCTTCGAAGAGTTTCAGGATCCGTTTGTACTCGTCGGCCCAGCTGCTCGCCTCGGTGAAGCCGTGGTTCTCCACCGGGTACGGCGCGATCTCCCAGTTCTCTTTCCGCAATTCGATCAGGCGCTGCGCCAGCCGGATTGAATCCTGGAACGGCACGTTGGTGTCGACCATTCCATGACAGATCAGCAGCGCGCTCTTGAGCCCTTCCGCAAAGTAGATCGGCGAGCTCTTGCGGTACGCCTCGGCATCCTTCTGCGGAACGTTGAGGATGTTGGACGTGTATCCGTGGTTGTAGTGCGCCCAGTCGGTGACCGGACGAAGGGCGGCACCTGCAGCAAAGACATCCGGCGTCGTGAAGAGCGCCATCAAAGTGATGAAGCCACCGTAGCTTCCGCCGTAAACACCGATCCGTCGCGGGTTCACGTTCTCTTTCGTCGTGAGGTACTTCGCCCCGTCGACGATGTCCTCGAGGTCCTTGCCGCCCATGTGACGATAAATCGCCGTCCGCCAGTCACGGCCGTAGCCGGAGCTCGCACGGTAGTCGACGTCGAGCACGACGTACCCGCGCGACGCGAGCAGGTTGTGGAACATGTATTCGCGGAAGTACGTGGACCAGTACTTGTGCGCATTCTGCAGATATCCCGCGCCGTGAACGAACACGACCGCCGGGCGGGCCGGGTCACGACGCGCGCCGATCATCTCCGGAGTGAACAGACGCGCGTAGACGTCCACACCGTCGCGGGCCTTGAACGTGATCACCTTGGGATCGATCCAATTGAACGCCCGCCATTCAGCTGTCGGCGTCGTGGTCACCTGCTTCGGCTCGGCCCCGGGGCGATTCGGCATGACGAACACCTCCGGCGGCTTGTTGCTGTACGAATACACGAGCCCGAGGGTGGATTCGTCGGGCGACACCGTCGCCTCGTTCGAACCGGTGATCTTCGTGATCTGCGTTCGCGCGCCACCGTCGATCGGGACGGTGTAAAGCTGACGTTCGCCCGGATGGTTCTCGCTCGTCGTCAGGTACCACTTCTTTCCATCAGCGGCGACTTCTGCGCTCGCCACTTCCCACTTACCTGTGGTGATCTGCTTCGCCTTCGCGCTGTCAGTGCTCACGTCGAGCGTGTAGAGGTGCATCCACCCGTCGCGCTCGGAGAGAAACCAGACCCGCTTGTTGTCGGGGAGGAACTCGAGGCCGGAGCCGCCGAACCCCGCTTCGCGCACCCACGCGTCGTCATGCAGGGTATCGATGACCCTGGTTTTGCCGCTGGCGGGGTCGAGTGTGACGAACCAGCGGTCCTTGTTGTCGGCCGAACGCGCGCCGGCGACGACCAGCTTCCCGTCATCGGAAACCGTCGGCATCGACCAGCGGATCTCGCGCTCGGCACGGCGGCCTGGTCGCGGGGTTTCGCCGGCTGCTTCCTGGCCGGCGGCGGGAGCGGCGGGCTTCGCCGGCTCCGGATCGGCGACCGGCGGGGCGAAACTGCCGTCCGCCCACACCGCTTTGCCTGTCTTGAGGTCGAGCACAGCGAGCATGCGGCGATCCTGCGTATCGCCGACGTTGGTGCGCGCGGTAATGTCTTCGACGTAGCCGCTCTCGGTGACGTAGTTGGGAACGATCGTGTTCTTTGCGCCTGCCGGCCTCTCCGAGACGACGATGAAGACGTGCGTTTCGTCGGGAGAGAGCATCAGGTCGGACGCGGACTGCTGAGCGGAGATCTCGAACGCCGGCAACCGATCCTGCCTGGCCTTCTCCTCACGCTTCTTGCGTTCTTCTGCCTGCTGTTTCGTGAACTCGATCAGCTTCTGCTCTTCGTCCTTGATGAACTTCTGGCTGTCGGTCAACCGCGGTTCGGGGCGTTTCTGTGAAACGTCGGTCAGCTGCGTCACCATCGGCCCGGAGTTGTCGACTGCCATGATGAACAGGTTGCCGCCGCTCACATACGTCACGTGCGTGTCTTTGCGCGCCCACCTCGGACTTCCCTCGGGTCCACTCGTCTTGGTGATCTGACGTCGGGTTCCGGTGCTGGTGTCGTAGATCACGATGTCGCCGCCGTCGCTGTAGAGCAGCCGCTTGTGAGCAGCGTCCCAGCGCCCATTGGCCGGCGGTGCGTTCTTCGCGTCTGCCTCCGACAGTTTCCGCGGCTCCCCACCGTCTCGCGACACCACGTACGTGGAAGACTCCTCTTCGCCCGGTTTGCGCCACTCGAAATACAACCGTTGCGAGTCTCCCGACCATCTAAGGTTCGAGGGCGGATAGCCGACGAGATCGGGGCCTCGCATGATGCTGTCGACGGTCATCTCGACCTTTGCGGGAGCGGCAGTCCGCGCGGATTTGTCGGCGGCAGGTGCCTGTGCAGAGGGATTCGAGAAGGAGAAAGCGGTCAGCGCAGCTGCCGCAATGATGGATCTGAATCGGCGCATCCGGGGAGTATACAATTGTGAAACACCGCCTCTGCAGCCTCCGTCCAAGGCTTGTGATCCCGTCCCGATTCTTGCTCTCTTCCAGGCGACCGTCCGATTCAAGTTACGTGGAGACTCGTGTAATGCGTTGTAATCTCAAATTTTCTGCACGTCTGAGCCCTGTGGCCGCAGCGGGGCTGGCACTCTGCCTGTCCGCTTCCGGCCGCCCGGTGTTCGCATCCGAACAACAGCAGGCTCCGGCGCCCGTCGCCCCCGTGATGCCTCCTTCATCCGTGTCGACGCAGCCCGCGGCGCCCACGGGTCCTCAGTTGCTGATTTCCGCCGACGAGGCGGTCAGGCTGGCGCTCGAGAACAACCTGGGCATCAAGGCCGAACGGATCGGTCCGCAGATCGGCACCTACGGGGTATCCCAGGCGCGCGCGCAATATGCGCCCAGCCTTTTTTCAACGTCGACCAAGCGAAACTCGACCTCACCGCCTGACTTCCTGACGAGCGGCGGTGTCTCGACGACGACGACGTCGGACCGCATTCAGACCAACGTCGGCCTTCAGCAGAACGTGCCCTGGGGCGGAGGCCGGTACTCGGTTGCGCTCGACGCGTCGAAGCTCTCGACCAGCAGCGTGTCGAGCTTCAATCCGCAGCTCGGATCCAATCTGAATGCGTCGTACGTTCAGCCGCTGCTGCGGAACTTCCGCATGGATTCGTTCCGGCAGCAGGTGGAGGTCGCGAAAAAATCCGAGGAGATTGCGGATCTCTCGCTGCGATCGGCACTGGTGGCGACCGAACGGACCGTGCGCAGCGCCTATTACGACCTGGTCGGCGCGATGGGCCGGCTGGACGTCGCCCGTCAGTCGCTCGATCTGTCGCGCGAATCACTGCGGCAGAACGAACGGCGCGTCGAGGTCGGCGTGATGGCTCGGATCGACATCATCGAAGCGCAGGCGGAAGTCGCGCGCGTCGAGGAGTCGGTCATTCTCGCCGAAGCCAATATCCGCCGTCTCGAAGACGTCCTGCGGACGCTGATCCTGAACCCGGCACAGCCGGACTACTGGACCGTCAGTCTCGTGCCGTCTGAACGTCCGGTGCTCACCGCGAAACCGGTGGATGTCGACACCGCTGTCCGCAACGCCCTTTCGAACCGTACCGACATCGCGGACGCCCGCAAGCGCCTGGAGACGACCGACATCAATCTGAGCTACGCGAAGAATCAGAAACTGCCAGCGGTCGACCTGATTGCGAACTACAACACGGTTGGCGTCGCCGGCACGCAGTTCCAGTTTGGCAGCGGCTTCCCGCCGCCGATCGAAGGGCAGTCGCAGCGCAGCTTCGCGGACGCGCTTCGCGATGTGTTTGGCAACGACTTCAAGACATGGAGCCTGCAGCTGCAGATCAACTACCCGATCGGCACCAGTCCGGCGGAGGCCGCTGTCGCTTCGGGCAAGCTGCAGCGCGAGCAGCAGGTCACCAGCCTGCAGCAGCTGGAACTGCAGATCACGGCCGCCGTCCGCGATGCCGGCCGGCAGGTGAGCACCAGTCTTCAGCGAGTCGAATCGACGCGGAAGGCGCGCGAGTTCGCTGAAATCCGTCTGGACGCCGAACAGAAGCGCGTCACTGCAGGCCTGTCGACAACCTTCCAGCTGTTGAATGCACAGCGCGATCTGTCGAGCGCACGGCTCCAGGAGAACACCGCGATCATCGACTACAACCGCGCGCTGGTTGATTTCGAAGCGGTCCAGGCTGCACCGCTCACTGGACGCTAAAACAGTCCCAGACCGAACGCCAAACGCCAAAGGCCAAACTCCAAACTCCAAACTCCAAATGGCACAGGACCTTCATCGAGGCTTTTGGCGTTTGGAATTTGCAGTTTGGAATTTGGGCTTTGGAGTTTGGAGTTTGGGAATTTGGAGTTAGCGTAAACTCCCCTGCGTGAAGCTGACCGTCACGGTCGTCACCTACAACGAAGCAGAACACATCGCCGCCGCGCTCGATTCAGTGTCCTGGGCGGACGAGATCATCGTCGTCGACTCCCACAGCACTGATCGCACCGTCGACATCGCGCGGGCGAAAGCGACGCGGGTCATCGCCCGCGACTGGTCCGGCTATAGCGACCAGAAGAATTTCGCCGCCGACCAGGCCAGCCACGACTGGGTGCTCTCGATGGACGCGGACGAGCGACTCACGCCGGAGCTCGCGACGGAGATCCGGGCGCTGCTGCAACAGGAGCCGGCCGCGCGCGGGTACCGCGTCCGGAGAGTCAGCCGCT
Source organism: uncultured Acidobacteriota bacterium (assembly GCA_963742265.1). Lineage (GTDB taxonomy): Bacteria > Acidobacteriota > Vicinamibacteria > Vicinamibacterales > 2-12-FULL-66-21 > JACDCA01. The sequence continues at coordinate 52,784 of CAVULC010000005.1, forward strand.
ACCTGGGGCGCTGGATCCGGTCGACCGATTGGTTTCCGGACTACCAGCTTCGACTCTACGATCGGCGCGCGGGCCGCTGGAACGGCCTGCGCATTCACGAATCCTTCCGGCTCACGACCGGCACACCGGCGCAGCTGCATGGCGAGCTGCAGCACTATGCCTACCGTGACATCTCCCACCACCTGCAGAAAATCGACGCGTATACGACGTTGATCGCGGATCAATGGATCGAGGAAGGCCGCCGCACATCCGGGGTGCGGCTGGTGCTGCATCCGCTGATGGCGTTCGTTGCGAAACTATGTGCTGCGCCGCGGGTTCACCGATGGCATACCAGGACTGGTGATCTCGATCCTGAACTCGTATTACGTATTCCTGAAGTTCGCGAAGCTGTGGGAGCGACAGCAGCGCGCCTGATGTTCTCCCTGCACATCGATACCGCGCGAACATGGCGCGGGGGGCAGAACCAGGTGCTGGTGACGGTTCTCGGCATGCGGGCGGTTGGGCACCGCGCGATGCTGGTGGCACATCCGCGCGGCGAACTACGGCGGCGGGCGCAAGAAGGGCTTGAATTCCTGCCGCTGGCGCCGATGACCGAGATGGACCTCTCGGCGGCCTGGCGCTTGTCTCGCGCGCTCCAGCAGCTTCGTCCGGACATCATTCACGCCCACGATCCGCACGGCGTCGCGATGGCGGCGCTGGCGCTTTCGATGAGCACCATGCCGGTGAAGCCGCCGCTCATCGCATCGAGACGCGTCGACTTCCATCTGCGGGGGAGTGCCCTGTCGCGATGGAAGTACCGGCAGGTGGACTGCTTCATCTGCGCGTCGGAGGCGATCCGCACCATGCTGCTCGGGGACGGCGTGGACGCGGCCCGCGCCGTCACCGTCCATGAGGGAATCGACCTCGGCCATGTCGCCGCAGCTCCACCAGCAAAACTGCACGAAGAGCTCTGGCTGCCGCACGGCGCGCCCATTGTCGGCAACGTCGCCGCGCTCGTTCCACACAAGGGGCAGAAGCACCTCGTCGAAGCGGCCGCCCTGGTCGTGCAGCACGTGCCCGACGCGCGCTTTGTGATCGCCGGCGAAGGAGAGCTGCGCGCGAGCCTCGAACACCAGGTGAAACACCTCGGACTCGAGAAACACGTCGTTCTTGCCGGCTTCAGGCCCGACATCCTGTCGGTTCACAAGGCATTCGATATCTTCGTCATGAGCTCGGTGACCGAGGGTCTGGGCACATCAGTGCTCGACGCGATGGCATGTGGACGCCCGGTGGTCGGGACCAACGCCGGCGGCATCCCCGAGGTGGTCCAGGATGGCGTCACCGGCATTCTCGTCCGTCCCCGGGATCATCACGCGATGGCGGATGCGATCGTCAAACTGCTGAAGGATGACGCCCTGCGCGTGCGGATGGGCAACGCGGGGCTGTCGCTCGCCAACGCGAGGTTCAGCGCCGAGAGAATGGTCCAGGACACGCTCCGCGTGTACGAACGCGTCGCCAGCGCTGCTCAGCGGACCGCAACCAGTCCCGACCGGCAGCCCGACGTATGACGCGGACAATCATCGAACGTCACGGCGGCACCGTTGGTCGAGAACGTCACCCCGCGCGCAATGCGTGAGGTCGGACGGCGATCCGGCTGCAGCAGATCCACCTGCGTGCGCGGCTTCAGAGTCTCCGGATCGAACACGCGCAGCTGATACCCGTTTACGACGAAGCCGACCAGGTAACCGTCGGCCGACCACGTGATCTCCTCAACCGAATCTGTGGGCCCGAGTTGCGCAACGTTAACCGCATCTGCGCGCGTGTGGCCGATCCACAGCGTCTCGCACGGGTCCCCCTGGCATCGCGTCTGCCGGGTGAATGCGATGCGCGACAGGCCCGGCGGCTCCGCGACCATCACGATACGCCGCTCGTCTGCCGATCGGAGTCCCACGGTGTATCCGCCTGCGCCGGCCAGAATGCTCGTGACGACAATACCGATCAGCGTTGCGATGACGCGGGTCTTCGAACCCGCGGGCGGCACAATCCTTTCAGCGGACATTGCGAATCTCCCTGCTTCCTGCCGTATCCACATGCGTTCATCATCCCGACGTGACAGATCGAGAAGTCGAACCGCACGGGGTCTTCCGGGTTCAGCGCGCGAAGTGACGCGGTGATATCAGCGGCCATGCGCCATCCCGCACTCGTGTAGCTGGTCAGCCGAAGGCAGTGGCCCAGGCGGATGACGTGCGTGTCGAGCGGGACGATCAGCTTTGCCTTCGGCACACGCGTCCAGACACCGAGATCGACGGCGTCGCTGCGCACCATCCAGCGCAGGAACAGATTGAGCCGCTTGCAGGCACTCCCGGCCGACGGGCGGGGAAAGAAGTAACAGACGCCGGCGCGCTTCGGCACGCGCCCGTACGCGCGCTTGATGTCGAGCGAGAGGGCGCGCGTCGAGAAGCTGTCGAGTGCGGGCCCGATATCCGCATCGCCCGGGGACAGTCCTTCGGCGAAGAACGCTTCGATGCTCCCGTGGCTGTCGAGGATCTGCCGAAGGATCCAGAGCAGCGCGACCAGGTCGACGCCGCGGGTCCAGCGGTGCACCATCGCTCGCAATTCCGCCGGCGGGTTCGACGGATCGAATCCGCGAACGAACGTCGCCGGGTGCGGCCCCATGATCCGGAAGAGTGTGCCGATCGAGTTGAGGATGCTCGCGACGCGTCCGAACGCAAGACCCGCGGCACAGAAGGCAGCGATCTCGCGATCGTCGTTGCGCTCGAACGGCCTGACGAGATGAACCGGATCGGCCGGCGACTCGTCGCGGTTGTAGGCGTCGTACAGCGCATCAAGGCGTGACTGCAGCCCGGTGCTCGCCGCAGCGGCGCGGGCGGATTCAGAAACTCGTGACAGGTTCTCCCGCCTTGCACATCGGGCAATCGCCTGCCGCATAGTTTTCCGGTGCCTGGTACTCCGCCAGGGCGTAGTTCGGCACGCCAGCGTCGGCCACGGCCTCCATGCGATCGCAGATCTCCACTGTCGCGAGCACGGTTCCGCCCGCCTCGCGCACCAGTGCAGCGCAAAGCTCGAACGTCTTCCCCGTGTTCCGCACATCGTCGGCGAGGAGGACTCGACGTCCTTTCATCTGGCGCGCATAGAAGTCGCGGAGGACGAACCCATCCCCATCGATCGTGAACGGTGCGAAGCTGCAGGGCTCGTGCGTGAGCGCCCGTCGTCCGTCGAGCAGTCCGGCGAGTGTGTGGGCCAGCAGCGCACCACCGGTCGCGGGACCCGCGACGACCTCGGTGCGCGCCAGGAGATCGCCCGGCAGAACGTCGAGGAGATCCTGCGCGAGCCGCCAGATCGTCGAAGGATAGCGAAACAACTGATGCGGATTCAGGTACACACGCCCGTGGAATCCGTTGCCGTAATCGAAATGCCCCTGCCGCATGAGCACCTCGAACTCTTCCAGTTTCTTCTTCGCCTGTTGGTGCAACTCGTCTGTCCGGCTCACTTGCTTCCCTCGTAGACCAGGCGTCCGCCGACGATCGTCGCGGCGACGCCGCCGCGAAACGTCCAGCCATCGAATGGCGTGTTCTTCGACTTGGATCTGAGCGCCTGCGCTCTCACCACCGTCTTCATGTCCGGGACGAGAACGGTGATATCCGCCGGCATCCCTTCGGCGAGACTACCGCCGGCGATATTCATCGCGCGCGCCGGGTTGACCGACAGCAGCTCGATCATCCGCGCCAGGGTGATCCGTCCGGCGTGGACGAGACGGTCGAACACGATCGGAACCGCGGTCTCGAGACCGACGATGCCGAAGGGGGCGCGGTCGAACTCGACCAGCTTTTCATCGAGGTGATGGGGCGCATGATCGGTGGCGATCACGTCGACCGTGCCGTCCGCGATCCCCTCCAGCATCGCCTCGACGTCCGCCCGCTCGCGCAGCGGCGGATTCATCTTCAGGTTGGTGTCGTACTTGACGGGGCTGTCCAGCGCTTCATCCGTGAGCAGGAAATGATGCGGCGCGACTTCGCACGTCACGCGGACGCCGCGTTCCTTGCCGTACCTGACGGCCCGGATGGATTGCCGCGCACTCATGTGGGCGATGTGCACGTGGGCGCCGGTCAACTCCGCCAGCGATACATCACGCTCGACCATCAGCGATTCGGCGACACCCGGAATCCCGCGCAGGCCGAGCGCAGAGGCGTAAAACCCTTCGTGCGCAACACCATCGCCCTTGAGAGAGGGATCCTCGCAATGATCGATGATCGGCACCTCCAGCATCCCCGCATATTCGAGCGCTCGCCGCATCAGCAACGCCGTTCGCACGGGATGCCCGTCGTCTGAAAATCCGACGCACCCCGCGGCTTTCTGTTCGCCGAGTTCCGCCAGCTGGTCACCCTTCGAGCCGAGTGACACCGCCCCGATCGGATAAACCCGGGCCAGCTGCGCTTCCGCCGCCTTCTTCAGAATGAACTGCGTGATCCCGGCATGATCGTTCACCGGATCCGTGTTCGGCATGCAGGCGACCGCGGTGAAGCCTCCAGCAACGGCCGAAGCCGTTCCAGTCGCGACCGTCTCCTTGTGCTCCTGCCCCGGCTCGCGCAGGTGCACGTGAATGTCGATCAGACCGGGAGCGACGATCGCACCCGCCGGAACCTCGTAGATCTGCGCTCCGTCGACGGGAAGATCCTTGCCGACTCTCCCGATCACCCCGTCCGCGATCAGCACATCGAACATACCGTCGACGCCGTTCGCAGGATCGACTACCCGCCCGCCCTTCAGAATCAGCTTCATGCAATCACAGCTCTCAGCCGCCAGCTACCAGCTGACAGGCTCTCAGGAATTATGGCTTTCAGGCTTCAATCGGGCCAGGTTCGCGGCCGGCGAGCAGGTACAACACTGCCATCCGCACCGCGACGCCGTTCGATACCTGCTCGAGGATCACGGAACCGGGTCCATCCGCGACTTCTGAATCGATTTCCACGCCGCGATTCATCGGACCGGGATGCATCACGATCACATCGCTCCGGGCCCGCGACAGTCTCGCGCGCGTCAGGCCGAAGAGCGAGAAGTATTCGCGGACGGACGGGAAGAAATGCCCGTGCATCCGCTCCTGCTGGATGCGCAACATCATGACCGCATCCGCTCCTTCGACCGCGTCATCGATCGAGGTCGTGACGGTGGCGCCGAAGCGTTCGAGCCCCACCGGAATGCAGCGTGGCCGGGCCGCAGACCCAGACGTCGGCACCCACCGTCTGCAGCAGCCGCAGATTCGACCGGAGCACACGGCTGTGCAGCAGGTCGCCGATGATCGCCACCTTCAGTCCGGAGAGTCGTCCCTTGTGCGATCGGATCGTAAAGGCGTCGAGCAGGGCCTGCGTCGGGTGCTCGTGCATGCCGTCTCCGGCGTTGACGATCGTCGACCGGCACATCCGCGCGAGCAGGTGCGGTGCGCCCGACGAGGCGTGGCGGATGACGATCATGTCCGGATCCATCGCCTCGAGGTTCTTGACCGTGTCGATCAGCGATTCTCCCTTGGTCACGCTCGAGGTGGCGGTGGCGATGCTGAGCGTGTCGGCGCTCAGCCGCTTCTCGGCGATTTCGAACGAGGTCCGCGTCCGGGTGCTCGCCTCGAAGAACAGGTTTACAACTGTTCGCCCGCGAAGCGTCGGCACCTTTTTGATTGCGCGGGTGCCGATCTCCTTCATTGCTTCGGCGGTATCGAGAATGAGCGTGATTTCATCGGCATCGAGCCCGTCGATGCCGAGCAGGTGAGGGGATTTCAGTCCCTGGGGAGCCTGCGGAGCTGCTGCATTCATCACGTGAGCGGTGGTGTCGGTGCTCGTGCTCATGCCTCCCCCTCGATCAGAACTTCGTCGGCGCCGTCGATCTCCTGCAGTTTCACCTGCACGCTCTGCCGCAGCGATGTGGGCAGGTTCTTCCCCACGTAGTCCGCCTTGATCGGCAGCTCGCGATGGCCGCGGTCAACCATGACAACCAGCTGGATGGCGCGCGGACGGCCGAAGTCGATCAGCGCATCCAGCGCCGCGCGAATCGTGCGTCCGGTATAGAGCACGTCGTCGACGAGCAGGATCTTTCGGCCATCGATTGAAAACGGGATCTCGGTGCGGCGGACCACCGGCTGCGGCCCGACCGGGTTACGCATCAGGTCATCGCGGTAAAGAGTGATGTCGAGCGCACCGGTCGGCACATCGTCCCCATTGATCTCGTGCAGCGCGCGCGCGAGGCGGCGGGCGATCGGCACACCGCGCGTGCGAATGCCGACGAGGGCAATCTCGTTGAGGCCGCGATTACGTTCGAGGATTTCGTGGGCGATGCGCGTGAGCGCGCGGGACATGCGGTCGGCGTCCATTACTTGAGGCATGGACACCTCGGGGATTCGATTCTCATCACTCACCTCTTCACGGCCTCGCGGGGCCGCGTTAAAGAGTTCGCGTGGATGCTATCACAGTGACAGTCCTTGATCCTTCAGCGTTCATCCTTGATCCACGGGATCCTCGATCATTCATCCTGAATCGCGAATCCGAAACCCATGGCGACAATCGGACAAGGATCAAGGATTTCGGTAACTCGGGATGAATGTAATCGGCCGCTCTGCCGTGAAGGCGGGGGTGAAGAGATCCGCACGGGCGTAGCCGTCCATGTCGCGCGCAACCGGCAGGCCGAAGAAATAGAGGATCGTAGGCGTCACATCGACGATCGACCCGCGCTGGTGGCGTCCGGGTTCGACCGCGGCGCCGAAGGCCAGCAGAAATCCGTCCGGCGCCCGGTCGTGCGTGCCGCTGAAATCCGGGTCTCCCAGCACGTGCGCCAGCCACTTCTTCACCGGGTTCAGACGCTGCATGCCGAAGCCCGAGACGACGATCAGCAGATCGCCCGGCGCCATTCCGTCGATCAGGAGACCGAGCTCACGGTCGATGAACGCATAGTACCGCTCCGTCACCTGCACGAAGCGGACGCGATCCTCTTCGGGAACGCCGCGAGGGCTCGGTGAGAGCGTGTATCGCAGGTAATAGTGACCGACGGTATCGAGCCCTTCGTAACGAAGCGACGTGAACCGTGGGCGCCGCTCGTTCCCGAGCGACTGTGCGATGCGCGAATAGAGAAGGTCGCGCCGCAGCGCGGAGGCCTCGGGTGAGTTCGCAGCAAAGGCTGGTTCGGGTGACACAAGTGGATTGACGCTCGCGGCCTGAACCACCGCCAGCGTATCCGCTGGATACCCGCTGCGATCGAATTCCGTGATCGATCCGACGAACTGATGCAGGCGGTCGCTGACGATGAAGCCGCGGGAAGGCTGCGCCGGGTGAGTCAGCGGCCAGCGGACGACGCCGGCGCTGAGCCCGGCGTCCGAAAGCACACCCCAGATCGGTCTCGCCTCCCACTCGGCCGACACGCGTGGCGCATCGCGCACGAATCCAAGGTGCACGAGTGCATGCGACAAACAGTAGTCCGGCAGCAGGTCGATCCCGCGCTCGTCGTTCATCGCGTAGAAGCGCGCGGCAGACCGAACGCCATTCTTCGACGGGTAAATTCCGGTCGCAACTGTCGACCACACCGGATCGGGCTGGGTCGGACGGATGGTCGCCAGGTCGATCGCGGCGCCGCCATCGATGATCCGGCTGAAGTTCGGCAGCCGTCCTTCCGCAGCCTTTGGAACGATGTACGCGAGCGACCCGCCATCGAGCGCGATCAGCGTGACCCGAGGTCCGGCCGGTGCGGAAGGCGCATCGAGCGGCCTCGCGGTCCAGGCCACCGCGGTGACCGATGGGCCCTGACCGGCACCGCGTGCGGCCAGCGGCAGGATCAGCGACGCCACGATTGCGAGCGCGAACAGTGACGCGCCGACGCGGCTGCCGCGGCGTCCGAACGAATAGTGCAGGACGGCGATGAGAAACAGCACGATGGCCGATGCCGTGGTGGCAATCGCGCCGGCCGTCATCCGGCGCGCGGCTTCTTCTCCCAGTGCGGCTTCGAAGCCCCGGACGTTGAACCACATGAGAACGGCCGCCCCCGCGGAGAGGGCGGCGGCAAGCCAGGCGAGCACGCGAACGCTGGCCCACCCCGGCGACATGATGTCCATCGCGAAGAACTCCCGCGCGACCATCATCACGTAACACCCGACCGCGATGTGAATGCCGTAGAGCAGACCGAGCGTGGCGAACCACCACCACGGCGTCACCGACGCGAGCGGCACATGCGGATTCAACTGCAGTACGACGATCGTGAGATACGCGGCACCGAGCGTTCCAGCGAGCAGTGAGTTGGTGAGCATGCGGAAGAACCGCATGGCGCAAGTGTATACTTCGCCTATGCTCGTCGACGTCGACGCCGCAGTGATTGCGAACACGCGGCTGTCGGAGGACTACAGCGTGCTGGCCCTCGCCGCACCTGAAATTGCTGCCGCTGCCCGCCCCGGACAATTCGTCATGCTGAAGACGTCGCGCGGCATGGACCCGTTACTGCGGCGCCCGTTCTCGATCTTCGAAATCCTGCGCGACGCTCACGGCACGCCGGCGGGACTCACGATCTTCAACAAGCGGATCGGCAAAGGCACATCGTTGCTCTACCACCTCGAAGCGGGTGCGCAGGTGCAGTGCCTCGGACCACTCGGACAACCGTTCGAGCCGGTCGCCCCGCCGGCGCACGCCTGGATGGTCGCCGGTGGCGTCGGGCTCGCACCGTTCGTCACACTGGCCGAAGCGCTGCTGGCGCGCGGCACGCAGGTATCGCTGTTCTATGGTGCCCGGCGCGCGCAGGATCTGCACCGGATCGACATCTTCGAGCACCTCGGCGTGCGCGTGATCTGCTCGACCGAAGACGGCAGCCGCGGCGCGCATGGCCGGATCACGCTGCCGCTCGAGCAGGAATTCACTCGCAGCGATCCCTCGACCGCGATCCGGGTTTATGTCTGCGGACCGACGCCGATGATGCGCGCAGTCGCGCTCCTCGCGGCTTCCCACGGACGCCCCTGCGACGTGTCGCTCGAGCAGGTCATGGGCTGCGGTCTCGGCGGCTGCTACAGCTGCGTCGTGCTCGCAACGGATCCGAAAGGCGTGCCGCACCATACACGTTCGTGCATCGACGGACCGGTGTTCGACGCGAACCGGATCGTCTGGGACGCGCTGGCGCACTGACCATCGACATGCACGATCTTTCCGTCGCGATCGGCTCGCTCACCATTCCCAACCCGCTCATAGCCGCCAGTGGATGCTTCGGCTACGGCGTCGAGTACGCCGACGCGGTCGACCTGTCCACCCTTGGCGGCGTCGCGGTGAAAGGCCTCTTCCTCGCCGAACGGGAAGGGCACGCTCCTCCCCGGATCGTCGAGACGCCGTCCGGCATGCTGAATGCGATCGGGCTGCAGGGGATCGGCGTGCACCGCTTCGTCAGTGAGAAGCTCCCCGAATTGCGGCAGCGGCGAGCCATCGTTTTCGTGAACATCTGCGGCACGACCATCGACGAGTACGTCGAGCTCGCCCGGATCCTGTCGGACGCGGAGGGCGTTCACGCGATCGAACTGAACATCTCCTGTCCGAACATCAAGGAAGGGGGCATCACGTTCGGCTGCTCGTTGCCCGGCACGCACAACGTGGTGAGCGCGGTTCGAAAGGTGACGCGCCTTCCGGTCATCCCGAAGCTCACGCCCAACGTGACCGATGTCGCCTCGTTCGCGCGGGCCGCGGAAGAGGCGGGCGCCGACGCCATCTCGCTCGTGAACACCTTCCTCGCGATGGCGATCGACGTCGAAACTCGCCGTCCCCGGCTGACGAACATTGTCGGCGGATTGAGTGGGCCGGCCATTCGCCCGATCGCGGTGCGCATGGTCTACGAGTGCCGGCAGGCCGTCAAGCTGCCGATCATCGGCATGGGGGGAATTGCCGACCCGGAAGACGTTCTCGAGTTCATGATTGCCGGCGCCAACGCGGTGCAAGTGGGAACCGCCAATTTCGTCGACCCGTTCATCTGGCGGCGGCTGCTCGACGGCCTGCGCGACTACATGACCCGCCACAGGATCGAGCGGCTCGCGGACATCACCGGCAGCCTCGACACCACCGCCAGGCAAAAAGCGTGGATCAGCTCCTAGTCGCGCTGGACGTCGAGAGCGGTGCACGAGCGCTGCAGCTCGCCGACTCTCTTCGCGGGATCGCCGGCGGATTCAAGATCGGCAGCCGCATGTTCACGCTGGAGGGGCCGTCGATCGTCCGGGCATTGACCGAGAAGGGGGACCGTGTCTTTCTCGATCTGAAATTCCACGATATCCCGAACACCGTCGCAACCGCCGTGTCGGCGGCCACATCGCTTGGTGTGTGGATGGTGAACGTGCACGCGTCGGGCGGCGGGCCGATGATGAGAGCCGCGGTTGACGCGGCCGGGGAAACTTCAGTTCGAGAAGGCATCCAGCGTCCACTGGTGATCGCCGTCACAGTCCTGACCAGCATGAACGCGGCGACGCTGGGAGAGGCTGGCGTTTCCGGATCCGTCCTGGACCAGGTGCTGCGCCTCGCGAAGCTGACCCAGTCCGCCGGCCTCGACGGCGTCGTCGCATCACCGCAGGAGACCGCGCTCATCCGCGAGCACTGTGGACCTGATTTCACGATCGTGACGCCGGGCATCCGCGGCGGATCCGCGGTCACTTCGGGTAAGGACGATCAGGAGAGAACGATGACCGCGCCGGAGGCCGTCGCCGCCGGCGCCAGTTACATCGTGGTAGGGAGGCCGATCATTGCGGCGGCGGATCCCCGCGCCGCCGCCGAGCGCCTGGTCGCTGACTTATAGAACCGTAGAACCTCGGAACCTTAGAACTATTTCGCCGTGATGATGAAATGGCCGCGGCGGTTCTGCTGCCAGCAGGCCTCGGTTTCTTCACTGCACGCCGGTTGCTCTTCTCCCTTGCTGACGATCGTGATCCGCTCGTTGCCGAGGCCCAGGCTGACCAGGTAATCGCGAACGGCGTCGGCTCGGCGCTCGCCGAGCGCCAGGTTGTATTCGTTGGTGCCGCGCGAGTCGGCGTGCCCTTCGACCATGATCTTGGTCGACTTCCACCGATTCAGCCACTGCAGGTTCTTCTGCAGCACGCCGCGGGCCTCTTCGTTCAGATCGATCGCGTCATATCCGAAGTGAACGTCTGCCAGGGGTTTCTGTGCGTTCAGCTCCTCCAGCGTCGAGCGGGCGAAGATCTCGTCTTCGGTTGGCGCCGGAGGCGTTGCTGCCGGCGGGGGCGATGGTGGCGGCGGCGGTTGCGCCGGTCGCGTGGGCTCGGGTTGAGCAGGGGTCGCTGCTGCAGGGGCGGGCACTTCCACCTTTTTCTTGCCGCAGCCACCGGCAGTCAACGCCGCTGCGATCAGGACGGCGACACTCCAACTCGATTTCATCTATGGTTCTCCCTCAAACAAAGCGCGACGACAGGCGCGGATAGAATGCGAGGAGCTTATGACAGCGCGCCTCGCGGATCAACACGGATAGCAGGAAATGGATCGACTTCTCGAGGCGACCGCGCGCGCTGAACGCGATCATTTCTGGTTTCATGGCTTCCGGCGCTTCGTTTCACCGTTGCTCGAACAGGCGGCGGCCGGCCGAAGCCATCTGCTCTCGCTCGATTGCGGATGCGGCACGGGCAACAACCTCGCACTGCTCCGCCGCTTCGGCCGCGCCGCCGGTATCGACCTCACGCTCTCCGGACTGAGATACGCCGGATCGCGTGGTGAACGCAGCGTGGCGCAGGCCTCGGCCACCAGTCTGCCGTTCGCGTCCGGGACCTTCGACCTCGTGAGCTCGTTCGATGTCATTTACTCGCTGCCGGACGACGCTGAAACCGCCGCTGTCGCGGAGATGTTCAGGGTCCTCAAACCAGGAGGTCACCTGGTGCTCAACGTGGCCGCGCTGGAGATGCTCAAGGGCGACCACTCGGTCCTTTCCGGCGAAATTCGCAGGTATTCCACGCGCCAACTGCGATCCGTCCTCGAACGCGGCGGGTTCGAGATCGTTCGCCTGACCTATACGAACGCGAGCATCCTGCCACTTGTCGCCGCGACCAGGCTGCTGCAGCGGGTACGCGGGCACGAAGAATCCGCGCAGGAAATCAGCGTTCCACCGGCACCGGTCAACGCGGCGCTCACCGGGCTGCTGGCACTTGAATCGATGGCGCTGCGTTTCATGAACATGCCGGTCGGCACCTCGGCGCTGGCGCTGGCGCGAAAACCGTAAGGCGCCCTGAACTCGCGTTGGGAGTTGGGAGTTGCCCCTAATCAACCCGCAATGAATACACCCGGACCGCCAGGTGCCGCCGGTCGGCTGTTCGGTCCCGGTCTCCAGGCACGAACCACTTGTCGCTTTCGATCGTTACCTGTCCCGCAGCGGCCTCGAGCGCTGCCGCCGGCACCGCGAACGTCCATTTGAAGTCGGTGGACGCTGAAAACTGGCCGACCACCTGGCCGCCGACGCTCGCTCGCAGCATCGCCGGCGCGTCGAAGTAGCGGAGCGGCGACTCCCCCTCGATCGTCACCTGTACATCGCGGCCGATCGGACGCACCCAGAGGGCCGCCTTCTCGGTCATCCAGCGCCATGCCTTACCGGTGACCGGGTTGTATTCCGGCTCCTGCCAACCGGTGACCACGCCGGTCATCGCGACCCCGTCGGACTGCAGGTCGAACTGCTCGAGGGCAACCCCGATGAGACGTGCCGGATCGGTCGAGGCCGCAGTCACGGAGAGTTGGTGATAGCCGTTGCCGCTCAGTGATCCGGCCGGCAGCGGAATCATCCGGAAGAAGAACCCGGCGGTGATGCGCCATTCGTCGATGGGTTGTCCATTGAGCGTAAGCGTCACGACCGCCTCCGGATCCCCGGCCGATCCCAGGTGCCGGCCGCCGATGATCAGCGTGGACGCGCCCTCGCGCGCGCGCACCCACGCGACACTCGGCTTGAGGTGAGGGCCGTAATTGTCGCGCTCGCTGACACCGGCAGTTTCGGCGGTGAGCGCCCAACCTCGGTCGAGCATCCATCCAGGCGGATCGTAGGCGATCCGGTTGACAGCACCAGGCCTCGCGCCCGCGACATAGGGGATTTCCGGAAAGCTCCACTCGTATGACTGGGCGCTCTGGACGGCTCGTGGATCGATCAGGGCGAGATCCGTGCGCCGGGGGTTGGCGAGGAACTGGATGCGGGCGCCCGGATCCTTCCTCCATTCGTCGACCAGTCCCAGCCACTCGTGGCCGTGTGGAGAGACCAGGAACCTTGTCGCGCTCCCTTGCCCCTCCCACTCCCACACCCGGCGCATGCCGGCGTGAGCCGAGGTCGTGGTGTTGGCAGCCAGTGCATCCCGCATCGCTGCAATCGCTGGACTGCCGTCGCGCGCGAACGCCGTCATGGCCGGAACGCTCATGACGAGAAAGGCCGTGATGAATGCGAGCTCGAGCACGACCACGTGTCGACCGCCGTTCATGGCCCGCACGCACAGGTATGCGATCGGGATCACGAGAGGAAGCGCATACCGCATGGTCACCGTCTCGTGGAACAGCAGGTGAAACACGGCGTACGGCGCAAACAGCACCACCAGCAGGCCGAGCGTGCCGAGCGCCCGGCCGGCAAGCAGCCGGAGCGCGCCACCGGCGGCAACCACGAGGACGATCCCGCCGAGAACGACTGGACCCCAGGGCCGAACGAAGGTATCGAGGAAGGCGTTGAGAATCAGCCGGCTCGATCGCGACGTCCACAGCATCTGGACGCCACCGAAATCCTCTCCTGCCTGACCGCCGAGGGCCGTGAGATAGCTGTCGAATCCGCCGCTGGCCACGATCAACGGCACCGCCCAGAGCGCCAGGCCGGCGGCGAAGGCCGCCACCGCGCGGAGACGATCCGAGATCGAAAGCCTGGGGCCGGCGACGAACGCCAGGAGCAGCACGGGACAGGTCAGCATCGCGGTCTGCACGCGGACGCCTGTGGCAAGGGCGGCGATGAATGCACCGATGCTCAATGCGAGCGGTCCGGCGCGTCCCATCAGGACGGCTACAAGTAGCGCCTGTGCGGCGACCGCAAACGCAAGACCCGTGACATCGCTGAGCGGCCTCGACGCGGTGGACCAGAACAGCGGTGAGCATGCGGCGAAAGCCGCGGCCCAGAACGCGTGCCAGTCATCGTCGTCGAACGACCGGATACAGGAAGAACAGCAGCGGTATCAGCGCTGCGCCGAAGACCGCGCTCCAGAACGACAGCGCGCGCGATTCCGCCCCGGGCACGCGGAGCGCCTTCATCACCGCCGTGCTGATCTTTCCGAGAGCGATGAACACCGGGTACCCGGGTGGATGCGGCTGATGATGCGGCGACGTCGAAATGACGCACGCCCATCGCAAAATTGATGGAGTCGATGTCTTCGAGCGTGGGAGGAAGAAAGGCGAGATGCGTAGCGAGGAATAACGCCGCAAGTGCCGCGAGGCGTGTCCGCAAGGTCAGACGGGGCGCAGGCGCAATGCTTCGTTCAGGCTGCCGAGCCGATAGCCGCGGAGATCGATCGTCACGTGGGCGTAGCCAAGGGCGCGCAGCTCGCGATCGATCGTCGCCGCGACGTCTCGGATCGATGGCACGCGCCATTTCGTCGGGACCAAGTTCGAGCCGGGCAATCGTGTCGTGGTGACGCACTCGGCAGATGCGGAAGCCAAGATCGCGAAGCACAGCTTCAGCACGCTCGATCATGCGCAGCTTCTCGTCGGTCACTTCGCGTGAAGTACGGGATGCGCGACGAGAGACAGGCGGACGCCGGTTCGTCCCAGGTCGGCAGTCCGGCACGGCGTGACAGCTCGCGGATCTCTGCCTTCGGTGAGCTCCGCTTCGTCGAGCGGGCTCCGCACGCCGAACTCTCGTGCGGCCTGGCGCCCGGGCCGGTAGTCGCCGCGATCGTCGGCGTTGCTGCCGTCGGCGATGACGGGGATGCCGCGTTCGCGCGCGAGGGCGGAGAGATGCGTGTAGAGCTCGTGCTTGCAGAAGTAGCAGCGGTTCGCCGGGTTCGCTCGGTACTCGGGCCGGTCCATCTCGGCCGTACGGATGATCTCGTGATGGAAGCCGAAGGTCTCGGCGAGCGACACCGCCATCTGGCGATGGCGGTCCGGATAGCTGGGGCTGTCGGCGGTGACGCAGACGGCCTGTTCGCCGAGGACCCGGCTGGCGGCGTAGGCCAGGAGGGCGCTGTCCACTCCGCCGCTGTAAGCGACGATGATCGACGGCAGTTCGCCGAGTGCGCCGTAGAGAGCAGCCTCTTTATGTTCCAGTTCGGCTGCGCCGACCCGCGGATCGTCCGCGGCCGCCGGCGACGCGTCGTTCACTCGTCCCAGTCCTCTTTTTCGTCGTCGTCATCATCATCGTCGTCGAGCTCGTCGACTTCGCCTTCGACCTCTTCCTCGGCGTCATCGTCGTCATCGTCATCATCGTCGTCGTCATCTTCGTCGACGGGCTCCAACTCGAGCGGAGCGATACTGGTGACTTCGAGGTTGGATCCACATTCGGCGCAGCTGATCAAGTCACCCTTGTCGACGTCGAACTCGTCGACATCGATATCAGCATCACATTCTGGACAGGTGGCCATCGGACATGCTCCTGCGGGCGGTCGAGCGGATCGGCGCCGCGTTGCGGCGCCGCAAACACCGATGTGCCGCGGCCCGCGATCGCTTCGGATTATAGCGAGAACCTGTAAAATCCTGCAATTGACTAAGGCTTCCGAACGGCCGATCCGATACTCCCGTTGGTGTCTGCGACTTCAGTAACTGTGCCAGCAGCAAAGACAGTCATCGTCGCAGACGACACGGCGTTCGTCAGGGACCGATTCTCGAAGGCGCTCACGGGCGCCGGGCACACTCCTGTGCCGATTGCGAGCGTCCAGCGACCTGCTGGCCCAGCTCCGCGCCGACATCGCTTCGATCGACCTGGTGGTGATGGACCTCCGCATGGCGAACTGCCGGCGGGGTCGAGCTGGTACGGACGGTAAGAAAGCTGGAAGGGTCCGGCGGCTGCCGCTGGTGATCTTCAGCGGCACCATCGCTCAGCCGACGAGGTGCGCGAACTGTCCGCGCTGGGCGTGGCGGGATACGTCAACGAGTACAGCGTCGGCGCACAACATCCTCCCGGCTCTCGCCCCGCACCTGTTCCCGGACAACTTCAATCGCCGCAGCAGCCCGCGCGTGATGCTCGGCATCCCGATCTCCTACCGTTTCGGCAACACGATCGCGGCAGCCCTGACGCTGAACTTCAGCAAAGGGGGGCTGGCGATCAGGACGATGAGCCCGCTGGCCGAGGGATCGAAGATCAAGGCGCGGTTCCGCCTGCCGGGGGCGAAGAACGACATCGAGACTGAGTCCCGGGTCTCGTGGACCGATCGCCGGATCGGGATGGGATTGCAGTTCGAAAAGGTCGATTCGGCGGACCAGGCCGCGATCGACGAATTCGTCGACCATCATTTCTTCTCGAATCGAAAAGCCTGAATCACTCGCGCAGCAGGCGCAGCGCATTGGCGATCACGAGCAGCGACGCGCCGATGTCGGCCGCCACCGCCATCCACAGCGTCGCCATCCCGGCAATCGCCATGACGAGGAACGCGCCTTTGAGCGCGAGCGAAAACGCGATATTCGCGCGAATGTTGCGGGTCGTCGCCCGACTCAGACTCATCGCGTAGGCAATCTTTCCGAGTTCGTCCGCCATCAAGCGCGACGTCGGCGGTCTCGAGCGCGACATCGGTTCCGGCGGCGCCCATCGCGATCCCGACGTCGGCAGTCGCCAGCGCCGGTGCGTCGTTCACGCCGTCACCGATCATCGCGTTACGCCGTATGACGCGCGCAGCTCGCGCACCGCAGTCGACTTTGTCTTCCGGGAGGAGATCGGCGCGGACCTCGTCGACGCCCGACGCGGCCGCTACCGATTGACGGGCCGCGGCGGCTGATCACCGGTGAGCATCGCGATGTGCGCGGATGCCCTGTTCGCGCAGCACCTCGAGTGCTTCATGCGGCGCCAGGGCGCAGTTCGTCGGAGACACCAATGGCGCCAATCGGCACCACCGTCGCTGGCGACGAAGGACAGCGGTCTGCCCTGCCGCGGCAATTGCGTCTGAAGCGGCCGCGAGCGCACGGATCGAGCAGCCCACGCTCCGATAAAGAGCCGGTGGCTCCCCGCCACTACCAGGCTGCCGCCCACGACGCGCCTCGGCACCGCGGCCCGGGAGATTGGCTGAAATCGGAGTCGCCGGGTGCAGCCCGAACCGTTCCCGGGCGTGCTCCACGATCGCGCGGCCGATCGGATGCTCGGATCGGCGCTTCGAGCGCCGCTGCCGCTGCGCAGGAGGGCCGTACGTCGTCGTCGCCGTTCAGCGCGGAGCCACCGAACTGCACGTGGAGACCGTCCCTGGTCGTCAGGGTTCCGGTCTTGTCGAAGGCGATGCAGGTCACGGAGCGCCAGCTTCTCGAGGTGCGCTCCTCCCTTGATCAGGACGCCCTTGCGCGCCGCCGCTGCGAGCCCCGACACGATCGACACCGGCGTCGAGATCACGAGAGCGCAGGGGCAGGAGATGACCAGCAGGACCAGCGACCGGTAGCACCACTCGCCCCACGCGCCGCCGAATACGAGCGGGGGGACGATCGCGACGAGAACCGCCAGAGCCAGCACGATCGGCGTGTAGATGCGCGCGAAGCGATCGACGAATGCCTGGCTCGGCGCACGCTGCGCCTGCGCTCGCTCGACAAGATGAATGATGCGCGCGAGGGTCGAGTCGCTGCGCAGCCGCGTGACCTCGACGTCCAGCGCACCGCGCCCGTTGATCGTTCCGCCGAAGACAGTCGTCACCGGCTCTCTTCTCAGCCGGCAGTGATTCACCGGTGACCGGCGCCTGGTTGACGTGACTGGTGCCGTCACGCACCGTCCCGTCGAGCGGGATCTTTTCGCCCGGACCGACCAGCACCGACGTCCCCGACCGCACACGTCGTCGATCGCGACGCGCACCTGCGTCCAGCGCGTGCGAACGAGCGCGTCGGCCGGAGCCAGTTCCATCAGCGCCCGAATCGCGCCGCGGGCCCGCTCCATCGCGCCGGCTTCGAGCAGCTGCGCGATCGCGAAGAGAAACACGACCGACGCAGCCTCGGTCCACTCGCCAAGAATCACGGCGCCAATGACCGCGACGATCATCAGGACGTGGATGTCGAGATGCCGTGCCCGAGCGCTGACGAGGGCGCGACGAACCGTGACGACTGCCGCCAGGACGACGGAAGCAGGAGCAGGCGGCCATGCCGGAACGCGCGCCGCCGAGCACATGCAGCAGCCAGTCCCGGCGACGAGCAGACACGCCTGAGCCGATGACGAGGTGCTTGCGCCAGTCCGCCGCGCGGTGCCGCCGGCGCCTCGTGCTCGAGCCAGGCGCGCATGCCGGTCTGCGCCACGGCTTCGGCGATTGCATCGGTGGAGAGTCTTGGCGGCGTCATACTTGATGCGCAGCCGCTGGCCGAGGACGTCCGCGTCGAGCGACTCGAGGCCCGACAGCCGCGAAAGCCGCCGTTCGAGGATCGCGACTTCCTCGTGGCAGTCCATGCCTTCGACGCGGAAGGTCGACTCGGCGTGCAGCTCGCAGACGGTGCAGGTGGTCACGCGCCCTCCTCGCACGTGCGTGCGCGCCTGGTTCAGCAGCTCGAGGATGTGGTGGTCGTCGACGGCGTAATACGCCTGGCGTCCATCGCGGCGCGACGCGGACCAGTCGCATCGTCCGGAGCAGACCGCAGCTGGTGCGAGACGGCGGACTCACTGATGCCGACCGCTCTCGCGAGGTCGCCGACGCACAGCTCCCCGGACGCAAGGCTCGTCGAGAATCCGCACCCTGGTCGGATCGCCGAGCATGCGGAACGTTTCGGCAACGGATTCGACGTGAGCGGGCCGCATAACCTGTGAACGTATGAGCAAGCGTTCATATATTACCGGGCGAGATCCCGGGAAATGCAACCGCCGTCGCTTGACACGTTTTTCGAGCAGTCGGTAGTATCCGTGTTTGGGCCGCTAATCGGCCTGATATCTACACCTTAGACTACAGACACTCAACCGGAACAGACGGCGTCATGTGCCGGGTGTGTTTCCGCCGACCGGAGTAATCGTGATCGAGGTTCAACATCTCACCAAGCGTTACGGCCGGGTTACGGCTGTGGACGACGTCAGCTTTCGGGTCGAGCGAGGAGAAATCCTCGGCTTCCTCGGACCGAACGGCGCCGGCAAGACCACCACGATGCGCATTCTGACCGGCTACATGCCGGCCACCGAAGGTCGCGCGACCGTGGCCGGCTTCGACATCTTCGACAAGCCGATCGACGCCAAGCGGCGAATCGGATATCTGCCCGGAGACGCCGCCGCTCTACCCCGACATGACCGTCCGCGAGTATCTCGACTTCGTCGCGCGGATCAAGGGTGTGCCGTCGAAGGAGAAGAAGGAGCGCGTCACCAGCGTCATGACGCGCACGCACGTCGCCGACATGGCGGACCGCCACTGCGGCAAGCTGTCGAAGGGTTACAGGCAGCGCGTCGGCCTCGCCCAGGCGCTGATTCACAACCCGGAAGTGCTGATCCTCGACGAGCCGACCGCCGGACTCGATCCCAAGCAGATCATCGAGACGCGGGAGCTGATCCGCGGCCTTGCCGGCGACCACACGATCGTCCTCAGCACGCACATCCTGCCCGAGGTCGCCCAGACCTGCCAGCGCGTCGTCATCATCAACAAGGGACGCGTGGTCGCGGTCGATACCCCCGACAATCTCACCGCGCGTCTCAAGGGAGCCGAGACGATGTACGTGCAGGTGGATGCCGGGAGGTGCGGATGCAGGGGCGACTCTGAATGAAGTTGCCGGGCGTGATCCGCGTCGCCACCGTCAGACCAGCGCGGCACCGTCGCCGGCTTCGAAGTCGAGAGCGAGCGCGGCACCGACATCCGCCGCGACATCGCACGATCGATCGTCAACCGCGGATGGGGACTGCTCGAACTGCGGCCGATGCGCATGAGCCTCGAAGAGATCTTCCTCCAGGTCACGACTGAGGAAAACGCCGCGGAGGAACCTTCGGAGCTACGGACCCAGGGCCACACGAACCCAGGGACCTTTCGGGAGCTCCCGCATGCGTAACGTTCTGACCATCGCGGATAAGGAACTGCGATCGTATTTCGCGTCGCCGATCGGCTACGTGCTGATCGGGCTCTTCGCGCTGCTGTTCGGCTGGTTCTTCTACGTCTATCTCGGCATCTTCATCCGCAGCAGCGAACGAGATGATGCAGGCCGGCGGCGGGCGCGCACCGAACATCAACCAGCACATGATCGCGGCGTGCTGCAGAACTCGGCGGTGATCATCCTGTTCGTGATGCCGATGATCACGATGCGGACCTACTCGGAAGAGAAGCGCTCCGGCACGATCGAGTTGCTGCTGACGTCGCCGGTCACCGACGTGCAGATCATCCTCGGCAAGTTCTTCGGCGCGATGGGGCTCTACGCGCGATGCTCGGCGGTGACGGTGCTCTACATCGCGATCCTCTTCTGGTTGGGCAACCCCGAATGGCGGCCGATCGCGGCCGGCTACCTCGGGCCTGCTGCTGATGGGCGGCTGTTTCATTTCGGTCGGCCTGCTGATTTCGAGCCTGACGAAGAACCAGATCGTCGCCGGCGTTCCTGACCTTCGCCGCTGTTCCTGATGCTGTGGGTCATCAACTGGATCGGCGAGATCGTCGGGTCCGACCGACGCGCGAATCGTGAACTACCTGTCGATCACCGAGCATTTCAACGACTTCGCCCGCGGTGTCATCGACACCAAGCACGTCGTTTACTACCTGAGCTTCATCACGTTCGGCCTGTTTCTGACGGCCAAGTCGGTCGACAGCGAACGCTGGCGCGGGTGAGGCGGGCAGACTCGCATGTTGAAGAGAATCCTCGGACTTCTCGGATGGCTCGGCGTCGCACTGGTCTTCGCCGCCGTCGCGATCCGTTTTCTCCGCCCCGAATGGCAGCAGTGGGTCTAGCAACCTGTGCGATCGCCGGTCTGGTCTGCACGCTGCTGTACATCCTCAGCCAGTGGCGGTCGAGGTGGCGCGTTCGTTTTCGGGCCGCGAGGCGCGGTTCGGATCGATTGCCATCGCCAGCGTTGCGATCGTTCTGGCGATTCTGATCGGCATCAACTATCCTGGCGAACCGACGCAACAAGCGCTGGGACCTGACGGCGGCGAAACAGTTCACGTTGTCGGACCAGACGAAGAAGGTTCTGCAGGGGCTGCAGAAGCCGGTCGCGGTGCGGGTGTTCACTCGTGCGGAGGACTTCGACCGGTTCCGCGACCGTCTCGACGAATTCAAGTACGTCGTCGAACAAGGTGTCGGTCGAATACATCGACGTCGAACGACGTCCGGCGCTGGCGAACGCAGTACGGCGTGCAGCAGGTCGGGACGGTGGTGTTCGATTACGACGGCCGCGTCGAGCGGGTCACATCGCGACGGCGAGCAGGAGCTGACCAACGGGCTGATCAAGGTCGTGCAGGGCACGACAGAACAAGGTCTACTTCGTCCAGGGGCACGGTGAGAAGGGTCGCCCGAAGGCTCGGACCGGACGGGTTATTCGACAATCGCGGCGGCGCTCACGTCGCGACAACTTCGCGCACGGCGAGCTCGTGCTCGCGCAGCAGAGGCGAAGTGCCGGCCGACGCGACCGTGCTGATCGTCGCCGGACCGACGACCGACCTCTTCCCGGCCGAGATCGACATGCTCAAGGCGTACCTCGCACGAGGCGGAAAGGTTTTCTTCCTGCTGGATCCTCCGTCGAAGGCCGAGATCCCCGATTTGACCAACGTGATCGCGCTGCTCAAGGAATGGGCGATCGACGCCGGACAACAACGTCGTCGTCGACGCGAGCGGCATGGGACAGATGCTGGGTACCGGACCCGAGGTGCCGCTCGCTGCGAAGTACGATCCGCATCCGATCACGGATCGGTTCAACCTGCTGACCGCGTACTCGATGGCGCGCTCGGTCAGCGCGACCACGGCCGGAGCGAATAACGGTTCGCGCAGAACCTGATCGAGACCAGCCCGAGGCAGCTGGGCCGAGACCGACATCAAGGAGCTGATGACGTCGGGCCAGTGTGCGAGCGCGAGGAGGCCAAGGGTGACAAGCCCGGGCCCGATGTCGCTCGGCATCGGCTGCGTCTACACCGCGTGGCAACGACGCACCGACCGCCAAGCCCGATGCTCCCAAGCCCGGAGACGCGGCATCGTGGCGATCGGCGACTCGGATTTTGCCTCCAACGGCTGGCTCGGGATCCCCGGCAATCGCGACTTGTTCATGAACGCGGTGAACTGGCTGGCGCAGCAGGAGAACATGATTTCGATCCGCCCGAAGGATCCGGAGGACCGCCGCTCGGCCGCTGCGCGCGGATCCGAGGACCTCTGGATTCGGATGACCGCTGTTCATCATTCCCGGACTGATTCTGCTGGCGGGCGTCCGGACCTGGTGGCGGAGGCGATAGATGCGCGGCGCGCGGTCTACTGCTTCTCCTCGTCCTCGTCGCCGGCTCGCGCTCGGTGCCTACCTGTACTTCGTCGAGATGAAGCGGGACGCCGGGCGACGACGCGAGAAGAAACGCGAAAGGTCTTCTCCGTTGCCGCGGACAAGATCGACGAGGTGACGATCAAGTCAGACTCGGGCGAACGCACGACGCTGAAGAAGACCGGAACGGATTGGCAGGTGGTTTCACCCGCTGAGAACGGGCCGTCAGCGGTTGACGCGGCCGAGGTCTCGGGGATCACAACCAATCTGTCCACGCTCGAGCAGCAGCGAGTGATCGAAGAGAACGCCCGGGATCTGAAGGAGTTCGGGCTTGCCGAACCGCGGATCGAAGTCGCGTTCAAAGCCGGCGGTGCCGAGCAGAAGCTGCAGATCGGATCCAAGACGCCAACCGGTGGCGACGTGTACGCCAAGGTCGACGGGGCAGCCGAAGGTGTTCCTGATCTCGTCGTTCCTGGAATCCACGTTCAACCGGAAGCCCTTCGACCTCCGTGACAAGAGCGCGCTCAAGATCGACGCCGACAAAATGGACTCGCTCGAGGTGACAACCAGGGACGGCACGCTCCGCTTCGGCAAGAGCAACGCAGAGTGGCGCATCGTGTCCCCCGCCGAGAATCGAGCGGACCCGGTGATGATCGGGAGCCTCGCGTCCAGGCTGGGTTCGCTGCAGATGAAATCGATGGCGCCCGGCAACGACTTGAAGACCTACGGCCTCGACACACCTGCCGCAACTGTGCGCGTCGGATCGGGCTCGTCGCAGGCAACGCTTCTGATCGGCAAGACCGCGGAAGAAGGCACGGTGTACGCGAAGGATGCGTCGCGGCCCGGCGTATTCACGATCGAATCATCGCTCGTCGACGAGCTGAAGAAGGGCGCGGGCGAGTACCGGCAGAAGGACCTGTTCGATGCGCGTGCCTTCAACACGGTGCGTGTCGACATCACCCGCGGTTCTGAGACTCACACTTTCGAGAAGGCGGGGGACAAATGGAAGCAGCTCGCGCCTTCGGCGAAGGACGCTGACAACGCCAAGGTCGAGGCCCTTCTTTCAGCCGCGACCGGCGCCCGCGCGACATCATTCGTCGACAAAGCGCCGGCCGGGCCCCCCGAGCTGGTGGTTGCGCTGAAATTCGAAGCGGGAAAAACCGAGAGCGTGTCGTTCTACAAGTCTGGTGCGGAGGCCTTCGCGGTTCGCGCAGGGACTCCGGGTGCGGCGAAGATCGACCCGCCCGTGATCGACGACCTCGTCAAAGCGCTCGAGGCCTTGAAATAGCTCGACGCAACCCGGTCCTCCGCCGAACTCTCGCGAGCGTCGCGATGGCTGCAGCGATCTCGGCCTGTGCGACGCACGCGCAGCCGGCCTCGTCTTCACCGCCCGTCTCCTCTCCAGTACCCGCCGCCAAGGCGCGGCCATTCGCAGGCAGCAAGGCGTTCCGCGAGCTCCAGTCGAATCTATCCACGATTTTCGGCAGCCCGGTCATGGCCCGCAGCGTGTGGGGCGTCGACATCCGGTCGGCAGACACGGGCGAGCTGCTCTACTCGCACAACGGCGACCGCCTGATGATGCCGGCGTCGAACATGAAGATCCTCACGCTCGCGACGACGGCGCAGAAGCTGGGATGGGACTATCGCTTCACGACGCTGCTGGAGACGACAGCACCGGTCGAAGGCGGTGTTCTGCGCGGAGACTTGATTGTCCGCGGCAACGGCGATCCGTCGATCAACACGCGCGGCAACCGCGCGGCGGCGGTGTTCGACGAATGGGCACGGGCGCTGACAGCGGCCGGGATCACCAGCATCGAGGGGCGGATCATCGGCGACGACCAGGCGTTCGACGATGACGGTGTCGGACCGGGATGGTCGTGGGACTACCTCGACGCCGGTTACGCTTCGCCGATCGGCGCCTTGCAGTTCAACGAGAACGTGGCCGCCCTGACCATCAGTTCCGGCGCTGCGGCGGGCGAGCCGGCGATCGTTCGTCTCACCGCCGGAACGGGGCTGGTCGTGACCAACCGCGCCACGACCGCTCCGGCCGACGCCACGCGTCCGCGGATCGAGGTCCATCGCCGCATCGACCGGGCGGAGCTCGAGATCACCGGGAGCGATCGCCCTGGGCGCGAAGCCGACTCGAGCGGACGGTCGCGGTCGTGAATCCCACGATCTTCTTCGCGCAGGGGCTGAAGGACGCGCTGGTCGGCCGCGGGATCAGCGTTGCCGGCGAGCCCACCGACATCGACGATGTCGCTGCGGAGCTCGCAGTGCAGGCCGGTGCAACCCGCCGGACGCTGGTGGAGTCGCAGTCGCCGCCGCTGCGTGAGATTGCCGCCATTCTGATGAAAGTCAGCCAGAACCAGTATGCCGAGACGTTCCTCAAAGCGCTCGGCGCAAGCCAGCGGCGCTCGGCACGACCGATGACGGGCGCGCGGCAGCGATCGAAACGCTCACCGCGTGGGGCATTCCCGACGACGGCTACGTGATGTCGGACGGATCGGGCTTGTCACGCTACAACTACGTCGCACCGAGCACGATCACGACCGTTCTTGCGCCGGATGTTCAACGACCCCGTGCATCACGATGCCTTTCTCGCGACACTGCCGGTCGCCGGCACCGACGGCACCATCTCGTCCCGCATGCGTAAGACCCGTGCGGCCGCCAATGCGCAGGCGAAGACCGGGTCGATTGCGAACGTCCGCTCGCTCTCCGGTTTCGTGAAAACGCAGGATGGCGAGACGCTCGTCGTTTTCGATCATTGCGAACGACTTCGTGATCCCGTCAGCGACGGTCGACTGGATGGCCGATCTCGCCGTCGAGACGCTGGCCAATTACACGCGCCGGTAGAATGTATTGGTGACCGCCCGGCTCTCTTCAATCGTGGTCGTGCTGGCCTTGGCGGCAGGCGCAGTCGGCTTCTGGTATCACCGCTCTACGCATCCGGCAGGGCAATCGGGTCCGTCACCGGACGAGCTCGCGGTCGAGAACGACTGGCTGGAGAACCTGCACAGCCAGAATCCGCGGATCGCGGAGGATGCCGCCGCGCGGGTCACGTCGCTCGGTGCCGCTGCCCTTCCCGATGTGCTCGCCGTGCTGCAGGGATTCAGGTGCGGACGCGGGCAGCAAGAAAGCGGCATTGAAGGCGTGCGGGATCCTCGGTCCAATTGCCAGGCCCGCGGTGAACGATGTCGCCGCCCACCTCCCGATACCGGACTACACCACCGAAGCGGCGGTTGCGCTCAGCTTCATGGGGCGCGACGCCTTCCCGCCGCTGCGTGAAGCACTCGGCAGCGACGATCCTATCGTTCGCCGCGAGTCGTTGCGCTCGCTCGGGAAGTTGCGCGAGCGCGCGCCGCTCGATGCACGGGCCGTGGTTCCGCTGCTGCTCAACGGTCTCGAGGATCCGGAAGCGAGCATCCGCGCGGTCGCCGCCACATACCTGGGCATCATTCACGAGTCGGCAGCCACTGCCGTGCCCGCGCTGGTGGAGATGCTCACCGATGAAGACTCCAACGTCCGGTCGGCCGCTGCAGAGGCGCTGGGTTCGTTCGGTCCGGCCGCTGAATCGGCGATCCCGGCCTTGCGCAAGGCCGCCGGTGACCGCGATGAAAACGTCGCCCGCGAAGCAGGACTGGCGTTGGTGAAGCTGCAGAAGCAGCAGCCCTGAAGGGCTGCAGCTACGACTGACTACGTTCGCACGAGCGACTTGGCGAAGGCGACGATCTCGTCGGCATCGCCTTGCAGGCCACCGCCCTGTGCGAGATCTGGACGGCCGCCGCCCTTCCCTCCAAACTTCTCCACCAGCTTGCGGAGCAGGACGGCTGCATCGTGCGTCGATCCGGGGCCTCGCGCGACAACGACCGGCGACGGGGACGGCCGTCCGATGAGGACGGCAGTGAATCCCGGCCGCTCGCAGATGGCCATCGCGATCCCCTTCAGTCCGTTCTGATCCCACCCGTCGACAGCGCAGATCACGGTCCGGGTATCCCCAGCCGTCGCAGCGAGCGCATTTGCCTCGTGGGTCGCGAGTTGTGACTGCAGGTCCTTGATCCGCCGCTTCGCCTCTTTGCTTTCGGCTTGCGTCCGCTCGATCGCCGCGGGCATTTCCGACGGCAGCACCGACAGCAATCGCGTGCT
Organism: uncultured Acidobacteriota bacterium; assembly: GCA_963742265.1. Classification (GTDB taxonomy): domain Bacteria; phylum Acidobacteriota; class Vicinamibacteria; order Vicinamibacterales; family 2-12-FULL-66-21; genus JACDCA01. The sequence continues at coordinate 79,448 of CAVULC010000005.1, forward strand.
CGCGGCGGTGGCGTCCCGCAGCGCGTGGAATGCGGCGAGCGCGCGCCCACCGCACACGAATTCGATGCGCGACCCGCCGCGGAACTTCTCCCACGAGGCCACGGCGATCACACCGATGGCGCCGGTGCGGGATACGTGCGTTCCGCCGCAGGCCGAGATGTCGTACCCATCGACGTCGATCAGCCGAAGCACACCTTCACGAGCGGATTCCTTTCGCAGCGGCATCCTGGACGCCTCGGCCGCGTCCGCATAGCGGATCGCCACCGGACGGTCCTCCCACACGACCGTGTTCGCGTCCTTCTCTGCGCGAGCGATTTCCGGCGGGCTCACTTCCCGCGCAAGGTCGATCGTCGCCGAGGCCGTTCCGAGATGAAAGCTCTCAGTCCTGACCTTGAACAGGTGATCGAACGCCGCCGACAGCACGTGCTGGCCGGTGTGCTGCTGCATGTGATCGAAGCGTCGTTCCCACTCGATCACCCCGCCGACCGTCTCGCCAGCCGAGAGCGACCCATCAATCACGTGAACCATCTCGCCCTCGTCGTCCTCGATCACCTCGATGACGCGCGCGGTGTTCAGCGTTCCGGTGTCGAATGGCTGCCCGCCTGACGTTGGATAGAACGCGGTGCGATCGAGTGTGACTCCCGTGCGGCCATTCACGTGGCGGATGTCGACCACCCGGGCGTTGAACGTTCGAGCGTAGGGATCGTTGTAGTAGATGCGTTCGGTCATGGGTGCAGTGCAGGATCGGTTAAGCCCGGCCTCGGCAAATCCTCTCGCGCGCAGGATGCAGCTGTCACAGCGTCCGCAGGGACGCTCGTCCGGCAACGGTGAATAACAGCTGTGCGTGAGGCTGTAGTCGAGTCCGAGACTCGCGCCGGCGCGGATGATCTCGGCTTTCGAACGAGTGAGCAGGGGTGCAAGAATGCTGAGGCGTTTCCCCTCCAGCCCGGCGCGCGTGGCCAGTGCGGCCATGCGCTCGAATGCGTGGAGGTATTCCGGGCGGCAGTCCGGGTAGCCGGAATAGTCGAGGGCGTTCACGCCGATGACGATCGCCTCCGCACCCAGCACTTCCGCCCATCCAAGGGCCAGCGACAGGAAGATGGTGTTGCGGGCAGGCACGTACGTCGAGGGAATCTCCACGGCATCGATGGCCCGGTCGTGAGGGATCGCGCCATCACCGACGAGAGACGAACCGCCGAATGCCGCGAGGTTGACGTCGAGCTCGATGTGCCGCTCGACGCCAAGTGATTGCGCGACCTTGCGTGCCGACGCCATCTCCGCGACATGCACCTGCCCGTAACGGACGGTCAGCGCGTCGAGCGCGTAACCATCGGCTTTCGCGATGGCCGCGGCAGTATACGAATCCAGGCCTCCGCTGAGCAGGACGACAGCCTTCATACGCCGCGCGTCTGCGGGCTCCAGATGTACTTGTGTACCTGCAGCTGCAGCCTGACGTCGAGCTTGTCCGCCAGGATCCATTCGGCCAGCTGCTTCGGCATCAGGACATCGTGGACCGGAGAGAAGAGCACGGCTCGCACGCGCCGCGGCCAATTCGTATCGCGAGCCACGACCTCGCGGGCGAAGTCGTAATCCGCGCGATCCTTCAACACGAACTTCACTTCGTCGTGGGCCGACAGCCGGTCCATGTTGGACCAGTCGTTCCGGTGAGCCTCGCCGCTGCCGGGGCACTTGACGTCCATGATGCGGATGACGTCCGCCGGCACATGCTCGATGCTGACGTGCCCGCCGGTCTCCAGCATCACGGTGAAGCCGTCATGGAGCAGGCGCTGCATCAGCGGGTACACGTCCTTCTGCAGCAGCGGCTCGCCGCCGGTGATCTCGACGACCGGACAGTCGAAGTCCTTCACCTGCGCGACGATCTCGTCGAGTGAGACCTTGTGCCCTTCGGTGAAGGCGTATGGCGTGTCACACCACGAACAGCGCAGGTCGCACGCGGTCAGGCGCACGAAGACGCACGGCCGCCCGGCGTGAGTCGACTCCCCCTGGATCGAATGGAAGATCTCGTTGATGGTCAGCACTTCTGTCTCAATCTGGTAGAATCTCCCTATGGCCAAGCCCACGCTTTACTTGAAACCGACCTGAACGACCTGCCGCAACGCCAGAAGTTTTCTGGAGCAGCAGGGTATCGACGTCATCGAGCAGGACATCAACGCGCAGCCGCCCGATCGTGCGTTTCTCGAGAAGCACATCGACGAGGAGCATTTCCTCGACTTCGTCAGCACGCGCAGTCCGGTGTTCAAAACGCGTCCGCTGCCGACGTCCAAGAAGGAAGCGATCGACCTGATGATGGAGCAGCCGAACCTGATCCGGCGGCCTATCCTGGTCCGGGGTAACAAGGCGATCTTCGGCTTTGACAAAGAGCAGTGACGGCAAGCTTAACGTCCTGGTCGGAACCTCCGGCTGGAGCTATCCAACCGGGGAGGGAACCTGGAACGGCATCTTCTATCCGCGTCGCGGGCAAACGGCCGCGCGGCTCGCGGCAAGTTCGACGAGCTGCGCTTCTACGCCGAGCACTTCAACACCGTGGAAGTGAACTCGTCGTTCTACCGGATCCCCTCCGTCAAGACGACGAAGAGCTGGGCCGACCGAACACCGGAAGGACTTCGAGTTCTCGCTGAAGTTGTTTCAGAAGTTCACGCACCCTGAGATGTTTCACAAGGCGACCGGCGCCGATCCCGCCGACCTGGATCAGAAGGACGTCGACGAGTTCAGGGCGGCGCTCGATCCGATCGCCAATGCCGGCAAGCTGGGCGCGCTCCTCGCGCAGTTTCCGGCGAGTTTCAAGAACGAATCCGACACGCGCGGCTACCTGGAATGGCTGCTCGGGCGTTTCGCTGAATACGATCGTCGCGGTCGAACTGCGTCACAAGAGCTGGAGCGACGAGCCGCGCGACACCTTGAAGCTGCTCGGCGACCACGGGGCCGCCTGGGCGCAGATCGACGAACCGAAGTTCCGCCTGTCGATCCGTCAAAACCTGCTGCCGAACGTGCGGACCTTCTACTACCTTCGCCTGCACGGCCGGAATGCGGCGCAGTGGTGGTCGCACGAAAAGTCGGAGGACCGCTACAACTACCTCTATTCGGCCAAGGAGCTGGAGCCGATCGCCGAGGCGACCAGGGAAGCGTCTCGCGAAGTGAAGAAGGCGTATCTCTACGCCAACAATCACTTCTCCGCCGAAGTCGGTCGCCAATGCCGCGATCCTGAAGCACCAGCTCGGACAGGACGCTTCCCGGTGAATACCCGGAGGAGATGGTCGAGCGCTACCCGGATCTTAAACGGATCGTCAAGATCCTGCCGGGTCGTAGTGAGCCCTTTAGGGCTGCGCGGTCGTTGGCAGCCTGAAGCGCTGCATCCGACGGCACTCTCTCGAATCGTCTTCTTGAGGATGTCGGACTGCCGGATCTGATCGACCACGTCGAGGCCGTTGATGACCTGGCCGAACACGGTGTACTTCGCGTCCAGCTCGGGAGCGCCTTCGCAGGACGATGTAGAACTGGCAGTCGGCGTTGCGCGGGTCCGTGCCCGGATACGCCATCGCGACGGCACCACGGAGGTGGCGGCGCTTCTTCGTGATCTCGGCGACGCCGATCGGCTTGCCGCAGCCGCCGCGGCCCCACCATTCCTGCAGCTGCCATGTTCCGCGACGCGGGATCCCCGATCTGGATGACGAAGTTCGGCTCCGCGCGATGGAATCGCAGCCCGTTGTAGAAGTTCTTCTTCACGAGCTCGACGATCCGCGCGACAGTCTTCGGCGCTTCTTCAGGGTAGGTTTCGAACTCGATCGTCACCCTTCGACGTCTCGAGGACCACCACCGGTCCCGCGCCGGGGGATTTCTGCTGGGCCGGCAAGGCCGCCGTGGACGCCAACGTCGAGATCACGTCCGAGCACGCACGAGCAGCTATTCTCATTTCTGCTTTCCTGTCTTTTGACACGCCTATGCTCGGACAGATGATCCACGAGGACGCAGTTGCCACACAGAGGATAGACCGGGCGGCAGACATTCTGGCCCCAGGTCACCAGGTACAGGTTGATCAGCGGCCACCACCTCCGGCTCGTCGCTGCATACAAGGCGCGCTCGGTCTCGTCCGGCGTTCGCGTCGTCGTCCAGCCCAGTCGATTCGAGATGCGGTGAACGTGTGTGTCTACGCAGATGTTGCGATTGCTCTGGTGGGCGAGGATCGAGGACCAGGTTCGCCGTCTTGCGGCCAACACCCGGCAGCGTCAGCAACTCGTCCATCGTCGCCGGCACCCGTCCGGCGAAGCGGTTCATGATCTGTTCGCACGTCTGCTTCACGTGGACGGCCTTGTTCCGGTAGAAGCTCACCGGGTAGATCAGCTTCTCGATCTGCTCGACGCGTCAGCTGACAGCATCGCCTGCGGCGTGCGCGCGAGAGTGAAAAGCGCTTCGGATGCAGCCGCCGTGACCGCGTCCTTGGTCTGCGCCGACAGCAGGTCGCGATCAGGACCTGGAACGGATCGTCTGCCTGCTGCCCGGCGATCTTCTCGACCGCCGGCTCTTCGAGCCCGTCGATCGCCCTGGCGAGGCGCTTCATGATCGGCAGCCACTGCGGCCGCTCGGCGATCAGTGACCGTGCGACTGGCAGTATCCGCAGTGATTGCAGGCAACGGTCGGCTCGATCAGGCACGGTCCATCCGAGTCGGGAAGCGCGTATCGATAGTGGCTCGCATCGCCGACGAACGTTCAGGACGGTGAACGGCTGGAACAGTATCGTGTCGCGCGCCGGCACCCAGGTGCCGGGCGATCGATTCGCGAATGATCGCGCGGAGCGCGTCTTCGTTCATGGATCGTCCTTGTAGTCCACTTCGTCGACGATGCCGATGATTGCCGCATCGACCGCGGCCGCCTTCTTGCCAAGCGCGTCGCCGGCTGCCTTGCCCTCGATCACCAGGAGCACTCGCTCGCCGACCCCCGCACCCACCGAATCGATCGCCAGCACCGCCACTCCGCGCGGTTTACCGTCGAGGGTCATCGGCTGGACCAGCAGCAGCTTGGCTCCTTCGAGCTTCGTGTTCTTTTGCGTCGCGACGACCGTCCCGACGACCTCGCCTATCTGCATGATCAGGACGGAGGCGTCCGCGATCTTCACGTGCGTCAGTCCCGGTCATCGACGATACCGACCACGGTGGCGTCGGCCGGCGGCTCGCCAGGATAGAACGGAAACGCGGCCTCGCGCCCCTTGACGAAGAAGACGTGTTCGCCGACGCCCGCGCCGACCGAGTCGAGAGCAACGAGCGCGCGGCCGATCGGTTCGCCGGACGCATCGATCGGCTGCAGAGGCAGGAGCAGCTTGATCCCGGAGAGGTTGGCGTCCTTCAGCGGTCGCGACGACGTCGCCGATGACGCGGGCGAGCTGCACGGCCTAATCCTTGACCTGGATCGGTATCGACGATACCGACAATGGCGGCGTCGACCGGGCAGTCTTTCAGGCCGGACGCCATGCGCGCCGAACTGCCGCTGACGATCAGGACGGTCTCGCCGAAGCCGGCATCGACCGTGTCGACCGCGACGAGATAACTGCCTTCGGCCTTACCGTGGGGATCGACCGGGCGCGCGATCAGCAGCTTGTTGCTCACGAGCCGATCGTCTTTGCGCGTCGCGACGACGGTCCCCACGATCTTGGCGAGGATCATTTCGCGTTCGTGTTCGCCTTGCCGATCGGCAGCGCATTCTCGAGATTCGGCGTGCGGCCGCGGAATCACGTGCACCGACACCAGCTCGCCGACGCGACGCGCAGCCGCGGCGCCGGCGTCAGTCGCCGCTTTCACGGCAGCCACATCGCCACGGACGATGGCGGTCACGTACCCGGCGCCGATCTTTTCCCAGCCGACCAGCGTCACCTTGGCGGCCTTGACCATGGCGTCCGCCGCTTCGATCATCGCGACCAGACCCTTGGTCTCGACCATGCCGAGTGCCTCACCCATTTAGTCCTCCTGAATAGCTTTCAGCTCTCAGCTGTCAGCTCTTAGCTCCTGGCGCCTTCAGCCTAGCGCAAATCAACCGCTGCTTCCGTTCAGATGGCTGATAGCTGATAGCTGAGAGCTCTCTATTTGAGATGTCTAACCGCTTCCTCGATCAAAGCCGTGAGTTCGCCGTATGTTAGTCGAATTTCCTCGTCCGCGTGGCGGACCAGGCGCTCGCGGGACGCCGGCGCGAAGACGACCTGGCAGTCGGCCTGTCCGGAGTCGCCGGATCCGGAACGCGGTTCCGCGCCCGGCGGATCCGCGCAGATCGGAGCCGGGGACGAGATGCCGTACATCCCTCGCAACCCCTGCAGTCGAACGACCTCATCGCGCGACAGCAGGCGCTCGCCGCCGAGCATGCGCGCGACGAAGCTGATGTTGGCGAAGTGCTCGATCGTTTCCATCTTGTAGTACGCGGAAAACAGATCGGCGCCGACGGTCAGCGCGCCGTGATTCGCCAGCAGCATCCCGTCGTGCGCCTTGATGTACCGGCTGACCGCGTTCGGAAGCTCCTTGGTCGATGGTGTCGCGTAATCCGCGATCGGCACGCTCCCAAGCGTCGTCACCACCTCTGCCAGCACGGCGCGATCGAGCGGAATGCCGGCGACCGCGAACGCGGTGGCCACTGGCGGATGCGCGTGGACGACAGCCTCGACGTCGGGCCGTTGACGATACACCTCGAGATGCATCTGCATCTCCGATGATGGATCGCGCTCGCCCGCGAGCTTCTTGCCGTCCAGGTCGGTGATGCACATCATCGCCGGGATCCATGAATCCCTTGCAGACGCTCTTCGGCGTCATCAGCAGACGTCCCGCATCGAGCCGCACGCTGATGTTGCCGTCGTTCGATGCGGTATAGCCGCGCGCGTACATGCGCCGCCCGACTTCGACGATGTCGGCACGGAGCTGGGATTCGGATGGCATGGCTCAGCGGCGTCAGCGGCGAACCGAATAATCGTCGCGGCACTTCTCGGAACAGAAGTAACGCGTGTTGGATCCGCTAGCCGGAGGTCAGCGCGTTGGACGGCATGACGAACGTGCCGCACACGGGATCACGAACGAGACCGACGCTCTGCGCGCCCGCCTTACCGGGCGGCTGATAGCCCATCCCCACGAAGATGCCCTTGAGGATCGTTCCAGGCCACGCGCCAGAGGACATAGAGGAGGATCGCCCAGACGAGCAGACGCACGAGCATGGGTCAGTTCGAGGATCCGTCCGGCTTCGGAGTCGCGCCCCGGCGCCGTTTCCGGGTGAGCGGATCTCAGGCCGTCGAGCCCCTGCTTCGCGCGCGCGGCCTCGTCGCTGCCGGGAGCCACTTCGATCACGCGCTCCCAGGCCTTCGCGGCGCCTTCGAGGTCCTGTTTGCCGCACGCCCGCACGATGCCGACGTTGAGCAGCGTCTTGGAGTGCGTCGGCTCGAGCGCCAGCGACCGGTCGAACTGCTCGAGTGCGCGATCCGGCTGGTTCATGTAGTAGTAGGCGATCCCGAGGTCGGTGCTGGCGTTGACGTCTCTTCGGATTGATCTCGAGCGCGTCCTTGTACCAGCTTCACCGCATCGTCGAAGCGCTCGCTGTCGAAGTAGAGATCTCCGAGCTGGACTCGCGCCGTGGCGTCATTGGGCGCCTTTTCCGCCGCTGCCTTCAGGTCGCGACGCGCTTCTCGTCGAGCGCGGGCGCTGCCTGCTGCTGTGCCTGCGCACCGGCCGGCGCCTGCTGGAAGTGGTGGCAGGCACCGGCTCCGCACGAACACCCGGAGCCTGCTGGCAGCCGATGATCCAGCCTGCCAGCAGCCCGAGCAGTACGCCGGCGACTCCCATGACTAACGATTCGTTTTGCATTTGTGATTCAAGGTCATTGTAGCGTCCGCCTGAACCACTCGACCAGCTGACGAGGCAGGTCCTCGGGAGCGTGGTCCAGCATGTTGGTGCCGTGACCGGCGCTTTCAGGATCAGCAGCTCGCGGATGCCGCCGCCCGCTTTCTTGAGATCCTTCGCCGACCGCCTCGCGTAGGCGATCGTCGTCACCTGCGACGAGCAGCACGGGGCGGTTCGCCGTATTTGCGGACCGCTGCCTCGATCCGCAGACCCCGGTAGTCGAGCGACGGCGACAGGAGCGCGAGACTGGCCATGCCACCATCTGCGGCGGCCTCGAGCGCGGCGAGGTTCGCACCGATCGACGCCCCCGCGAGGCCAACTTTCGCCTGGTTGACTTCGAACCGCGATCGCGAGATGCCGTCGAGCGGCCTTGACGTCCTGCAGCAGGACCGAGAGATTCTCGCCGGCACTCCCCTGCGATTCGCCGTGGCCGCGCAGGTCGAAGGTCAGCGCGCCAATGCCTTCCGACGGCCAGCCTGGACGCAAGCGAATCCCAGTCCTTACGCGAGCGCTGAGCATGTGAATGAGAATGACGGCTGGAGCGGGCCGGGTCGGCGGATCGAACCAGGTGGCGGCGATCGTTACCCCGTCGTCCGTGCGAAGCATCACCCGTTGGATGCGCGTGCAGCGGAACCGCAACATTCCGATCGCCAGCAAGAGCAACCCGAGGAGCGCGACGATCGCGTCGCACGCGGCTATCGTCCGAGCAGCGCGACCATGTCGCGGACGGCTCGATCCATGCCGACCAGCGCCGCGCGAGCGACAATGCTGTGGCCGATGTTCAGCTCGACGATCTCCGCGATCTTCGACGATCGGGATCACGTTGACGTAGTTGAGGCCGTGACCGGCAAGGACCTCCAGATCTTCCTGGACACCCATGCGCGCCGCGTGCCGGATCCGGTCCAGTTCGCTCGCGGATGTGTGTGCCGGCGATTCCGCATACCGGCCGGTGTTGATTTCGATGGCGTCGGCACCGACCGCCTTGGCTCTCTTCACCTGCTCCAGGTCCGGATCGAGAAAGATGCTGACCGAGACACCCGCGCCGTGCATCTCGCCGATGAACTGCTTCACCTGTTCGGAGGCGGCGATCACGTCGAGGCCACCCTCCGTGGTGAGTTCCTGCGGGCGCTCCGGCACGAGCGTCACCTGCGCCGGCATGATCTCACGCGCGATCCGGGACATTTCGGCGGTCACCGCCATTTCGACATTCAGCCGCGTGCCGATCGCTTCGCGCAACAGGCGAAGATCCCGATCCTGGATGTGCCGGCGATCGGTGCGAAGGTGAACCGTGATGCCCTGCGCGCCCGCCGTTTCAGCGATCAGCGCCGCGCCGAGGGGCTCCGGTTCGTGACCTTTACGAGCCTGCCGCAGCGTCGCGATGTGATCGATGTTTACTGCTAGCCTCACAACGCCGACCTCCCCGCGTGCTACGCGAGCTCCTGTTTGACCGCGGCCGCGATCTGCGCGGCGAGCTCCTGGATCTCCGTCTGATCCTTTCCCTCGAGCATGATGCGCAGCAGCGGCTCCGTGCCTGAGTAGCGGACCAGCAAACGGCCGTGGCCCGCCAGTTGTTCTTCGACGCGCTTCATAACATCTGCGACGGCGGGAACACTGGCAAGGTCCTTTCGCTCGCGGACTCTTACGTTCACCAGCATCTGCGGATAGGTGACGAGCTCGGAGGCGAGGTCTTTCAGCTCGCGGCCGGTATCGGCCATCACGCGCAGGACGTTGAGCGACGTCGCGAGGCCGTCGCCGGTAAACAAATGGTCCGAGAAGATGACGTGGCCCGACTGTTCACCTCCGAGCGACAGACCGCGATTCAGCATCTCCTCCATCACGTATTTGTCGCCGACCGCGCACCGGATCATTTCGATGTTGCTCTCTTTCAGGGCGATCTCGAGGCCGATGTTGCTCATGACGGTAGCCACGACCGCATTGCCCTTGAGGCGGGCCTGCGACTGCATGTGGCGCGCGCACATCAGCAGGACCGCGTCGCCGTCGACGATCCTGCCATCAGCATCCACGAAGATGGCGCGATCACCGTCACCGTCGAACGCAACCCCCATCCTGCATCCCTTTTCGCGGACGATCGCAGAGAGACGCTCCGGGTGGGTGGATCCGCAATCGAGGTTGATGTTCCGGCCGTCAGGCGACGCGCCGATCACCTCCACGTCATAGCCGAGCTCGCGAAAGACCCGCGGCGCGACGGTGGTCGTCGCGCCGTTAGCGGTGTCGATCGCCAGCTTGAATCTGCCGAGTCGTCCCGGACCCGGAAATGCGAGCAGCGCGTGCGCAATGTAGGCGTCGGCGACGTCTGTGGCCGGGACGGCTCGTCGGCGCTGCCAGCGACGTTCCAGCTCGCATCAGCGACGATGGCTTCGACCTCGCGTTCCACCGCCTCGGTGAATTTTTCACCGCGTCCGGAGAACACCTTGATCCCGTTGTCTTCGAAGGGATTGTGCGAGGCGGAAATCACGATGCCGGCATCGAATCCGAGAGCGCGGGTGATATACGCAATCGCGGGCGTGGCAATCACGCCAGCACTGGTCATCTCGCCACCCTGGGAGCGAACGCCGCGCGCGAGCTCACGCGCGATCCAGTCACCGGATTCGCGCGTGTCACGCCCGACCACGAAACGCAGCGGCTTGCCGACGCCGGGGCGATGGGCCGTCATTGCGCGAACCAGCGCGCCTCCGAGGCGGGCCACCGTGTCATGGTCGAGCGGGTGCTCGCCGGCCTTACCGCGAACCCCGTCAGTTCCGAAGAGTCTGGACATGCTTACTTGATCGTGACTTGAACGACGGCGGGATCCGTGGAACTCACGCCAAAATTCTGGGTTGGATCAACCTGGACCCGAAGATTGTACCTGACCCGGTCCGAGCCCGGCAAGGTCGACGAACGCATCGATCGCTTCGGTGCGCATGGCGTCCACCGCCTGGCGGCGCCCGCGAATCGTCACGCGCGCGACCGTCGGCTGCACGCGCGCGAACAAGCCCGCCCCCAGGTTCCGCCAGCGGATCGGGACGCCCGCGAAGTCGTGCTCAACCGGAGCCGGCAGTATCTCCACCGCCACGGTTGCTGATTGCGCCTCGGCCAGCCTCAACGAACTATCCGAGACGCCGATGGTCACGACATCACTGACGCTCGCGCGCTGGCCGTTGACTGACACCGGCTCGGTCGTCGCACTGGTCAACGCGCGCAGCCGGCTCTCCGGCCCCTCCACTTCCACGGTCGACGGCGTCACGGTCGATCGTCCAGTGACGAAGCCGGGCGCGGGTTCACCGTCGATCGCCGGAATCACCGGAACCGAGCGGCGGCCGGACTTCTCCAGTTCGAGTGGAACCGTCGAAGGAGTGATCTGGGCAATCTCGACGCCGTACGGACCTCTCACTTCGTCGGTTCGCAGGTGGAACAGGCGCGATCCAGGTCGCGCTCCCTGCAGGTCGAGGAGAGCAACGAGATCCCCCGGGTCCATGCGCCCGAGCATCGCTGACGGACCCCGGACCCTCACGTCCACGGTCATCGGCGGGTCGCCGACGATCTCGAGTTGCGGTGGCACGTTCCGGAGCTCGAGCGGTACCTTCAGCGTTCTCTCGACCACGTGCTCACCCGCAACTGTCAGCCAGAGCAGCGATGCGAGCAGTACCGCGAGCACCTTCAGCCACAGGTACTTGAACGGGTTGAACTTCACCGTGCACCGCCCGGATGTCGCGCGGGGCTAGACATCATAGGCCCGCGCACCGACGTTGCGGCCGCTGCTTCTCCGCAGCAGGATCAGCGACCTGAGGCGCTCGCGCAGTGCGTCAGGATTCAGATCCCGATCGATGCTGCCGTCGAGCGTGAGCGAGATCGCACCAGTTTCCTCCGAGACCACGATCGCGACGGCGTCACATTCCTCGGTCAACCCGATCGCCGCCCGGTGGCGCGTGCCAAGTTCGCGGCTCACCCGGGGATTGACCGTGAGCGGCAGGAAGCAGGCTGCCGCCGCCACCCGGCTCTCCTGGATGATGACCGCGCCATCGTGCAGCGGCGATCCCCGATGGAAGATCGTGACGATCAGGTCGTAGGTGAGTGTTGCGTCGAGCGGGATGCCGCTTTCGATGTAGTTGCGAAGGCCGATCTCCCGCTCGACCACCATGATCGCGCCGACCTTCTGACTGGCGAGCATGGTCGCGGCGACGACGATTTCTTCGATCGTTTCGTCGGCAGCCTGCTGCCGGTTCAAGTAGCGGAAGAATGGCGCCTGGCCGAAGTGCGCCAGCGCCCGCCGGATGTCGGACTGGAAGATCACGATCGCCGCAAACGCGACGAACGCCAGCATATTGCGGATCATCCAGTTGACGGTCTGGAGCGGCAGGAGACGTGAGACGTAGAAGAGCCCGACGATCAGCAGCGATCCCGCCGCCATCTGAACTGCGCGCGTGCCCCTGATCAGTTTGAGGAACTCGTAAATCAGGATGGAAACGATCAGGATGTCGAGAATGTCCCACCAGCCGACGGGCGGGCGGCGCAGAACATTCTGAAGGTACTCCCTCATTCGGTAGGCGTTAGCTTATCAGGCGCCGGTGGCGCGAGGTCAGAGAGGCTCAACGGGCCACAGAGACGCAGAGTTACAGAGCCGGCATCATTGAAAAGCGCCACAGAGGCACAAAGGCGCAGAGACAGCATCATCGAACACCGCCACAGAGACGCGGAGGCGCAGAGCTTTGACGTGTACCCGAAAATCGTTACAGCTTGCGGCTTCTCAAATAATGGTTCTCTGTGCCTCTGCGCCTCTGTGGCCGGGTTCTGGGCAAACTCCTCACGGATACTCCTCCCGGACTCTATCCGCCACTCGCACGACGTCCCGCATTGCCTTGACCGCGTGGACCCGCACGATATGCGCGCCACCCAGAACGGACGCGGTGACGGCCGCGGCCGTTCCCCACTCGCGGTCAGGCGGGAGGCGGTCGCCGATGGCCTGCTTCAGGAATGACTTGCGCGACGGCCCCGACAGGATTGGACGTCCAAGCACTGCAAGTTCCGGCAGCCGGGCCAGCAGCGCGTAACTATGCTCCGCCTTCTTCGCAAAACCAAGACCAGGGTCGAGGATGATCGCGTCGCGCCGCACGCCGGCTGCGGTCGCCCGGGCCATCGCCTCTCCTAACTCTCTCGCGATATCGGCGACGACATCCTGGTAGCTTGCAAACTCGTACATCGTCCGCGATCGTCCACGTGTGTGCATCAGCACCAGCGCCGCCCCGGTTTCAGCGGCCGCCGCACCGAGCGCCGGATCGTACTGCAGGCCGCTGATGTCATTGATGATCGTTGCACCGCGCGCGACCGCCTCGCGCGCGACCACCGCTTTGTAGGTGTCGATCGAAATCAGTGTGGAGGTTTCTCGGGCCAGCGCCTCGACCACCGGCAGCACGCGCCGCATTTCCTCGTCGGCGCCGACCTCGTCGGCCCCTGGGCGTGTCGACTCTCCACCGATATCGAGGATGTCGGCACCATCTTCAACCATGCGCAAACCGGCAGCGACAGCCTTGTGGACGTCGTAGTGGACTCCGCCGTCCGCAAAAGAATCCGGCGTGATATTCAGGATGCCCATGACGAGCGTCCGCTCACCGAGACGCATCGTGCGCCCGCCCGGCAAGGGGATCCCGAATGTCTGTCGTGGAGCCATAAAGAAAAAGGCCGGGAAGATCTTATCTCCCCGGCCCTGCAGAAGCTGGACGCTCCGTCGCTGGAAGCTATTCCTGCGTGAGCGGCTTGTTCAGCGGCGGCACGATCGACGGACGTTCCTTCGCCGGCCGCTTCGTTCCATCGTCGGAGGGGCTGGTGGTGGAGACCGCCGGCTTGAATTCCTCGAGCGGCTCGCCCGCCGCGATGCGGCGGACCTGTTCGGCGTCGAGCACTTCGCGCGTGAGCAGTTCCTCTGCGATCTGCATCAGCGCCTGCTTGTTCTTCTCGAGCAGGGCGCGCGACTTGTCGTAGTTGTTGGTGATGATCCGCCGGATCTCCTTGTCGATGTTGATGGCGGTGTCTTCACTGTAGTCCTGGTGCTGCGCGATCTCGCGGCCGAGGAAGATCTGCTCTTCCTTCTTGCCGAAGGTCAGCGGCCCCATCGCGTCGCTCATCCCCCACTCGCAGACCATCTTGCGCGCCATCTCGGTGGAGCGCTCGATGTCGTTGCCGGCGCCGGTCGTCATCGAGCCGTTCATCGTGATCTCTTCGGCGATACGGCCACCGAGGAGGATCGCGATCTGATCGTTCAGGTAATCGCGCGAGTAATTGTGCTTGTCTTCGAGCGGCAACATGGTCGTCAGGCCGAGCGCCATGCCGCGCGGAATGATCGTGACCTTGTGAACCGGATCGGCGTGCGGCAGGAGCACCGCGAGCAGTGCGTGACCGGCCTCGTGCACGGCTGTCACTTTCTTTTCCTCGTCGTTGATGATCATCGAACGACGCTCCGAGCCCATGAGGACCTTGTCTTTGGCGAACTCGAAGTCCTGCATGCGGACGACCTTCTGGTTGTAGCGCGCCGCGTTGAGTGCGGCTTCGTTCACCAGGTTGGCGATGTCGGCACCGGAGAAACCGGACGTGCCGCGCGCGAGGACGTGAATGTTCACGTCGTCCGACAGCGGAATCTTCTTGGTGTGAACGGCGAAGATGCCTTCTCGCCCCTTGACGTCAGGACGATTCACCACGATCCGGCGGTCGAAGCGGCCGGGACGAAGCAGTGCGGGATCGAGCACGTCCGGACGGTTGGTCGCGGCGACGAGAATGACACCCTCGTTCGATTCGAAGCCGTCCATCTCGACGAGCAACTGGTTGAGGGTCTGCTCGCGCTCGTCGTGACCGCCGCCGAGGCCGGCGCCGCGGTGACGGCCGACCGCGTCGATCTCGTCGATGAACACGATGCAGGGCGCGTTCTTCTTGCCCTGCTCGAACAGGTCGCGGACGCGCGACGCACCGACGCCGACGAACATCTCGACGAAGTCGGAACCGCTGATCGAGAAGAACGGAACGTTGGCCTCGCCGGCCACCGCGCGGGCGAGAAGCGTCTTGCCGGTTCCCGGCGAACCCATGAGGAGCACGCCCTTCGGAATGCGGCCACCGAGCTTCTGGAACTTCTGCGGCTCCTTCAGGAACTCGATGATTTCCTGGAGTTCTTCCTTCGCTTCATCGACGCCGGAGACGTCCTTGAAGGTGACCTTCTTCTGCGAGCTGGATGAGAGCTTTGCGCGGCTCTTGCCGAACGACAGGGCTTTGTTCCCGCCGCTCTGCATCTGCCGCATGATGAAGATCCAGAACCCGATCATCAGCAGGATCGGCGCCCACGCGTACAGCAGTGCCGCCCACGGGCTGGTCGTCTCGGCCCTCGCCTTGATCTCCACACCGTTCTGCCGAAGCTCGTTTGCGAGGCCCGTGTACTGGGTCGGCGCGTAGGTATGGAACTTCTGGCTGCCGTTCCCGGTGTTCCCCGTCGTGACACCCGTGATGTCGTTGCCGGTGATGACGACCGAGGGAACTTCTTTATTCTGGACGTGTTGCAGGAACGTGGAGAAGGACATCTCCGAGTCCTTGTTCTGCAGCGTCGTGGAGAAGTTCCAGATCAGGACCCCGACAACTACGAGGACCATCCAGAACAACAAACTCTTGAGGGTCGAATTCAACCTTCGCCTCCTAACCGCTTTGCTTTCAAGAATATCACGCCATGTGACGGCGCCGTGACCCGAAAATCCTCGGCTACGGCGTGCCCCACGATCCATACGATTCTGTCGTCGCCGTCGACCACCAGGGGCAGACGGTCCCGGTCGGACCGCGCAACCTTCCTGTCTACGAGGTAATCCTGAAGCTTTCGGCTTTTCCCGGCCATTCCGGGAGGTTGAAACCGGTCACCGGGCTTCCTCGACCGCACCGACAGTGGCAGGCGGGGCACCGCGACACTGCAGGTGAGATTCCCCTGCGGCTTCAGACCCTCCGCCCTGTCGCCCCAGGAGGCCTGAAGATGAAAACCCTGCGGCGTGAGAAGCACCTCACCAGGAATAGACAACGGAAATTGAAAAGAGTTCGCTCTCTCTTCGACGCCACGCTGCGGTTCTGGTCCCAGAACGACCCGGCTACCGTCTCGAACCGCCTGTTGCCCCGGAAGGCTCAATGCCGCCCCTCGTGCACCTGTCGCGGCGAACTCGAGAAATCGCTGCAGATGCTCGGCCCCGATGAACCTCTCACCTGCGAGTTGTTGGAGCGCTTCCCGTGCCACACGCGCGGCCAGGGCCGGATGCAGCGCGGTCAGCGCCGCAGCATCGACTGAGACCTTGTGAATGGGCGCTCCCCCACTCGCCGCCAGGCTCATTTCCGAGGGTGTAGAAGATAAGACGACAGAAGCGGCCAAATCGATTGCATCGTTGTGAAGCTTGTCTTCATCCTGGCGGGCGGAGTCCGCCTCGCGGGCGAGAACCTCAGCGATACCCGACGAATAGTCACGCTCGAGTAGTGGAATGAGTTCGTGCCGGATACGGTTCCGCGGAATTGAGACATCCGTATTGCTCTCGTCAGTCCGGAACGTCAATTGGTGCTCGTCCGCGTATTCGCGGAGCGCACGCCTTCTGATCTCCAGCAACGGCCGGATGACGACCCCGTTCTTCGGCCTGATCCCAGCGAGACCGCGACTCCCGGCACCGCGGATCAAACGCAGGAGAAAGGTCTCGGCCTGATCGTCCAGTGTGTGGCCGATTGCAACCGCCGAGGCGTTCAGTTCGCGGACGGTGCCGGCGAGAAATTCATACCGGCTCGCCCGCGCCGCATCTTCGATGGAGCGATGTTCGGCTGCGGCCCGCGCGCGCACGTCGCCCCTGCTCGTTCGGAACGGCAACCGGAGCGACAGAGTGAGAGCGCGGCAGAACTCTTCGTCCGCATCGGCCGCGACACCTCGCAACCCGTGATTGAAGTGCGCCACCCCGGCCACAACCAGCTCACCGCGCGCCTGTAGCGACAGCAGCACGTGCAGGAGCGCCACCGAGTCAGGACCGCCGGAGAGCGCCACGACCACGCGTCCGCCCGCCGGCAGCATCGCGTGCGCTCTGATGGTACGGAGTGCGGTGGTTGGGATGTTCACGTGCGACTGTGCGACGGTTCGATGTGCAAAACGTGCTGACCTGCTCACGTGCGCGTCCGATGTGCCGATGTGCGCCTGTGCGATGTCCCGATCGCCGATGTGCCGATGATCGATTCATCGATCCGATCGATCGATGATCGATATCGATCATCCGATGAGCAGATGATCCGATACCGATGAAAGATGACCGATGAGAGATGGAAAGATTGGTGGCGGTGCAGGGACTTGAACCCCGGACCCTGCGGATATGAGCCGCATGCTCTAACCAGCTGAGCTACACCGCCAGAACTTGCGATTATAGCATTCGCTTCGCGTCGCCCGCGAGCGCCGCGGCGAGCAGCGGGATCATGATTTCGTGATGGCCGACCAGTGAGTAGCCCTTGCCGATCCCGGCGACCGGTCTCGACACGACGTTCGTCTGTGGCCGGTAGAGGCGGGCAAAATCGAGGTTCACGGTGGTCAGGCCGTCGAGCGAGATCCCCTGGTTGCGAACGAGCGCGACGGCCTTCAGCAGCACCTCCGGCAGAATCACCGCCGACCCGCAGTTCAAGTAGATCCCGCCCTTCAATTTCGCGACATTCGAAACGAAGAACTTGAAGTCGCGCAGACTCCCCTCGCCGAACGCCGCACCATCGGCATCCGGGTGCATATGAATGATGTCGGTGCCAATGGCAACGTGCACGGTCACGGGAATCTCGAGCCGTGCCGCGGCGCAGAGCAGACTCACGGATGCGTGCGGTGGGGCCAGTGTGCGCAGGCAATTGGCGACACTCTGCCCGATCCCGTTTCCGCCGCGAACGCCGTCGCGGATCGCCGCGTTGAGCAGCCGGCCGGTCTCTTCCGCCATGCCAAAGCGTCCTGGTCCAAGTGCCTCGTCGACATCCTCGGAGGTCGATCCCGAAAGCGCGACCTCGAAGTCGTGGATCACGCCGGCACCGTTCATCGCCAGCGCCGACACGAATCCGCGCTCCATCAAATCGATCAGGATCGGCGAGACACCGGTCTTGATCACGTGCGCGCCGATGCCCCAGATGATCCCGCCGTTGGCATCGCGCGCGGACCGCAACGCCCGCACCACCGACTTGAAGTCCGCACCCGCGAGAATGTCGGGCAACGTGTCGATGAAATCCGAGACCGTCTGGCCCGGCGCACTCACCTTGCCGAAGTCGCTTGCCTTCGCCTTGCTGTTCCGGGACGCCAGCGGGTACGTGCGAACACCGGACACATCGAACTCTTCGTATGGCAGCTTCACGCGGGGGATTATCGCTGTTTCCAGAGCTGTCAGCTAACAGCCATCAGCTCTCAGCTCGGCACCCCGGCACCCGGCACCGCCGGCACCCCGGCACCCCGGCACCCCGGCACCCCGGCACCCCGGCACCCCGGCACCTAGATAATGAGCATCGCATCGCCGTAGCTGTAGAACCGGTAGCCCCGCGCCACGGCTTCAGCGTATGCGGCGAGCACCTGTTCCCGGCCCGCGAAGGCGGCGACGAGCATCAGCAGCGATGATTTCGGCAGGTGAAAGTTCGTCATCAGCGCGTCTGCCACCTGGAAGCGAAACCCCGGGTAAATGAACGTCGTCGCGTGCGCGGCGCCGGGGAGGACGCGTCCGTCGTGACACGCGGCAGCGTCCTCCAGCGCCCGGGTCGTCGTGGTGCCGACGACCACGACGCGCCGGCGCTCGTCCTTGGCGCGACGGATCGCTGCGGCGGTATCCGCACCGATTTCGTACTCCTCCGGATCTACCACGTGCGATTCGACGTCGTCGACGCGGACCGGTTTGAACGTGCCGTAGCCGACGTGCAACGTGATCGCGGCGCGCTCGATCCCGGCGGCCGCCAGCGAGGTGAGCAGGTCCTGGGTGAAATGCAGTCCGGCGGTCGGCGCCGCGATTGAGCCGCGGGCCGTCGCGTAGACCGTCTGGTACCGCTCCCGATCCCCCTCCGTATCCGGACGCTTGATATACGGCGGCAGCGGCATGTGCCCGAGCGCGTCGATCAACTCGTCGACACTCCTGCCGCCTTCGGCATGCAGCCGTATCGTCCGGCGTCCGAAAAAGTGCCGGTCGAGGATCTCCGCGGTGAGGCTGCCGGCTGCGCCATCAAATCGAACGACGCCGCCGGGCTTCAGCTTCTGACCCGGATGCATCAGCGCTTCCCACACGTCCGGCTCCGCCGTTCGCCGGACGAGCAGGCACTCGACCGCGCCGCCGCTCGGTGTGCGATGCCCGAGCAGGCGCGCCGCGAAGACCCGGCTGTTGTTCACCACCATCACGTCGCCTGCGGTGAGAACGGACGGCAGGTCCGCGACCGACGCGTGCTCGACAGCGCCTGTACTGCGGTCGAGTACCAGCAGGCGGGATGATCCTCGGGCCAATGGCTCCTGCGCGATCAGGTTCTCGGGAAGATCGAAGTCGAAGTCGGAAACGAGCACTCCTGCACTCTAGCAGGCACGGCGAAGTAGACTGGGCGCAATGACTGACGCCGTCGACAAGCAGGCCGAGCAGACGCAGGAGACGAATCCCACCGTCATTGACGGCGCTGTGGACGTGCGTAACATCGCTCTCTCAGTGATCGCGGTGATCGCGTCGATCTGGATGCTCCAGTACATGCAGGCCGTGCTGATTCCGATCGTGCTGGCGATCCTCATCAGCTACGCCCTCTGGCCGATCGTCGCCACATTGGCGCGCCTGAAAATCCCGCAGTCGGTCGGCGCCGCGATCGCCGTTTTTGTCTTCATCGGCATTCTTGGATTCGGGGTCTGGGCGTTCAGCGACGAGGCGATGGGGATCATCAGGGACATCCCTCGAGCCACGAAGATGCTGCGCGATCGCGCCGAGGCGGAGCGGCGGAAGCCGAAAACCTCGTCCAGCACCCTCGAGCAGGTGCAGGAAGCAGCGAAGGAAATCGACAAGGCGGCGGCGGCGGCTGCGAAGCCGTCAGTCACGACGCCGGGCGCAACCCAGGTGGAAGTGGTTCAGCCCGCGTTCCGAGTGTCGGACTACCTTGGAGGAAACCTCCTTGGCTTTTTCGGGCAGTTCGCGCTGATCCTGTTCCTCGTCTACTTCCTGCTGGTCACCGGGGATTTGTACAAGCGGAAGATCGTGAAGATCGCGGGCCCGACCCTCACCAAGAAAAAAATCACCGTCCAGATCCTCGACGACATCAACCGGCAGATCGAAAGCTTCATCCGGGTCCAGGTCCTGACCAGCGCCCTCGTCGCCGCCGCTACCGCTTTAGCCTTGTGGGCCTTCGGGGTGAGCCATTACGTCATCTGGGGCCTTCTCGCCGGGCTGTTCAACTCGATTCCATATATCGGTCCGATCCTCGTCAGCGGCGGACTCGCGGTCGTTGCATTCATGCAGTTCGACAATGTCACCAAGACCCTCGAGGTGGCGGGAACCGCGATGGTGATCACCAGTCTCGAGGGCTTCCTGCTCACGCCGGCGCTCATGAGCCGGGCGGCGCAGATGAACCCGGCTGCGATCTTCGTTGGTCTGCTCTTCTGGAGCTGGGTGTGGGGCGTCTGGGGAACCATCCTGGCGGTCCCGATGCTGATGATGGCCAAGTCGATCTGCGATCACATCGAAGATCTGCAAGGCGTCAGCGAATTGCTGGGAGAAGACTCGCGGCTGAAAAACGATTCAAAACCAGCGAACGGTACGGAGAAGCCACCAGAGAAGAACGGCCGGGACCGTGACGAGCAGCGCAACCACCAGAGTGCACCCCGCAACGACAAGGTAGTCGCCGCGCGTCGGTGACAGCGAGGTGTGGGCGTGCCGCTCGAGCAGCGCCAGGTTGCGCAGGTTGGCCTTGAACCCCGCATCGAACAGATCCCCGATCAGCGGGACCGCGCCCACGAGCAGGTCCAGCCCGGTGTTGAGCATCATCCGGGCGATCACGACTTTCGGGATCCGCAGTCGAACCGCGTGAATGACGATCATCACCGAGAAGAATCCGGTGATGATGTCGCCCACTCCGGGGATCAATCCGACGATCGGGTCGAGTCCGAACCGCATCTTCGTGCCCGGCACCTGGAAGGCGCTGTCGAGCAGGACCGCCCACTTTCGCAACGCTACTACCGCGCGATCATCGGTCAACCTTCCATCTCCCAATCCGCAATCTCCAATCTGCAATCTACAATTGATGAGTGCCCATTGCGCCGCTTCGAGTCTGGCCCGGTTCGCCCTATCCGCTCGGCGCGACCTGGGATGGTCTCGGCGTCAACTTCGCCATCTTCTCCGAGCATGCCACTCGCGTCGAGCTGTGCCTGTTTCCGTCGGCCGAAGCGGAAGTCGAATCGCTGACGATCCCGTTGCCCGAACAGACCGACATGGTCTGGCATGGGTACCTGCCGGATCTTCAGCCGGGTCAGCTCTACGGCTTCCGCGTCCATGGCCCGTACGCCCCGGACCGCGGCCATCGTTTCAATCCCAACAAGCTCGTGCTCGATCCATACGCGAAGGTCATCGGGCGCAACCTGCGCTGGAACGAAACGTTGTTCGGCTTTACGTTCGGCGAGGATGACACCAGTTTCGACAAACGCGACAGCGGTGCCCATGCGGCGCTCGCTGCCGTCGTCGACGACGCGTTTACGTGGGGAGACGACCGTGCGCCGCGAACTCCGTGGCACGAGACGCTGATCTACGAGCTCCACGTCAAAGGCTTCTCCAAGCTGAACTCACACGTGCCGGAGGAGTTGCGCGGCACGTATCGGGGCCTCGCGTCAGAAGCGTCGATTCAACATCTGAAGAGCCTCGGCGTCACGGCGGTCGAGCTGATGCCGGTACATCACCACGCCGACGAATGGCACCTGGTGCAGCGCGGCCTCGGCAACTACTGGGGCTACAACACGCTCTCGTACTTCGCGCCCGACAGCCGCTACGCGGCAACGCAGTCGCCGATGGCCGCCGCTCGCGAGTTCAAAACCATGGTCCGGGCGCTGCACGCTGCCGGTCTCGAAGTGATCCTCGACGTCGTCTACAACCACACCGCCGAAGGCAATCACCTCGGACCGACGTTGTCGCTGCGCGGCATCGACAACGCGTCGTACTACCGGTTGCTGCCGGACCAGGCGCGCTTCTACCAGGACTTCACCGGCTGCGGCAACACGCTGAACATGCGCAGCCCGCGCGTCCTGCAGCTCATCATGGACAGCCTCCGCTACTGGGTGCAGCAGATGCACGTGGACGGATTCCGCTTCGATCTGGCGAGTGCACTGGCTCGCGAGTTGCACGCCGTGGACAAGTTGGGTGCGTTCTTCGACATCATTCATCAGGATCCCGTGTTGTCGCAGGTGAAGCTCATCGCCGAGCCGTGGGACCTCGGCGAGGGCGGTTACCAGGTCGGCAATTTTCCCACCAAGTGGACGGAGTGGAACGGTAAGTACCGCGACACGGTGCGGCGCTTCTGGCGCGGTGACGGCGGCGTCGTGTCCGAGCTCGCCACCCGCCTCTCCGGCAGCAGCGATCTGTACGAACAGAGCGGCCGCCGCCCGTACGCGAGCATCAACTTCGTGACCGCACACGATGGCTTTACGCTCGCCGATCTGGTCAGCTACGCCGACAAGCACAACGAGGCGAACGGCGAGAACAACCAGGACGGCGAGAATCACAATCTCAGTTGGAACAGCGGCATCGAAGGCCGAACCGACGATCGGCAGGTCCTCGAATTGCGCGAGCGTCACCGCCGGAATCTTCTCGCGACGCTGATGATGTCGGTTGGCGTACCGATGCTCAGCGGCGGCGACGAGCTCGGTCGAACGCAGCGCGGCAACAACAATGCCTACGCGCAGGACAACGAGATCAGCTGGACGCAATGGGACTTGACCGCGTACGAGCGCGAGTTCCTGCAATTCGCGACCCGGCTGATTCGCATCTGGAAGGAGAACCCTGTTCTCAGGCGGCGCAAGTTTCTCCAGGGTCGCCGGATTGCCGGCACCAGGGCCACCGACATCACGTGGCTGAACCCGTCGGGCGAGGAAATGACCGACGAGGCGTGGAGCTCACCCGACGTCCGGTGCATCGGCATGCAATTACACGGTGACGCGATCGACGAAGCGGACGCTCGCGGTCACCGCGTCGTCGGCGACACGTTGATCGTGATGCTGAATGCCGGCACGAGCACGCTGCCGTTCGTGCTGCCGGAGATCGCGCCGCAGGAGCGATGGGAAACGCTGCTCGACACGGCCGATCCGTGGCGTCCCTCGCAGCGGCTCAACGGAGGCGATCGATACGAGCTGCGCGACAGGTCGGTCGCCGTCCTGCGGATCACGTCCAGGGTCGAGCCAGGGCGGCGGGCCGCTGACTGGGGGCCTGCCGGAGCGCACTGATGGACGCCGCACTTCAGCGCCGCGTCATCGTCGAGAACCTGTATCCGGAAGTCGATGGCGGGCGCTTTCCCATCAAACGAACCGTGGGCGAGACCGTGCGTGTGAGCGCGGACGTCTTCGGGGATGGCCACGACTCGATTGCGTCAGCGTTGCTCTACCGGCGAACCGGCGCAGCGAAATGGATCGAGGCGCAGATGGAACCGGCCGGCAACGATCGCTTTACGGCTGCGTTCACGGTCGATTCGCTCGGTGCATTCGAGTACACCGTCGAGGGCTGGATCGATCGTTTCACCAGCTGGCGGCTCGGGTTGTCGAAGAAGGTCGGCGCCGGTCAGGACGTCGCCTCCGAGCTGCTCGAGGGTGCCGAGATCGTCTCCGGAACACCCCAGGCCGCGATCATTGGCGACACGACTCGCGCGGTAGAAGAGCGCGTGACGATCGCACTCGATCCGGCGCTGCAGCTTCTGATGTCATCTCGCGCCGATCGTCGCTCAGCCACCCGATACGATCGCGTGCTCGGTGTCACCGTCGAGCCCGCACGCGCGCGATACGGCGCGTGGTACGAGATGTTCCCCCGGTCCGCCGGCAGTGATCCTGGCAGGAGCGCAACGTTCGACGAAGCAGCGGCGCGTCTTCCGTATGTCGCGAGCATGGGGTTCGACGTCCTGTATCTCCCCCCGATTCATCCCATCGGCGAGAGCTTCAGAAAAGGACCGAACAACAGCCTGACGACGAAGGCGGGAGATCCTGGAAGCCCATGGGCGATCGGCGGAAAGGCGGGCGGGCACAAGGCGATCGAACCGGGGCTTGGCACGATCGAGGACTTCGACCGCTTCGTAGATGCCGCCCGCGCGAACGGGCTCGAGATCGCGCTGGACCTGGCCTACCAGGTCTCACCGGACCACCCCTACGTCGACGCGCATCCCGAGTGGTTTCGCCGGCGTCCGGACGGCACCATCAAGTACGCCGAGAACCCGCCGAAGAAATACCAGGACATCTACCCGATCAACTTCGAGTCGTCCGATCGGCAAGCGCTTTGGGAAGAGCTGACGAGCATCGTCGCGTTCTGGATCGGCCACGGCGTAAAGATTTTCCGCGTCGACAACCCGCACACCAAACCGTTCCGGTTCTGGCAGTGGGCGCTCGCTTCGATCAAGAGCAAGCATCCCGACGCGATCTTCCTGTCGGAAGCGTTCACCCGTCCGAAGATCATGAAGTACCTTGCGAAGGCCGGCTTCTCGCAGTCCTACTCCTACTTTACGTGGCGCAACACGAAGGCCGAGCTGACCGAGTACCTCACCGAGCTGACACAGACCGACGCTCGCGAATACATGCGCCCGAACCTCTTTGCCAATACACCCGACATCCTTCACGAATACCTGCAGCATGGCGGCCGGCCGGCGTTCCAGGTCCGCTTCATCCTGGCCGCGACGCTCGGCGCAAATTACGGGATCTACAGCGGCTTCGAGCTCGCCGAGAACGTTCCGGTGAAGCCCGGGAGCGAGGAGTACCTCGACTCTGAGAAGTACCAGATCCGGCACCGCAACTTCGATCAGCCGAACAGTCTCGCCGAGCTGATCGCCCACGTGAACGCAATCCGCAACGAGCATCCGGCACTGCAGCGGGACTGGGGATTGCGTTTTCACAAGACAGATAACGACCAACTCATCGCCTACAGCAAGCGCTCCGAAGATGGCAGCGATCTGGTGCTGGTCGTCGTGAACCTGGATCCCTTCCTGATGCAGCACGGATACGTTCAGCTGCCGCTCGTCGAGTGGGGCCTGCCAGAGGATGCGACGGTGGAGGTCGACGATCTACTCTCGGGGGAACGCTACTACTGGCGCGGCGAATGGAACTACGTGCGGCTCGACCCGAGCCTGCGTGTCGCACACATCCTCGCGGTGGAGCTGCCTGCTCCCCTCGCCGAGGAGGCACCGGAGCCGACGGTCTGATGCTGCCCGACGAACAGCGAGACCCACTCTGGTACAAGGACGCGGTCATCTACCAGGTGCACGTCCGCGCCTTTTTCGACAGCAACAACGATGGGGTCGGCGACTTCGCCGGTCTGACCCAGAAGCTCCCGTACCTCGAGAGTCTCGGCATCAACTGCGTCTGGCTGCTGCCCTTCTACCCGTCGCCATTGCGCGACGACGGGTATGACATCGCCGATTACGAGAACATCCATCCGAGTTACGGAACCCTGGAAGACTTCGATCGCTTCATCGAGGAGGCGCATCGCCGCGGCATCCGGGTCATCACCGAGCTCGTGATCAATCACACCTCCGATCAGCACCCGTGGTTTCAAACCGCACGGCGAGCACCGGCCGATTCCTCCGAGCGCGACTTTTACGTCTGGAGCGAGACGAACCGGAAATACGAGGGGGTCCGCATCATTTTCACGGATACCGAGACATCGAACTGGAGCTGGGACGACACGGCCAAGGCCTACTACTGGCACCGCTTCTTCCATCACCAGCCGGATCTCAACTTCGACAATCCCGCCGTTCTCGAAGCGGTGATCAGGGTGATGCGGTTCTGGCTCGATCGCGGCGTCGACGGGCTGCGCCTCGACGCGGTGCCCTACCTGATCGAGCGCGAAGGGACGATCTGCGAAAACCTCGAGGAGACGCACGACATCCTGCGAAGGATTCGCGCGGCCCTCGACGAGCGCTACCCCGACCGGATGCTCCTGGCCGAGGCGAACCAGTGGCCCGCCGACGTTCGACCGTACTTCGGCGATGGCGACGAGTGCCACATGGCGTTCCATTTTCCGCTGATGCCGCGCATGTTCATGGCGCTCCGGCAGGAGGACCGCCATCCCCTCGTCGAGATCCTGAGGCAGACCCCCGACATTCCAGAGAACTGCCAGTGGGCGATGTTCCTCCGCAATCACGACGAGCTCACGCTCGAGATGGTGACCGACGAAGAGCGCGACTACATGTACCAGGCATACGCGGCGGATCCGCAGATGCGGATCAACGTCGGCATCCGGCGCCGGCTCGCGCCGCTGCTCGAGAACAGCCGGCGTCGCGTCGAGCTGCTGAACAGCCTGCTCATGTCGATGCCGGGGACCCCGATCATCTACTACGGCGACGAGATCGGGATGGGTGACAACGTCTACCTGGGCGACCGCAACGGTGTCCGCACCCCGATGCAGTGGACGGGCGATCGAAACGCCGGGTTCTCGCGGACGGACCCGGCGCGCCTCTACGCCCCACCGATCATGGATCCGGTCTACGGGTATCAATCGATCAACGTCGAGGCGCAGGAGCGCTCGCTGTTCTCGCTTCTGGCGTGGATGAAGCGACTGATCGTGCTTCGCCGGCAGTCCAGGATCTTCGGACGCGGTGCGATCGACTTCCTGCCGGCGCAGAATCGCAAAGTGCTCGCGTATGTCCGCAGCTACGAGGACGAAACGATTCTGTGCGTGGCGAATCTCTCCCGAACGGCACAGCCGGTCGAACTGGACTTATCGCGCTTCCGCGGCATGATCCCGGTTGAACTGCTCGGCACGACGGAGTTCCCTCGCATCGGCGACCTTCCCTACTTCCTGACCATCAACGCTTACGCGTTTTACTGGTTCCGTCTGCAGCAGGCACCGTCACCGCTCTCGGCCCGCATCGCACCCGAGACCACCACCGAAACGGTGCAGCCGCCCGCCCTCTTCATGGGTGCCGCCTGGGACACACTGCTCGAGGGCAACGTCCGGACGCTGATCGAGCGCGATCTCCTCGTCCCGTTCCTGATGCGGCAACGATGGTTCGGCGGCAAGGGGCGCGCGATCAAGTCCGCCCGCTTCGCCGACTGGGGGCTGTTGCGCCGGGTGCCGCAGCCGCTGTTTCTCACGATGGTCGAAGTGGACTTCGTCGACGGCGGCGCGAAGGATCGCTACTTCCTGCCGCTCACCATCTGCAACCACGTCGATACCGCCGCCCTGGTTGAACGCCACGGCCATGCCGTGCTCGCCAGTATCACGGGCGCGCGCAAAGGCGTGCTGTTCGATGCCTGGCTGGACGATCGTTTCGCGCGCACCCTGCTCGACGCGATCGGCTTCCAGGAGCAGGTGAAGACAAAGCGCGGCATGGTCCTCGCCGCCCAAACGGAGGCATTTGCCGCGCTTCGAGGCGAGGGGGATCTCGCGCCTCGTCGCCTCGCTGCCGACCAGAGCAACACGTCGATCGTGTTCGGCGATCGGCTGATCGTGAAGATCTTCAGGAGGATCGAGCCAGGGGTGAATCCTGACTTGGAGATCGGGCGACACCTTACCGAGCAGGCGCACTTCGCACGTGTGCCCTCGATCGCTGGATCTCTTCAACACGAAACACTGGGTGAAACCTCTGCGACCATTGCCACCCTGCACCAGTTCGTCGAGAGCCAGGCGGACGGGTGGACACACGCGACCGACGAAGTTCGCCGCTTCTACGATGAGGTCGCGCATCGCGAACCGCTGACCGAACCCGCTCCGGAGAGCTATTCGGCGCTGATCGCCGCGGAGCCGCCGCAGGTGGCACTCGACACGATTGGTGCGTACCTCGGCACCGCGGAGACGCTCGGCCGGCGAACCGCGGAGATGCACCTCGCGCTCGCGTCCGATGCGACGAGAGGCGCATTCGTACCGGAGCCGTTCACGAGCGAAGATATGCGCGCGCTCAGCATGGACGCCGTCGCCCAGGCACTCGCCGCACTCAAGACGCTCGAAGACATGGCTGCCGCGCCCGAATTACTCGACCGGCGAGAGTCGCTGCTCGAACAACTGCGCAACGCACCGGCGCTGCAGTTGGCGACGGCCAAGATCCGCGTGCATGGGGACTATCACCTGGGGCAGGTCCTTTGGTCGGAGGGGGACTTCTACATCCTCGACTTCGAGGGAGAGCCGGCGCGTCCGCTGGCGCAGCGCAGGGCGAAGCAGTCGCCCCTGAAGGATGTCGCCGGGATGATGCGCTCCTTCAGCTATGCCGCGCGTGCCGGACTCTTCGCGCATGCCGGACTCCTCCCGCATGCGGCCTCGCGCCCCGGCACACCGGAAGCCCTCGCCCAATGGGCGGACCTGTGGGAAACATGGACGACGGCCGCGTTTCTGCGGGGCTACTTCTCTACTGCCGGGAACGCCGTCTTCATTCCGCAGGAGCCAACCCAGCGTGACGAGCTCCTGCGATTGTTCGTGCTGGACAAGGCGCTCTACGAACTGAACTACGAGCTGAACAACCGACCCGACTGGCTGCGGATCCCGCTGGCCGGGATTCTTCGGCTGGTGCCATGATGGCTCGGAGCGCAGCTGACATTTCGACCATGCAGGGATACTTCGGCGCGATTCCCTCACAGGACGGCGTCCTGTTCCGCATCTGTGCGCCGGACGTTCGCAGCCTCTCGCTCGAACTGCTCGACGGCGCCGCCGCCGGCACCCATCCACTCGCGAGTGCCGAAGCCGGCACGTTCGAGACCTGGGTCAAGGGCGCGGCCGCGGGCGACAACTACATCTACATCGTTGATGGCAGCGAGCGTCTCCCGATCCGGCATCGCGTTATCA
Source organism: uncultured Acidobacteriota bacterium (assembly GCA_963742265.1). Taxonomy (GTDB): domain Bacteria; phylum Acidobacteriota; class Vicinamibacteria; order Vicinamibacterales; family 2-12-FULL-66-21; genus JACDCA01. The sequence continues at coordinate 108,288 of CAVULC010000005.1, forward strand.
GCCGCACGGCGTCCACGGGCCGTCGCAGATCGTCGATCCCGGCACGTATCAGTGGCGCGACGACCGGTGGCGCCCTCGCCCGGCGCTCGACAGCGTCATTTACGAACTGCACGTCGGCACGTTCACTCCCCCGGGGACGTTCACATCAGCTCGAGAACGCCTGCCGTATCTGCGCGATCTCGGCGTCACGATCATCGAACTGATGCCGGTTGCGGATTTTGCGGGCATGCGGAACTGGGGCTACGACGGCGTGGCCCTGTTCGCACCGTCGCGCGCCTACGGGACTCCCGACGATCTTCGCGCGTTCGTCGATGCGGCGCACAACGAAGGGCTCGCGGTGATGCTCGACGTGGTTTACAACCATCTCGGACCGGAAGGCGCCTACCTGCCGCGGTTCAACCAGCGGTACCACACCGAGCGGCACACGACGCCGTGGGGGAACGCGGTCAATCTCGACGGACCTGGTTCCGCGATGATCCGCCGCTTCGTCATCGACAACGCCACGCACTGGATCCGTGAGTATCACTTCGACGGGCTGCGGCTCGATGCGACCCACGCGCTGCTCGATGAGAGCGACCCGAACATCATCATCGAGGTGGCGGCGGCAGCGCGGCTGGCGACGTCGCGCCCGATCCTGATTCACGCGGAGGATCATCGCAATCTCGCCACGATGATCCAGGACACGGGTAAGGGCGGCTGGGGTCTCGATGGCGTCTGGGCTGACGACTTCCATCACATCATGCGCCGCATGATCGCCGGCGATGCACACGGGTACTTTGCCGACTTCGCCGGCAATGCCGGCGAGGTGGCGACGGTGCTGCAGCGCGGCTGGCTGTTTAGCGGACAGATGTCGATCCAAAAGCAGTCACCGCGGGGCAGCGATCCGTCGGCGGTTCCGATGTCCCGGTTCGTGATCTGCCTGCAGAACCACGATCAGATCGGCAACCGCGCCTTCGGCGACCGGCTGCACGGTTCGATCGGCGAGGACGTGTACCGGGCGGCCAGCGTCGTCCTGCTCACCGCCCCGTGCACACCGCTGCTGTTCATGGGCCAGGAGTGGGCCGCATCAACGCCGTTCCAGTACTTCACCGACCTCGAACCAGGTCTCGGTCGACTCGTTACCGAGGGACGTCGAAAGGAATTCGGCGAGTTCCCGGAGTTTTCCGACGAGAGCATCAGGGCGAAGATCCCGGATCCGCAGAGTGAGACGACCTTCGCCGCAAGTCACCTGAAGTGGGGTGAGCACGTGCTGCCCAGGCACGCGCGTTCGCTTGCGCTCTATCGACAGTTGCTGGCGCTTCGCCGGGATCATGCGGCGCTGCGCGCAAGCGACGCCCCAACCGGGCAGGCGTTCGCCCAGGACGACGAGAGCGTCGTGGTTCGACGGTCTGATGCCGGCGAAACATTCTGGGTTGTCGCGCGCTTCAAGACCGCGGGTGACGTGGACCTTGGATCCGCGTGTGCCATCTTTGGCGATGACCTCCACGACGCGGAGCTCGAAACCGTCCTCGACACCGAGCACGCGGAATTCGCGTCAGATCCGCAGGCGATCGTTGTTTCGTCGGGAGCCGGGAGCGCCAGCGTCCGCTTCGCCCGGCCCGGTGCGATCATTCTGAAAGAGCGATGAGCGACAGCAATTTCCGGCGGCCGGACTACGTACCGGTGTCGACTTACCGGGTGCAGGTGCATGCCGGGTTCCGCCTGAATGACGCCGCAGCGATCGTTCCCTATCTCGATCGGCTTGGTATCAGCACGGTCTACAGCTCGCCCTATTTCACGGCGGCGCCCGGGAGCACGCACGGATACGACGTCTGCAATCACAACGAGATCAGTCCAGAGCTGGGCGGTGACGCCGCGCACGCCGAGTTCACCACCGCGGTCACAGCGGCCGGGATGGGACATATCGTCGACTTCGTGCCCAATCACATGGGCATCGGTTCCGGCGGTAACGCGTGGTGGACCGACGTGCTCGAGAACGGCCCTAGCTCCGCGGCTGCCGGGTATTTCGACATCGACTGGGCGCCGCTCAAGGCGGAACTGCACGCGAAGCTGCTGCTGCCGATTCTCGGCGATCAATACGGGAACGTGCTCGAACGCGGCGAGCTGCGGCTCGAATTCACGGACGGCGCACTGAAACTCCGTTACTTCGACAACGTAATGCCGATCAATCCGCGGGAAACGCCGCGCGTGCTCGGGCTCGCGGTCGGTCCAGTGACGGCCCGCCTCGGTGAAGACAACCCGCGACTGCACGAATTTCTCAGCGTGCTGACCGCGCTCGGCAATCTTCCGCCTTACACCGAACAGGACCCGGCCCGCATATCGGAACGGCAGCGTGAAAAGGAGGTCGCGCGCACGCGCCTCGCACGGCTGGCCCAGGAGGATGATGGCATCGCCGCGGAAATCGCCGCGGCGGTCGATCATGTGAACGGTACTCCTGGAGATCCCGCGAGCTTCAACACCCTGCACGAGTTGCTGGAAGCGCAGGCCTACCGCCTGTCGTACTGGCGGACAGCGTCTCACGAGATCAACTACCGGCGCTTCTTCGACGTGAACACGCTGGCCGGCATGTGCATCGAGCGAACAGAGGTATTCGAGGCGACACACCGCCTGCTGGCGCAGCTGCTCGCGAGCGGCCGCCTGCAGGGCGTGCGAGTGGATCATCCGGACGGATTGTTCGACCCGGCGCGGTATTTCGAGATGCTGCAGGAGCTGGCCGAGCGCGGCGCTTCGCGAGAAGCGGGAACCGATGTTGAGCCGCGCAGCGGCGGCGATCCGCGTCTGTACGTCGTCGCGGAGAAGATCCTGTCCGGGCGCGAGCGGTTGCCGTCCACGTGGAAAGTGCACGGCACCACCGGCTACAACTACCTGAACGATCAGAACGGTGTGTTCGTCGACATGCTGCAGGCGCGCCGGCTCCGCCGCGGCTATGCGAAGCTGACCGGGCACGCCGAGTCGTTCGACGACGTCCTGTATCAGAGCAAGCGCCTGATCATGAACACCGCGATGGCCAGCGAGCTGAACGTGCTGGCGCACATGCTCGATCGCATCGGCGAGAGCAACCGCAAGTCGCGTGACTTCACGCTCGACAGTCTGCGCGACGTGATCACTGAAGTCGTGGCCTGCTTCCCGGTCTACCGCACCTACGTCAACGAACATGGCTGGACGCCCGAAGACCGCGCGGTGGTCGAGCAGGCGATCGTTCGCGCGCGCAAGAGGAATCCGGCGATGGAAGCCTCCTTGTTCGATTTCTTCCGCGAAGTCGTTCTGCCCAGGGATCCGTCGGGCACTCCAGCCGAAGGAAGTGTCGAGCGACGGGGAGGCTACCCCCCTGCCGACGCCGCTGAAACCTGCGAGCGGCTGCGGTTCGCAATGAAATTGCAGCAGTACACCGGACCCGTGCAGGCGAAGGGCCTGGAAGACACCGCCTTCTATCGTTACAACGTGCTCATCTCGCTGAATGACGTGGGTGGGGATCCGTCCCAGGTCGGGCGATCGGTCGAGAACTTCCATGACAGCAACCTGCATCGCGCGCGGCGCTGGCCGCTCGAGATGCTGGCGACCTCCACTCACGACACGAAGATCGGGGAAGACGTCCGCGCCCGGATCAACGTGCTCTCTGAATTTCCCGATGACTGGGCACGCGAAGCCGCCCGCTGGATGCGCATCAATCGTGCGCATCGTTCGATCGTCGACGGCGAGCCGGCTCCCGATCGCGTCGACGAGTACCGCCTCTACCAGGCGCTGCTCGGCGGATGGATCCCCAGGACCACCGAACCACCGCCGGAGTTCATCGAGCGGGTGACCGAGTACATGGTGAAATCGGCCCGCGAAGCGAAGGTCCATACCAGCTGGCTCACACCGAACCAGGCCTACGAGGACGGACTCCGGTCGTTCGTCCACACGATCCTCACGCCGCCAGGGGGCGGCAAGTTCCTGTCCGCATTCCTTCCCTTCCAGCAGCGGATCGCAATGCTGGCCGTGACGAACTCGCTCGCGCAAGTGGTGCTGAAGATCGCCTCGCCGGGTGTTCCGGATTTTTACCAGGGAACCGAGTTGTGGGACTTGAACTTCGTCGATCCCGACAATCGCCGTCCCGTGGACTTCCGGTTGCGCGAGAGAATGCTCGAAAGGCTTGACGATGCCCCGCTGGAGCCGCTGCTCGGAAGCTGGGAAGATGCGCGGATCAAGCTGCTGGTCACCACCCGAGCGTTGCACATCAGGCGCGAACTGGCGGACGTTTTTACGGGTGGAGAGTACCTTCCGCTCACTACCCAGATCAGCGTCCCCGGCGACGTCGTCACCTTCGCGCGCATTCTCGGAGAGCAGGCGATCATTACCGCCGTCCCGCGGCTCGTGTCGGCACTTCAGGGCGGAGCCACGCCGTTCCCTCTCGGCGGAGAGTGCTGGAAGACGTCGCGGATCATGCTACCCGAGCCGTTGCGAACCCGAACCTTCCGGGATGTGTTCACGGGAAGCGAAATCCGTCCGACCGCGACACCCGACGAAGGGTGGATCTTCGTTGGGCAGTTGTTCGACCGCTTGCCGGTCGCGTTGCTGCGGACCCTCTAGATAGAGGCACAGACACAAACTCGGCCACAGAGGCTCAGAGACACTCTTTTCAAAAGAGCAAGCAACACTGGCTTAATCCCTCGCGCATGGATGGCTCCGGCACGATACTCGCAGCAAGACCAGCAGTCTCGGTACGGAGGAGCCATGCGGTTGAGCCTGCTGTTGCTCTCGTTTCTACTCACGACTGTGGCCGGCACGACCGGCGCGGATGGCGCCGGCCAGCGCGGGGTCGTCAACGGCCTGTCGATCACGCCCACGACCGCGCGCGCCGGCGACACGATCACTGCAACGGTTTCCGGTGTGAATCCCTGTGGCGCCGTCTTCCTCGACTGGGGCGATGGCGTGGCGGTGACGCACCCGATATCGGAACTGCCGACGACGCGTACCCACACCTATAGCGCTGAGGGCACTTACAGCGTTACAGCGCGAGCGATGGGCAATTGCGACGGCGAGGCATCGGGAACGGTGCGCATCAACCGTCCCGCGGAAACACCAGGGCGTCGCGAGCTGACAGGGTTTCTTGTTCCGTCGCCGGCGGCGGCGGGCGAGCCGGTCACAATGACAATGCGGGGAGAAGGAGCCTGCACGATCGACCTCGCGTTTGGCGATGGCAACAACCAGCTGGTGTCCGGTCAACTACCGCAGACCGTTACCCACGTCTACGCCGAGGCGCGCCGCTACAACGTCACCGCTGCCGCGATCTCGCCCTGCGCGGGTGGCCGCCACACCGCACCCCTCGAGATCAGGAGTGGTCCGGTCGTGCCCCGATTGACGGCGGTCGCGATCGCCGCCAATGCAGACGCCGGACCCGGCGGTGCGGTGATCGAGGTCAGCGGCAGCGGCAGCTGTTCCTATCGGCTGGACTATGGTGACGGCAACCGCGAGCGCCGGACGGCGACGCTCCCGGACCGTGTCGAGCACGTGTACCCCTCTGCCGGCGCCTTCACCGTCGTGGCGACTGCCGACTCTCCGTGTGAAGGAAAAGTTCAGAACACATTCAGAGGACGACGTTCCGGCACGTCGATCGCCCGGCTGGTCGTCTCACCGAATCCCGCCGGCACGCAATCCCGCGTGACGATCGCGATCGAGGGACGCGGGAGCTGTCCGGTCACCATCCGTTTTGGCGACGGTTCGGAACAGTCCGTCGAAGGAACGCTGCCGCTGCGGGTGTTCCACACCTACACGCGCGCCGGCCGTTATGAAGTGTTTGCCTGGACGGGCGCGCCATGCACGGGCGACGCGGGTGGGGTGGTGGAGGTTCGCAGATAGCAGCGTCACCGCTTCGGGTAACGGAGGGTACGGAGGTAACGGATTTCACACGGAGGCGCGGAGACACGGAGGAAAACGGCGTTCAGGGCTGGCAACCCCGGAACCCATCGAGCGGACGATTAGCTGACGGCCGAGAGGCGTCGCGGCCCGCGGACGCTCTGCTTGTGCTCGACGTAGTCGACGCCTTCAGCCGTGATCGTCAGCGACGAACGGTCGTCGCGGGTGACGAACTTCTTCTGCGTCGAATACCAGATCGCAAATTCGAGGTGTTCGCGCGGATGGCCCATCAACTGTGCCAGGTCCACATTCGACAGAGACGGATGATCCGGGTCAGTGCGCCGCCGCGCATACAGGATCTCGAGCAGCGTGAAGCGCAGGTGCTGTTCGGCTTCGATGTCATTGGCGCCGGCGGAACCGACCGCGGCGAACTTCCAGCGCTCCTGCCGGATCGCGTCATGCCGAACGTCGTACCGCGCGCGCTGCTCGGGGTCGTTGAGGACCGTGTAGGCATCGTGGAGCTCACGAAACCGCGACGCATTGCCCGTCTCCTGGTTGTCCGGGTGAAACCGCTGCGCCAGCAGCCTGAAGACGCGCTGAATCGTCTCAGCGTCCGCATTGGGACTGACCTGCAGCGTTTCGTAATAATCCTGCGAAGGCGCCTCAGACATAGTTAGACCCATGACAATGCGGGAGCCATATAAAAGTGCTGGGGGGGATGCGTAATGATGCACGAGATACGCGTCCGAAGCAAGCTTCGTACACCGTAACTGGCCTATCTGCACCGTTTTTCGCGGCTCTGCACTGTTCCGCAGCGCGCCACCTGATTAGACCCGCGTAGTGCAGCCCCCGCGCTGCCGTCGTAGGGCCGCCCTTCAGGGCGGCCGTTGTAGTAGTGCAGCCCTTCAGGGCTGCCGACTGGCTTGAGGCATCTTGACGCGGGTGGCGGGATCCAGTTTCGCCGGACGCACTCCATGTCGAACGGCACCGGCAACCGGCACGTAAGAAAGCTCCTCGCCCGCCGCCGCGCAGCGAAGCAGCAGGCCACCGCGACTCATGTCGCCGCGCCCGACGAACGCATCCGGAAAGAGCAGTCGGTCGCCGAAGATTGCGTGCAGCACGTCCACATACTTTGGCGAGGCGATGCTGCCGAGGAGGACGACCGGGCAATCGGGTCCGATGTCTGCCGCGAGTGCGCGTGCGCTGCGCTCGAGAGGACGCCGGTACTTCGGGTTGTCGATCGAGACGTCGACGCCTGCGAAACCCCTGACCGCGTCGAGCGAAATCAACGTATCGGGAGACCGCAGCCCGGCGTTCGGCGTGATCACGAAGACGCCGCGGCCGGAGATCTCACCGGCCCCCTCGGGAATTGACGCAAAGGCCGTCGCATAGGTGAGCTTTCCGCGGAAGTACAAACCACTCAGGAACGAGAACACTTCGCCGAGCGGCGCTCCGTGCTCACCCCGAAGCCGTCCGGCCAGCTCGAACCGCGCCCGGTCCGACATGATGATCTGCGCGCGCCGCCCGCCGCAGTTCGCCGGCGATAAAAGGAAAATGGCCATAAGGAGCTAGGAGTTAGGAGCTCCTGATTGGATGCCCCAGCGAAGCAGCACCGAGCCGACGGTGAACCCGGCTCCCACCGATGCGAGCAGGACCAGATCGCCATGCTTCAACTTCCCCTCGCGAACGGCGTCAGCCAGCGCAAGCGGGATGGTTGCGGCGGTGGTGTTGCCGTACATCTCGAGATTGATGATCACCTTCGATTCCGGGAGCCCCAGCCGCTCGGCGGCGGCGGTGATGATCCGGCGATTCGCCTGGTGCGAAACGAACAGGTCGAGCTCGGACGCTTCGATGCCGTTCTTCTCCAGCAGCCGGCGTGCGATCTCCTCGGTCTTGCGCACCGCAAACTTGAAGACCGCCTGGCCGTCCTGCTTGACGTAATGCAGGCGATTGTCGACGGTTTCGTGCGACGCCGGCATGCGACTGCCGCCCGCCGGCATGCACAGCGCGGGGCCGCCTGCGCCGTCGATCTCGTGAGCGAAGTCGATGATCGCGGGCTCCGAATCGTCAGCAACAGAAACCACGGCAGCGCCGGCGCCGTCGCCGAAGATCACGCAGGTCGTCCGGTCCTTGTAATCGATGATGCTCGACATCACGTCGGCGCCGACGATCAGTGCGTGGTCGACTGCGCCGGTCGCCACCATCTGCATCCCGGTCGTCAACGCGTAGGTGAAGCCGGAGCACGCCGCGCCGAGATCGAAGCCCCACGCGTTCACCGCGCCGATCTTGTGCTGCAGCACGCAGGCGGTGCTCGGAAAAATCGTGTCGGGCGTGGTCGTGCCGACGACGATGAAGCCGATCTGCTCCGGGGTGACACCCGCCTGCCGCATCGCGCCATCGGCCGCTTCCTTCGCCAGGTCCGAGGTCGCGACCCCCGGTTCGACGATGTGCCGCTGCTTGATGCCGGTGCGCTGCAGGATCCACTCGTTGGTGGTGTCGACGAGCTTCTCCAGGTCGTCGTTCGTCAGCAGCTTGGGCGGCGACGTATGTCGAGAGTGCCGGAGATTTTCACGCGACGGAGTCCGCCAGTTCACCACAATCGATCCTTTCCTGGGGCGGGCAGCCCGAAATACTCGTACGCCTTTGGCGTGGCGACACGGCCGCGCGGGGTGCGATCGATGAACCCGATCTGGAGCAGGAACGGCTCGTAGATGTCTTCGATCGCGTCCCGCTCTTCGCTCATCGCCGCCGCCAGGCGTGGCGACGCCCACCGGACCGCCGCCGAACTTGTCGATGATCGTCCGCAGCAGGCGGCGGTCGACTTCGTCGAATCCATGCTCGTCGACTTCGAGCAAAGCTCAGCGCCCGCAGCGCCACGTCGTGGCTGATGACGCCGTCGGCGCGCACCTGCGCGTAGTCGCGCACGCGCCGCAGCAGTCGGTTGGCCACGCGCGGTGTACCTCGCGAGCGCTTGGCAATCTCACGCGATCCTTCGTTGTCGATCTCGACACCGATGATCCGCGCCGACCGCCGCACGATCTCGTGGATGTCTTCTTCCGTGTAGTAGTCCAGCCGGTGGACGATGCCGAAGCGCGCACGCAGCGGCGACGTCAGCAGGCCCGGTTCTGCGTGGTTGCGCCGATCAGCGTGAACCGCTGGACCGGAACCTTCACCGATCGGGCCCCCGGCCCCTGGCCGATCATGATGTCGAGCTCGTAGTCCTCCATCGCGGGATAGAGGATCTCTTCGATCGCCGGCGGCATGCGGTGGATCTCGTCGATGAACAGGACCTCGCGCTCCTGGAGGTTCGTCAGCATCGCGGCGAGATCACCCGGACGTTCGATCACCGGGCCCGCCGTCGGACGGATCGCAACGCCAAGCTCATTGGCAATGACCGTTGCCAGCGTCGTCTTTCCGAGCCCTGGAGGGCCGTAGAGCAGGACGTGATCGAGCGCTTCACCGCGCTGCCGCGCGGCTGTGATCGCGACGTGTAGATTCTCGCGGATCCGCTCCTGCCCGATGTACTCGTCGAGCGTGCGCGGCCGCAGCCCTGCCTCGTACTGGACGTCATCGTCCACGCGCGATGGGGCGAGTATGTGCCGATCGCTCATTTCATCAACGCTCTTAGCACCGCGCGCAGCGCCTGATCGAACGCTGCGCTCAGGCGCGGCATTCATTTCCTTTTCGATCGCCTTCTCGGCGGCGGCGCGCGGGTAGCCCAGATTCAGCAGCGCCGAGAGAAGATCGGCGCGGAGCTGATCCTCCGGCAGCGGCGGCTTGGCCGTGTCGGCGGCGGCCTGCAGCGATTGCGGCAGGCGGTCCTTCAACTCGAGACCGATGCGCTCGGCGGTTTTCTTGCCGACGCCCGGGATCGCCGTCAGCCGCGCGACGTCCTGCGCACGGATCGCGCGAACCAGGTCCGGCGTCTCGATCCCTGACAGGACGGCGAGCGCGAGCTTCGGACCGATCCCGCTGATCGAGATCAGGCGCTCGAACAGCTCCTGCTCGAGTGAGGTGGCAAAGCCGTAGAGGGCGATCACGTCCTCGCGCACGTGCGTGTGGACTCGCAAGCGTCACAGTCGCGCCCGGCTCTCCGACGACATAGAACGTCGAGAGCGGAACCTGCACGTCGTAGCCGACGCCCTGTACGTCGACGATGATGCGTCCGGGATTCTTGTCGAGCAGGGACCCTGCCAGCCGCGCGATCACGAGGGCCGGTACTCCCTCCACGAACGCGGTGTGCCCCGCGCCGGTTTTGCCGCCTCGATCGCAATTGCCGCGGGGCCGGTCGAGTTGTGAAGGTGGCAGATCGCCACCGCCAGCGCGTCGGAGACGTCGAGCGGACCCTCGATCGACTCCACGCCGAGCAGCAGCTTCACCATCTGCTGGACCTGCGGCTTGTCGGCGCGTCCGTACCCCACGAGCGCGCGCTTGATCTCGGCGGGCGCGTACTCGAACACGCACAGGCCTGCCTCGGACGCGGCCAGCAGCGCGACTCCGCGAGCGTGGCCCAGCTTCAGCGCGCTGCGGACGTTCTTCGCGTAGAAGATGCTCTCCACGGCAACGCAATCAGGGCGGCACTCGGTCGATCAGCGCGACGAGCCCGGCGTGAATGTGCTTGAGCCGTTCTGGAAAGGTCGCCGAGGCGGGTGCGGACAGCGCGCCGCAGAGAACCAATTTGTGGCGGCTGCCGGAGCGCTCGACGCAGCCGTAGCCTGTACGCTCGGAGCCGGGATCGATCCCGAAGATCTTCACGCCAACGAGGCCTCGATCTCCTTCTCTTCGATGTCGGCGTTCGACCACACCTTCTTCGTGTCTTCGTGGTCTTCGATCGCGTCCATCAGCTTGACCATCTGCTGGGCGGGCTTACCTTCGAGCTTCACGTAGTTCTGCGGAAGGAACGCGATCTCGGCAGCGGCAGTCTCGAGCCCGAGCGCCTTCACCGACTCGAGCACCTTCTGGAAGGATTCGGGAGCGGAAATGATTTCCCAGCTGTCGCCATCGTCGCGCATGTCGTCGGCGCCGGCGTCGAGCGCAGCCGCCATCAGGGCTTCTTCGTCCGCCTTGGCTTTGTCGACGACGATGTAGCCCTTCTTGTCGAACATCCAGGCGACGCTGTTTTCAGCGGCGAGGTTGCCGGCGAATCGGCCGAGCAGGTGGCGGATCTCGCCGACGGTGCGGTTTTTGTTGTCGGTCAGGGTCTCGATGATCAGAGCCGCCCCGCCGGGTCCGTAGCCTTCGTAGGTGATCTCTTCGTACGAGACACCCGGCAGTTCGCCGGTGCCGCGCTGGATCGCACGCTTGATGTTGTCGGCAGGCATGTTCACCGACTTGGCCTCGGCGATGATCGTGCGCAGCCGCGGATTGGTATCCGCGTCTCCGCCGCCGGCGCGGGCCGCCACCGTGAGTTCCTTGATGATGCGCGTGAAGACCTTGCCGCGCTTGGCGTCAGCCGCGCCCTTCTTGTGCTTGATGGTATGCCACTTGGAATGGCCGGACATGCGTGAAAACCCCCAGAAAACCGTTAAAAATTGCGGGTTGATGTTATCACGTCTTTACTTCTTCCCGGCGAGGATGACCCACACGTCGGAGCGCGGGTCCCACGGGCCGCCGCGGTAGTCGCCGAGCACGGCCCGGATCTCGAATCCGGCCCGCTCCAGTCGCTGGGACATCTGCCCGACCGACAGGGTACGGAATGTCAGAGAGAACGTATGCACGCGCTTCTCCTTTCCGCGCCTCTCGACGTACTCGTGGTCGAAGATCGTCAGGCGCCGTGCGCGATCCTGGCGGACGGACTCGATCAGCGTGAGATTCGTCGAACGGCCACGGCTGCCGCGCAGGCTGACTTTCCTTTCGTATTCAGACCACCTCGGCAGGTCCGGCACCAGGTCGATCCCGAATGTTCCGCCGCGCTGCAGGACACGGTGCACGGATTCGAGTGTCGCGCGCAGATCCGCTTCGCGTGTCAGCGATTGCAGGATCCCGTACGGCGCCATCACCAGGCTGAACCCCGGACGCGATCGGAATGGCAGGAACCGGATATCTCCGCGCACCAGGGTGGCCGTTCCCCGAAGCGTCGTGCGACCAAGCCGCTTGCGCCCGCGCGCGAGCATCTCGAGCGAGCGGTCGATCCCTACGAGCTGCGCGCCGGCCTTTGCCGCGGGGATGGTGATCCGTCCCGTGCCACAGCCAAGTTCGAGCGAGACTCCACCCTGCGTCGCCGCCAGGTTGCGCCAGAAGGCCACATCGCGGCGTCCGACCGTCTGCGCATTTTCCCAGTCGTAGAAGGGCGCGTACGCGTCCCAGCCGCTCCAGCCTTCCGCGACCGCCGGCTGCTTCTTCGCCGGACTCACTTCGACGGGTCTTCGCGCTGGCCGACGGTGGCGAACAGCATCGTGTTCTGGATCTCGACGAAATGGCTGCCGGCGGCTTTCGCAGCCGCCGCGTACCGGTCCAGCAGCTTGAGGTAGTCGCGCGCCAGGCTCTTGATGCCCTCGTCGGGAGCTCGATCAATTGCCTGCTGAACGGCGGTGCGCCGCGAGTCCCACAAGCTGTCCGGCGGCACGCCGAGCTGGGCCCGCGAGACGGGGAACAGCTGCACGCTCAGCGGATGGATCCCGTGCTGGGCGAAGAGCGTTGGCAGATGCGGACCGACAGCCAGTTCGGACACGTCGTCACGCGCCGACGCCAGGCTGGCGAACAACCTGCGACGCCGCTTCGTGCGCGCGGGCGCCTTCCTCGATCGAACTGTGAAAGAACCGGGCTGCATTGTCGGGTTCGACCGCGACGATGCGGCCACCGGGGCGAGTGACGCGAGCCATCTCGCTGATCGCGCGCGGCACGTCGCTGATGTGCTGGAGGACGGCGACGCAGAAGGTCGAGTCGAACGTGGCGTTCGGAAACGGCAGCGCGCGAGGCATCCGACGCAGCGAACCGCGCGCGGATGTTGTGGCCGACCGCTGTCGCGCGGGCGGCAATGACGCGATCGGGAAGCAGATCAACACCAACCAGTTCCACCTGCGACAGCCGTAGCCGCGAGAGGTTGACCTCCGCCGTACCGGTTCCGCAACCGACATCCAGGATTCGCTTCCCCGCCTTCGGTTGGAGCGTCTCCTGCAGAAACGACGTGAACCCATCGTTCCACCAGTGCTCGCGCAGGTGCTTCAGCGTCGCCGAGGTGAGACCGTCTACTTCTCGCACACCAACTCCAAACTCCAAACTTCCCCAAAAGGGCAAACCCCAAACTCCAAACTCCAACTCAAACTTCAAATTTCAAACTTCAAAGCGAAGCAAGAATAAGCCAAGCGTCAGTAGCGGACCAAGTTCAGTGCGACTCGGTGAATCTCGTCTTCGTTTGGAAGGAAAAAGTCCTCGAGCGGTGGCGAGTAGGGGACCGGCGTGTCGAGAGCGCCGATGATCCGGACCGGGGCGTCGAGGGAGTCGAACGCCTCCTCCTGGATGATGGCGGCGAGGCTTTCGCCGATGCCACCGGTCCGCGAGTCTTCGTGGATGATCAGGACGCGGCTGCAATGACGCGCAACTCGAAGGACGGCTTCCCGGTCGAGCGGCGCCAGCGTCCGCAGATCGAGCACGGATGACTCGATGCCATCGCTCGCAAGACGTTCGGCGACGCGCATGCCGACATGGACGTATGCGCCGTAAGAGATGATCGCCAGATCGTCGCCGGCGCGGCGGAGCGCCGCCCGGCCGATCGGTACGGGTGGGCACACGTCGGGCAGCGCCTGCTTGATGCGTGGATCGCGGTAAAGCGCGATGTGCTCGTAGTAGAGGACCGGATCCGGATCCGCGACGGCCGCTGCCATCAACGCGCGCGCGTCGGACGGAGTCGACGGCACCACGATCTTCAACCCTGGCGTCCGGTAAAACCACGGCTCGGTGTTCTGGCTATGGTAAGGACCGGCATGTCGCAGCCCACCCCAGGGCATGCGGACCACCATCGGTACGGAGCCTCCCCAGCGATACCGGATCTTCGCCGCGTTGTTCACCAGCTGATTGAAACCAGTCGCGACAAAATCGTTGAACTGCATTTCGCCGATCGGACGCTGACCCGCAAGTGCCGCGCCGACGCAGACGCCAAGGACGGCACCTTCGGCGAGCGGTGAATTGATGATCCGGTCACCGAACTCCGCGAGCAGCGGACGCAGCAGCAGGAACGCATTGCCGTAGCGGCCGCCGACGTCCTCCCCGTAGACGAACACGCGGGGATCGGCGGCGAGCGCGTCGCGCACGCCGTGCATCACGCCTTCGAGGAAGGTGCTGCCCTTCTTGTCGAACGGGGGCGCAGATTCCAGCGCCGGCAGCCCGGGATCGTAATCGACGCCGCGCCGGACCTGCTCGTCCAGCACGTCGACGCGCACCCGGACGGGTTCGCCGGCGAAGACACCCTTGCCCGCGTCTTCTGCGTCGGGCCAGGGGGCCGCGATCACTGCGCGCGCCTGCGCCTCCACCAGCGCTTCGACCTCATGCTTCATCGCGTCCGCGTCGCCCGGCCCAATCACGTCCTCGGCTTCGAGCGTCGCGGCGTATGTGGCGATCGGATCGCGCGCCGCCCAGTAGGCGTAGAGCTCGCGGTTGGCGTAGCCCTGGTCCGTCAGCGGCGCATAGTCCCAGGACGGTTGCGGATCCTTGCCGAGGTACAGCATGTCGTCGTGGTGCGCGTGGCCGCACATGCGCATGCAGATCAGTTCAATCAGCGCGGGTCCCTTTCCGGCACGCGCCCGTTCGACCGCCCACGCGAACGCGGCAGCGATGTCGTCCGGATCCGTGCCGTCCACCGTGATCCCGGGAACGCCGTAACCAATGGCTTTGTCTGCGAAGACGCGAACCGCAGATTGCTCGGCCACAGGCGTCGAGAGTGCGGTCTGATTGTTTTCCACGCAGAACACCGCCGGCAGCCGTCTCGCGGCGCATAGGTTGATCGCCTCGTGCCACTCGCCGAGCGATGAGCCACCCTCACCGATAAAGGAGAGCGCCACACGTCCACTCCGCTCGCGCGCGAACGCCATCGCCATTCCGGCAGCTGTCAGCGTGCTGATCGCGAGTGGCGCGGCGGCCGGCAGGATGCCGTTCGCGAGATCGCCGATGTGCAGGTCCTTGCCGTTCATCGGCGGACCGGCCTTGGCCATCTGCGCCGATAAAACCATTCGAACGGCCTCGGCATCCGGCTTCATCGCGAGCGCGACACCCAGATCGCGGATCAGCGGTGCGACGACATCGCCGGTCCATTCGGTTGGAGTGGCCCCGCGGAACTGTTCGCCGCGGCGCAGCCGGATCCCCGCGGCGTAAATCGCTTCCTGTCCAAGCGACCGAAAGCCTTTGCCCTGGAATGCGCCTTCACCGTAACGGACCTCTCCGCCCGAGAAAAACACCTTCAGCCGGTTGTCGGTGGCGCGCGTCAGCAACATGCCGCGAAGGATCTCGCGCCGCTCGACAGCGGTCAGCGAGGCCCGCAGGGCTGCGCGACGCAGAAAGCCGTCGCACCCTTCCAGAAGTTCCGAGATCGCGGACTCGAACCTGTTCGAGGCTGAAACACCGGGCGTCGTGTCCCCCGAGACCGTCGGCGCGAGAGCCACGACGCGCTTCCTCAAGTCAGCTTCGAGCCGGGGTCTCAAGGCATCGATCGATGCCTCGTCCGTGCCTGCGTTGTCGCCGCCGGCAGCAACGAATGCCGCCGCGGCTGCCGCGCGGCGAAGGGAAACCGCTCGGTCGACGAACGCATTGAAGCGGGTGGCGAGGGCGGCGGAGGCGAAACGGGCAATTCCCTGGGCCATGGTCAGTCTGATGCTAACGCATCCTCGAGCTGCGATACTGTCGATAGTCGCGTATGAAGTACCTCGTCCAGATACTGCTGCCACTCAATGACAATCGCGGGAAGCATTTCGAGCAGGAGCTCTTCAGCGCCACTCGCACAGAGCTGATGGACCGCTTCGGCGGAGTCACGGCTCACATGCAGGCGCCGGCTCGCGGCCTCTGGAAGACGGAAGAGGGGGAAATCTCCCGCGATGACATCGTCATCATGGAGGTGATGGTCGCCGCAATCGATGCCGAATGGTGGAGCGGGTACAAGAAGAAGCTCCTCCACCGCTTTGCGCAGGACGAGCTGGTGATCCGCGCGATGCAGACGTCGACGCTGTAATCATGCCCTGGCGCTCGCGGTCTCTTGTCGCAGCCGTCGTGGTGACACTTTCAGCGTTCCTCATTGCGAGCGGCTCCGCGCAGAGCATCCCGGCCCTTGCGATCACTCACGTGACCGTGATCGACGGCACGGACACTCCTCCGATCGTGGCGAACGTGATCGTGCGTGACGGTCTTGTGCGGGATGTCACCACCGCAGAGCCTCCACAAGGCTCGACCATCGTCGACGGGACCGGCAGGTTCCTGATCCCCGGGCTCTGGGACATGCACGTGCACCTCGCAGCTCGGCCCGAGCCGGAGCTCGCGGAAAAGACGATGCTGCCGATGTTCCTGTCGCACGGGATCGTCGGCGTGCGGGACATGGGTGGGCCGCTGGAAAGAGTCCTGTCGCTGCGCGATCGAGTCGCGCGCGGCGAATTGAAGGGGCCGCGCATCATCACTCCTGGTCCCTTTATCGATGGCCGTGGTGAGCCAGGACCGATGTTCCGGCGCGCGACAGACGGTGCCACGGCCGCCGCGCACGTCGCCGAGCTCGCAGCGGCTGGCGTCGATTTCATCAAGGTCCAGGCAGGGCTCGATCCAGCGGTTCACGCAGCGGTGATGCAGGCAGCCCGGCAGAAAGGATTGCCGGTCGTTGGCCACGTGCCGACGTCCATGACAGCGGAACAGGTGATGGCTGCCGGCCAGCGAAGCATCGAGCACGTGTCTCCTGCGCTGGTCGGTGACGGGATGCTGCTGTTCTCGCTCTCGTCCAGGTCAACGGAACTACTGACCGAACTGCGCGCGATTGAAGCGGCGCGAGAAACGGCGGCTGCACCTGCGATTGCGGCGCGCGAGACAGTCCTGCGCCATCAATTGGTGGCGATGTACGATCCGGCACGTGCGCGCGCGCTCGGACGGGAACTGCGGGACAAGTCCGTCTGGATCGTTCCGACGCTCGTCTGGTCTCGCAACCTTCGACCCACGTCGAGAAAAGAGAACGGTTCCAGCTTGCCGTGGGCACTCGTACCACAAGCGACAAAAGAACGCTGGCTGGGCAGGCGCGGCGCAATACCTCGCGGCTGCCACCGACGAGGATTTCTCGGCGGCCAGTGAGGTCGCGGCCGTCGCATCACGTGCGGTAGCGGATCTTCACGCCGGCGGAGCGGCCGTCCTTGCCGGCACCGACACGATGGATGCATTCGTGTTGCCCGGTGCCAGCCTCCACGAGGAACTTCGTCTGCTGATTGAATCGGGATTCACGCCGCTCGAAGCGCTGCAGGCCGCAACCCGCAGCGCCGCTGAATTCCGCGGCGCTGCACGCACGGAAGGCACGATCGCTGTCGGGAAGCGTGCGGATCTCGTGCTCCTGTCGGCCAATCCGCTGGAGCACATCGATAACGTCGCGCGAGTGGAGCAGGTGTGGATCGACGGTAAAGAAGCCTTCCGACGCTGACCGGCGCTACGAACTTATGCCATAGTTTGGGGGCATGCGACTGTGGCGTCTTGCCACCCTCCTTATCGCCGCTGCGGTCCTGCCCCTGTGCGCTGACGCGCAGGAAACGCGGACCGAAAGCATCGAGCAACAGCGCGCCGAGAAAGCGACCCAGCTGAAGACGTACGAGCCGACCCGGCTCGAGCAGATGCTGCTCAACTCGGAGGACCGCAACCTGATCGCGCGCATCACGCCACGGAACGGTTTCTACCTCCAGTACGGCTACACCCATAAGCCGGTCGGCTCCGGCTTCGGGCTCAGCGGCGGTTGGCGTCACGACCTGTTCGATCGGGATGCGCGAATTGTTTTCGAAGCGGGCCAGTCTCTCCGCGCGTACCAGATGGTCCGCGCTGATTTCTCTTTACCGCGACTGCTGGACGACAAACTGGAACTCGGGATCGAGGGCAGATACGACTACAACCCGGAGGAAGACTTCTACGGTCCGGGTCTCTCATCAAGCGAAGACGACCGCAGCGACTTCCTCTATAAAGCTCCTTCGGCCGAAGCGCGCGCGGTGTTCAACCCACGGAAGTGGTTGAACACGGGTCTTCGACTCGGATGGACCGACGTCTCGGTCGAACCGGGCAGGGATGACCGATACCCTGACACCCACACCATGTTCACCGCCACCGAGGCCCCCGGCCTGCTTACCCAGCCGTCATACCTCTACAACGAGGTGTTCGGAACGATCGATACAAGGGATCAGCCGGGGAACGCGCGCGGCGGTGGGTATTACGACGTGCGGTGGCGGCACTACAGCGACCGCGACCTGAACCGCTATACGTTCGACCGCGTCAGCTTTGATCTCCAACAGTTCCTCCCGATCTTCGACAAAAAGCGGGTGATCGCCCTTCGCGCTCGCCTGGCGTCGACGACCGCTGACGACGGCCAGGAAGTGCCGTTCTATTTCCAGCCGGCGCTTGGCGGCCATAACACGCTGCGTAGCGTCGGCGACTTTCGGTTCCGCGACCGGAACGTGTTCTCCAGCAACATCGAGTATCGGTGGGAGGCATTCTCGGGTCTCGACATGGCGCTGTTTACGGATTTCGGAACGGTCGCCCCGCGGTTCAAAGATCTCAACTTCTCTGACTTGCAGGACGCCTACGGGATCGGCTTTCGATTCAACACCTTCAAGGCTGTGTTCCTGCGCATCGACATTGCCGGCGGCGGCAATGATGGCGTTCACGTGTTCCTGAAGTTCAGCAAGGTGTTCTGATGCAGACGCGCAATTGGATCAGAACATTTCTCACAATCGCGATCGCGTCGGGGCTCGCGCTCTCTGCCGCCGGACAGAAGTTCTACCGCGACGACCCGATCTGGAGAGATCCGGAAACACAGAATGCATCGTCGGTGAAGTCGATCAAGATCAGCCAGCAGTACGACTTCGCCGAAAACACGTTTCTCAAGGCCGGCGATCGGACCAACCGTCGCGCAGTCAACGTGAACACGGTCGACGAGGTCCCGGATTCGAGCTGGTTCGAGAATCGGATCGGCCGCGAACCATGGGACATCGACCGTATCGTGCGCGGTCCTGACCGGGGCACGGGACCGGCCCCTGGAACGTGGACGGTCACCGATGTGAAAACCGAAGGCATAACGCCCGGCCTGACGATCAAGGATTCGAAGGGAGACGTTTACTTCGTCAAGTTCGACCCTCCGTCGAATCCCGAGATGGCGAGCGGTGCCGAAGTCATTTCGACCAAGCTGTTCCACGCCTTCGGGTACCACGTTCCGGAGAACTACATCGCGACGTTCCGGCGCGAGGACCTGGTCATCGCGCCAGGAATGACCGTAGATGACGAGGACGGTCGCCCGCGGGCGATGGACAACGAGCAGCTCGACGACGTCCTGAAGAAGGGCGCCCGCCGCGAGGATGGCAGCTTCCGGGTGCTCGCGAGCAAGGCGATCCCGGGAAAGCCTGTCGGCCACTTCAAGTATTACGGCACGCGTCCCGATGATCCCAACGACATCTATCCGCACGAGCACCGGCGTGAGCTTCGCGGCATGGTGGTCTTCGCCGCCTGGCTGAATCACGACGACTCACGCAGCATCAACTCGCACGACACGCTGCAGCAGGAGAACGGGCGCGCGATCGTGCGTCATTACCTGCTGGACTTCGGCTCCACGCTGGGGAGCGGCAGCACGCAGGCGCAGACTACCCGCGCCGGCAACGAGTTCATCTGGGAAGCGCGACCGACGTTCGTGACGATGTTGACTCTCGGGTTCTACGTGCGACCGTGGGTAAAAGTGAAATATCCCGATCTTCCAGCGGTCGGCCGCATCGAGTCGACCTACTTCCGCCCGGAGACCTGGAAGCCCGAGTACCCCAACCCCGCGTTCCTGAATGCGCGGCCGGAGGATTACTTCTGGGGTGCACGCATTCTCTCCAGGATTCCCGACGGCGCGGTGAAGGGGGCAGTGGAGACGGCAAAGTTCAGCGATCCACGCGCAACGGAGTACCTGGGCGAGGTTCTGCTCGAGCGAAAGGCGAAGGTGCTCAGGAGCTGGTTGAATGCCACCAATCCCGTGGTCGACTTGCAGCTGCACGGCTTCGGGTGCGCTGTCTTTCCACAATGCGGCCGAGGACGCTGGCGTCGCCGCGGCTGCCGACCACTACACGTTGTCGTGGTCGCGATTCGACAACGCCACGCGCGTCCACACGCCGGTTGGATCCGAGCAAAGTGTCACGGCAAAGTCGGCGCAGATGCCGCGGGAGCTGCTGTCTGATACCGGCGAGTTCGTCGCGGTCACGATCCGCGCGTTCCATGCCGACCAGCCCGCGTGGCAGCAGCCGCTGGTCGCGTACTTCAGACGCAGTGACGGATGGAAGCTGGTCGGCCTCGAGAGAAATCCCTGAACCGCCGCGCGACGATCGCGGCGGTTGCCGGCCTGCTGATTCTCGCGGTCGTCTTCACGCCGCGGGCCGTCCGCAAGATGCGGGACTTCGAGGTCTACTGGACCGCTGCCGCCCGAGCGCTTGACGGTGCGCCGCTCTACCGTGCCGAGGACGGCCACTTTCAGTTCAAATACCTGCCGGCCTTCGCGATCGTCACCGCGCCTGTCGCGCTGATGCCGCTCAAGAAGGCCAAGACCTTCTGGTTTTTCGTTTCCGTTGCGCTGATTCCGGCGCTGATGGGTCTTTCAGTCCTGCTGCTGCCGGATCGACGCCGCTCCCAATGGACGATCGTTGCCGCGGTCGTCGTTGTGATGGGCAAATTCTATGGTCACGAGTTGATCCTCGGGCAGGTCAACCTTCTGTTCGCTGTGCTGATCACCGCGGGGATGCTGGCGATGCGCCGAAGTCGCAACCATCTTGCGGGTGCACTGTTTGTTGCCGCGGTGGCGGTCAAGCCGTACGCGGTGTTGTTCCTCCCGTGGCTGGTGTTCACCCGCGGGGTTCGATCTCTCGGGAGTGTGACCATCGGCGCCATCTGCGTCGCGGCTGCACCGGTTGGCCTCTACGGGTTCGCGGGAGCGGTCGCGCTCCATCGCGCGTGGTGGACGACGGTGACGGCATCGACCGCACCGAATCTGACCAATCCGGACAACGTTTCGATCGCGGCGATGTTCGCGAAGATGATCGGCGGCGGCCAGGTGGCTTCGACGCTTGCTGTCGCCGTGTCGCTCGACACTGATCGCAATCGCGTGCCTGGTCGTTGCTCGCGGACGCGAGATCGAACATCGTGAGTCACTCGAAGGCGCACTGCTCCTCACGCTCGTTCCGCTGCTCTCGCCGCAAGGATGGGACTACGTGTTCCTCGTCGCCACACCGGCGATCGTGCTCCTGGTCAACTACGACGACCGGCTGCCGACTGGGGTGCGCGCGCTGACCTGGACGGCCATGCTGACCATCGGCCTCTCGCTCTTCGACCTGGTCGGACGCGAGCGTTACGCCGTCTTCATGTCGTGGTCGGTCATCACCATCTGTTTCCTGGTGCTGATCGGTGCCCTCGTGAGTCTCAGGGCCCGTCGGATCGCTTGATATGATTCGGGCATGACGCGTGCTGCGATTGCTGCGGTCACGATTCTGATGGCTTTCGCCGACAACTCCAAACTCCAAACGGCAAACTACAAACTGCAAACTCCAAACGCCAAATTGTTCGACATCGGCGTGCCCTTATCGCTTGCGCAGGAGCGTGCATCGCGGATCTCCAACCTCCGGTACGAGCTCCACCTGTCCATCCCGGACGCGGTATCGCAGCCGGTGACCGGACGAGTGGCGGTGAGCTTCGACCTGAAGGATGCGAGCCGACCGCTGGCGCTCGACTTCGGGGGCCCGGCTGGAGCGGTCAGGTCTTCTTCAGTCAACAGCCTTCCGATGCCGCTGCGCTGGGCTGACGAGCACATCGTCGTTCCGGCCTCCGCGCTGCGCGTGGGACCGAACGTCCTGACGATCGAGTTTCAAAGTGCCGATGCGCCACTGAATCGTAGCGCCGAATTCATGTACGCGCTCTTCGTGCCCGCACGTGCGCGGCAGGCGTTTCCATGTTTCGACCAGCCGGATCTCAAAGCGAAGTACACAGTCTCGCTCGATGTGCCGGCAGGATGGGAGGCGCTCACGAACGGCGCAATGGTCGAGGGCGCCGAAGCCCCCACTGCGCGCCGGACACTTCGCTTCGCCGAAACGAAGCCGATCTCAACATACCTGTTCACCTTCGCGGCGGGGCGCTTCAAGGTTGAAACCGCGCAACGGGCGGGACGCACGTTCCGGATGCTGCATCGCGAAACGGACGCAGCCAAGGTCGCGCGCAACCGTGATGCGATTTTCGACCTGCACGCCGGCGCGATTGCCTGGCTGGAAAAGTACACGGCGATCGAGTATCCATTCGACAAGTTCGACTTCCTGCTCGTGCCCGCGTTTCAGTTCGGCGGGATGGAACATCCAGGCGCTGTGTATTACAAGGCGTCGTCGCTGCTGCTGGATCCTTCGGCGACGCAGGAGGAGCGGCTCGGGCGCGCCAGCCTGATCTCGCACGAGACCTCGCACATGTGGTTCGGCGACCTGGTGACGATGGAATGGTTCAACGACGTGTGGACGAAGGAAGTCTTCGCCAACTTCATGGCCGCGAAGATCGTTGCGCCGGCGTTTCCCGAGGTCGATCATGAGCTTCGCTTCCTGTATGCGCATTATCCGGGCGCGTACGATGTCGATCGCACGGAGGGATCCAATGCCATTCGCCAGGAACTGCTCAATCTGAATGAAGCCGGCTCGCTTTACGGCGCGATCATTTACCAGAAGGCGCCGATCGTCATGCGCCAGCTCGAGCTGATCGTCGGGGCCGATGCGTTTCGCGACGGGCTCCGCGAGTACTTGAAGGGACACGCGTTCGCGCAACGCAACCTGGAACGACCTCATCGCCGTGCTCGATCGACGGACTGATGAGGATCTCGTGAAGTGGAGTCATGCCTGGATCGAAGAGCCAGGACGGCCGACGATCACCATGCGGGTGACGGCGGGCCCGGACGGTGGGTACTCGATCGGATACGCACAGATGGACGCGATCGCTGCACGCCAACTCATCTGGCCTCAGAAGCTCAAGCTCGCGGTCGGTCGTCCAGGGCGCGTCGAGGAGGCGACATTGTCTCTCGAAGGTGGAGTGGGCGGCTACGTCCCGGGTCACCCGGAACCGGCGCCACTCTTCGTGCTCCCGACCGCAGGTGGAATCGGTTACGGCAACTTCGTTCTCGATCCCGACAGCCGCGCGTATCTGCTTGGACACCTGCCGGAGCTGGAACCGGCACTCCTGCGCGGATCCGCGCTCATCACCCTGTGGGAAGAGATGCTGGACGGCCGGGTACGACCCGACGCGATGATGAACCTGCTGCTGATCAGCGTCGCGAAGGAGCGAGACGAACTCAATGTCGGCAGGATGCTGAGTTACACGCGGCAGGGATACTGGAAATTCATTGGTGCCGAACAGCGGACCGCGATCGCCGCTCGTCTGGAACAGGTGCTGCGTGAGGGATTGAACGCGGCGCCGACCGCGAGCCTGAAGTCCGCGTGGTTCAATGCGCTCCGCGATACCGCCTCAACGCCTTCGTCACTGCAGTTGCTGGAACGGGTCTGGCGAAAGCAGGAGCAGATCCCTGGACTGACGCTGGCGGAGCCGGACTTCATCACCCTGGCGCAATCGCTCGCCGTTCGCGGCGTGCCGGCTGCCGAAGAGATTCTCGACGCGCAGATCGCCCGGACTGAGAATCCCGATCGCAAGGCGCAGATGGTGTTCGTGCGCCCCGCGCTCGCGCGCGATCAGAAGACGCGCGACGCATTCTTCGCGTCGCTGGCGGATGTCAACAATCGCCGGCGCGAGACATGGGTGCTGGAGGCGATCGGTTACCTGCACCATCCACTGCGCGCGGCTTCGTCGGAGAAATACATCGAACCGAGCCTGCGACTCGTTCGTGAGATCCAGCGCACCGGGGACATCTTCTTTCCGAAGCGCTGGGCCGATGCGACACTGTCCGGACACACGTCGGTGACCGCGGCAAAGACGGTGAGAGCGTTCGTCGAATCGCTCCCGGGCGATTACCCCGACCGTCTCCGCCGCGTCATCCTATCGTCGGCTGATGATCTTTTCCGCGCTTCACGGTAGTAGTGCAGCCCTTTAGGGCTGCCGTACTACGCCGTGCCTTTTTTTCGCGCCTGGCGCTTCCGGACGTAGAACAACCCGAGACCGCCAATGAGAATGGTTGCGGCAATGAACATGGACCCTCCTTGTGTGCAGGATCGCAACCCGGGTGCCGCTGACCACCGATCCGGCTAACCTGCTGAGCCCCGCCGCCTTGCGCCGATGACCGGCGCCGGGCGCGCCACACTACAATTGGTTCGTCAGACAGAATCGCAATGCGAATACGAATCCTCGTCACCGGCGGGACGTTCGACAAGGAATACGACGAACTCTCCGGCACCCTCTTTTTCCGTGACACCCACCTGCCCGAAGTCCTGAGCCGCGGCCGCTGCATGCTCGACGTCCAGATGGAGACGGTGATGATGATCGACAGTCTCGAGATGAACGACGAGGGGCGCGCGATCATCGTCGCGCGGGCGCGCGATTGCGAGGAACGGGCGGTGGTGATCACGCATGGGACCGACACCATGGTGGATACCGCGAGAGCGCTGGCCGAGGCGTACATCCCGGGCAAGACCATCGTCCTCACAGGAGCCATGGTTCCGTATGCATTCGGGAGCTCGGATGGATT
The DNA here is from genome assembly GCA_963742265.1 of uncultured Acidobacteriota bacterium. Lineage (GTDB taxonomy): Bacteria > Acidobacteriota > Vicinamibacteria > Vicinamibacterales > 2-12-FULL-66-21 > JACDCA01. The sequence continues at coordinate 132,952 of CAVULC010000005.1, forward strand.
GTTCAACCTTGGAAGCGCAGTGTCGTTCGTCCAGGTGCTGCCGCCAGGTGTGTACGTCGCGATGAACGGCCAGCACTTCGCCTGGAACGCCGTCCGCAAGAATCGCGAGAGTGGCTGCTTCGAGACCGCATGACCGCACCCTTCACACTTCCGTCAAAGCTGCCGTCGGTCGGCACCACCATTTTCACGGTCATGTCGAAGCTCGCGACCGATCTCGGTGCGATCAATCTGTCCCAGGGATTTCCGGACTTCGACTGTGATCCCGCACTGATCGACGCGGTCGCGCGCTACATGCGCGAGGGGCGCAATCAGTATGCGCCGATGCAGGGAGTACCGGCACTGCGCCAGGCGATCGCCGCGAAATACGAGACGTTCCACTCGCGCCGCTACGACCCGGATACCGAAGTGACGGTGACATCCGGTGGAACCGAGGCGATCTTCGACGCGGTCACCGCCGTCCTGCAGCCGGGGGACGAAGCCATCATCCTGGAGCCGTGCTACGACTGCTACCTTCCGGCGATCGAGCTGGCCGGCGGCGTCACCGTGGCGATTCCATTGCAGCTGCCCGACTACAGCATCGACTGGGATGCGATCAGGCAGGCCATCACGACGCGGACCCGCGTCATCATCATCAACTCGCCGCACAATCCCACCGGGGCGATCATGACGCTCGAGGACATCCGCGAGCTCACCGCGATCGTCAGCGGCACGAACATCGTGATCGTCAGCGACGAAGTGTACGAACACCTGATCTTCGACGGCGCGCAGCACGAGAGCATGGCTCGACATCCGGAACTTGCGGCACGCAGCTTCATCGTCGGATCCTTCGGCAAGACGTACCACGTGACTGGATGGAAGGTCGGATACGCCGTCGCACCCGCCGCACTGACCGCTGAATTCCGGAAGGTGCACCAGTTCGTCACCTTCTCGACGATCACCCCCGTCCAACTGGCCATCGCCGACGTCCTGGCGACGCAAGCGGGATTGCGGGAGCTAGGTCCGTTCTTCCAGGCGAAACGGGACCTGTTTCTGCGGCTGATGGAGGGATCCCGGTTCCGGGCGCTGCCCTGCGGCGGCAGCTACTTCCAGCTGATGGATTATTCCGACATCTCGCGTGAAGAGGATGTCGACTTTGCCGTGCGGGTCACGAAGGAGTACGGCGTCGCGTCGATCCCGACGTCGCCCTTCCTCTCACGCTCGAAGGCTCCGCGCGTGTTGCGATTCTGTTTCGCGAAGAAGGACGAGACGCTCGAGAAAGCGGCGGAGCGCCTGCGGAAGATCTGAGCGTCCTTTTGCCTCCCCGTCAGCTTCACCCCACCAGCCGGAACGTAATCAGCTGCGCGGTGGACGATGCACCGTCTGCGACGCGGATCTGGATCCGATAGTCTCCGCGGGGATAGCGCGCCAGCGGCAGGTCGAACTGCACGATGCCGTCGAGGTCCGGCAGCTTCGACAGGGTCGCGATCCTCTGCCCGGACGGGGTGATCAGTTCGGCAGTCACTCCGGGTGTCGTGCCCGGCGCACCCGATGCAGAGACGCGGACGATGACCCGGTCGTCACGATAGAAGTCGTGCGAATCCGCCGGCATCACGTCGCGTTCCAGTTGAACCCGCTCGAACTCGCGCAGCGTGCGCGTCCGCACCAGGTCGATCGCAGAGATCGTGGCCGCGGTCGTCTCGAGCGTCGGCACCAGGATATACCGCACCTCGGTATCGACCACCTTCCCGGTCGCGTCCTTGACTGCCATCGTCACCTGGATCGTGCCTGGGGTCGCGTCGAACGTCGCACGTCCGGTCTCACCAGGACCGGCGGCAACGACCGTGTTCGGATAAAGCTGCACGCCTTCGAACGTCACCGCTGAGAACTCGAGCGATGGATCCTTGACGCTGGTTCCTCGCGGCACCCACGAGAAGGTGACCTGGGTACGATTACCGGCCGCGCGAGCCATGCGGAACCACGGCTGGATCAACCCGGTGAGATGCGGCGTCCGCAGATATGTCGACATCGCCGGACGCGTGGGGGGCGAGAGGCGTTCGGCAGCAATCGGCGTCCAGAACCCGGACGGCGCGCGCACGGTGAGATCGCGCCGTTTGAGCGTCACGCTCAACGGATGGAACACGCCATCTTCAGCCGCGGGAGGGAGGGTGACGATGTAGTGCTCATCGAGATCTGTCGAGATTCGCGCCAGGGCGGCTTCGAGCGGAGTTCCCGCTGGAGTGAGAACGCCTCCCGTTTGTGCGACGAGGCCCTGCCACTGCTCGGCGGCAAAAGGAGACGGCGCTTCCGGACGCTCAGAAGGATCGAGCACATACACCGCGACATTCGAAAGACGCGCCGACCTCGCCACGGTACGCAGGTTGTTCAGGCGTTCGCGACCGCCGCGGTCGTCAGCGTCAAAACCTTCGCTGATCACGATGACGGCTTTGCGCCCCTCACCGCCGTCTGCGAAGGCCGCCAGCCTGGCGACGAGTGCCTGCATGGCGGCGCGGGCGACCTGCGCGCGTTGACGCGGCGCCGTCGGTGGTGCGACGCTCATCAGCTCCTCTTCGTAAGGACTGAGCGGTGTGTAGTTCCCTTTGCGCCCTTCGAAGCGGGCGACCTCGGCGCTGAGATCCTCCGAACTTTGCACCGGTGCGATGCCGGCCGCAGGATCGAGCGGCTTCATCACGAAGATCACATCATCCTGCCGCAGGCTTCCGTGGATGAACTCGAGAAGGGCAGCCCGTGCGCGCGCCGAATTGATGCCGGCGGAGGTGTGGAAATCGTCCAGCAGGATCGCGATCCGGCGCGGCGCCTTGCTGTTGACGAATGCAATCGATTCGACTTTCTGCTGTTGCGCGCCTTCGGTGACCTGGATGTCAGCTGCGGTGAGTCCGGGGACCGTGCGTCCGCGCGCGTCGGTCACGATCACGCGGAGGGGAACCGGCGCCGGCTCCGTAGTGGGCTGTTGCGATCCGGCCTGCAGTACAGCCGAGGTGAGCAACGTCGCCACCACCCCGGAGATCGAACGCATGCGCTCATTATCGCAAACTCCAAACTTCAAACCTCAAATTCCAGAGGCAAGCCCAAACCGCCCAAGGGCTGATTTGGGAGTTTGGCGTTTGGCGTTTGGAGTTTGGAGTTTCTAGTTGGTAGTTATCTCTTGGGCTGAATCTGCGGGTCGATGCTCGAGGCCTGGATCGTTTTCATCGCGAGCGCGATCATCGAGCCGACGTCGCTGACATTTGCGGGCAATACGAGTGTGTTGCTCTTCTTCGCGAGCTCTCCGAACTGGGTGACGTACTGTTCCGCGACGCGGAGCTGGACGGCTTCGAAGCCGCCCGGGAGCTTGATCGCTTCGGCCACTCGCCGGATCCCTTCGGCGGTCGCGGCGGCGACTGCGAGAATCGCGGCCGCCTGCCCTTCGGCTTCGTTGATCTGCTGGGTGCGCCGGGCTTCTGACGCCTTGATTACTTCCTGCTTCACGCCGTCGGCCGTGTTGACCGCTGCGTCGCGCGTGCCTTCGGACGTCAGGATCACGGCGCGCTTCTCGCGCTCCGCGCGCATCTGCTTCTCCATCGCCGCGAGGATGTCGTGCGGTGGCGTGATGTTCTTGATCTCGTATCGCAGAACCTTGACGCCCCACGCCTCGGACGCCTTATCGAGCTCGCTCACGACCGACGTGTTGATGTTGGTGCGTTCCTCGAACGTCTTGTCGAGATCGATCTTTCCCACCTCGCTGCGCAGCGTCGTCTGCGCCAGCTGGCTGATCGCGAACATGTAGTCGGTGATCCCGTACGAAGCGCGCTCGGGATTGAGGACCTTCAGATAGAGCACGCCGTCGACCCCGACCTGCACGTTGTCGCGCGTGATGCAGACCTGCGCGGGGATGTCGACCGCGATCTCCTTCAGTGAGTGCCGGTAGCGGATCGTGTCCACGAACGGCAGCAGGATGTGAAAGCCGGCGCCCAGCGTTCCGAGATAGCGCCCGAGCCGCTCGACCACGTACGCGCTCTGCTGCGGCACCACGATCGCCGTCTTGGCGACGATGATCAGCACCAGGATGGCGAAGATGATGAGAACGATCAGTCCACCGGTCACACGCGCACTCCTTCGGGCTCGATCAGAATCGTGAGCCGGTCCACTGATACCACCGTGCATCGCTGCCCGCGAGCGATCATGCCCGAGGCGCGATTGCGAGCCGTCCATACCGTTCCGCGAAGCTCCGCGCGTCCCACGCCGCCAGGTGGCATGTCGTCGAGCGGCACCGCCAGCTCGCCGACCAGCGTGTCCACCTCGCTCGCCACGGCGTCAAGCTTCATCCAGCGCATGAGCGGACGACGGAACAGCAGCAGCGCCGCCACCGACAGCACGGAAAACATCAGGACCTGCAGTGACAGCGGACCCGCAATCCCGAACAGCGCGAACAGGCCGATGATCAAAGCCGCGATCCCGAAGAAGATCACGTAGAAGCCGCCGGACGCCGCCATTTCGAGCGCGATCAGCACGAGGCCCAGCACGAGCCAGTGCCACCAGGTGATATTCATGGTTGGGGCGCCATTCTATGCTGAGAGGGCCCCAGGGTGCCAAGGTGCCAGGTGCCAGGGTGCCTGGGTGCTCGGTGCCGGGTGCTCAGTGTTTAATACCTCCGTGCTCGGCACCCTGCACCTTGGCACCCCGGCACCCTGGCACCCCGGCACCCTGGCACCCGACTCAGTGGACCTCGACGCCCACTGGACAGGTCACGCCGGTGCCACCGAGGCCGCAGTAGCCGTCGGGATTCTTCGACAGGTACTGCTGATGGTAGTCCTCGGCGTAATAGAACTCGGGAGCGGGTAGTACTTCTGTCGTGATCGGCCCGTAGCCAGCCTCACCCAGCTTCTGCTGGAACGCTTCCTTCGAGCGCTCAGCCGCCTCGCGCTGCGCCTCGCTGTAGTAGTAGATGCCGGAACGGTATTGAGTGCCGACGTCATTCCCCTGTCGCATGCCCTGCGTCGGATCGTGGCTCTCCCAGAACACCTTCAGCAGGTCGGCGTACGACACCTGCTTCGGATCGAACACCACCAGGACGACCTCGTTGTGCCCTGTCTGTCCGGTGCAGACTTCCCTGTAGGTCGGGTTCGGCGTGAATCCACCCGCGTAGCCGACGGCGGTCGTGTAGACACCCTTCACATTCCAGAACTTCTTCTCCGCACCCCAGAAACAGCCGAGACCAAAGAGCGCGGTTTCGGAGCCTGCCGGAAACGGCGGCTCGAGTCGCGCACCATTCACATGGTGCTTCTCCGGCACGTCCATTTTCTGGCTGCGGCCGGGAAGCGCTTCGCCGGACGCCGGCATCTTCGTCTTCTTGTCGAACATAAATGGGTTCCTATTGCTGATTGGCGATGAGAACGATCATCACCACTATCAGTACAACAACAACGAGCAGGAAAATCTTCCAGAAACTCTTGGGATAATCGCCGGCAATCTGCCCTGAGTAGCCATTCACGATCACCTGGTAGATCTTCGCCCCATACGTGTAAGACAGCAACCAGATCGGCACCAGCACGTGCTTGAACGTGCGATCCGAGTAGGTGGGGTGGATCTGGAGGTTTCGGTAGGTATCCCCTGGCACCTCAGCGCCACACAGCGCCGTCAACTTCTCGTGCATCGATTGCTGAGAGCGCTCGGCTGCTTCGATCAGGACGACCTGGTAGTGCTCGACGACGAAGCCCGACAGGTAGGCGGTGTCGTAGCCGACCAGTTCGGATGTCGCAAACGGTTCCACCTGTCGCAGCAGGTCCTGCCGCACGCCGTGAGTGCCGGGAACAGGTTCGTCGTCGAAGAAATGCGTGATCTGCCCAGACGCTGATTCCCACCGCGTGTGACGCACCTGCCGTGTCTGGGTTCTTCCCTGGTTGTCGCGATACGTCTCGGTCGTGTAGTAGTAGTGGCCCGCCTCCGCCTCCCACGGACAGACAACGTGGGCGTCGAAGGTCCAGTACGGAATGTAGACGCCGTTGATGCGATCGACCAGCGCGCGGAGCTTGAGATTGTTTGGCGCAAGCCACTTGGCCCCGAACCATTTGCGGATCTGGTCGCGGACGGTTCCAGAGTCGACCTTGAATGGCAAGAGCCCTTGCGGCCGAATCGGCGCCTTGATCTCCGTGTAATCGAGCAGCGACGGCGAGCCGCAGAAGTCGCAGTTCTGGCCAACGCGCGCCGGATCGAAGACCGAGACGGCCTTGCAGCTCTGACACTGGACCGTCCGCCGCTCCTCGAGCCATCCCCGATCGTTGTCAGGAATCTCGCGAAGCGCCTTGACCAGGTCGTGCTCGACCAGCGCCCCCGTCTTGTCGTCGACGGAGAAGGGTGCTGCCGTTCCGCAGAACGAGCACACGAGCATCTGGCGGGAGGGATTCCACTCCGCCTGCGCACCGCACGCTGCGCACGGATACTTCTCGACCGCCGCGACCGCAGCCGGGTCCGGCGTCGCACGAGTCGGCGTCGTTTCCAATGACGTCTTACTTGGACAGGTATTCGTCGAGAGCCGAACGCTTGATCCGATACGACGTGCCGATCTTCTTCGAAGCGAGCTCCCCGGATTCGAGGATCGTCATGACGTCGGTTTCAGGAACGCCAAGCGCCTGCGCCACGTCGGCTGGCGAGAGCAGGTCCGGCAAGACAACCGCTCCTGCCGCGGCAGTCTTCGCCGCGCCGGCCGGCATGCCCTGCTGCTGCATGATCTGCTGCGCGATCGAGAGGCCCACCGCAAGCTCGGTGGCCACGCCGCCTGAGCCTCCGCCCTTCTCCATCCCCTGCGCCATCTGGAACTTGATGTAATCGTTCAGATTGCCGACCGCGGCCATGCTGGACCGCTTGTCGATCGCCTGCTCGACTTCCGGCGGAACCGACACGTTCTCGATGATGAAGCTCGCGAGCTGCAGCCCGTACTTCGCCGCGATCACCGGGTTGATCAGCGGCAGCAACGCTTCGCCGAGCTCCGTGTAGCGGCTCGCCACCTCGAACACCGGCACCTTCGCTGACGCCAGCGCATCGGCGAAGATGCTGACGATTCTCGACCGCATCGTCTCTGCGAATTCGTCGAGACGGAAGTTCTGATCGGATCCGGCGACCTCTTTGAGGAACAGCTTCGGGTCGACGATCCTGAAGTCGTAGGTCCCGAACGCACGGGCGCGGACGATGCCGAGATCGTCGTCGCGCATCATGATCGGATTGGCCGTGCCCCACTTGTTGCCGGTGAAGAGCCGGGTGTTGAGGTAATAGACGTCGGCCTTGAAGGGGGAGTTGAAGCCGTACTTCCAGGACTTCAGCTTCGTCAGCACGGGAATGTTGTCGGTCGTCAGGGTGTGCTTGCCCGGACCGAAGGTATCGCCGAACTCACCGAGGTAAACGAACTGCACCGTCTGCGACTCGCGGACGATCAGCTGTGCGCCGTTCTTGATCGCCTTGTCTTCGTCGGGGAAGCGGAACGAGAGCGTGTCGCGTGAGTCGTCGGTCCACTCGATGACTTCGAGCAGCTCACCCTTGATGAAGTCCATCAATCCCATCTACGTGCTCCTGCCTCTGGCGAAAATACGCCGGGATGCGCCGTTCGGGTGTTCTCCGAATGTACGGCGGGTTAAATAATTACGAGTTTGCCGGCTCGAAGTTCAACGCGACGCCGTTGATGCAGTAGCGGAGCCCGGTCGGAGGAGGTCCATCTTCGAAAACGTGGCCAAGATGGCCGCCGCAGTTGCTGCAGTGCACTTCGGTCCGCTCCATGAAATGGCTCTTGTCGACCGTCGTCTCGGTCGCTCCCTCGATCGGGGCGAAGAAGCTGGGCCACCCCGTGCCGCTCTCGAACTTCCGCTCGTTGACGAACAGTGACTGTCCACAGCCAACGCACTTGAAGGTGCCCTCCCGCTTTTCGTGAAGCAGCGCGCAGGATCCCGGGCGCTCGGTCGCGTGCTGCCGCAGAACCATGTACTGCTCCGGCGTCAGCTGCGCCTTCCACTCGGCGTCGGTCTTGGTGACGGGGTACGTTTTCGTGTCGGTGTTCATCTTGGTATTCAACCCTGTTAAAAAGGCATTTCACACGGAGACGCGGAGGCACGGAGACGTACGGAGAATACAGTGTGACCCGCAGGCCGCGCTTTGCGCGGCTGCCGAACGAAGAGACCACGAACACGCAAGCGACACAGAACTCAAACGCTTGCGTTTCGTGATCTCTTCGTTCGGCGGAGCGCCGGCCGATGGCCGGCGCCTGCGGGTCGGTTAGTTCCCCAAGTTAGCTTGTTCTCTCCGTGCGTCTCCGTTAACTTCGTTTCTCCGTTGTGAAACTCCGTGGCCTCTATCTACTCTCCGTAGCCTGCTTCGCGATTTCCAGGACATCCGCGGCCGGCAGGATCACCGGGATCACTCCCGCACCCTCGGATCCTTGCATCATCCCGAACATGCTCATGCGCCCGGGGTCCACCTGGCGGATCGTCAACACCCCGACGATCTTCCCGTTGGCGAGAAAGGCGGGCGTCCCGGTGCCGGGCTGGCCGTTCAAGACGAAAAATGTTCGCGGCTTCTCGATGATCGCGCCGACGCTGTAAAGAACCGCGGCCGGCGTCCAGCCGCCCACCCGGCCAAGCCTCGAGAGCACGACGACGTCATCCAGAATCGCCGGACGTGCTGCATCGGCAAGATTCACCGCAATCAAAGGCGCCGCTGGCTTCGTCGTCGGACGAATGAACGCAAGGTCCAGGTCCTGGTCGCGAAGGACGATAGTCGCGGGCAGTTCGCGTCCGTCGGGGAGCCGCATCCGAACGTCGGAAGGCTCGGAGGCGATCGACATCTTCTGATCGCCGGTGCCGCCGCTCGCATTTATAAGACGGCTCATCATCGTTCCGGGATCCAGCGTGCTCAGCGACATGACCGTCAAACCAGACGGATCGATCACCGTGGCCACCGTCTCGAGCGTATCGTCCATGGACTGCACTTCGCGGCCGCCCATCGACATCCGGACTTTGAGCGACACGCGAACGCTGACGACCGCGTCCTGCCACTTCTTCCCAACCTCCCGAAGCGCCACCCGCTGATCCTGCGCGGACGTCCCGCTGCAGAGGAAGGTCACCATCAGCACGCCGGCAAACATGAACTGTCGCAATCCACCCTCCGCACAAGCACCCGGCACCCTGGCACCTGGCACCCTGGCACCCTGGCACCCTGGCACCGTGGCACCCCGGCACCTACTTTGTGAACCCCGTTTCCATCTCGACGAAGAACGTGCGGATGCCCCGCCTGACGTGGAGCACGACCGCTGCGGGCTTGGCCGCGGCAACCTTCTCCATCTTCGCCTTGACGGCGGCGACGTCGGCAACCGGCTCGCCATCGATCGCCAGGATCATGTCTCCGTCACCAAGATGCGCCAGCGCGGCCCAGCCGCCCTCGCTGACCGCTTCGACGAGCACGCCTTTCTCGGAGGCAGACATCCCGAGTTCCCTCCGGTCCGTTTCCGCGACGTCCCGGACGCGAAACTCGAAGGCGGGGTCCTCGTACTTCTTCATCTCGCGCGCGAGCCGCGGTGAGCTGTCCAGCGTCAGCTTAATGGCGCGTTCTTCTTTACCGCGCAGCGTGTTCAACGTCACCGTCGATCCGATCTTGTACTGCCGGATCATCGTGTGAAAGACATCCGATTCGGACGGCTGGGAGGCCTGGACCGGATCGCCGTCGATTGCCGTGATCACGTCGCCGACCTTCAGACCCGCGGCTGCCGCGGATCCTCCCATGACGCCGGTGATCCGCACGCCGCTCTTGCCCGGGATCCCGAGCTGCTCCGCAATCTCCCGCGTCAGCGCCTGCACCGAGACGGCCACCCACGCCTTGCGCGCCTCCATCCCGGGATCCTGCACGCCGGGACGGCCAACCTCGAGCACGGTGAGCATGCGCTCGGAGGCACGGTCGAAGGTGATCAGCACCGGCAGCGCATCGGTGCGGTTTCGGACCAGCCCCTCGATCGTCGCATCGAGACCGGCAACGTCCTTGATCTCTGTCTGGTTCACCGCCACGATCACGTCGTCGTTCTGCAAGGATGGCTTGGCGTCGTCGGCTGGGGCGCCGGGGCGAACACCGCGAACGCGGACTCCATTGCGATCGGCCCTCCGCAACTCCTTTGCCGCCCACGAGGTGACGTTCGAAGCCGTGATGCCGAGACGAAAGAGCTCCTGTATCCGCGCCTCGGCGTTCTCACGATCATCCGGCGTCACTGTCAGCGTCTTTTCGACGCCGTTCCTGAGCACAACTGCCTGCACAGGGTGACCGATCGGAAGGTGCATCACCATCCGATTGAACAGCGGGATCTCTTCACCGAACCTCACACTGATGTCGGATGAGCCCAGCTTTGTCAGCACGTCGCCTGAGAGAAAGCCGGCTTTCGCCGCGGGGGATCCCTCGATCGTGCCGCCGACCAGCGCGCCTCGGGATCCGGCAGACGATTTCAGCAACGGCTGCACTTCGAGCCCGATCCAACCCCGGCGCACACGACCCTCCTTCATGAGCGCGGTCGCCACTTCCTGCGCGAGGTCGGCTGGGATCGCACCCGCCAGCCCCAGACTGATCTCGTTGATACCGACGATCTCTCCCTTGAGATTCACCAGCGGGCCACCCGAGTTGCCGCCGAAGATCGCGGCGTCGTGGCCGATCCAGCGAACGATGGAGCCGACGTCCTCGCCGTCGAGTGTCATGCGATTGAACGGCCAGAACATGCCCGGCATGATCATCTCGGTGTTGCTCACGATGCCCATCGTCACGGACTGTGACAACGCCAGCGGACTTCCGAGCGCGAGTACCCGCTCGCCCACCTTCAACGTCGACGAGTCTCCGAATTTCGCGACGGGGAACGTTCGCGGTTTCGAAGGCTTCAACTTCAGGACCGCGATGTCCGCGAGCGGGTCCGTCCCGACCAGTTCGGCAGGGATCTCCTCGCGCGTCGGGAGCGTGCAGATGATGCTGCGCGTCTTCCCGGCCACGTGATGGTTGGTGACCACGTGCCCCTCGGGAGTGATGATCGTGCCGCTGCCGGATGCCTCCCGTTTGATCTCGCGGCCGTCCTGCTGATCGACGCTGACCACGTGAATCCGGACGAGGCTTGGAGCAACCTTCGACAGTGCCAGCTCCACTTCCGCCGATTGACTGGCTGACGTCTGCTGCGGCCCGGCGGACGACGTAGCGGTGGAGAGAGTGATCGCGACAATCGAGGCGAGTCCGACGCGGACCAGGTTCAACGGGATCCTCCCACCAGGAACTGTTCGAGCAGGTTAGCGGCGACCAGGCGGCGATAGCGTTCGTTCGATCGGATGTCATCGATCGGAGCGATGTCGCGGTCGATCTGCAATCGCGCCGCGGCGATCACGTCAGGGGTGAGTCGCTGCCCGCGCAGCTTCGCTTCGGTGCTCGCGCAGCGCACGACCGTCGGCGCAACGCTGCCGAGCGCGACGCGGATGTCTCGCACGACGCCGTCGTGAACGTCGGCTGCAGCCGCGAAACAGACTTTCGAGATCGCCTGCGCGCGGCGTGTCCCGATTTTGCGGTACGTTTGCATCGTGCGCGGCTTCCCTCGCGGGAGCCTGATGGCCGTGATGAGCTCGTCGGGCGCAAGATCCATCACCTTGTAACCCTTGTGGAACTGCTCGTACGCGATGACGCGTCGTCCGCGAGTAGACCGGATCTCGAGCGACGCATCGTAGACGAGCAGCGCGGGAGGCAAATCCGCCGCTGGAGACGCGTTGGCGATATTGCCGCCGATCGTTCCGCGGTTCTGAATCGCGATCGCACCGGTCTCGCGTGCAGCATCGCAGATCAGCGGAAACTCCGCACGGATCGACGTGCTCTCGAGCAGATCGGTGTAGGTGCTGAGCGCCCCAATGATCAACGCATCCGGCTCTTCGCGGATGCCGCGCAATTCCGGAACAGACCAGAGATCCAGATACTGAGTCTTCTTCAGTTTTCCGGATTCGAGGAGCACCATCAGGTCGGTGCCTCCTGCGAACGGCGTCCAGATGCCTGGTTCATTGGCGAGCCGCTGCAGAGCCTCGTCCAGCGATTGCGCCCGGACCATATCGAAACCGGCGAGCCACGTTCTCATGTCCCGGCGCTCGTCGCGCCTGGGCGCTTCACGCAGGCGAGCACGGCCTCGAAGATCCGCATGTAGCCCGTGCAGCGGCAGAGATTCCCGGCGAGGGCGTGACGGACGTCGTCGAGCGTGGGTTCGGCGACACGATCGAGCAGGGCCCTTGCCGCGAGGACCATCCCGGGCGTGCAGATGCCGCACTGCGCGCCACCGTGCTGGAGGAAGGCCTGCTGCACTGCATCGAGCTGGTCGTCCGAAGCGATCCCCTCGATGGTACCGATCGACGTGCCTTCCGCGTGCAGCAGCGGCACCAGGCAGCTGTTCACGAGCCGTCCGTCGATCGTGACTCCGCACGCGCCACACTCTCCTTCACCGCAGCCTTCCTTCGTCCCGGTGAGATGCAACGAGGTGCGCAGCGCATCGAGCAGCCGGGACATCGGGTGCCCGCGCAGCGTGACGCTCTCCCCGTTTACCTGGCACCGAACGGAAATGGACGCGGGCTTATCCAACCGGCACCTCTGCCAGTGCCGCCAGCGTTTCCGGCGTCAGTGGAATCCGGCGGACGTCGATGCCCGTCGCATGCGCAACCGCGTTCGCGATGGCTGGTGCAGGACCATCCATCGGCAACTCCCCAATCCCCTTCGCACCTGCGGGCCCATTGGGGTACGGCACTTCCTCGAAGAACACCTGGATGCGCGGCAGATCCACCGAGGTCGGCATGATGTAGTTCGTCATCTGGGAGTTCGCCATCCGCCCTTCGCGCCAGATGACGTCCTCATATAGGGCCCAGCCGATTCCCTGGGCGACGCCACCTTCGATCTGGCCTGTCGCGAGCACGGGGTTGATCACCTTTCCGATCTCCTGCACGGCGACGAAGTCCTCGACGCGAATCTCGAACGTCGTGAGATCGACCGACACCTCGGCCACGTACGCGGCCCACGCATAGGAGCCGTAGGCATCGCCTTCATACTTGTCATCGTCCCATTTCACGTCGGGCGCAGGTGAGGTACTGGGCCGACGCGCTGAGCGATCCGTTCTGTTCGATGTGGATGCGGCAGAACTGATGGAACTCATCGCGTGAGTAGCCTTCGGCCGGCAAGCCGACGCCAGCGAGGGTGCGCCGCAACGCGTGCGCCGCGGACTCGACGAGCTTACCGACGACCATACAGGTTCTCGATGCGACCGTCGGTCCGCTATCGGGCACGAGCGACGTGTCGGGTTGAACGATGTCGATGTCATCGATATCCACCCCGAGTGCGTCGGCCGCAATCTGGGAAAAGATCGTGATCGTACCCTGGCCGATTTCGGTGCTCGCAGTGAGCACACGGATCCGTCCATCGCGCGAGACTTCAACGGTTGCGATGGACGCGAGATGATCTTCACCCGATCCGGTGAAGCCAGCCCCGTGCATGAAGGTCGAGAAGCCAATCCCTCTGCGGATGGTTCCATGAGGCGGCTCCGCAGCGAACCGTTGCTTCTTCTCGTGGTAATTAGAGAGCTCCAGCGCACGATCGAGGATTGCGCCCATGTCCACGGGGTCGCGCATCACCTGCCCGACGGCGCTCACCTGTCCGGGCTTGATGAAGTTCGCTTTGCGAAAGCCTTCCGGTTCGATGCCCGCGGCCGCTGCGGCGCGATCCATGTGGCGCTCGAGAGCGAAGATGCTTTGTGGCGCGCCAAAGCCGCGGAACGCACCATGAGGCGGCACGCTGGTCGCCACGGCACGTCCGTTGACGCGGATGTTGGGACAGAAATACGGACCTGAGGCGTGGATCGTGCCGCGCGACAGCACCACCGGCGACAGCGTGCAGTACGCACCGCCGTCGATCAGGAAATCGATATCCATCGCAACCAGTTTGCCGTCGGCATCGACACCGGTCTTGATGTGCGTTCGCGAGGGATGCCGCTTCGTCGTCGCCACCATGTCTTCCGCGCGGTCGTAAATCAGCTTCACCGGCCGGCCCGACTTCCACGCCAGCAGTGCCGCATGCCCGGCGATGATCGATGGGTACTCCTCTTTACCGCCGAAGCCCCCGCCTGTTTCCATCTGCACGACCCGAATCTTTTCCGCGGGCAATCCGAACAGCCCGGCGAGTGCTTTATGGATGTAGTAGGGACATTGCATCGAGCCCCACACCGTCACGCCGGATGCGATGTCGGCGACGGCAAGCATCCCGTTCGGCTCGATGTAGAGCTGCTCCTGCGCGCCAGTGGCGTAATCGCCTTCGACGATCGTCGCCGCGGTCGCCCAGGCTGAATCAACATCGCCGCGCCCGACGCGGTAGCTTTTGAAGATGTTGTCCGCGCCCCAGACGATATGCTTCGCCTCGAGCGCCTCGTCGATCGTGAAGACCGCGGGAAGCGGGTCCATATCGATCGTCACGCGACGCCGCGCTTCTTCGAGCAGGTGCCGATCCGCGTGCGCGAGCAGAAGAACCGGCTCTTCGGCGTGATTGACGGTCTCGTGCGCGAGATACGGCTGGTCTTCGACGATGAGCGCAACGATGTTGCGCCCGGGGATATCGGCCGCAGTGACGATGGTGATCTCGTCCCAGGGAATGCCGTCACCGTAGGTGATGGCGCGAATCGTACCGCGAGGCAGTGGGCTGCGGACGGTGACGCCGTGCAGCATGCCGGGGAGCGTGAGGTCGTCCACGTAGCGGGCGCGGCCCGTGACCTTCGCGCGTCCTTCGCGGCGCGGCACGGCACGCCCGATCGCAGGCACCTGCGGCATCTCCGCAGCTTATCTCAGGGAAGCGCATTCGTAGTGCAGCCCTTTCGTAGTGCAGCCCTTTAGGGCTGCCTTTATCGTTGGGCGCGCGTCGGAATTACGGCAGCCCTGAAGGGCTGGACTACGAACGGCTTGCATGGCAGCCCTGAAGGGCTGCACTACGATCGCGGCTACGATCGCGGTCCGAAACCCTGGCGATAGCCGACACGGAAGCCGGCGCGGTAACCGGCCTGGTAATCTTCGCGGACGCCGAGCTGTGCGCTATAGCCGGAGTCCGCCTGCTCGAGCTCGCGCTGGCCGGCGAGGTCCCACTGGTTGCGCTGTTCCTTGTCTTCCTTACCGGCCTGCCGTCCT
Source organism: uncultured Acidobacteriota bacterium (assembly GCA_963742265.1). Taxonomy (GTDB): domain Bacteria; phylum Acidobacteriota; class Vicinamibacteria; order Vicinamibacterales; family 2-12-FULL-66-21; genus JACDCA01. Next base: position 148,113 of record CAVULC010000005.1, read on the forward strand.
TCGATCAGTCCGCGATCGTAGCCGGCTCGGTATCCTGGCGTATCCCGCCTCGCATCGTCTGCGGTCGATGCGCGCTGACGAGCGACATCGTCGGTTCCGAGAAACTCCTGCTCGCTGATGTAGCCATCGCGGTTGCGATCGACGCGGTTGAAAGTCGCGGAGTCGCTGGACCACTCATCCCGCGCGAGCCGTCCGTCATTGTTGCGATCCGCCCGGTAGAAGGCATCCAGGAGTTGGTCCTGGTGCTGACGGCCATCGGTCGCGCTGGTACTCGCCGCGGGCACGTCGGTCCTGCGGCCGCCGATCCAGATCTCACTCCCGGACAGCACGCCGTCATGATTGGTGTCGTAACGCGCGAACGACTCGGCATCGCCGCGCCATTCGCTCCGGGTGATCACACCGTCCGCATCGCGGTCCATCGCACGGAACCGCGCCTGCTCGCGCTCGGCCTCACGCTGCGCAGTCGTCTGACTCTGTGCGCGCGCGTTCTGTGAAATAGCTAGACACGAGACGAGTATGCCGACCGTCACAAGTGAATGTCGCAAGTTGCACCTCGCACCTCTGAGCTGGAAGCTGGTAGCTGAAAGCTGATCAGCGTCACTCAGCTCTGAAACGTATTGCACGCATTGGGATCGCCGCTGCTGAAGCCGCGCCGGAACCAGTCGACGCGCTGAGCGGACGATCCGTGAGTGAATTTGTCTGGCATCACGCGTCCGGTGGATCGCTTCTGAAGCGTGTCGTCACCAATCGCGCTCGCGGCGCGCAGCCCCTCTTCGAGATCATCGGGATCCAGTTCGATCTTGCCCTGCTGAAAACGACCGCTCTTATTGGCGTGGTAGCCCCACACGCCGGCATAGCAATCTGCCTGCAGCTCCATGCGAACCGAAAGCGCGTTGCGGTCGCCTCCCTGTGCCTGCCGCTGCCGGACCTGCGACTCCACGCCCGTAAGCGTCTGAATGTGATGACCAACCTCGTGAGCGAGCACGTACGCCTGCGCGAAGTCGCCCGGCGCGCCGAAACGTTTCTTCAACTCGTCGAAGAAACTCAGGTCCAGGTACACCTTGCGGTCGCCCGGACAGTAAAAAGGACCGACCGCTGACTGGGCCATGCCACAGGTCGATTGCACCGCATCCCGGAACACCACCGCGCGCGTCCGCTCGTATCGGCCACCCAGCAGCTCTCCCCAGGTCACCTGGGTGTCTTCGATGACAGCATTGACGAAGTCCATCGTCTCTTCTTCCTGCGGCGTCGCGTTCACCGGACCGGAAGTACCTGTCGTGGACTCGGACTGCGGGACCGCATTGTTGCCAAGCAGCGACATGAAATCGATCCCGGTGAACCAACTGAGAACGAGCAGCACGAGGATGCCGCCGATTCCCATCGGCACGCGCCCCATCCCGCCCCCGAGCTACCGCGCAGATCGTCAATGTTTCCGCGTCCGCTGGGCGTCCATCTCATCTTTCAGGCTCCTCCACAGGTCAGCTGCTGCAAGCTGGGTACCGGATGCCGGGGTGCCGGGGTGCCGGGTGCCAGGGTGCCGGGTGCTAGCCGGCCTGGTGCCAGGTGCAAGCGTGCCTTTCGACCGGCGCACGTCAGCACGTCCGCACGCGGCACGTCAGCACGTCCGCACGCGGCACGTCAGCACGCGCGCACGTAAGCACGTCGCACGTCGCACCTCGCACGTGCTAGGTAATCGCGATCGTTCGCCAGTTGCCCTGCTGGAAACGGGCGACAGAGAGGACGCAGCGGGTGAAGTGGCCGGCGAGGATTGCGCTCCATACGGTGGTCGAGTGGAGATTTCCCATCGCCTGCGCCGTGAAGCAGATGCCCATCGGAACGGCGACCTGCGAAATCAGGGTGATGACCAGCGGACTGCGCGTGTCTCCGGTGCCCTGCAGTCCACCTGTATACGTGAGGGCGACAGTAATGAAGAGGCCCGAGAGGCTGAGGAATCGGAGCAGCTCCGTCCCGAGTCGGACGACGATCGGATCGTTCAAGCCGAAGATGCCGAGAAGCTGTTCCGGGATCAACAGGAACAGCGCGCCTATGGAGCCCGCCACGCCAAGGCCGACGCGCGCCGCGAGGTGCACGGCGCGCTGGCTGCGGTCCGGCTTGCCGGCGCCCAGATTCTGGCCCGCGACCGCAGCGGCGGCACCCATCAGTCCAACCGATGTCCACGTGATCAGCGAGAAGAGCTCCGCGTAGCCAACCGCATACGCCGCCTGCGCCTCGGCGCTGTACTCGAGCGAGCCGATGAAGCGCAGCAGCAGGACGCCGGCGATGTTCATCGCCACCCCCTGGACGCCCGCGGGCAGGCCGAACTTGAACAGCGACCGGATGATGGTCCAATCCGGCTTCCACGATCCTCCTCGCGGAAAGTGGATCACCATCCTTCCCGCAAGAATGAGCCAGATAGCCACACTCGAGACGGTGATGCTCGCGATGGCGGTGCCCATCGCGGCTCCCTTGGTTCCGAACGCGGGGATCGGTCCGGCGCCGCGAATCAACAGCACGTTGAGGCAGATGTTGAGGACGGTCATCGCCAGCCCGAGATAGAGGCCCGTTCGCGCGTCCCCCGCAGCGCGCAACGCTCCGCCGAGCATGAAGAACATCAGCATGCCGATGCTGAAGACGAACATGATCCGCAGGAAGGGCAAGGCTTCCGCCTTCACCGCGGGTGTGGCGTTGACGACTTCGAGCAGGAATGGCGCGAGCGCATAGCCAAGCGGTGCGAGGATGCCGACGGCCAGCACGAATGCGGTCAGGAACGCCTGGTAAACGGTCCGATCGACACGCTCGTGATCGTTCGCTCCGGCGAAACGTGCCACCAGCACCCCCATTCCGGTGAAGAGCGAGCTGATGAAGACGATGACGACGAGAAAGATCTGCCAGCTCACGCCGATCGCCGCATTACCCGTGAACCCGACGAAGTGGCCGACGAGCGCGTGATCGATGATTCCCTGTAGTCCGCCGATGGCATTCTGAAGAACGGTGGGCCACGCGATCTTCCAGACAGCGCGTCCGATTGGACCCTCGACGATGGATCGATCGAGCTGGCGGCGCGGTTTCGGCGGAATGGTTGCGGCTGCAGCTCGTGCAGCCGTCGCTGCTTCTTCGACGGCCACGGCTATGCCTTCATGGATTTGAGCGTCCGCCGCACGTCCGCGTGGGCGAGAACGACGGCCGGCTGGCGCTGCAGTGCCTCGAAGTAACGCCGCTGGAATCCTTCACCCGTCTCGGACGCAGTCAACAGCTTCTCGACCTGCTCGGCAAGCTCCACGGCTTCCTTGTCGGTTGCCGGAGACTTCGTCTCGATCGTTTCGTCGATGCGGACGACGAGCTCTGAAACCGAGTGGAGCCATGCGAACCAGGGATCGTTGATGACGAGTTGAAGGAGGTTCGTGTTCGAGCCCACAGCACCCCGATCCAGTTCGTACGCCGCTCGCGCATCGTCGAGCAGCGCCTTGTGCAGGTTCAAGAGTTTGGTGCGCAGTTCCCTGAGCTGCTGCCGGTGTGTTTCGCTGAGTGGGGTGGACAGGGATCCGTCGGCACCCTTCGTCGCCCTGTTGGCAGCGGGCGCAGGCTTCGCGTCTCTCAACAAGGCGACCAGGTCGAGAGGTTCGGTGACCATGACGAGCGATCCATCGGACCCACGCGGCCATTCGTCGCGAGGCCGGTCCCTGTAGAGCTCGATGCCGTTCTGATCCGGATCGCGAAGATAGAGCGCTTCACTGACGCCGTGATCGCTTGCACCGTCGAGCGGCACCTTTGCCTCGCGAAGACGACGAAGCGCGTCGCCGAGCGACGCGCGGTCCGGGTAGCGGATGGCGAAGTGATAGAGGCCGGTCGCGCCGGCCGGCGCCGGCGATCCTCCGCGCGATTCCCAGGTGTTCAAGCCGATGTAGTGATGATAGCCGCCGACGCTGAGGAACGCGGCCGACGTTCCCATCCGTTGCGTGACCTCGAAGCCGAGCACGCCCGAGTAGAACGCGATGGATCGATCGAGATCGGAAACCTTGAGGTGCACATGGCCGATGTCTATACGGGGGTCGATGTGCTCGTCCATGCTTAATCATAGAGTTAAGATCTGACCGCCAACATGAGAATCATCCCGACCCTCGCGCTGTGCCTGCTGATTCAAGCTGCCGCGGTACAAAGCCCGCTTCGCTCGACGCGCTCGCGACCGCTGCGCTCTCCCAGATCGACGGGACGTTGACCGCTGAAGGAGTCAAGGCCCCTGTGCGGGTCGTGCGGGATTCGTGGGGGGTGCCGCACATCTACGCGCAGTCGACCGAGGATCTGTTCTTCGCACAGGGCTACGTCATGGCGCAGGACCGCCTCTGGCAGATGGAAATGTGGCGGCGTGCGGGCGAGGGTCGGCTCGCCGAGGTGCTCGGTCCAGGCGCGCTGGCGCGCGACAAGCAGGCGCGGCTCCTGAAATATCGTGGCGGCGTCACCGACGCCGAGCTCACCAGCTATCACCCGGAGGCGCGCCGGATCATGACGGCGTACGTCGCCGGCGTGAACGCCTCGATCGCGCAGGCGACTCGTTCAGGAAAGCTTCCGGTGGAGTTCGTCGTCACCGGCATCCGCCCGCAGCCCTGGACGATCGAGACCTTGCTGCTGCGGCAAACGTCGTTGACCGAAGGCGCGGCCGAACTGCAGCTGGCACGCAGCGTCGCACAGCTTGGTGCCGCCGAAGCGAACCGGCGCAGGAATCCGGATCCGTTCGACGACTTGCGCGTCCCCGCAGGTCTCGATGTGACGGCAATCACTGATGAAGTGATCGCCGCGACCCGAGTTGGGGGCGGAACGCCCCGTCCACAACTGCTGCCGGAGTTCGCCGCCTTCGCCGGTACCGCCGGTGGAGATCAACCGGACGGCAGCGTCCCGGAGCCCGGTAGCAACAACTGGGTCGTGAACGGCGGCATGTCGGCAACGGGAAAGCCGGTCGTGGCCAACGATCCGCATCGCGAAGTCACCAATCCATCGCTCCGTTACATCGTCCATCTCAACGCACCGGGATGGAATGTCGCGGGTGCATCGGAGCCGCCATTTCTCGGCGTCGCCGTCGGCCACAACGACCGCATCGGCTGGGGACTGACCATCGTCGGCACCGACCAGCACGATGTCTACGTGGAAGAACTGAATCCCGCGAACGCGAACGAGGTGAAGTGGAACGGCAAGTGGGAGTCGCTTCGTTCGGTGACGGAGGAGATCGCCGTCAAAGGCGCGGGCGCAGAGACCGTGGAATTGAAATTCAGCCGCCACGGACCGGTCTTCTTCATCGATCGCGAGCGTCATCGCGGCTATGCACTGCGTTCCGCGCTCGACGAACCAGGGACCGCGCCGTATCTGGCCGGCCTGCGGCTCGCGCAGGTGCAGGACTGCCGGGCGTTTCTGAATGCCGCGATGTACTGGAAGGCGCCATCCGAGAACCTGATCTGCGGCGACGTTGACGGGAATATCTCGTGGCAAGCCTCCGCGCTCACGCCGTCCCGCAAAGGATGGAGTGGCCGGCTCCCGGTTCCCGGAACGGGTGCGTTCGAGTGGCAAGGCTTCCGGAACGATCTTCCACGAGAGCTGAATCCGTCGCGAGGATTCGTTGCCACTGCGAATAACAACATCCAACCGAAGGGTTACACGCCGCCGCTGATGTTCAAGTCCGCGGATACCCGCTTCGAGCGGATCACGAGGCTGTTGCAGATGATTCAGCCGGGGAAGAAGTTGACACTCGAGGATCACGCGCGGATGCAACACGATGCCTACTCGCTGCGTGCAGCCGCGGACCTCGAGTTGTTCAAAGGCTGGACGGCGAAGGATCCCTCTGTGGAGACGGCGCGCGCCGCACTCGAAAAATGGGATGCGGTCTACAACCGCGAGAGTGCGGCGGCGGCTATCTACGAAACCTGGCGGACTGTCGATGCGCAAGGCCGCGGCGCGCGCGGTGCTGCGCCGGCAGAGACTCCCGGCACGGCCAACACGCCTGATGCGGTCGAAGCGAGGCTCAAACGCGCTGTCGATCGGCTGACGTCAACTCAAGGTCCGGACCCGGGTGGCTGGCGATGGGGGCGCATGCACATGCGCGCCTTCCCGCATCCGTTTCTCGCGCCCTTCAACATTCCGCCGGTCGAAGGCAGCGGCGGATCGGGCACTGTCGCCGCAGACGGCGCCAGCTACCGCGAGATCCTCGACGTGTCGAACTGGGATCGATCGCTGGTGATCAACACGCCGGGACAATCAGGTCAACCCGGCAGCCGCTTCTACAGCAACCTGCTGAAGGACTGGGGCGACAAGAAGTACTTCCCGCTCGCCTTCTCGAGCGCCGCGGTAGAAAAGGCTGCGGCGAACACACTGACACTGACGCCACAACGGCCGACGGCATCGGCACGACGTCCACAAAGCGCACAAAGAGCACGAAGGCTAAATTAGTTTCCTATCCTCCGCTGACTGCAGGCACGATCATGATCTCGCTGCCGTCGCGGAGCCTGGCGGACATACCGCCGGCATGGCGGATGTTCTCGCCGTCCACGAAGATGTTGACGTGCGGACGGACGTCACCCAGCTCGGTGAGCACGCGGTCGCGAATGCCGGGACATTCTTTCCACAGCAACGACATCGCATCCTTGATTGATGCCGCGTCGCCGTGGATCTCGACCTGCGCACGGTTGCTGGCGAGGTCTCGCAGCGCGCCCGGGATGAGCACAACGCAGGACATCAGATCATCGCCACCTTGACCGAGATCACCGGCGGCAGTCCGTCCAGGAGCTCCGACCAGCTGTCTCCCTCATCCGCCGACCCGAAGATCTTGCCGCTGCGCGTGCCGAAGTACACGCCGGTCCGATCGAGGGAGTCGACGGCAACCGCGTCGCGGAGAACTGTCTCGTAGGCGCCGTCCTGCGGCAGGCCGTTCGAGAGCGGTTCCCAGTGGGCGCCCGCATCGCGCGTGCGGTAGACGCGCAGCTTCCCCTCCGGTGTGCAGCGGAACTGATCCGATTCGAGCGGAACGATCCACGCGCACTCAGGATCCTTCGGGTGAATCGCGAGCCCGAAGCCGAAATCGGACGGAACGCCGTTGGCGATGTCGGTCCAGGTCTCGCCGCGATCGTCGCTGCGGTACAGGCCCCAGTGGTTCTGAAGAAACATCCGCTCCGGCCGGGATTTCGACTGCACGACCTTGTGCACGCACTGGCCGAACTCCGGGTGCTTCTCCGGAAGAAAATCCGCACGCACGCCCTTGTTGGACGCACGCCAGCTGTCTCCCCCATCCTCGGTGACGTACATGCCGCCGGTGGAGATCGCGACGCGAATGCGCTGCGGATCGGCGGGGTCGAGCAGAATCGTATGCAGGCAGAGTCCGCCGCCGCCGGGTTCCCATCGCTCGCGGTGCGGGTGATTCCACAGACCTTCGTTCAAGCGCCACGTGGTTCCCGCGTCCTGGGAGATGAAGACCGCGGCCGGCTCGACGCCGCAATACAAGGTGTCCGGTTCGACCTCACGTCCGGGCGCGATCTGCCAGATCTGCTTCAACGCCGCGCCGGTGCCCTCGGGAAACTTGACGTTCGCTTCTTCAGGATTCGTCCAGCTTTGGCCGAAGTCGTCGCTCGACTGGAGCGTGCCGCCCCAATGCATGCTGTTCGGCCCGGCCCAGATCCGTTGCCGTCCCGCACGCGCGTCGTAGGCCATCGCATAGACCGCGCTGCCCGGAAAGTACGGGCCACCAACGTCCCACCCTCGCCGCTGCGCGTCCGCCCGGAGAATGAACGCGCCTTTCATCGTGCCGACCAGCAGGAGCACGTCACCCGCGCGGGGCGTCACATGAGAGATCTGAGGCATGAGAAAAGGTTAACTCACCACGGCCACGGCCACATCTCAAAGGCCACCAAGAGCACTAAGAGCACGAAGAAAGCACCCGAAAAAATTGCTCCTTACCTCTTATCCTCTTGTTCGCCTTTCTCCCGGTCTCCTGCCGTGACAAGCTTCACGCATGCGCAAACAAATCCTCACCCTTGCTCTTGTGATCGCCACGACGATGGCAGGAAGCGCGATGCGGGGGACGCAGCCGGTCGTGTATGAAGCCTACGCCGTGCGATTCGGGGTACTGCCGCAGTTCCGGGTGTCGGGACTGATCAGCGGCGCGGACCCGGCGCGGCGACTCGACATCCCGGTGATGGTGTGGCTGCTCAAAGGCTCCAACGGCAAACGGATCCTGGTGGACTCCGGTTTCTATCGGCAGAAATTCCTGGATCAATGGAAGCCGCAGAATTTCCGCTCCCCTGCCGACGCTGTCGCGGCCGCCGGCGTACGACCCGGAGGAGATCACCGACATCATCATCTCGCACGCCCACTGGGATCACGTCGACGGCGCGGATCTTTTTCCGAACGCCACTGTATGGATCCAACGCGAGGAGTACGCCTATTACACAGGCGACGCGTGGCAGGCACGAAATACCCATGGCGGCATCGACGAGGACGACATGCTGGCGCTGCTGAAGATCAATACGCTCGGACGGCTGAGATTCGTCGAGGGGGACGACCAGGAGATCCTGCCAGGTATCCGCTGCTACACCGGAGGCAAGCACACCTGGCAATCACAGTACGTTGGAGTTCAGACCGCCGGCGGAACGGCGGTTTTCGCCTCGGACAACGTGTATCTCTATGAAAATCTCGACAAGCACCTGCCGATTGCGCAGACGCTGGACGCGGCCAGCAACCTGAAGGCGCAGGACCGGATCAAGACCCTCGCGTCCGACTCATCACTTGTTGTTCCCGGCCACGACCCAGCCGTCTTCGAGCGCTACCCAAAGCTCCGAGATGGTGTCGTTCGAATACGTTAACTGCACAAATTGTCAGGATTTCCGGGCCTCGGCTCGCCGGAATGCCACTTGCACAGCCCGGTGATGTGTCGGGTAACAGGCAGAAACGCTAGCATATGGACACTTTGGAGCAGAACGTCGTGGATCAGGGGATGCCGTCGTTACAGGCACAACGGGTGCTGGTGGTAGACGATGAACCGTCACTGCTGGAAGCGATGACGATCGCGTTCACGCGGGCCGGGCAGAGATGTGGTGTCGTGCCGGACGTTCGAGGAAGGGCGCCAGCAACTCCTCACCGAGCACTTCGACGTGATGATCACTGACATTCGACTCGGCGCATTCAACGGACTTCAACTTGCGGTGATCGCGCGCGACAAGCACCCCGAGATGAAGATCATCGTGTTTTCGGGATTCGACGATCCCGTTTTGCGTGAGGAAGCGGCCCATCTCCGCGCGAGTTACGTGCTCAAACCGGTCGGCGCGGACTACCTGCTCGACCTGATGGCTACGGCGTAGCGGTCAGGCCGACGCTTTCGAAAAGGATCGGTCGCGATCGGTTCGCGGCAAACGGTCCCTGTCGTTGACATCGTCAGACGTCATGTTGAGCGGCCGTGCGGGGACCGTTCGAAACTGCTGAAAGGCAACGTGGCAATGATGCTTCCGAAGAAAGTTCAGGAAGCGCTTGTAGTCGCCTTCCGGCATGTTGAACAAGCCGGTCAGCAGCCGGTAGTTCCCGGCCGTCTGCTCGAGACCCTTGCGCACCAGCGCACGCAGATCGTCTCGCGTCATGTCTCGTGACATGAACGGCGCGTAGACCGTAGACCAGAACGACTCCCGCCCCTGGACCAGCCGATCGTAGAGCACCTCTGCGGTGCTGCGGACGCCGGGCGCCGAGGCGCGCAATGGCTGCGGCTCGACGCGCAGGTTCATCGGCAGATCGGTGACTTCAATCGCACCTTCGCTGTTCCGGATGACGAGCCGCTCGGCGACGTTCTTCAACTCGCGCACGTTGCCGGGCCACTTGTACGATTCGACCATGGCGAGTGCGTCGGGCGTGATCGCCGGCACCGGCACCTGGTACTGCTCGGCGAACATCGTGAGGAAGTGCGTCAGCAGCGCCGGAACATCTTCGAGTCGCTCGCGCAGCGGAATCAGGTGCAACTGGATGACGTTCAGCCGGTAATACAGATCGTCGCGGAATGTTTTCGCGGCGACGGCGTCGACCAGGTTGCGATTGGTGGCGGCGATGACCCGAACGTTGACGCGCGCATCCATTCGTTCGGATCCGACTCGCTGGATCTCGCCGGTCTCGAGAAATCTGAGGAGGAGCCCCTGCATTCGCGGGCTGGTCTCGCCGATTTCGTCCATGAAGATCGTGCCGCGGTGAGCCTGTTCGAGCACACCACTGCGATCGCGGAATGCACCGGTGAAGCTGCCGCGGACGTGTCCAAAGAGTTCCGTTTCGAGGAGGGATTCGGCCATCGCGGCGCAATTCACGGTGACCATCGGGCTGTGACGCCGTTCGCTGCCGGCGTGAATGAGGCCGGCGACGATCTCCTTACCGACACCGCTTTCGCCGGTAATCAGTACCTTTGCGTCGCACCGAGCTGCGTAGTCGATCTCTTCACGGACGGCGACAATCGCGGGATTGTTGCCTATCAATGCCGGAACGCTGTTAGATGACCGCATAGTCGCTTGGGAGGGTGACATTATCCGTCTTTAAGACGCACGATGAACAGCTCAGGCGAAAATAAAGCGTGTCAGATTGATTACACCGGCTGCCGGGACTCATTAAAGACATACACAGGAGCAAAGCTTTGGTTGGTCCCGGTCCGGATCAGGCCGTGGCGCGTTTCGGAGCGCCATCCGGGTTTTGGGGAGAGTTAAGTCAACCCCTAATCGGACTCCCGCAGTCGTTGGACCGTCTATCGGTCGAAAACGTTAGAAAAATTATCGGTCGCGCTGAACAGCGTTCGGAATACTGCTTGCAGAACTGTAAGTTCATGGACATCCGCTTCATCTCATCTCTCACGGCCGATGATGAAAACGCCTTTGCGCCGGCGCTTCTGAAGGCGGTGGGTGCCATTCTCGATCAATTCCCAATCGCCTACACTCTACGAGTAGAGACGACCGGGTCGCAGGTTTTCCAGCACACCCATCATTCTTTTGAGCCCTCGGCGCCGCCCGCCGTCCCGATCGGCGGCAAGGCCGGTCGCATCGGCACCCTGGCATAGCGCGGTTCTCTCTGAGCCTGCGGCGCGGCCTCAGTCAGGTACGCACGCAATTTGTCCGTCTCCCCTCATCCACCAGCGACATTTTCGTAAGAACGCTTACGAGAGAGTGCCTGGTCGGTCAGATTGAGATCCCGAAAACGCAGAATATCTAGAGTTTTTCGTCGATTGCTGTCGGTACTCCCGGTGCAGCCTGCAGGGCTGCCACACGTCCGCCGGAGAACCGACCAACATGTTTACGTTTCTGCGCCGCGCCTCCCTCGTCTCCTTCGCCATCCTCTATATAGCAACGCCTGTCGCTGCTCAGCCCGCGGCCAGGAAACTGATCGACAGAGCTCCAGGCCAGGCGGTGCAGCCGCGTGGATCCTCTATAGCAGCAACCCGCCACATCCTTGGACGAGTCGACAGCCAGGCGCTCGAGTTCGATCGGATCGAGCTCGCACTCTTTGACGATGTGCAGGTGACGGCTCGGCGAACCAGCGGCAGCCACGCTCGCGCGGGCTCGACTCTCTGGCATGGAAGACTCGAAGCACCGGATCGCGGTGAAGTTACCCTCGCCAGCGTAAATGGGACGCTGTCGGGAAGCGTGACCGCAAATGGACGAATGTTCGAGATCGGCTTCGCCGGCGGAGGCCTGCACGAAGTGCGCGAAGTCAGTGCCGCACTGTTCCCCACGGAAGACGCGCCGGTCGAATCCCCCGATCTGATCTCTGCATCCGGCAATGCCACGACAACCCTGAACCCCGTGACGGCGGACTCACCAGGGCAGATCGACGTCATGGTCGTGTGGACCCCGGCGGCGCGTAACGCGCTCGGTGGTTCTGCCGCGGCAATCCAGAGCCTGGTTGACCTCGCAGTCGCAAACGCGAACGCGTCTTACGCGAACAGCCAGATCTCGACGAGCCTGCACCTCGTTTACAGCGGCGAGGTGGATTTCACCGAGACGCCATCCGCGATGTCAGGCGATCTGTCACGCCTGCAGGGGGCGAGTGATGGGTACATCGACCAGGTGCATGCGCTCCGTAACACATACGGGGCCGACATCGTCACGTTGATCGGCAGTGGATATGCGGCAGCGGGGTATTGCGGTACCGGGTATTTGATGACCTCAGTGTCTACCGGGTTCGCCGCCACTGCGTTCAACGTGGTCGATCAGTCGTGCGCCGGTGGATATCTGAGCTACGCCCACGAGGTCGGACACAACCAGGGGCTGCACCACGATCCGGCCAACGCCAGCGGTAGACGCCTCCTACCCGTATGCCTATGGTTACCAGGATCCGTCCGGCGCGTTCCGCACCGTTATGTCCTACGGCGGCGCGACGCGTGTGCAGCAGTTCTCGAATCCAAATGTGTTCTACGGTGATCGCCCAACCGGTACTCCGACTCAAGACAACGCGCAGGCGTTGAATCGAAATGCGGCGACCGTTGCGAGCTTCCGGTCCTCCGTCAACACGACCGGCACAACCTGCACCTACTCGCTCACGCCGACGTCGTTGTCGTTCTCCGAAACCGGCGGCTCGGTGATGGTGAACGTCACCACAGCACTGGGATGTGCGTGGAGCACGGCGAACGCGGCGAACTGGGTAACCGTCGGGCCCGGCGGCTCTGGCCCTGGCTCCGTTTCGATCGCGGTCTCGCCGAATAGCAGCGGTCCTCGATGGGCAAGCGTCACGGTGGCCGGGATGTCGGTCGGCATCACCGAGGCCGGCATGCCGGCGTCGCCCTGCACTTACGGCGTAACCCCGACGTCGCTCGGCTTCGGCGCAGCAGGCGACAGCTACACCGTCAGTGTTGCGACGCAGGCAGGTTGTTCGTGGGGAGCAAGCACGGCCACGAGCTGGGCGAGTGTCGGTGCTGGAAACACGGGATCCGGAACGGTGGTTGTGACAGCGAGTGCCAACGCAGGCGGGGCACGCGCGGGCACAGCGACGGTCGCGGGCCAAACTGTCACGCTGACGCAGGCTGCTGTGCTCTGCACCGGCGCCCGACAACCTGCACCTACAGTTTGTCATCGACCTCGTTGACGCTGCCTGCAGGGTGGAGGGGCCGCTCAGGTGCTCGTGACGACGACATCAGGATGTTCGTGGACTGCACGCAGCAATACGGGGTGGTTGAAGGTCACGGGCGGGGCGTCGGGTAGCGGTTCAGCGACCGTGCAGGTGAGCAAGTCGTCTGGCTCACGGACCGCGACGGCCACGATCGCCGGCCAGACAGTGAGGGTCGCCCTCTCTGGCGGAGCAAAGGGTAAGTAATGATTACCTGTGAACTGGACTGGGACGGCGGGAGCAACTACAAGGCCGCTCGACTGAGAATTCCGGGTTGGGCACGCTTGACGCGTTCCCAACCCGTCGGACGTTCGCGGCCCTCGCCGTGGGATTCGTCATCTTCGCGGCGTACGGCAGCTTACTGCCGTTCCATTTCTCCCCGGTTCCCCTCGTGCAGGGTTGGAACCAATTCCGGGAACAGGTCCTGGTGCTGCCCGCACACCTGTCGCGTTCGGACTTCCTCGCGAATATCCTCCTCTTCATTCCAGTCGGATTCTCGATGGCCGGCGCCATGCTGCTCGACCGGATGCGGCTGTCGAGATCCTTGGTCGCCGGCGCTGCGATCCTCCCGCTGTGTGCTGCGATCAGCGGCAGCATCGAGTTCGTCCAGGTGTTTACCGCTGACCGCGTCCCTGCAGTCACCGACATTGCTGCGCAATTGGTCGGGGCGGGCATAGGTGTCACCGGATGGATGATTGCGGGAACGCGCCTCAGCGTCTGGTTACGGGCGACGTTCGCTTCGAGGCGGCAGGACCGGCTGATGCGGGTACTCACCGCTTACGCCGCACTCTGGGTGCTCTTCCACCTGGCGCCGTTTGATTTCACGGTCGATGTCGGCGATCTTGCGGCCAGATTGAGGGCCGGCCAGATTTCGTTGATCCCATTCTCTGAGGGCAACGTCTTGCGGTACCGATCGGCTAATCGATGCCGCCGGGGAGCTCCTGAGTGCAATACCTCTTGGATATCTCGCCCTGTACGCGCGCCCGAGCGGCGCTCGGCAGGTGAGCATTGCCCTCGTGCTTGGTATCGCAACCGTCACTGCCATGGAATTCGTGCAGGTGTTCATCGCATCTCACGCAGCCACCGCAACGGACCTGTTCTTCAGCTCCTGCGGAGTCGCAATCGGCGTGAGCCTTGCCGGGCGAGCCACGGATCTCGACCCGACGCGTGCTGGGTCGATGGAGTCGCAGTTTGAGCGGAAGGCTCTAGCGTTTGTTGCCCTGTGGATCGTGCTGCTGTTTGCATTTCACTGGGCACCTTACGACTTCACGCTCGATACGGAAGCAATACGTCAGAAGCTCGCCGACGTCTCGCTCGTTCCGTTTGCCGGATATCGCAACGGGTCCTATCTGAACGCGTTGAGCACGCTGCTCTCCAAGTTGGCGTTATCGATTCCGCTCGGGGCCGGAGCCGTTCTCTCGTTCGCCCCGCGCGTCGGAACGAGCTGAGTCGCACTTACTCGCCTGCTTGGTGACATCGGCTGGCCTGTTCACTTGCATTGAAATTGGGCAGCTGTTCTTGCCTTCACGGGTCCCTGATCCGACCGACGTGATGGTGGGCG
>CAVULC010000006.1:0-134724 GCA_963742265.1 uncultured Acidobacteriota bacterium
TTCGATCAGCTCAATTGGAAGATGGAATTGAGCGGAAAAGAGGAACGATTTTCACTCGCGGACGCGGAGTGGGGGAGATTGCCGGACGGACATGTCGTGGGTAAACCGGTACCGTTGTTTCCGCGGATCGAGATAGTTAATTGACCACGAAGACGACGAAGGAACACGAAGTGCAATTTAATCTTTCGCGCGCACGCGCTCAAATCACCTGAGTGAAACGCATGCAGCGTGAAGAGTTATCCTGCAGCGGAAATCTGGATACCTCCAATCATATAAGAAGAGGAAAAGGCCGCCATGGTGATGGAACTGTGACGGCAATTTGCGGTTTCGAGTTTTAACTGCTTTCAAGTTGGTCACTCTATTTCACGCGTACGTGCGAGCGTAATGGCAAAAGCGCAGCGATCCGCGAGAGCATCGTCTTGCCGAGGTAGCGCTTCCCCCATCAACGGGATCAAGCGCTACGCTCGGCGACGGTTTGGCAGAGGCCTGCCAACGCTCACCGTCCTCTTACGACGATGGTGCCGCTGATGGTACCACTGGTCTCGCCGGTCACAAGGTTCGAGCATCCGTCCGTGGTGAAGCTGCCTCTAGCGCCAGCGTACCGGCCCGTTCCGCCGATAATGGTCCAGGTGATCCACAATGTGAAGATCGCCGTTGTCGCATAAACCAGCGTTTGTTCCCAAAGAAACACGCTAAAATGCTGTCACCGTTGGCGGCGTCTCCCACTATCAAACGACTTGCCCCGGCGTTCCCAGGTGGCGTATCCGCGAAAGCAAAGTCCACTGGGAGCGAATAAAACAGTGTGAATGGACCAAGCGCCGTGTCGGTTGACATGACGCTCCCATTGACATAAAACCCTTCCGCTGGATTGGGAAAAGGCGCGCCACTTTCGCTCCCTGCGATAGTACCATTAATTCGTATCACTCCCGCTTCCACCGCGGAGCTGACGAGCGCCACGGTCAGGAATATTGCTGTCATTAAGCTGATTCTTTTGATCTCGTTATTCATTGTTTAATTTCCTTTCTTGTTTTGGCCTTCTTTGATTCCTCGTTAGTGCCACCTTCGTCCCGCACTCGCGGGCTCCGGCGCGCCAAGGAGAAATCATTTCAGGCCTTCACTTGTGTTCATCACACCTTTACAAAGGAAAAAAATCGGGAGCGTTTCAGGAAAAATGGCTCCGCCACGTTAAGTCGTTGAAGGGTTGAAGCGTTAAATCGAAAAGACCTGCCTTCGCCGGGGCTACGGCGAGCCAGGCGGGATGACGAGGGTGCTTCTTGGCTGGCGTCTGACACAGACGCCCTACAAATTGGACACGCGATTCATCGCGCTCTACGAATCCGTGTTATCAGCGGAATCCGTGGTTAGTTTTGTGTCGGTGCCAACGAGGCGACGATTTTTTCGAAGCACGGCTCGCCGCGCAGCGGACTTGATTTCGGGTCTAACCTGTTCTGACTGTCTAGAACCTTTTCTTTAGCTGGACGTACCAGAATCGGCCTTTGATCGTGGCAAGCGATTCGTCGTAGCCGTTCTCCACCCCGCCGCCCACAAATGGCGGGTCTTCGTCGAACACGTTCTGCATTCCAAGTGTGATGGTTGTGTTGTTAAGCCACCATCTCCAGTTGCTGCAGCCGTATTCGGCGGTGGAAACGGGTAGGACGTTTTTCTCTTTGCTGTTCTTCACCTTGAAATTCTTGCCACCATCCTTTGCCAAGCCGGGCACGAGAGCCGAAGCAGGCGGCGGTAGGTTGAACGTGTAGGACGCAATCAGATCTAACGTAATCCACTCCCGCACTTTCCGCGCGCGCCAAGGCAAAGGCCCACTTCTCGGCGTTTGCGGCTTGGGAGGTTCGAAGGAACCGAATGCACTTGTGAGACCGACATTGTCATCTTCGTATTGGCCGGTGTAGTGAATTACTGCGCCAACATCCAGACCCTGCATCCACGTATCAGCCGGGCCGTCGTAGAACAGACTGAAATTAGCCCGATTCCATGGCAGCGAGCCGGTCAGCGTAAATCCAAATGGTATGACTTCACCGGCGATACCAAACCGTTTTGTGTCAGGGGAAATCTGAAGCTCAGCCCGTGATAGCCACGTGCCATTGACCGTTGCGGTCAGCCTGCCAAAATCGCCGTGACCAAACATTGACGAGTCCAGAATGTAGACCGCTTCGTAGTCAAGACCTTCAAAGATCGCGCCTGTAAGATTTTCGTTGGGATCAATGACCAGAAAGATCAGCCCAGGCACCTGCCTGCCGTTGATTATTCTAGGAGGACCGCGGAAAATCAGCCCTGGAATATCATTCTGAACAATGAATTGCGTGCCGAGCAAGGACGCGATGGACCGCATATCAATATGCCACCAATCCGCACTGAGCGTCAGGCCCTTGATCCATTTCGGGCTGTAAACAGCACCATAAGACCATTCATAGGCCACCTCCGGCTGTAGGTTGGGATTTCCTATAACGCGAACCTCGAACAGATTGGGCTCCTTTGTGAATGGATCGAAAGTCCCACTAAAGTCTTGCGTGGAGGCGGGTGAAATCTCCGATAGAGCCGGAGCATGAAACGCTTCGGTATAGCTGCCACGCAAGGTGAGGGCGCCGATATATTTGGGATCGAGCGGCTGCCAGCGAACCGAGACCTTTGGCTTCTGCGCGTTATACTGGCTGTGGGCCGCCGGCTGAAATGGGAAAGCTCCAGAAGGCAAAACAGCAGAGGTGTTTTGGCTGTACCATTCCTCGCGCTCGGCAAAGTCCACTTCGAAGCTGTAGAATCCGGGGAAGTTCCAGGTCGGACTGGTGAAAGGTACCCGCACTTCCTGGTAGATTGACCAAACATCCCGGTTTACCCGTGCGCTTCCTCCATCCGCTGAGCCAATGCTTTGAAATGTTGTGTTAAGCGAGTCGCGATCACGCGTCCACCTCGGCGCGTCATACTCACCGCCAATAGCAAAGGAGATCGGCCCGGCGGGAAGCTTGAACAGGTCGCCGTTAACAGTGGCATAACCAATAGGCAACTCATACTCGCCCGAGTTATGCAGAGTGACGTAAACTCTTTGCCTCGCCGCCTTGGTGTTGTGGGCATTGAAATTCAGGAACGGATCAAATGCGGTAGCTGGGTTGGTATCCAAAAGTGCTTCCCGCAATCCCGGCTGGCTGGCTTCGCCAATGGCCAAGTCCTGCCCATCATTCCGGGAATACCGAAAACCGAGCTCCCAGTTCCACGTCTTGAAATAGTCGCCGAATTCTCCCATTTCGCCACGCAGCCCCACGTCGAACAGCGAATCTTGGTAGGTGATCTTTTCATGTCTGGGACCGGTGTCGTTAATTCCGCGAAAGGAAACCCCGGTAGTCATCGGGATCGGCGTTCCGTTAATAACCAGAGTCGTGTCTCCGACGGTGAACGGATTGAACGGATTCTGGATTGGCACACTGATGCCGTTGGGACTAAAGCCGATGTTAGTACCTGGGATCTTAAAGGGGTCGGGCGAAAACGGCACCGGTGCCAGCGACGTATCGAAAAATGAGCGGACATATTTAAAGTCGCCAAACACCGTCAAGTATTTGTCACACAGATCGCGGGTGAAGGAACCATAGAAGGCTTGGCGATCAGCCGTAGGAAGCGCAGGCGTAACAGCGGCAAAGTTATAGAAGAAGTAATTGCCGCCCCCCCTGTACTTGGTGCCGGTTTGTGGAAAGAAAAAGGCTGCATTCGGGCCGATGACACCCGGGGCGCCTGGATACGCGTTGGGATTGACGAAGCCCGGCGTCCCTGGCGGGATTCCCAAGAAAGGACCATAAAACGGAAAATAGGGTTTTTTATAAAATGGCGAACTCGCCGCATTTGGTGCCGAGTGGGGAAGGGGCGTGTTCACGCCGGGCTGCGGAAGACCGCCTGGGCCGAAAAACATCCTTGGGATTAACCGGAATTCTGGGAACCCTGCAACGCGGCCAGGGAAATTGACGCTGCGAAAATCGAATCCTCCCCAAGGGATTTGAAAGGCGTTACTGGACAAGTCCCGATCGGTGCTGAAGAGGCCGCCGGTACGCTCCCAGAAATCGGCAATGACCACAATCTCGGTCTTATCATCTCCCGTGCCGGCCTTGATCCATGCCTCCCACTCACCCATCTCGTTGGATGCTCCCAGGTTGGTGTTTCCGTAACTGCCCCCGATCTCCAAGCCACGGAATTTGTGTAACAAAAAGAAGTTAACCACGCCAGTGATCGCATCGGAGCCATACACAGCCGAAGCGCCATCCTTCAAGATGTCGATGTGATCGATCATCGGGAACGGAATCAGATTAATGTCAACGCCTCCGCTGAACCCGACCGAATTCAATGAACCAAAAGCAACACGTTTTCCGTCAATCAGCACGAGGGTTTCTTTGGACAACAACCCGCGCAGGTTGAATTGCACGGTGCCGTCCCCGCCATTGGCGATGTTCAGGTTGATGGTTGCGCCCGACTGCTGTGGCAGAAAAGTTAAAAGGTCCGTTGCATTACGAATGCCCAGTTTTTCGATGTCTGCCGGACGATACGTATCGACCGGATTAGGCCCGATCTCTTCCGCTGTGGGGATGTTCGAGCCGGTGACAATGACACGCTCCGCTTCGGCAACCGTTGTTATTTGCGAGGGAGGCGGAATCGCTTGAGCGGGAAGCTTGGGAGCGATGAACAGGCTAGCGCCGACAACAGCGACAAAGGCCGTTAGACTTACTGGGGGGAGGATCACGCGGACCTTCATTGAGCGCTATCGGATGATGCGTTCCAATGGTCGCGCCCGACAAGCACAAAGATTTTGCCAAAACTGATGCAATTCCGAAACCGCTCGCGTGCAGCCGAGCGGTATGCTACCGAGAGAAAACCAGGCGTTATTTAGAAAACATTTCTTTCGGCGCTAACGAAGCTACGATTTTTTCAAACCGCGCGTCGCCGCGCAAAGGATCCCACAGCGGACTCAAGCGCAGGTCGCCATAGCTTGGACCGCAGGGCACCGTGGCGATCGCCTCAAGGTGCTCAAGGGCCAGCTCACGTTCGCCCGCCCACGCACAGGCCATGACGAAGTACCTTTTCACCATTGCCTCCGCCCATAAGTTTTTAAGGGTCGACGGCATTGCGATCGCGCGCTGCGCTTCGCTCAGCGCCTGTTCTTTTTTCCCTAGCATTGCGTCGATCAGCGCAAGCCTGGAAAGCAGCCCCACATCATCAGGATTGCGCATCTCTGCCTCCTGTTCTGCACGCGCCCTTATCAAGGCCGCCTGCGCAGAAGTTTCATCTCCTTTCAAACGAGCGACTACACCTATCCAAAAGTCACGGCAAAGATCTGGGTACGCGCCACCTTCGCCATAATTCTTCTCGGAAAGCGCCGTCGCAAGGACACCAGCGGCGTCCAAGTCGCGATCGAACAAAGCAACGTTGAAGCGGAGCTCGGGCACAAACTCGTTTTTCGCTGAGGCAGCAGGGTCTTCGGCCAGAATCTTTCCAATTGCGGCCCGCAAAGGTGCTGTGTCCGCGCGCTGGTCTACTTCGATGAAAGCACGGAACATCCGCGTTGCCTTAAACTCTGGATGAAGGGCGAGGATACGATCCAGGACTTTACCGTATTTTTCGTAGTCGTGTAACCACATGTTGTAGGTCGCGGCAAGTTCAATCAGGTAACGGACATTTCGAGGATCGAGCTCACATGCGCGCTGGAGATTTCGTGTGGCTTCAGCCCAGCGACCCTGTCTGCGATCAATCAATCCAGTTAAATCGTAAACTCGCGCATTATTGGGTAAACTGTCTTGAGCAAGAGCAAGTTCGGCACGGGCGCGGTCGTAATCCGAGTATCCCCAGTAGAGATGCCAGCCCAGCGCCAGATGCGCTTCCCCAGAATCCGGTCTCAACCGAAACGCGGAATCTATGGCCGACTTTGCCAGCGCCAAACGAGCCGGAGTGCTATCGATTTCCTCCACAAAAACCATATCGTGCGCAAAGGCTAGCTGGCAATAGGCGAGTAAGAAGTTAGGGTCACGAGCAACTGCCTTATTCAGCAGATCAACGGCCTCAGGAAGGCTTTTCTCTGGAGTGTCAACCCCAAAGGCCTGCGCGCTCGCGGGCAGCTGGGCGTTGTAAATCAGGGACACAGCTCGCGCATAAAATTCATAAGCGACCAGGTCCTGGGTTGGTTTTTCTTCAACAGCCGCTTTCTCACTAGCTGACACCCTGGCGTGGAGGCGCTCGGCGACTTTTTGCGCTATCTCCGCTTGGACTGCGAACAAATCGTTTAAGCCGCGGTCGTATTCTTCGGCCCAAACGTGGGTGTCCGTGCGCGTATCGATCAACTGCGCGTTCAAGTGAATCCGATCACCGCTCCTGCGTGCGCTTCCCTCCAGCACGTGAGACACGCGAAGCGCGTCGCCGATCTGGCGCACATTTCGTTTGCCGCGATATTCCATCACGCTGTTTCGGCTGATGACCTTGAGATCGCCGACTTTCGCGAGCTTGGTCAGAATGTCGTCCTGCACGCCATCAGCAAAGGCGGTGTTTTCTTTCTCGTCGCTCAGACTTTCAAATGGCAGAACAGCGATTCCAGTTGTTAGCGGTTGTCGGATCAATTCGACTTTTCCAAACGATCCACCCAGCGGCACGCGCTAGAGCGACCAGGCATGCTGCCAGAAGCGCGCTGCTTGGATTGCGTTGCACCCACTTCCTGCCGCGCGTGAAGACTCCAGTGCGTCGCGCCTAAGATTGGTTCGTGCTTTAGCCAGCGGTCAAGATCTTCAGCCAGCGCGAGAGCAGACGAGTATCGGCGCTTTGGATCTTTCTCGAGACATTTGAGGCAGATTGTTGAGAGGTCGCGATCTATTTTCGGATTTAACAGGCGCGGTTGCCGCGGCTCAGTATCGAGCAGTAACTTGATTGTCTCGTACGTTGTACCGCCGGCAAACGGCGGGTGACCGGTGAGCAATTGATAGAGAACCGCACCGATCCCATAAACATCCGTGACACTGCTCACAGCGGCATTGTTTCCCACGGCTTGTTCCGGCGCCATGTAACTAGGCGTGCCCAGTACATCCAGAGTTTGCGTGACGCTGCTTTCGGTTTCCAGCAGGCGCGCTAAGCCGAAGTCCGTCAGATGCGGTTCACCGTTTGCGTCGAGCAGAATGTTTCCAGGTTTGATGTCCCGATGCAAAATTCCGTGTTCATGCGCGTAATGCACAATGCGCGCGACTTTCGCGATGAGTTCCACCGCCTGCCGAATCGAGATAGGGGAGCGCCTAACGACTTCGTCAAGCTGCCCGCCTTCAACGAATTTCATGCTGAAGTAACAGGAGCCATCCCGTTCGCCTACTTCGTGAATTGGAACGATGCCCGCATAATCGAGACTCGCGGCGGCTTCCGCTTCCCGGCGGAAACGTTTCACGTGCGCTTTGCTCGCCCAGTGGCCCAACGCAATGATCTTTAGCGCGACTGTGCGATTGAGACTTTTCTGACGGGCACGGTAAACCACACCCTGGCTACCCCGGCCAATTTCTTCGAGTAGTTGGTAGTCACCGAACTCGACCGGTGCGCCATCTGCCTTCGCCGAGCCGCCTTCGCGATGCTCCGGCGCGCCACGGGCTACGGCGGACGAGTCGCCCGCGATGGATTGATCTGACCGCCACGGGCTTTTCGTAGAAACTTCTCCCGAACCCGGCTTGAATGGCTCAACATCGTCCTGGTCCAGCACGACGCGTAAGAGACAATTGATGCAAACCTTGTCCGCGCCATCGGTCGAACTAAGGCGCGAGCCGCATTGAGCGCAGACTAATTGTGTCGCGTTCGATTCAATAGCCTGGCTCTCGTTCATGCAGCTTCTGCCAAAATGTTGCAAAGATAGTGTAGCTCTTCGTCGATCTCGTGCGGGGATGAGACCGTGCGAGCGATCTCGCAGCGAACAATTTCGCGATAGCGCTGGCGCAACCGATGAACGTGCGTCTTGACTGTCGCTCGCGGAAGGCCCGTGCGTGCGGCTGCATCGTCATACGAGGGGAGAACGCTGCCGCCGGTAAGAAAGTTCTTCAGTTGTTCGAAAAGTTGCAGCTTACCTTCAGCCTGCAATTCCTTACGCAAAGTATTGAGCGCGCCTCCAGTGAGGGTTTTGGCCCACCGCAGTTCGAATAAATGCTCCGCACTCGAATCGGAGGCGCTTGCCGGGTCGTAAAACACTTCCGCTGTTTCCTGATCGAGGAAAACGAATTGATAGTTGCCGCCGCGTTTGATCGCTTGGTCGCGATCCCTATTGTCTGCCAGAAAATTTTTCACCGACGCGAGTAGGAAAGAGCGAAATTTGCCATGGAGTCGATCCGTGCGCGCGTAAGCTTTGGTCCGCAGAAAAAATGCGAAAAATGATTGGGTCAGATCCTGCGCATCAGCAGGGGAGTAACCGCGCCGGCGAATGAAGCTGTAGATTGGGGGCCAATACGTCTCGCATAATTTCGCGAGCGCGTTTTCTGCCTCAGGTACGTTTGTGAGAGCGGACTGCGCGACGACGCTCCAGTGGGTGGTGGCAAAACTGGCGCCACCTTCCTGGAGGGTGCCGGGGGTCGCTTTCAACACGCCAAGGCTACTAAATCACGGGTCTATAGCAATACGTTTACCGCTGTCTTCGCGAATCGCACCGTCACTGATTGTAGGGCAACCGCATCGGTTGCCCGGCAGGCGAAGCGCCTGCCCTACAAATCTTCCAGAACGCGATCTATTGTGCGCATTCTTCGAACGCGGCGGGCTGACCGCGCAGGTGCGCCAGAACTTCACCGGCGAAATGCAGTGAGCCGGTGATCAGGATCGGATTTGGCTTCGCACGGGCAAGCATTAGCGCGTCGGCGACGGTTGAAGTGATGGAGATTGTAGGGCAACCGCATCGGTTGCCGGCAGGCGAAGCGCCTGCCCTACAAAAACCAGAAATGCTCGTAATAATTCTCGCAAGCTCGTCGGGCGCAGCGGCGCGTTCGCTGCGGATTCTTGGCAGGAACACCGAATCGGCAATCGGCGCGAGCGCTTCGCAGATACCGCGCAAATCTTTGTCGAGAAGAACCGCGAGCACGAGCGTCGCCTTCTGATTGCCAAAAACTTCCCGCCACGTTTGCGCCAGAATGCGTGCCGCGCCGGGATTATGCGCGCCGTCGATGATGGTGCGCTCGTCCCATTTCTGAAAACGAGCAGGCCACTCAATGGCCGTAAGTCCGCGCACAATCGCTTTTTCGTCTACATGAATGTTCGCGGCCTGAATCGCGGCGATTGCTACTGCGGCATTCTGTTTTTGATACTCACCACGCAAGGCTACTGGCGACCTGTCGTAAGTCTCATTTACGAATTGCACTGGCGAACGGCATTCAGCAGCTCGCGCGCGAATCACTTGTTCGGCTTCCGGTCTTTGCGGCGCGGAAACGACTGGCACGCACGGCTTGATAATTCCTGCTTTCTCACCAGCGATCTGAGCCAGTGTATTTCCAAGCCACTCTTCATGATCGAGACCGATCGGAGTAATGACTGAAACATCGGATTGAACAGCGTTGGTTGCATCGAGTCTGCCACCCAGGCCGGTTTCAAGAATCGCGATATCGATCTTCGTATCGCCAAAATGTTTTAGCGCGAGCGCGGTTGTGACTTCGAAAAACGTCGCGTGCGGGTTCCAATCCGCGATGAGATCCCGTATCATCGTCAGGCCGTCGGCAACTGCGTCCTCGGAAATCATTTCACCATTTACGCGAATCCGTTCACGAAACGTGATGAGGTGAGGGGATATGAACAAGCCGGTGCGATAGCCTTGCGCGCGACAGATGGAATCGATCATGGCGCAGACGGAGCCCTTGCCGTTTGTGCCGGCGACGTGGATGACTTTGCAAGGAAGGGCGATCTCCAGATCGCCCACGGCGGCTTGGCAAAGCCGCCGCTCCTTGATAATTCCGCGATCAGCCGCCGGATATTTTCGAGACCCAGTTTGATCCCGAAGCGTTGGAGGCCGTAAAGCCAGGCGAGCGCCTGCTTGTAATTCAAACGTGTGCGCGGTGCCACATTCACCGTGTCGCGGCGAAATAGGATAGCAACCGACTAATCTCGTCGCGCAGTTTTTTCCGGTGCACGATCATGTCGACCAAACCGTGTTCTTCGAGAAATTCGGCAGTCTGAAATCTTTCAGGCAAATCCTGGTGAGTTGTTTCCCTGATCACGCGTGGTCCGGCGAAACCGATCATGCTTTTTGGTTCGGCAATAATGACGTCGCCTAACGAAGCAAAGCTGGCCATCACGCCGGCAGTCGTCGGGTTCGTGAGAACTGAAATGTACGGCAGCTTTTCTTCTCCGTGACGCGCCAGCGCACCACTGGTTTTCGCCATTTGCATCAGGCTCAACATCCCTTCGTACAAGCGCGCGCCGCCGGATGCGGCAACAATGATGACTGCGCAGCGCTGGGTGGTGCCGTATTCAATGATCCGGGTAATCTTCTCCCCAACGACCGAGCCCATCGTTGCCGCGAGAAAACCGAAATCCATCACTGCGATGGCGACCTTGTAGCCGTCGAGGATGCCATGCCCGGTGACGACGGCGTCGAGGAGCCCCGTGCTCTCATGATATTTCTTGAGACGGTCCGTGTACGCGGCCATTCCCTGGAACCGCAGCACGTCAACGGACCTCAGGTCGGCGTCCATCTCTACAAACGTATCCGGATCGAGCAGACTTTGGATTCGCTCGATGGCAGGTTGCCCTTGATGATAGTCGCAGCGCGGACAGACACGTTGATTTTGCCCCAGCTCCATTTCGGGCACGACTTGTCCGCAGCCGGGACATTTCTGAAAAACGCCGCGCGGAATCTCACGCTTTTTGCCGGCCGCGGCCTTGATTGCTGGTTTCTTAAAAATTGCCATGGGAATTATGCGCGTGCTGCGGTGGCTGCATGAACCGAGATTGCGCCGGCGCGTTTCAAGACGCGCGCGCATTCGCTCAACGTAGAGCCGGTTGTGAGGACATCGTCGATTAACAGCACGCGCAAGCCTCGCACGTCCGCGTTTTTTCGTAAACGGAATGCGTTGTGCAAATTTTCCATGCGCTCGGAACGATCGAGTGCGGTTTGCGTGGTGGTGTAGCGAATTCGTTTAAGCAGGGGCCTGGAAGGAATTGAAGTGTGCGCGCTTAGTAGTTCCGCAAGCAGGCTGGCTTGGTTGAAGCCGCGTTCCCGTTGCCGCGCCGGATGTAACGGCACGGGCACGATGACGTCGAACTGGTGATCGCGCAGCCGTTCATCATCGAGCGCAGCACGAAGCCAGCGCGCTACAAGATGACGCAGGTGGATCTGGCGGTTGTATTTGAATTCGTGAATGACGTCGCGAACGATACCGCGGCCGCGGTATGCGGCGACCGCTGCGTCGAAGTGAATCGTGCGATGCGCACAATTCGCGCAGCTAAACGCCGTGTTAATGGAGCCTTCGAAGGGCTCTGAACACGTCTCGCAAAATGGCGGCACGATGCGGATGATCTTTGCTTCACAAAGAATGTTCACCAAGCAAAATCGTTTCTCCCCTCGTGTGTTGACATTAACAAACGATGTTGACAGCGATGAATGGTCTGAGCTTATGGTCTGACTCATGGGAGCATTCGTAGTCAGAGACGCACGCAAACGATCGCCATTCTGGTATGCAGTCTATCGCGACGCCACTGGTCGGCGACTCAAAAAATCGACAAAATTGACCAGCAAGAGCAAGGCGCTCGAAGTCGCACGCACGCTGGAAAAAGCGTCGAGCGAAGCGCGCCAGCGCACGCTGACTGAATCGCGAACGCGCGATCTCTTGAGCGAAGTCTTGCAAAGCATCAATGGCGAAGGCTTGCACGTCTTCACGCTGGTCGATTGGTTCGACCACTTCGTCAAGGGCAAGCGCAAGTCGAGCGCTGCCGCGACAAGCAAGCGCCACGATCAGATGATGCGCGAGTTTGTCGAGTTCCTGGGCCCGCGCGCCAAGCTCAACATCGCAGCGATCACGTCGAAAGACATCGCAGACTTTCGCGACGCTCGCGAGTCGCTCGGTCTTGCGCCATCGACGTTGAACGTCGGGTTGCAGGCGATCTCAGCTGCGTTCAACGCTGCGCTACGAGCAAGGCCACATCTCGATCAACCCATGCTTGGCAGTCGAGCCATTGCGCGACAAGGCGCAACGCAAGGCGGTGTTCACGCCAGAGCAAGTCAGCGCACTCGTCAAAGCTGCCAGAGGCGATTGGAACGGTTTGATCTTAACGGCGTTCTACACTGGCGCGCGCTTGGGCGATTGCGCGAATCTGCGCTGGCGCAATG
Organism: uncultured Acidobacteriota bacterium; assembly: GCA_963742265.1. GTDB lineage: Bacteria > Acidobacteriota > Vicinamibacteria > Vicinamibacterales > 2-12-FULL-66-21 > JACDCA01. The sequence continues at coordinate 12,305 of CAVULC010000006.1, forward strand.
TCGATCTCGTCTCTGAGATCAAGACGCTGCGCTTCACGCAAGGCAAGACACAGCGCGAGATCGTCACCGTGATTCATCCAGCGCTCGAAGATTATTTGTTGTCGCTGCCAGCGCCGAAGAGCGACGACGCGTTTCTGTTTCCAAGTCTCGCGCAGCGCAAGATACATGCGCTCTCGCAGGAGTTTCGCAGACTGATGCTGCGTGCGCGCATTGAACAACACATCATTCGCGAGCGCACGAAGCAAGGTCGCAACGTCAACGCGCTGTCGTTCCACCGCTTGCGCCACAGCTTTTCGTCGTTGCTCGCCAACGCCGGTATTGCCGAGGAAACGCGAATGGCGCTCACCGGCCATACGACGCGGGCAATGCATCAGGGTTATTCGAAGGATCCGTTGGCCAGCGTCACGCCGGCGCTGATCTTGATATCCCGCGGCAGCCACACCCCCGCAAACGGCTGCGACATCGTCATCGACGCCTTCATCCCGTCGACCTTCACCAGCCACGCCCCCGGCAGAAAATCCAGCCAGACGTTATCGAACGTGTACTTGACGATCTGGTGATTCGATGGATCCACCCACAAGGTCACGAGCGCCGTCTTGTTCATCTTGCGCTCGATCTCATTCTCGATCTGGCGCTCGCGCTTGTCCTCCCGGGATTCCTTCTTCGCGTCCTCCGGCTTTTTCTTCTCGTCATCGTCGGAGAACAGCCGCTCGGGGTAGTACTCGATCCGCAGGACGTCCTGGCCTTCCAGCTTCTCGCGTCCGGCCAGGAAGTAATTGCCCGGCTCGAACTTGAAATCCATGAAATACGCCTCCGAGACGAAGCGCGGCTCGGTCGGCACGGTGGGAACGACGTTCGTGGACACCCCGCCCGGGCCGATGGCGATTTCCTTGGATTCCTTTTCGTCCGGTTTGTTCTTCTTGCGCTCCTGCCGCGCCTTTTCGCGCGCGATCCACTTCCGCTCGTATTCGTCCCTCGCCTCCTCGCCGACCGGAACCCCCTCGAACCGCACCGGGCTGCGCACGTGCATGCCGTCACGGACATACCACGTGTATTCGCGCTCGGTCCGATGCAGCCGCATGCGCGACGGCCCGAGGATCTCGAAGCTCTCGGACTCGTCGAGGATGTAATCGTTCAACGTTCGCTTGTTGACATCGCGCCGCGCCAGCGCCTGCTCCATGAACGCATCAAGATCGCTGGACGGTTTCTTCGCCGTTGACTGGGTAGTGGACGGGACCGGTTGCTGAGCGGACATCCGTGGCCCGGGCGCGCATACGGCGACGGCGAGGGCGAGAATGCCCGAAGCGCTGAAGCGAAAAGACACGTGACCTCCGGGGGGGCGAATCAGGCTGGCTCCAGTATTTACGAGAGGGGATAGCGGCAAGGTTCCCCTTTTGGCGCTATTTCGCGGTCGCGAGAAGCTTGCCGGCCGCGACCGGGTCGAGCGCTCCGCCCAGCATGGCCACCGCACGGGAAAGGATGGGGTCGCGCCCCCCGGCAATGTCGGCCTGTGTTGGCAGCAGCAGTTCGTCGGGCGCCACTCCAACACCTTCGATGCTCTTGCCGTCCGTCATCACCGGGTCGGCATCCGAAACAGCCGCCCCGTAGGGAATGAACCCGTCGACGGTGCGCAGCACGGCAGAAACGAGTCGCGCCTGCATCGTCAGCCCGCTGGTGCGATCGCCGATGACGATGGCGCGCTTTTCGATCTGGAGCAGCCGTGCGAGCATCTCCGCGGCGGAGGCGCTCTGCGAATCCACCAGCACCACGATCTTTCCCTCGAACAACGGCTTCCGCTTGTGTGCCACCAGCGGCCGGCTGGACTTGCGGCCTTTGAGATCGGCGATTTTCACGTCGTGATCGAAGAAGTAGCCGCTGAGCAGCTCGAGCCCCTTGACGAACCCGCCACCATTGCCGCGCAAATCGAGCACCAGTGACTTCGCGTCCTGGGTGACGTCCTTCACCAGCCGGTCGATATCATCAGGGTTGAAGTCCAACCCGGACAGCTTCCACACGGAGATGTCACCCACGCGAGCGGTGTGGTTGCGCAACTTGCGCGCCTCGGTCCCCTGGGTATCCAGCGTGCGTTCGAGGCTGTCGAGATCCAGCGTGACGCTGCGCTTGCCCTGAGTCACTTTCGCGGCGAGGTCGATCTGTCGCGCCGGTGCTCCTGGCGTTTGCACGACGACGTTCAAAGAGGATTCCGGTGCGAGAACGGTGTAGCGGTACTGCGCGATCCACAGCGTGTCACGCGCGGGCGTGAACGTGCCGATGCGGAGCAGGCGATCGCCTGGCCGGACCCCCTTCGCCTCGGCATCACTGCCGGTCGCGACGGTCATGACGAAGCACTTGTCGCCGATCATCTGCATCGTCCAGCCGTAATCGACCGTTACCGGCCGCGTCGGTGGCACGAAGTAGGTGTGCGAATCGCCGAAGGCGAGCATCGCCTGCGCGATGATCAGGTGCAACTGCGACAGCGAGGTCGCCTCGGCCAGCTTGGCTTCAGCCGCAGCGAAGTGCGTATTCAAGTCGATTCCGCGGTACGCCGGATCGTAATAGATCGTCTTCACGGCGTCCTTCATGGTCGCGAGCATTTCCTTCGCGCGGGCGCGCTCGGCCTTGTCGAGCGTCGGGGCCTGGCCCCACGACGGCAGCGCACCGGTGACGAGCAGGGCCAGCAGGATGATCATGCGCTACTCTCCACCGCCGCCGCGCGGCTTGAACGACTTGTTGGGATACTTCGGCGCGACCGGCTTCGGAATCGGATTCTTCCGGATCTCCTCCTGCAGGAACCTGATCGCCGCGTCCAGCTGCGCGTCCTCGCCGTTGAACGTGCCGTGCGGCGGATTGTCGACCACCACGTCGGGATCCACGCCGTGGCCTTCGATCAGCCAGTCTCCATCGGGGCCGAAGACACCGGTCTCCGCGGCGGTGGCGATCCCGCGGTCGACGAGGAAGTTGCTCTGCGAGAGCCAGACTTCGCCGCCCCACGTGCGGGTGCCGATCACCTTGCCGAGACCGAGGCGGCGGAAGCCTTCCGCAAACGCTTCGCCGTCCGAGGCAGTGTTCTCGTCGCAGAGGACGACCATGTGTCCGCGAAACGCATACTGCATGTTCCACGTCGGGTTCCCGACCCGCGGCTGGAAGAAGAACCATGCCTTTCGCATCAGCTTTTCGAGCACCCAGCTGTCGATGTTGCCGCCGTTATTGTGGCGGACGTCGATGATCAGGCCTTCGCGATCGAACACGGGGTAGAACTCGCGCTGCCATTCCGCCATGTTGCCGCCGCCCATCGCACGCAGGTGCACGTAGCCGAGCCGATCGCTGCCGGCCTTTTCGACCGCGAGCCGGCGCGTGTACTCCCACTCGTCGTAGCGCAGGTCGTTCTCGCGGGCGAGTGACACCGGCATCACCACCACGTCGCGCGACGATCCGCCGGCCTTCGGCTTGACCTTGAGGAGCATCTGCTTGCCCGCCTGGTCGCGCAGCAGGGCGTTGATGTCGCGTGCCGAGAGCGTCGGGATCCCGTTGACGCTTTCGATCACGTCACCGTCGACCACGTTGACGTTGACGCGCGCCAGCGGCGCCAGCTCCTCCGGAATGTCCGGATCCGTTTTATAGACGTGCTCGACGCGGTAGCCGCCCGCCTTCTCATCGCGCGTGAAGGTCGCACCGAGCGAGGCCGGTGTCACCTGGTCGGTCCCGCGGCGCAGATCGCCGCCGCGAACGAAGATGTGCAGCGCCGAGAGCTCGCCGACCAGTTGCGACAGCACGTCACTCAACTCGGCGCGATCGGTGACGCGATCGACCAGCGGCATGTACTTGGCTTTCATCCCCGGCCAGTCGACGCCGTGCATGCCGCGGTCGTAGAAGTAATCGCGCTCGAGGCGCCATGCTTCGGTGAACATCTGCCGCCATTCGTCGCGAGGATCGAGACGGAACGACCAGTCGCCGAGCGGAACCTTGTTCTTGGAGGTGTCGGTCGGCGCCTTGGCGGCGACATCGAACACGAAGATGTCCTGCGCCTTGCGGACCATGATCTTCTTCCGGTCCTGCGACAGTTCGTAGCCGGTGACCTCGTCTGAGAACGTCTCCGGCTTCGGCGCTTTGTTGTCGATGGCCAGGGTCTTGAGCGACGGACGGCCGGTGGCTCCGGTTTCGCTGGAGATGAAATACAGGCGCTTGCCATCGGTGGAGAGGTCGCTGTAGTTGCCCGGTGCGAGCGGCACCTCGATCAGGCGCGTCTCGATACCGGTGAGATTCGCGGGAACGGTTGGAGCCGGCTTCACCCCCTGCGCGGCGGGCGCCGGCGCCGGCGTCGCAGGCGGTTCGTCATTCTTCACCGTCTTGTCCTTGTCTCCAGGCTTCTCTTCAGTCCTGGGGATGCCGGCGGCCGGAACCGACAGCTCGTCGTCTGGCTGGAAGGGGGATCGCTCGCCCGGCTTCATCGAGACGTGGTAGACCTTCGTCTGTTTGTCGAAGAACGGTTCGGGCTGGCGCGACCCCCAGGGGCTGCCGACCACCGAAACGAAGTTCCTGTCTGAGAGGAAGTACAGCCACTTGCCGTCGGGGCTGAACTCGGGGGAGTAGCTGTCGTAGCGATCGGTCGTGACTGCGGTCGAGCGTGCGCTGTCTACGTTGTAGAGGTGCAGGCGCACCATCTGGTTGGTATCGGGCGACGTGTAGGCGAGCCACTTGCCATCGGGCGACCAGCGGACATCGATGAAGCCGCCCTCGTCCGACTTGGCGATCTGCTTCTGGGTCTTCGCGGCGACGTCATAGATCCAGAGCTGCTGATCCTTGTCGAAGTGCGCGATGTGGCCGCCGTCCGGCGAAGGGAGCCCATCCCATCGCAATACCCTGGCGTCGTTCGTGAGCTGTGTGCTCTCGCCGATACCGTTCGCCGGCACGCGCCAGAACTCGACCTCGCCGCTCGAGTCGGCAAGCGCGAGCAGGTTCTTGCCATCGGGGAAGAAGCGTCCCTCCCGGTAACGGACCTTCTTGTCCCGCGTCGCCTCAACCATCCGGCCTTGCTGAACCGGTGCGACGAACACCTGGCCGCGCGCCGTGAGCACCACCCGGTCGCCAGTGGGGGAGAGGTGCACCGTGGCGACCCATTCCATCGGATTCCGAACCCATCGTTCGCGGAGCTGATCGAAGTCCGAGACCAACCGGATGGGAACGGCGCGGTCCTGGTTGCTGTTGATGTCGAAGAGGCGGATATCTGCGCCGAGCTGATACGCCACCCGTCCATTCGAAAGGGATGGTGACTGCGCGTCGATGCCGCTATGGTGCGTGTGCTGCCTCAGGTCCGATCCCGTTGCATTCATCGACCACAGGTTCATCGTGCCGTCGCGGTCGGACAGGAAGTAGATCCGGTCCTTCCAGGGCATTGGATTCTTGCTCGTGCCCTTGTAATCAGCCGTCAGCGGCGCCGCTTCCTTCTCGCCGTTGACGAACCGCCAGATGTTCTGCGCGGTACCGCCCTCGTAGCGCTTCGTGTAGCTACCCTGGAAGGCGAGCCGCGTGAAGTAGAGCGTCTTTGCGTTTCCGTCGAATGCGCCGTCACTGGCCTGTGCGAGCGGCACCAGCGTCCGTGCCCCGGTCTTGGGGTCGACGCGGGCGAGTTGCGTGTTGGGGAGCGTCGAGTAGCGGCGCGTGGAGTAGAGCACTTCGCCTGCCGGAGTCCACCCGACTACCAGCGCAGCCGCACCGTCAAAAGTCTGTCGGACCGGCACTCCGCCGTCCAGCGGTACCGTATACACCTCCGTTGGTCCCTCGTACGCCGCCGAGAAGGCCAGCGTCTTACCATCAGGTGAGAATGCTGGACGCGACTCCTCCGAGGCATGCGAGGTCAGGCGTTGCGCGACACCGCCCTCGGCCGGCACCCGCCACAGGTCACCTTCGGCGGTGAAGACGACGGTGTCGTCGTGAATCGCCGGATAGCGGTAGTAGCCGAGCGCGCCGTCAGCGGCGGCTTGTGGATGAGCAAGGGTCGAGAGACCGAGGGCCGCCGCCACGACGAGGCAGACGCCGGCGGGAATTTGCAAGGAGTTCATAGGGGCGAAAGGGTAACGCAGGCGGCTCGCTGGGTAAACGGATTCGTGAGGCGTACAGTAAGAGAGGCACCCGGGGGCGATACAATCCGCGAGAGACAGCCGTGACGGTCCGGCCGGAGATTTCGTGTTCGATTCCTTATTCCAGTTTCTCTTCGAATATCGTCCCGTTGTTTTTCGACAGGGAGAATTCCGTTTCGCGCCGGCCGCGGGAGCTTACGTGGCTCTCGCGCTCGCTTTGGTCGCTGTGTTCTTCGCGATCGTCACCTATCGCCGCGCGGCGGCGGCTTCGGCTGCCACACAAAGAACACACCTTGGGCTTCTCGCTCTTCGTCTCGCGCTGATCGGGCTGCTCGCATTCTGCCTGTTCCGTCCCGTCCTGGTCGTCAAGGCCGCGATGGCTCAGCAGAATTTCCTCGCGGTGCTGCTGGACGACTCGCGCAGCATGCAGATCACCGACTTCACCGCATCGGGCCGTCCGCGCGGAGATTTCTCGAAACAGGAATTTGGGGATCGCAACGCCGGGTTGCTGAAGGCGCTGTCTGACAAGTTCGTCGTCCGCACGTTCCGGTTCTCGTCGCAGGCGGCCCGGCTCGGATCGACCGGCGAGATGACCTTCGGGGGCGTGCAGACAAAGATCGGCGCGGCACTGGACGGCGCGCGCCAGGAGCTTGCCGGGTTGCCGCTGGCTGGGATGGTGCTCGTCTCGGATGGCGCCGACACGACCGACGCCGCCCTCACCGATGCCGTGCTCGCGCTCAAGGCAGCGGCGCTCCCGGTATTCACGATTGGCGTCGGTAAGGATCGGCTCACGCGCGACATCCAGGTCGATCGTGTGTCGGCGCCGCGGCAGGCGTTGAAAGGCACGTCGCTATTGATCGACGTAGTCATCCGCCAGACCGGCTACAGCGGCGAGACGATCGCGGTCGATGTCGAAGACGGCGGGCGGATCGTCGGCACGCAGGACGTGAAGCTCACGGCCGACGGCGAGCCGACGTCGGTCCGCGTCCGGGTGATGGCCGCTGACGCGGGTCCGCGCGTCTTCAAGTTCAAGGTGACCCCGCGCAATGGCGAAGTGATCTCGCAGAACAACGTCCGCGAGGCCCTGGTCAACGTCGTCGATCGTCCGGAGCGGATCCTCTACTACGAGGGTATGCCGCGATCCGAGTACGTGTACACGCAGCGAGCTGTCCGCGACGACAAGAACCTGCAGCTGCTGGGGATCGTGCGTACGGCGGAGAGCAAGTACTTCCGCAGCGGACTGGATCCCTCGAATCCGGAAGAACTGATCGGCGGGTTTCCAAAGACTCGCGAAGAACTCTTTGCCTATCGCGGGCTGATTCTCGGCAGCGTCGAGGCATCGGCGTTCTCGGCCGACCAGCTGCGCATGATCTCCGATTTTGTCGAGAAGCGGGGCGGCGGACTGATGATGCTCGGCGGCCGCAAGTCATTTGCCGAAGGGGGCTACGCCGGTACGCCGGTCGCCGATGTGCTGCCTGTCGTCATGGATCGGGCCGTTCGCGCGTCGGATGTGTCGAACGCCGCCGTCCTCGCCTTACAAGTGAAGCCGACCCGGGCTGGTGAAGCGCACGCTGTCACACAAATTGCCCCGAATGAAGCCGGCTCACTCGCACGCTGGCCGGAGATGCCGCGCCTGACCACGGTCAACCCGGTGCGCTCCGTCAAGCCGGGCGCGACCGTGCTGCTCAGCGGCGTCGACGACCGTCGTCGGGATTTTGTCGTCCTCGCGACGCAGAGATACGGGCGCGGGAAGGCGATCGCGCAGATGGTCCAGGACTCGTGGGTCTGGCAGATGCACTCGAAGATCTCGGTCGAAGACCAGACGCACGAGAACTACTGGCGCCAGATGCTGCGCTGGCTGGTGGACGGTGTTCCCGACAATGTCGACGTGCACACGCTCTCGGATCGGGTCGAGCCCGGTGAGAGCGTGACGATCGTCGCCGACGTGGTCGACCGCTCCTTCGTCGAATTGAACGACGCGAAGGTGATCGCCCATGTCGCTCGCCCGGGCGGGACGGTCGAGGATGTGCCGATGCACTGGACCGGCGAGCGAAGCGGGGAATACCGCGCCACGTTTACGGCCACCGAGCAGGGCATTTATACCGCCGACGTGGAAGCGCTGCGTGGGGCTGCGCCGATCGGCCGCAGCGCGACCCAGGTCCGTGCCGTACCGAGTGACGCCGAATACTTCGACGCGACCATGCAGGCGGCGCGATTGAAGCGAATCGCTGAAGAGACCGGCGGAAAGTTCTACGATGCCGAATCTTCCGCCGCTCTGGCCGAAGACGTCCAGTACACGGGGCGCGGAGTCACCACCGTGGAAGAGCGCGAGCTCTGGCACATGCCGATCGTGCTGATCGCGCTCCTCGGTCTCATGTTCGCGGAGTGGAGCCTCAGGCGCCGGGCGGGTCTCGCATGAGCGCGCCGGCCATCTTCAAGCAAGCGGGCGCCGTATTCACGCTGCTCGTCACCCTGGCACTGCCGTCTGCGGCAGCGGCTGAGAACACGCATCTCCTGGTGGTGGTCGGGCTGGCCGGCGACCCCGAGCACGCGGAGTTGTTTCGGCGCTGGGCAGGCACGCTGGTCGATCACGCTTCGGGTCCACTCGGGATCCCGAAGGACCGGATCGTCTACCTGCTGGACTCGCAGGAGCAGGACAAGCGCGCGACAGGCCCGTCGACCAAGGAAGCGATCGACAAGGCGCTCGGAACGCTCGCCTCCAGTGCGGCCGAAGACGATGTCGTCTTCATTGTTTTGATCGGGCATGGAACGTTTGACGGAAAGGTCGCGAAATTCAACTTGCGCGGCCCCGACATGACGCCGGCTGACTTCGCGGTTCTGCTCAAGCGTTTCACCTCGAAGAAGGTGGTCTTCGTGAACACGGCGAGCGCCAGCGGCCCGTTCATCGAGACGCTTGCCGGTCCAGGCCGGACGATCGTCACCGCGACCCGCACGGGCGCCGAGAAATACGCGACGCTCTTCGGCGGTGCGTTCATCGACGCGTTGGCGGGCGCTGAGAAAGCGGACGCTGACAAGAATCGCCGCGTCTCGGTACTCGAAGCGTTCAACGCCGCCAAGATCGACGTGGCGCGCGCTTACGAGCAGCAGGGGATCATGATCACCGAGCACGCGCTCCTCGACGATGGAGGTGACGGCGAAGGAAGTCTCGATCCGGCAGCGGATGGAAAGGATGGGCGCATCGCTGCGATGCTTACCCTGGGGGAGCCCGCTGCGACCGATCTTCCGGCCGATCCGAAGCTGCGTCAGCTCTACGACGAACGGCGAGAGCTCGAGCGCCGCGTCGAGGGGTTGAAACTGCTCAAAGGCAATATGGATCCGGCGAAGTACGCAGCGGATCTCGAAAAAGTGTTGACCGACCTTGCACTGAAGACTCAGCAGATCCGCGCGATCGAGGGGAAGAAGTGAAGAAGATCCTGATCGGCATCGTCATCGCCGCTGCCGGAGTGACCGCCGCGGTGTTTGCACGCGAGCCCGCGCCGGCTGCCGCGCCCGCGGCGCAGGGCTACACGAACGGGAACATCGGCTACGACGGCCAGCTGGCGTTCATCCGTTTGCGCTACGCGAGCGGGATGGGCGGGTTCGGCCGGCGCCAGCGCGACCCGGGCTGGTATCACGACTACCCGACCTCCGACATTCACCTGATGAAGATCATCAACGAGCTGACCTCGGTCGCGCCGCATGTGGACGGGTCGAACATCCTCTCGCTCGACGATCCCGAATTGATGATGCACCCGATCTCCTACATGTCGGAGCCGGGTTTCTGGTTCCCGAGCGAAGCCGAGACGCTCGGTCTCCGCGCGTACCTGCTCAAGGGCGGGCTGATCATCTTCGACGACTTCCGCGGCAACGACTGGTACAACCTCGAGGAGCAGATGAAGCGCGTTCTGCCGAACCACACGTTTACCGAGGTCGATGTGAACCATCCGATCTTCCACTCGTTTTTCGACATCAAGGATCTGACGTTCCTCGATTCCTATAACGCGCGCCAGTCGCTCACCGGCCATCCCAGCTACTGGGTGATGTTCGAAGACAACGACCCGAAGAAGCGTGTGATCGCGATCGCCAACCGCGACAACGATCTCGGCGAATACTGGGAGTTCTCTGATACCGGCCAGGATCCGATCGATTTTTCCAACGAGGCCTACAAGTTCGGCGTGAATTACTGGTTGTACGGGTTGACGCGGTAACGACAGTCGTAGTGCAGCCCTTCGAGGGCTGCCAGGAGACATCACACGTGGCGCAAACGACGACAAACACCATCGACCTCGAGTCGCCTGACGATGTGGCGCTCGCAGACCGGATGAATGCGGGCAAGGGACGCATCATCGCGGAGCTGAAGAAGCTGATCATCGGGCAGGACGCGACGGTCGAGCAGGTGCTGTTGACGCTCTTCGTCGGCGGCAACAGCCTGATCGTCGGCGTTCCCGGACTGGCCAAGACGCTGCTGATTCACACGCTCGCCCGCGTGCTCGATCTGAAGTTCAACCGCATCCAGTTCACGCCGGACCTGATGCCGTCCGACATCACCGGCACCGACATCATCCAGGAAGACTCGACGACCGGCCGACGGCAGATGGTCTTTGCTCCCGGGCCGATCTTCGCGAACATCGTGCTCGCGGACGAAATCAATCGCACGCCCCCCAAAACCCAGTCCGCGCTGCTCGAGGCGATGCAGGAACATCGCGTCACGATCCAGGGACGGACGTACAAGCTTGAAGAGCCGTTCTACGTGTTCGCGACGCAGAACCCGATCGAGCTCGAAGGCACGTATCCGCTGCCGGAAGCGCAGCTCGACCGCTTCATGTTCCACATCGTCATCGAGCATCCGCCCGAGGACGAGGAGTTCGAAGTCGTGCGCACGACGACGGCGATCATCGATCCGCAGTTCGAGCGGTCCGTCACGGGGGCGGATCTGATCGCGTTCCAGCGGCTCGTGCGCCGCGTTCCCGTCGCCGAAGCGGTGATGCGCTACGCCCTCAACCTGGTACGCGCCAGCCGTCCCAAGTCGGCGACCTGTCCGGATTCGGTGAAGAAGTGGGTCGCGTTCGGCGCCAGCGTCCGTGCGGCGCAATATCTCGTGCTCGGCGCGAAGGCGCGCGCGTTGACAAGCGGGCGATACCACGTGAGCTACGAAGACATCCGCGCCCTGGCGCATCCGGTCTTGCGCCACCGCGTGCTGACCAACTTCCACGCCCAGTCCGAAGGCATCAACAGCGACACGCTCATCGATCGACTGTTGGAATCGGTCGCCACGCCACGCTCAGGTATGTGATGGAAGGACAACGTTTTTCAGCACTACGAGCACGAAGATCACTAAGAGCACAAAGCCAATTGGGTCTTCATGGTGCTCTTGGTGCCCTTTGTGGCCCTTGTGCTGAACGCCGTGGCCGTCAACGCAGTGTGCCGTCGCCATGATCAGTAGCTCGTCAATACCTGGTGCCCGCTTCGTCGACCCGAAAGTCCTGGCCCGGATCGGCAACCTCGAGCTGGTGGCGCGGTCCGTTGTGGACGGCTTCATCAACGGGTTGCACCGGACCAACGTCTTCGGCGCCTCGGTGGACTTTGCCGAACACCGCGGCTATGTCGCAGGCGACGACATCCGTCGCATGGACTGGCGGCTGTACGCGCGGACGGATCGCTACTACATCAAAGAGTACGAAGCGGACTCCAACGCCAACTTCTCCGTCCTGATCGACGTCTCGAAGTCGATGGGATTCGGACGTGGCGGTGTCTCGAAACTGGAGTACGCGAAGATGCTGGCCGGGTGCCTGACCTACCTGGTTCATCGCCAGCGGGACCGCGTCGGCATGGTCGCGTTCGACGATGACATCGTCGAGCATGTGCCGCCGTCGGCGAAGCACATGGAGACGGTGCTGCACGTGCTCGACCGGCTGAAGCCCTCGCGTCCCGGCAGTCTGAAGGCGCCGCTTCACAAGATGGCCGAGCACTTCGCCCGGCGCGGCGTGCTGGTGCTGATCTCGGATTTCTACGAGGAGCCGGACGCGATCCTCGAAGCCATCGGCCCGCTGCGTTTCCGCGGCAACGAGATCATCGTCTTCCACGTGCTCGACAACGCCGAAATCGAGTTCGACTTCGACGAAGCGTCGGGTTTCGAGGACCTGGAGAGCGGCGAAGTCATCCCCGTTGTCCCGGAAGCACTGCGCGAGGAGTATCGGTCGATGATCCGCGCGCACGTGGCGGCTATCGCGGAGAGGTGTTCTGCCGGGCGGATCGACTACACCATGGTGAATACCTCGTCGCCGCTGGACCAGGCACTCTTCGCCTATCTGTCGATGCGCGAGAAGCTGATGAAGGCGCGGTGAGATGGGATTCCTGACGCCGCTCTTCCTCGCCGGGCTTGCGGGTCTTGCCGTGCCGGTGATCATCCATCTGATCCAGCGCGAGCGGAAGACCGTGGTCGAGTTCCCTTCGCTGATGTTCCTGCGGCGCATTCCGTACCAGTCCGTGCGGCGGCGCAACATCCGGAACTGGCCGCTGCTGTTGCTTCGGCTGGCCGCGCTGGCGCTGATCGTGGCCGCTTTCGCGCGACCCTTCCTGCGCCGCGACATCGCTGTCGGCGGCCGCCGCGGGCGGCGCGCGTGAAGCTGGTGATCCTGGTGGACCGGTCCTACAGCCTGGGCTACGGCGATCGGTGGAATCGTGCGGTCGCGCTCGCGCGGGATCGCGTGAACGATCTCCGTGCCAGCCGATCGCGCATCGCTCGTGTTCTTCGATGCCGGCGCCGAAGTCGCGCTGCGGTCGGTGGCCGACAAGGGGAGGCTCACATCCGCGATCGGTGCAGCAAAGCCCAGCGCAGCAGCAACCAAGTATGGACCGGCGTTGAAGCTGGCGGGCAGCATCTTGAGCGAATCGAAGTTGCCGAACAAGGAGGTGGCGATCATCTCCGACTTCCAGAAGATCGGCTGGAACGGGGCAGAAGGCGTGCGGCTGCCGGATGGCGTCACGGTCACGACGCTGCCGGTTACCGATGAAGCACCAGTGAATGTCGCGGTCACACCAGCGGTGCTCCAGCGAACGACCGTGAACGACCAGGGACGCGTGACCGTGACCGCCGGCGCGACGTCCACCGGAGCCGCCGTGGCCGCCCTGCCGATCTACGCTCGAAGTCGATGGACGTCCAATCCAGACGAAGACGGTTGCGATCGAGGCCGGTGGATCGGCGTCGGTGACCTTCGATCCATTTGCGCCGACGTCGACCTTCACCCGCGGCACGATCAGGATCCCTGACGATCGCCTGGTTCGCGATAACGCGTACCACTTCGTCGTGTCGCCGGTCGACAAAGTCCGCGTGTTCATCACCGGCGGTGCCGGCGGGCCGCGCGAGTCGAGTCTGTACCTGGCCCGGGCACTCGAACTGGGCGACGCGCCGTCGTTCGACGTCCAGCAGGTGGGAGCGGATGTCGATGTTCTCTCGACGTCCTCGACGACCACCGGCGCGGATGGGCGACCGCGAACGGCGCCCACGGTCGTGATCCTCAACGATGTCGCGGTGTCGCCACTGCTGGCCGAGCGCCTGCAGAAGTACGTCGAGGCGGGCGGCGGCCTTTTCCTCGCGTTTGGTCCAAGGGCATCGTGGCCGTCCGGCGCGGACATTCTTCCAGGGCTGCCCGGAGCGCCGGTCGACCGAACCAAGGGCCCTGCAGGACGGCTCGGTGCGCTCGAATACGGCCACCCCGTGTTCGAGGCATTCCGCGCACCCCGCAGCGGCGATTTCTCTTCGGCGCGGTTCTACAATTACCGGACGGTGACCGCCGCCCCCGGTGCCCAGGTCCTGGCGCGGTACGACGATGGGGTGCCGGCGCTGCTGGAGCGTCGAGTGGGGCGCGGGCGCGTGATGGTGTGGACCTCGGCGCTCGACGTCGGATGGAACGACCTGGCGTTGAAGCCGGTGTTCCTTCCATTCATTCATCGGGTCGCCGCCAACCTCGCGTCCTATACGCTGCGGCGGACATCTTTCACCGTCGGTGAGGTTCTTCCAGGCGGCGATCGCGGAGCGGGCGCGGCGACCCGGTCGGCCCTGAGCCCGTCCGGCGAACGGATCCCGCTGGGCGATGCCACGTCGGGCGTTGTCGAACTGCGGGAACAGGGATTCTACGAGATCCGTGACGGAGAGCGGGATCCGGCACCGATGACCTTCGCCTCCAACGTGGACCTCAGCGAATCGGATTTGACCGCCGTCGATCCGCGCGATGTGACCGCCGGGGCCACCGGTAAGGCCGGCGGGGCGGCCGCGGCCGGGTCGAATACCACCTTTACTGCCGAAGAGCAGGAACGTTCGCAGCGTGTATGGTGGTACCTGCTGTTTGCGGGGATGCTGTTCCTGGCGTTCGAGACCGTGTTGTCGAATCGACTGGGCAAGGTCAGGGTGTAACTATGCGCGAAGATCTCTCGGCCGAACTCCTCAACGTCATCCGCCAGGTGCGCCGGCGCTGGCGCATGAAGCTCGCGTTGCGCGGGGCGCTGGCCGTCGCGGCGCTCGGCCTGCTGCTGTTCCTGCTCTCAGCGCGTGCGCTCGAAGCCGCACGGTTCACGCCACAGTCGATCGTCACGTTCCGGATCGTGCTCGTGGCGGGGTTCGCCGCGCTGGTGGCATACCTGCTCGCCCGTCCGCTGCTGCGGCGCGTGCGTGACGAGCAGGTCGCGATGTATCTCGAGGAGCACGAACCGTCGCTCCAGGCGACGATCATCAGCGCTCTCGAAGCGACCCGGCAGAATGCGACCGACTCGTCGTCACCGGCGCTCGTGCGCAAGCTGGTGGAGGAGGCGATCGAGCGCGCCCGGGTGGTTGAATACGGCAAGCGCGTGGAGCACCGGCCGCTTCGCAGTTACGCGGCGAGCGGCGCCGCCGGTACGCGTGGCGCGCGATCGCGCTGTTCACCTTCGGTCCCGCCTACCTGCGTCACGCCGGCTCGGCGCTGTTCCTGTTGTCGCGCGACGTAGAGGCGGCGGTCCCGTATCGCGTCGAGGTGAAGCCGGGAAACGCGACCATCGCCAAAGGTGCGGACCAGGTGATCTCGGCGCAACTCTCAGGATTCGATGCCGAAGATGTCGCGCTGATGGTGAAGAAGGCACCCGACGCGGAATTCGAGAAACTCCCGATGGTGAAGCGGGGAGACAGGCGGGTTCGACGGGATGCTGTTCGATCTGGCTGCGCCGGTCGAATACTTCGTCGAAGCCGCAGGCGTGCGATCCGCGGTGTTCACGTTGAAGGTGGTCGAACTCCCATACGTCCAGAAGCTGGAGCTCGAGTATCACTTCCCGCCCTACACCGGGCTACCGCCGCAGAAGATCGAGGACGGCGGTGACATCGCCGTTCTGCGCGGCACCGAGGTGCGCGTCCGCGCGGTGCCGACCATGGCGACCAGCGGTGGTCACGTCGTGCTCGAGAAGATTTCCGATGTTCCGCTCGCGCCCGCCGCCGGACGGCGCATTGAACGGCAGCTTCAAGGTCGATCGGGACGGCTTCTACCACGTCGATATGAACGCGCCGACGGGTGAGCGCGTGACCGCGTCGCCGCAGTACGCGATCGACGTGCTCGCCGACCAGCCTCCGCACGTGTCGATTGCCAAGCCCGGACGCGACACCGAGGCGTCACCGATCGAAGAAGTGTTCGTCGAGGCCAAGGCCGAGGATGACTTCGGCGTGCGGAATCTGGAGCTGGTGTACTCGGTGAACGGCGGCGCGGAACAGACCGTCCGGCTGTTCGACGGGCAGAAGCGGATGCCCGAAGTCTCGGCCGGTCATACCTTCTATCTCGAGGAGCTGTCGCTCAAGCCCGGCGACTCGGTCGCGTACTATGCGCGCGCCAAAGACAACGACGCCGTGCAGGGGGCAAAGCCGGCGTCGAGCGACATGTACTTCGTCCGCATCCGTCCGCTCAGCAAGGACTTCAAGCGGGCGCAGTCACAGGCGAGCGGCGGCGGCGGCGGTGCCGGCCAGCAGGACAACGGCGGCAATCTCTCAGACCAGCAGCGGAAGATCATCGCCGCCACCTTCAACGTGCAGCGCGATCGCAAAACGATGAGCGCCGACAAGCTGCGGCGAGAACACGACCGTGGTGGCGCTGTCGCAGACCAAGCTCCGTGAGCAGGTCGAGGAGCTCTTCACGCAGATGACCCGTCGCATGGGCTCCGACGCCTCGTTCAAGAAGATCCTCGAATTGCTGCCGAAGGCGATCGCCGAGATGAAGAACGCCGAGGGCAGGCTCCAGGCCTCCAGCCCCGACGGCGCACTGCCGCCGGAACAGAAGGCGCTGCAGTTCCTGCAGCAGGCCGAAGAGGAATACGAAGTCCAGGTGCAGACCCAGCGTCAGCAGGGTGGCGGCGGCGCCGGCGGGCAGCAGCAGAACAAGGATCTGTCCGACCTGTTCGAGATGGAAGTGGACCGCATGGCGAATCAGTACGAGACGCGCCAGCAGGCCGCAGCAGCAGCAGGCGGACCAGAAGCTCGACGAGCTCGCGGAGAAGCTGAAGGAACTCGCGCGACGACAGGAACAGGAGGCGGAACGCCAGCGTCGCAGGGCGGCGGCCGGCCAGACCGCGTCCGGAAGCGGCGCAGGGAATTCGCAGCGCGAGCTCGCCGAGCAGGCGGAAGAAGCGGCCCGGCGCCTCGAGCAGCTGTCGCGTGAAGAGAACCGCTCGGAGTTGATGCAGTCGGCGCAGCAGCTGCGGCAGGCGGCCGACGCGATGCGGAAGGCCGCGGCCAACGGGCAGCAGGCAAGCGGTGCGCAGTCGGCCGAAGCCCTCGAGCGTCTCCGCCAGGCGGAGCAGCAGCTGCGCCGCTCGCAGACGGGCCGCGCCGAACGCGATGTCGCCGACGCCGCGCCGCAAGGCCGAGGAGCTGGCCGGCGAGCAGAAGGCGATTGCCGACCAGGTGAAGGGGCTTGGCTCGCCGGCGGAACGCAATCGCGACCAGGTTCAGCAGCTGCTCGATCGCAAGGCGGCAATGGAACAGAAGGTCGGCGATCTCGAGAAGCAGATCGATCGCGCCGCGGCCGATATGCGGCGTGACGAACGTGAGGCCGCGCCGCAAGATGACCGAAGCCTCCACCGCGATCCGCGACAACCGCGTGCGCGACAAGATCCGGTACTCGGGATCGATGGTTCGTTCCGGGCATGTCGACCAGCGATACAGAAAACTTCGAGCGCGAGATCGGGTCGAATCTCGATGCGGTGCGCAACAAGCTCGGAGAGGCGCAGGCGGCGCTCGGCAAGACACGACCCGATCAGCAGGCCGCCGCCCTCGACAAGGCGCGACAGCTTGCCCGCAGCATGGAGTCACTCGGCGAGCGCGCGCGCGAGCGCCAGGGGCAGCAGGGTCAGCAAGGCCAAGAAGGGCAACAAGGCCAGCAGGGCCAGCAAGGGCAGCAGCAGGGTCAACAAGGGCAGCAGGGGCAAGGACAGCAGGGCCAGCAAGGCCAGGGACAGCAGGGCCAGCAAGGCCAGGGACAACAGGGCCAACAAGGTCAGGGGCAGCAGGGCCAGCAAGGTCAGGGCGGACAACAGGGGCAACAGGGCCAGGGCGGCCAGCAGGGGCAACAGGGCCAGGGTGGGCAGGGCGGACGCAATGACGGCGGCCGCACGCAGGACGGTCGCGGCGGTGAAGGCGACACGACTGGCCCGCCGCGCTTCGGCGGTGGCGAAGGAGATCGCCGTCGTGGCGCCGGCATGTCCGCCAACGATGCCCGCCAGTTCCGCGCGGAGCTCGGTCAGCTGTCCAGCGACGCGCGAGCAGCTTCGCGGCACGCTCAAAGGACAGGGAGAAGATCAGAAGGCGCTCGACGAGATTCTGAAGAAGCTGAAGGAGCTCGACAACGACAAGGTCTTCCAGGATCCGGCGACCTTCGATCGGCTGCAGGCCCAGGCAGCCGAAGCCGTGAAGCGCTTCGAGTTCAACCTGCGCCGCAAAGCGGAACTGAAGGGCAACGAGGTGTTCCTCTCCGGTGACGGTGACGTGCCCGAGGAGTTCCGCAAGCTGGTGGAGCAGTACTACAAGTCGCTCTCGAAGACTCCGGAGAAGAAGCCAGAAGTCAAGAAGCAGTGAGCATCAAAGGAGCTCGCGTGAAAACGAGGTATCGAACCGCGGCAGGCATTGCCGCGCTTGCAATCGCCCTGGGCGCATCGGCGCCGCAGGCGCGCCAGGCGACGGCAACCGCGCCGAAACCCAGTACCAGCACGATCAACATCCCGTTCGAAGATTACAAGCTGCCGAACGGGCTGCGGGTGATCCTGTCCCCCGACAAGACCACGCCAACAGTGGCGGTGAACGTCTGGTATCACGTCGGTTCGAAGAACGAGGAGGTCGGGCGCACAGGGTTTGCGCACCTCTTCGAGCACGTCATGTTCACTGGATCGGGCAACGTGCCTTACGGCACGCACGACAAATACACCGAACGGCGTCGGTGGATCGAACAACGGCACGACCGACAACGACCGGACCCTCTACTACGAGACGATCCCGTCGAATTACCTCGAGAATTCGCTGTGGCTCGAAGCCGATCGCATGGGCTTCCTGCTCGACGCGCTCGACATCGCCAAGCTCAATGCCCAGCGGGACATCGTCAAGAACGAGCGCCGGCAGGGTGTCGACAACCAGCCGTACGGCCGCGCCGACGAGATCATCGTCGAAGCGCTGTACCCGAAGGGCCATCCCTACTCGTGGGACGTCATCGGCAGCATGAAGGATCTGTCAGCCGCCTCGGAAGAGGACGTCAAGAACTTCTTCCGTCTGTACTACGCGCCGAACAACGCGATCCTGACCATCGTTGGCGACTTCGACCCGGTGCAGGCCAGGCAGTGGGTGAGCACGTATTTCGCGGACATCCCTGCGGGCAAGCCGATCACGCGGCCGACCGTCGCGCCGGCGACGCTGACAGGAACGACGCGGCTGGTGTACGAGGATCGAGTGCCCCTGCCGCGGCTGTACATCGTGTGGCCGACGGTTGGTGAGAAGCATGCCGATCATTTCGCACTCGACGTGCTCGGCCCCATTCTGAGCGGCGCGAGAACGGCGCGGCTCACCAAGGCTCTCGTGTATGACAAGCAGGCGGCCGCCAGTGTCACCGCACGGCAGAACACTTCAGAGGACGTCGGGCAATTCGGCGTGACGCTCAGCCCCAGGCCCGGCCATACCCTGACGGATCTCGAGACCGAAGGTCTACGCGATCATCGAGCGGCTCAAGACGGAAGGGCCGACAGCCCAGGAACTCCAGGGCGCCACAGCCGGTGAAGAGCTCGGGTTCCTCAACGGACTGCAATCGAATCTTGGCAAGTCGACGACTCTCGCCGATGGCGCCGGATACCACGACGATCCGGGCTACTTCAAAACGGACTTCGACAAGCGCCGCAGCGTGACAGCGGATGAAGTCAAGCGTGCCGCGGCAAAGTACCTCGGCGAGGGGCGCGTCGTGCTCAGTATCGTGCCGGAGGGCAAGCTCGATCAGGCCGCGAAGCCTGCCGATAGCCGCAAGGTTACGGGCGGGGAGGAGAAGTAATGCGTCGTCTGATGTCACTGGTCGCGGTCAGCATCCTGTCAGTGTCGGTCGCGGCTCCATTCGCGCAGCAGCTCGATCGCAAGAAGGTTCCGCCCGCAGGGAAGCCGCCCGTTCTCCAGGTCCCCACCTGGACGACGATGAAGCTGTCGAATGGCGCGCAGCTGGTCGTGTCGGAACGAAAAGGGCTGCCGCTCGTGTCCTTCACCATTTCGTTTTACGGCGGAGCGAATCAGTTCGAGCGGCCAGGGCGGGTCGGCATCGCCAGCCTGACGGCGGCAATGATGAGGGAAGGGACCAAGACTCGAGACGGCGAGGCACTGTCGCAGGCGCTGCAGCTGCTCGGGACGAACGTCAACATCAACGTCGGCGGTGAGAGCGGCTCGATCTCGTTCCTGTCCACGACCGAGAAGTTTCCCGCGACGCTGGACATTCTCGCCGACATGCTGCTGAATCCGACGTTTCCGACGCCCGCGCTCGAGCGACTCCGGGCACAGCGCCTCGTGGCACTGACACAGTCGCAGGCGCAGCCCAACGCGATCGGCAACCGGGTGTTCTCGCGCGTGCTCTACGGCGCCGAGCACCCGATGGGCCGTGACGTCACCGAGGCATCCATCAAAGCCGTGACGACCGACGACGTCGCGTCTTTCCACAAGGATTACTTCAAGCCGGGACGCGCCATCGTCACGGTGATCGGTGACGTCGATGCGGCAACGGTGAAGGGAACCATCGAGAAGGCGCTGGCCGCCTGGACGGGCGGCGGCGAGAAACCATCATTTGCGTACCCGGCCCTGCCGTCCGGCAGGCCCACCACGATCTACCTGGTGGACAAGCCGGGAGCCGCGCAGTCGGTCTTCAACATCGGCATTCCCGGTCCGCCCCGCAACACGCCCGACTACATGGCGCTGCAGGTCATGAACTTCATCCTCGGCGGACACTTCCAGTCCAGGCTGAACGCCAACATCCGCGAAGAGAAGGGATACAGCTACGGGGTGAATTCGGGATTCAGCTACGGCAAGGGGCCGGGCCCGTTTCGCGCGGGTGGCGACGTGGTCAGCGAGAAGACCGACCTCGCGCTGATCGAGTTCATGAAGGAGCTCAAGGGCATCCAGGGGGAAAAGCCGATCACTGACGACGAACTGACGATGGCGAAGGAAACGCTGGTTCAGCGCCTGCCCGGTCAGTTCGCGTCTGTCTCCCAGATCGGCACGAGCATCACCGGCCTGATGCTGCAGGATCTGCCGGCCGACTATTACCAGAACTACGCGAAGAACGTCGAGGCGATCAGCAAGGAAGATGTCGTCCGCGCGGCGAAGCAGTACGTCGACCTCGCGCACCTCAACATCGTCATCGTCGGTGATCGCAAATCGATCGAGGAGCCGCTGCGGAAGACAGGCATCGCGCCGATCGTGATCCTGGACGGCGAGGGGAATCCGAAGCAGTAGCGCATTCGTAGTGCAGGCCTTTAGGAGGATTCGTAGTGCAGGCCTTCAGGCCTGCTAGAAGGCAGCCCTGAAGGGCTGCACTACGACCAAGGCAGCCCTGAAGGGCTGCACTACGTCACCCGCACGAGTCGCAGCAGCGACGTGTCCGTGCAGAAGTAGATCGAGCCGTCGGCTCCGATCGCCAGGGCGCGGACGGTGCCGACCTGCCCCTCCAGCAGCCGCTCCGTCGAGGCGGGACGGCTGCCATCATCCGCACCGAACCGGATCCGAAGGATGTACCCACCGGTGCGTGCGGCAACGAAGAGATCACCCTTGAACTCCGGGACTGCGCCGCCGCGATGGAAGGCGACGGCGGATGCGCCAAGGCCTTCCGGCAGCGCGAACGACGCGCGCTGCCTGGCGCGGCGCGGACGCTGCGTGTCGATCGCGAGGACGCGCAGCCGCTCGGAGCCATCGGCGGAGGCGTCCGCGATCCACACGGTCGATCCATCCGCGGCGAAGTCGAATCCTCGCGGTGAGTTGAGTCCACTCATGTAGACCGGCGACGCGGCGGCCTGGTCTTCAGGCGTATGACCATCGGGTTCCATGCGCAGCAGCTTGCCACTCCAGTCGGACATCCGCCGGGCCGCATCGGCGCTGCCGCCGTCATCGAACGCGGCGTAGAGTTTGCCGTCAGGACCAAATCTGAGAGCCGCGGCCGGGTCGTGCGCCACGGGGCCGTTCTGCATCAGCACCATGCGCTCGCCAGGACGATCGCCCATCAGCCGGTAACGCGCAGTCCTGAACACAGCCTGGGATTCAGAGGCGGTGGCCTCGATCGCGTAAACGTACTGGTCGCGGTCGAATGCCGGGGAAAGCGCCAGCGACAGGATCGGTCCCGTCTCTGCGGGGGCTGTCATCGCGGCGCGATCGGGACTGATGATCGTCAACGGCCCGGTCCGGCTGCCGACGAACAGTTTCCCATCCGGCCCGATCGCGAGCGAGGCCGGGTCGTCGAGCGCGTCGTTGATCACCT
The DNA here is from genome assembly GCA_963742265.1 of uncultured Acidobacteriota bacterium. GTDB lineage: Bacteria > Acidobacteriota > Vicinamibacteria > Vicinamibacterales > 2-12-FULL-66-21 > JACDCA01. The sequence continues at coordinate 34,374 of CAVULC010000006.1, forward strand.
CTACGCGCAGCCGGACCCCATCACTCGACGCGATCACGTCACCATCGGCGATGCCGGCCGAGACCGATCCCGAGGTCGCACCCGCCACGGTCACGCGCAGCGGGCTCGATTTGGCGCTCTCGACGATCGATCCGGTATCGGCGTACGCCGCAAGCTCCAGGCTGTGGGTCCCGGCAGTCATCGCCGGGAGGCGTCCCGAGCACGGATATCCGGCAGCGCTCGGCGTACTGGCGCAGGTGACGTCCGCAAGCTCCGAACGGACGCCATCGACGTAAACGACGTATTTGAGACGCGCGAGTTCGTCGGCGGTCGCCGCAGATTGATCCCAGCCGAGACGTTCGCTGCCGGTGATCGAACCGCCGGCACTGGTGCCGCCTGATGGCGCCGGAGGGTTGCTCTTGCCGCCGCAGGCCGTGGTCACGACGAACGCGAGGAAGAGCGCGGCGGGAATTCTGGATCCCACGAGCCCGGACATGACGTAGATAATACGCGTATGTGGAGGGGCGCGCTGACAACGATCCTGCTGATCCTGGCGTTCTCTCCCGCCCAAGCCCAGTTCAGGCCGCGCACCTTCGTGGCTGGTCTCGTCACACCGGTGGCATTCGTCCAGGACCCGACCGACCGGTCCGTGCAGTTCGTGGTCGAGCAGCGCGGGCTGATCCGGGTCGTGCGCAACGGCGAGCTGACTGCCGACAACCTGCTCGACCTTCGAGGAACGATCGCCGCGACTGGCGAGCAGGGACTCCTGGGGCTTGCCTTCCCCCCGGATGCGGCGACCAGCCGACGCTTTTTCGTGAACTTCACCAATGCCGCCGGCGACACCGTGATTGCCCGGTTCCGGCGGTCGGCCAATCCGCTGGTGGCCGACATGGCCTCGCGATTCGACCTTCACTGGAATGGCGCAAGCGGCGTCCCGGTGATACCCCAGCCGTTTGCCAATCACAACGGCGGTCATCTCGTATTCGGACCGGATGGATACCTGTACATCGGGATGGGAGACGGCGGTTCCGCCAATGACCCCGACCATCGCGCGCAGAATCCGTCGAGCCTTCTCGGCAAGATCCTTCGCGTTGACGTGAACGTGCCCGACTCCGATCCGATCGGCTACGCCATTCCCTCGTCGAATCCGTTCGCAGGCGGTGGTGCGCGTCCGGAGATCTGGAGTTTCGGCTGGCGCAACCCGTGGCGATTCAGCTTCGATTCGGGTCCGGGTGGGACGCGCGCGATGGTTGTGGGCGACGTCGGACAAGGCCAGTGGGAAGAGGTCGACTATGAACCCGCGGGCCGCGGCGGGCGCAATTACGGCTGGCGGAACAGGGAAGGCGCTCACAACAACGTGACCTCGCTGCCGCCTGCGTACACGCCGCTCACCGAACCGATCCACGAGTACGACCACTCCGTCGGCCAGTCCATCACGGGGGGATACGTCTACCGCGGCACAGCGCTGCCTGATTATCGCGGCAGGTATTTCTTTGCCGATTTCGTCGCCAGCCGCGTGTGGTCGCTCGCGCTCGAGATCGACCCGAACGGAGAGGCGCGCGCGACCGACGTCCGCGAGCACACCGCCGAACTCGGCGGCGCCTCCCAGCTTGCCAATGTGAGCTCGTTCGGGCTCGACGCTGACGGCGAGCTCTACATCATCAGCTACAGCCGCGGTGTGCTGATCAAACTCTGGGGCACCCCTCCGGCCCCGGCCAACCTGCGGATCATCAAGTAAGTCATCGGGGTCGTTTCGTCATGACCCGTTCGCTCTTGACGAACTCACCGCGCATGTAGCGCTCGTAATCGTCGGGATCGTAGATGCGGACGGCACGATCGATCTCGACGATCGGCGGCCACTCGAGTCCGCCGAGGCGCTCCGCCGCGAATCGCTCCCGGAACGCGCGCTCCTCACCGGTCTCGATCAGCAAGTACGGCTTGCGTCCTCGGACCCGGAGGAAGTCGAGCGCTTCGCCGAGCTTTCCAGGTTCGATGCCCAGCCACACCAGTGATGGCCGGCCGGTATAGAAGCGGATGCTCCCGCTTTCCGAGGCAGTGATGAAGACGCTTTCGGCCGGTAAACGCGACGCGTAGCCGCCGGCATTCCTGAATCGCGCTTCGAAGTCCTGGAGCCTGAATGCGGATCGATCGACGGCGGTATGGATGTACAGAAGCGGAACGCCAATCAGTAAGGCGGCGAAGGGCACGATGCGAACTGCGGCGTTCAGGCGCGCGACGATACTGGTTGCGACTGCCGCGGTGAGGACCAGGACCGGCAGGATGCCCGGCAACAGGAATCGCTGATACCACCACGCATCGAACACCACGTATGGCAGGTAACAGGCGAGCGTCGCCGCCGCGAAGAACAGCAGGCAGGCGGCTTCTCGCGCTCGATGGCGCAACACCAGCGGAGCCGCGAAGGCGAGTGCGATCAGGGCGGTGTGCGCGCCCGCCGTCCAGCGCGCGTACTGGACGAGGTTCGGTCCAACGTGGCTCCATGAGAAGAGGGCGTTGAGATCTCCATACCCTGAGCGGAATGGTGATCCGTACATGGCCTTCTGTACGCCCATCACCATCAGCACACCGGGCAGGACTGCTGATCCAAACAGCACCAGCGAGACGATCGTTGCTTTGAAGAAGCTCCGATCGCGCCGAGTATCGAACGCGATCGTGCACAGCGCGATCACTACGGACAACGGCACCAGGTTGGGTCTGATCGTTACTGCGGCGCCGGCGAGGATGCCGCTCGCCACGGCGCGAGTTCGATCCGGGATGCCCACCCAGGTTGCCGCGCAGAGGGCGGCGGCCCAGAGTGCGGCGGCCACCACATCGTTCATCGGCTGCACGACCTGGTACAGGAATATCGGGCTCGTCAGCGTCATCGCGGCGGCGAGAATCCCTGCCGCTGCAGTGCCAACGCGGCGCCCCAGGACGAAGGCGAACCAGACGGCAAGTGCGCCAAAAACCGGCGTCACCCAATACATCGCCTCCCGGCCGAAGGTCAGCCGGGTTGCGGCGAGCAGTACCTGGATAGCCGGCGGGGCACATCGGCACGAACGACCCGGGAACAGCCGGCGACGGGTTGTGACCAACCGGCACGAATGCGTCGGGCGATCCGGTCCATGCCGGATCCATTGACAGCGGTTCGGTATCGCGGACCGTCCCGCGGGCGAACAACTCCGCCTGGTTCAGATAGCAGTACGAGTCGGATCCACCGGCCGCAAACGTTCCCCAGTTCACACCCACGAGGAGAGCCGTGCAGGCAAGTGCAATGGCAACAGCGGCGGCATGACGTTCCAGCGCCGGCCACCACCACGCGAGCGCATCTCGCAATTGTCCGCGGCCGAGAACGACGATGACGATGAGCAGTGAGGCGATGCCGATCGAGGGCCCGCTAGCGCTGTGCGCACGAAGGTGAAGGCCGCCGAGCCAGAAGTCAACACCACCGTTCATCGCGATGGCAGCCGTCAGCAGCGCCAGCAGCGCGATCACCGCCAGCAGCGCGCGCAGCCACACGACGCGCAGTCCTGCCACCGGTTATCCTCGCGAGAAGCGGTGGCGCACGAGCACGCGGACGGCGTTCACTCCGTCGCGCCAGCCGATTTTCTTGCCAGCCGCACGCGACCGCGGTGTGAACGTGATCGGCCGTTCCATGATCGTGTGTCCGCGATTGAGCAGGCGGGCGGTGATCTCCGGTTCGATGTCGAAGCGATCGGCCGTAAGCCCGAGGCCGCGCGCGACGCTGGTCCGCATGATCTTGTAGCAGGTCTCCATGTCAGTGATCGAGGATCCGTAAAGGACATTGGTCAGCAAGGTCAGGGCGCGGTTCGCCGCCAGCGTGAGCATCGGCACGGGTGTCGTCCTCGCCAGGAAGCGCGAGCCGTAGACCACGTCGGCGGTGCCGTCGAGTATCGGTGTGATCAGCGATCCGAGTTGTGCGGGATCGAGTTCCAGATCCGCATCCTGGATCGCGATCACATCGCCGGCGGCAGCGGCAAGACCGAGCCGGATCGCGTGACCCTTCCCCCGGTTTCGCTCGGCGTGAACGATGCAAACGAGGGGCGTGCCTTCGACTCCATCGAGCACCAGCCGGGTTCCGTCGGTCGAGCCGTCGTTGACGACGATGATTTCGCGCGAGGCAGGGAGGTCGATCGACAGCAGCCGTTCGATGACCGACGCGACGGTGGCCGACTCGTTGTAAACCGGGACGATGATCGAGATGACCGGCGTAGACGTGCCAGGCGACCGGTTCAGAAACCCTCCAGGCGCGCCACCGCGCCGCGCTCTCCCGCACCCCAGCCGACGCGTCCGTTGGGCGCAAAACTGAAGGTATGGAATCCGGCGCGGGGCAGCGTGGTCCACGTCCTGCCGTCGTCAACCGACAGGTCCGCTCCCTGCGGGCCCACCGCAATCCACGTCGGTCTTCGACCCGGGACGATGGGCAACGACGGAACGGAATCCAGAGAGCCCCTTGCCGAGCGTCCACGTGCGGCCTCCATCGGAGGTGAACGCGACGTTGTCGGCGGCCTGTGCTTCCTTCTGGTAGTCGCCGCCGACGACGACGCCGTGTAAGCTCGTCGCGGAACGCTACCGAGAAAATCCCGGCTGACTGACTCGTGGGGAGAGGCGTTTGCGCCACCGTCCACGTGTGGCCGCGATCGGCCGAATGCAGCACGCGCGAGGCGGTGGTGCCGATCCAGACGTGATCTTTGCCGAGCGTCGCGACGTTCGTGCCGCTTGCGGCGTAAGCGCCTTCGGACGGCAGTGCGGGAGGAAGACGGTCGGCAGGAATGCGCGTCCATGCGCGGCCGTCCGTCATCATGAAGATCGCGAACGTGCCGTCGACCGCATCGCTGAACGCCACGCCGCGATCCTCGGACCAGAAGGCCATCGCGTCGAGGAATATCTTCGGATCCTTGTTGGCGAGCTGGAGCGACCACGTCTTCCCGGCGTCGGTGGTCTTGTAGATGCGCGACGCCTCACCGTTGCCGATGCTGAGGATGTAGGCGGTCTTGTCGCTGATCGCGTCGATATCCCTGAAGTCGAGCGCCTCGGCGCCTGGAACCCTGATCGCCTCCCACGCATCGCCGCCGTTGGTCGTCCTCAGAACGGTTCCGCTCGTGCCGCTGGCCCACGCAACTTTCTGGCTGACCGCACTGATCCCGCGCAATCTGGCCGGCACGCCGGTGAGCTGTGCTGTCCACGCCGGGGCCGCCGCGATGATCGCCACCGAGAGGAGCGCCGCGGCCGCGGCGCCCGCTGCCCGGATCTTTACAGCGTGCCCCTTCACTTCGCGACGGCTTCGGTCGACAGGACCGGATCTCCGCTCTCGGAGAGCGCCGACCACAACATCGTCACGGCCGTATAGAGGACGACGGCGATCACGAGCCAGCGGACAGTTCGCAGATCGAGCGATTTCACCCAGACACCAGCGACGATCGAGCCGAAGATGCCGCCGAGGGCGAGACCGAGGGCAACGCGAAGACTGTAGCTCTGTTCCCGGATGAACCGGAGGCTGCCGACCGGCATCAGGAAGGCGCACGAGCCCATCATGATCGGGAAGGCGGTGGTCTCGCTCATGCCCAGCAGGCTCACGAGCACCATGCACGGGGCGTAGAGACCGATCCCGAGCGTCATCAGTGCGCCCAGGCCGAAGTTGCCGGCGATGGCGATGGCGAGCTTTGCGCCATGGACGCCGATCTCGTTACTGCCGACCGGGAAGGCGCCGAACTGTCGCATCAGCATGAACCCCGCTGCGGCCAGCAGTGCGCCGCCCATGCCAAGCTGGACGTTGCGTTTGGACCAGCGCGCGACGACACCCGCGCCGAGCCAGGCCCCGAGAACCGCGGCCGCGATCATGGAGAACAGCGTGACGACGTCGACCGGGATGACGGCGGTGAAGATGAATGCCTGCGCGACAGTCGGCAGCGTGTGGCCGGCGTTCAAGGTGCCGGGGATCACGCGGTCGGGAACCATTTTGAACAGCCTGAATGCCGCCGTGCTGGTGGCGAAGGATCCGATGCCGAGGGCATCGAAGAAGTTCGTCACGAATCCGAGGACGACCATCATCGGCGAGGGAAACCGCGCGTCCGTCGCAGGTGATGGCTGACGCGAGCCGAGGCTGCGCACCGCCATGACGGCGCGGGCCCAGCCCCCGATGAAAACGGCCGTCAGCACACCAAGGGCCGACATCAACGCTGTAATCGGATGCATCTACAGGATCTCCAGTGGGGTTTTCAGGCGCGCCGATCATACTACGGCCGCCGCGACGCTACTGCTGTTCCAGCAGTTTCTGGAACTCCTGGTACGACATGCCGGTATGGCGCTGGAACGCGTCGCTCAGCGAGGCGCCCCGGCCGATCTCCGTGAGAATGCCGACCACAGCCGGTGCGCCTGCCTGTTGCAGGAGCAGCTGGACCGCGACCGCGCTCTGAGCGTAGGCGAGCTTCGCGGCCTTCGTGTCCAGCTGCCGAAATGAACCCTCGAGCGAGGGCAGCGACGGACGGGATTCGAGGGCCTTCAACTCCGCGGCCCTGGCACTGATGTCCGTGCCTTCGAAGTGCACCGCGAGCCCCTCGCCGAGCCACAGCGGCACGCCGTTCGGTGCCAGGCTGTGGATCAGGGCGTGCGTGAACTCGTGGGTCAGCACGCGCTCGAACTCGCGCATGTTCTCGAGCGCTCCGCGGACCGGCATGCGGATCCGGCCGTCGTAGAGGCCACCCGCCCACTCGGGTGACTGGGTCACGTCGCGGAACTGTTCCCGCGTGTAGAGCACCACCGTGATCACGCCGGACGGATACGTATAGAGCGAGTTGCCGATCCGCCAGTAGGCCGCTTCGAGAATCGCCACCGCCTTCTGCGCGAGATCAGCTTCGGCGGGACCTTCGAACATGACGGTGAAGTGGTCCCCGAGCTTCTGTCCGAACCGATCGTGCAGCTCCGCTTCTTTCCGCCACGCGTCGAGTCTTGAAAGCAGGGGCTTGGAGTCGGGCGAGTACACGAGTGCCTGCTCGAGCGCGGCAATCGCGCCGTTGATGTCGTTGTCCTTGTAGAGAATGTCGGCCAGCAGGGTGGATGCAGGCGTCAACTTCGGGTCGTACTTGAGCGCGTCCAGCAGGTAGCGGCGGGCGGCCTCGGATTGCCCCCGCGAGTTGGCCACGATAGCGGCACCGAGGAGCGTCGACGGATCCTGGGGCGCTCCACGCAGCGCCTGGTCGAACTCGGCGGAGGCATCCTCGTACTTTCCGGCCTTGAGTGCGTCCCAGCCGGCCGCGGCATGCTGCGCCGGCGTGAGCTGGGCTTGAAGCGGAAAGCGGCGCGCTGAGGCAGATTACGAGCGCCACGATCGAGATCGGCGACATCCGGACCATTATGACGCGTCCGCAAGTGATAGAATTCTCGGCATGTTAAAGCTCCTGTCTCTCTGTGCCGGCGCCGGCATTGGCCTCCTGGCCATGGCCGCGGCCGCATCAGGGCAGGGTCAGCCTCCGCAACAGCCGCAGCAGCCCGCCGCTCCGCCTCAGTATTCCGCCGACCTGAAGGTCGGGGATCAAGCGCCGGACTTTGCGCTGCCCGGATCCGATGGCAAGGTTCACAAGCTGTCGGACTATCGGGGGAAGACCGTCGTCCTGGCGTGGTTTCCGAAAGCATTCACCGGCGGTTGAACCGCCCAGTGCAACTCGCTCCGTGAGAGCGGGTCCCTCCTGAAGCAATTCGACATCGCCTATTTCATGGTGAGCGTCGACACACCCGAAGACAACAAGGCGTTTGCCGAGAAAGAGCACGCGGATTTCCCGATCCTTTCGGATCCGGCAAAGACGACGGCGAAAGCCTATGGCGTGATGCGCACCGACCTGCCACCGGAACGCGCGATGTACGCATCGCGATTCACCTACTACATCGGGCCGGACGGCAAGATTCTCTTCATCGATCGTGGCGCGACCGGACGCGGCGTTGCCGTGCAGACCGCCGGCGCCGACACGGTGAAGAAGCTCGAGGAGCTCGGGGTCAAAAAGAAGTAAGCGTTAGTCGATCCGCAACACAGAGGTGAGCTCGCCGATGGGGGGCTCACCTTTGTAACGTACGGCTTCGAGGAACAGACCGGCCGCGGGGGCGGCGAGCGCAGCGGCTGTCGTTCGGGCATCGCTCTTCTGCGACGGCTCGAGGAATCGGGCGGCGCTGCGCGCTTCGATCTCGCCGCGACCCACTGCCGCGAGCACGCCGACCATCCGCCGCACCATCTTCCACAGGAAATGGGATCCGCGCACCCGAATCAGGATCAACGCGCCCGCTTCGACGATCTCCACCGCATCGACCAGCACCCTGGTTGACTTCTCCTCAGGGTCATCGGCAGTGAAGGCATCGAAGTTCTGCATGCCGATGAACGCCCCCGCCGCTTGCCGCATGGCGTCGACTGACAACGGTTCGCGAATCCACCACACGAACGGCTTGCCGAAGGCGGTCCGGCGCGTCGAGATCTGGTACATGTAGCTGCGCTCGATCGCATCGTGACGCGCGTGGAATTTATGCGGTGCTTTCGAGGCGGTGCGAATGTGAATGTCTGCGGGCAACTCGTCGTTGACCTTGCGGCGCAGCAACTCCGGCGTGAGTTCAGTATAGATATCGAGATGCGCCACCTGCCCGATCGCATGCACTCCCGCGTCGGTTCTGCCCGATCCATAGAGCTCGAACTCGCGCCGTCCGGTCGCTGCGAACACCGCCCGCTCGATTTCGCCGGCGACGGTGCGCGCGTTCTTCTGGATCTGCCAGCCGCTGTATCTGGTGCCGGCGTATTCGATCAGCAGCTTGAATCTCGGCATGGGTGAAAAGGAGCTAGGAGTTAGGAGTTAGGAGCTAGGAGTTAGGAGTTAGAGGGCTGGTGAGGTACGTGAACGCGTCGGAGGCGATGGCGGTGTCCTGGAAGCCGACACCGGTCAGGTCGGCGATGGTAATTTGTGCGTCGCTGCTGCGTCCGGGGCGATGACCCGCGACGATGTGTCCGAGCTCGATCGCTTGTGACGCGGTGACGAGCGACGCATCGATCGCGTGTTTCAGTTCACCGAAGGCCGCACATTGCGAGAGGCGATCCACGACAATGACGTCGGCCCTGGACAGGCACATGGCTTCGAGTTCCTGCTTGCCGGGTGAATCGGAACCGACGGCGTTGACGTGCACGCCGGGGCGAAGCCACGCTGCGCAAACAATTGGTGCGCGCGCAGGGGTCGCAACCACGATGACGTCGGCCGCTTCACAGACTGCACGCGCGTCACTCGCGAGCGTGACCTCGAGGCCGTCCTGCCGCATCTCGTTCGCATATGCCTCCAGCCTCGGACGCGTGGGGCTCCACGCGATGACGCGCGAGAAGCTGCGCACCACCCGCAGGCATCGAACCTGGTGGCGCGCCTGGACTCCGGAGCCGATCACGCCGACGGTGTCGACACGCCGCCTGGCGAGGACGTCAGCGGCAACTGCTCCTGCAGCACCGGTCCGGACATCGGTCAGGTAACCATTATCGAGCAGCAGGGCCGCCGGTAATCCGGTGCTCGCATCGAAGAGCGCAATCAGGCCGGAGCCGCTGGGGAGTCCCTTCGCAGGATTGTCGTAGAAGCCGGACGCGATCTTGACGGCGATGTGTCTGACATTCTCGATGTGCGCCGTCTTGATGTGGAACTCGCCGTGAGCCGACGGGATCTCGAGATTGATGACCGGCGGCACGTGTGTCTTGCCTTCGCCGTCCAGCCGAAATGCGTCACGGATGACCGCCACCGCACGTGCCGGGGTGATCGCCGCGCGGATGGCGGCTTCATCGAAGATCGGGATCGGCGTCATACGTGAGTGGCCGCCGGCCTGGTGCCACGCGCGAGAAAGATGGTGATCGATGCCTGCGTCCCGCATTCCGACGTGGGGGAGCAGATCTCGTTGGTGTCGACGACCGTCACGTCGACGAGTCCGGCATCAGCGAACCAGCGGGCGAGGTCGGCGCGGTCGAAACCCATCCAGCGATCGTGCTGTTCGACGCGCAGCCATTCGTGCGTGTGGCTGTCGGCATCCGTGATGACCAGCCGTCCGCCCGGTTTCAACGCACGCGCGAGCTGGCGGATCGTGGCCGGCGGGTCCTCGGCGTGATGGAGGAACATGTTCGCGACGACCGCGTCCACTTCGCTCTCTGCGAGCGGCAGCTCGGTCTCCGAGCTCTGACGCGCTTCGAACGGGCGTCCGGCGAGCCGGGTCGAGACCTGCTGCAGCATCCCTTCTGAGAGATCCACGCCGATCACGCGCGCGCCCGCATCGAGCGCGGCTTCCGCCATGAACCCTGTACCGGTGCCGATATCAGCGACGACCATCCCCGATGTCACGTTCGCCGCGGCGATCGCCGCGCGCCTGACGCCCTCTCCGAAAAAGCGCTTCCGCATGGCGTCCCATTCGGTCGCGACGTTATTGAAGTACTCACGCGTGTCATTCATGAGGTCTACCCCTCGACGACGGCGACGCAGTCGATCTCGACTCTGAGACCGGGCCCGGGAAGTTCAGAGACAGCGACGGTCGTTCGCGCTGGCCGGTGATCGCCAAAGGTCCGGGCGTAAACACCGTTCATCTTCCTGAAGTCCTTCATGTCCACCAGGAAGACGCCGCAGCGGATCACTCGCGAAAGGCTCGTTCCGGCCGCCTCCAGGATGATGCGGATATTGTTCAAACAGACCTCGGTCTGAATCTCGACATCCTCCGACACGGCGTCGGTCTCAGGATCTCGCCCCGACTGTCCAGAGACGAAGACGAGGTCACCGACGATCACCGCCGACGAGTACGGCCCGACTGGTTTCGGCGCGCCAGGCACCATGACCGGTTTCAACGTGTCTGTCATGCCTGAAAGTATTATCCAGATATCCTCATGGTCATGCTCACCTGGCTGGTTCTGTCGCTCATCCTTCAGCAGACGCCGGTCCGCGAAGTCGTGCTCGAGGGCACGATCACGGCCGTAGACAGATACAAATGGCTGGAGCGCGAGTTCGAGGTGCCCGCCGGTACTGCGCGTATCGACGTGGAGACCAGCTTCACGGAAGCCGCGCAGGGCACGGCGCTGGAGTATGGCATCTACGACCCGGTACGATTTCGCGGGGCGAGCCGGTTCAGCAAGACCAGCTTCTTCCTGAGCCGGACGGCCGCGACTCCTTCGTATTACCCGGGGGACTTGCCGCCAAGGCAAATGGCGGCTGCTGATAGGCGTGCCAAGCATTCGCGACGGAGTGACGTCGCGCTATCGGATGGTGGTGCGTCTCACGGCTGATGGCCCTTCCCAGCCCTCGCCGACTGCACTGCCACCGGCGATTGCAGCGTCCGGCCCCCGGTGGTACCAGGGCGATCTTCACACACACACGCTGCACAGCGACGGTTTCGGATGCGCGGATGGCCGTGGCGGAGCGGGGCCCTGCGGCGTGCCCCAGGTTGTCGAGGCGGCCTCGCGCCGCGGCCTCGACTTCGTCGCCGTCACCGACCACAACACCACCAGTCATCACCAGGAGCTCGTCGACCTGCAGCCGCGCTACGACCACATGCTCCTGCTGCGCGGCCAGGAAGTGACGTCGTTCTACGGCCATGCCAACGTATTCGGCACGAGTGAGATCGTGGATTTCCGGATCGGGCATCCCGGCGTCACCGCCACCACGGTCTTTGCCCAGGCGCATAAACTCGGGGGCATCGTCGCGGTGAATCATCCGGCGCGGGAAACTGGCGAAAAATGCACCGGCTGCGGCTGGAACGCTCCGGATACCGACTGGTCGCAGGTGGACGCGATGGAAGTGGTGAACCAGTTCACCGTGAGCGGACCGACTGCCGGCGAACCGTTCTGGCAGGCGCGGCTGAACGAAGGGCGCCGCATCACCGGCATCGGCGGCAGTGACGATCATGGGGCCTCTACACGCGCCGGCTCCGCGGTCGGCACACCTGCGAACGTGATCTACGCCGACGCGTTAACCGAGGCGGCACTCCTCTCCGGGATCCGTGCCGGCCACGTTTACGTGAAGACTCGCGGACCTGAAGGGCCGGATGTCCGCTTCACGGCGCCAGATCTGAAGCCCTCGGCAAGCCCTGAAGGGCTGCACTACGACGGGGTGATGATGGGAGACGTCGTCACGCTGAGCGCGCCAACGAGTCGGGCTCAGTTCAGGGTCGTGGTGATGAACGGCGCGGGGCAGCAGGTCGACGTGATCCGCAACGGCAAGCCGGTTGAGAACGCCGTGCCCACACCGGTCGCCGGCAGCGAGGCGACGTTCAATCTTTTCCTCGATGTGTCTCGGGGCGACAACGTTCGCATCACGCTCCGCGACAGCGCCGGGGTGACGGTGTTTACGAATCCGATCTACTTCCGCTGATCGCCACCTTCATCGCGCTGCCCGAACGGAGCAGGTCCAGCGCCTCGGTGATCCGCTCGAGCGGCATCACCGCCGAGATCAGCACCGATGGCGTGATCACCGCGCGCTCGAGCAGTGCAATCGCCCGCGGGAACGTGTTGACGCCGACGTACGCTCCATACACGGTCAGCTCGTTTCGCGTGATCGTGTTCTGCCGAACCGCCGGTCGGGCGTGGCTGTTCATGCCGAACAGCGAAATGCGTCCGCCGGTGCGGACGACATCGAGAGCGGCGTCGAGCTGGTTGCCGACACAGTCCACCACGACGTCAGCCCCATCCGGTGCATAGCGGCGCATGCCGGCCTGGAGTGATTCATCGCCGGGGTTGATGAGTTGTGCGATCCCCGCCTTCCGCAACACGTCCAGGCGCGCTTCGGACATGTCGGCCACGATCACGCTCGCTCCGCCCGCGGCGAACAGCAGCGCATGGAGCGCGCCGGTCGGACCGCCGCCGATCACCAGCACGGTTTCGCCGGCCAAGGCGCGAATCGTGTCGACACTGTTGACGACGCAGGAGAGCACTTCGATCCAGATCGCGTCAGCGAACGGGACGTGATCTGCCAGTCAGGTGGCAGGCGCGCTCGGGCGCAACGCAGTAGGCGCGCGAGCCCACCGTCACGGAAGATCCCGAGCGTCGTGAAGTCAGCGCAGTGATTCGGGCGTCCCGCTTTGCACTTCGCACAGAGCCCACAGCTCACATTGGGCGCGACAGCGACTCGCTGGCCCTCACGCAGCGTGGTCACAGCTTTGCCGACGCGTGCCACGCGGCCGATGAACTCGTGGCCCATGATGCTGCCGGGTGTACCGGGGTGCCCCGGCGGGGACTGCAGGATGTGCAGATCGGTCCCGCAGATGCCGCAGCCCTCGACCTCTATCAGTACATCGTCGGGCTGACTCACGGATGGGATCGGGCGCTGCTGAAGTTCGAGTACTCCTTCGCGAGCGAAGACGGCGGCGAGCATGGTCGGTGCGGTATCGGTCATTGGCGGATGAGAGTCAGAAGCCCAGGTGGTGGATGAATTCGCGGTTGCGCGCGGCACTGGCCGCCGGTGTGCCGAGCGCCGGCAGCACGTCCTGTTCGACGACCGCCCAACCGGTGTAGGAAATGCGCGATCGAGCGCCGTCGACGCACGCCAGTGAAATTGACCGCACCCTGACCGAGCTCGCAGAACACGCCGTTGCGGACGGCGTTGTTGTAGTCCCACTGCAGCTCGCGCGCGCGGGCGCGCGACAGCGTCTGAACAATCTTTGAAATGGACGTGCCAGATGCGTGAGCCGAATTCGCCGATCGCGGCAACCGGGTCGCCACCGGCATAGGTAAGGTGACCGGTATCCAGGCAGAGCCCGAGGACGTCGGGATCCGTCCGGTCGCATGAGGTCGCTGATTTCTTCCGGCGTTTCGATGTAGGACGCGCAGTGATGGTGGAACACAGTGCGGACACCTGTTCACTCGCGAACCGCCCGCGCAATCAGCTCTGCTCCGGCGGCGAACGTCGCCCGGCCGTCTTCACTCAGACGATGCTCGGGCGGAGACGTCCGGCCTTCGCAGTCCGCTCGGGACTGGCAGCAATGTCGTCGGCGAGCACGACGAAGGCGTCCGGGAAGCCGGCGTCTTTCAGTAGCGCGGCGGTCCTGATCGCCGCGATGACTTCCCTCGTTGTGCATTCGTGCATCGGCCAGCCGGACGGGGACGAATGCGCCGACCAGCGACAGCGATCGCGCTGGTGCAGCGCGTCGCGCAACTGCGCCGGCCTCGGTGGGCATGAAGCCCCAGTCGCCAAGTTCGGTGCCTTCGTAACCGGCCGCCTTCATCTCATCGAGCACGCGCGATGTAGTCGTAGCCGGCGGCGGCATGTTCTTCGAATTCCAGGTACTCCCCACGAGCACGGTGCGTTGGCAATCTGCAGTTCGAGTGTCGTATGGGTCATCGGGGGAGCGGTGCGCCTTGCGCGTTGAAGAAGTCGTGCACTTCGGGGATGGTGGGCATGAAGTTGGCGCAGCCGTGCCGGGTGACGACGATCGCTCCGGTCGCGTTGCCGAAGCGAGCCGACTCTTCGAGCGTCCAGCCGGCCACTTGTCCGTAGAGAAAGCCACTGGCGAATGCATCGCCTGCACCGAGCACGTTGAGCACCTCGATCTGGAACGGAGGGACGGTGACTGGATCCTCGCCCCGCCGGCACACCGATGCACCCTTGCCGCCGCGCTTGAGAATCAGGGCGGGCAGACCCGGGTCGAGTAGACGCTTTCCACCTTCGCATCATTGGATGCACCTGACGCGGCAATCACTTCCTCCTCGGTGCCGATCGCGAGGTGCGCATGTTCGAGAGAGGGCGCGCAGATTGACACCGAATGCCTCCGCAGACGGCCACAGCCCGGGGCGGTAATCGATGTCGACGACCACGGTGCAGCCAGAGGCCCTGGCCGATTCGGCAGCGAACAGAGTCGCCGTTCGGCTCGGTTCCTCGGACAGTCCGGTGCCGCTCACGAAAAACGATCCGGCTGTCGGCGAGTGGCGCCGCCTTGACGTGATCGATCGTCAAACCGAGGTCGGCGCAGTTATCACGATAGAACGTCAGCGGAAATCGATCGGGAGGCTCGATCGCCATGATGACGGCGCTGGTGCGCCGCCCGGCGATCCTCGGCACGAATTCCACGTTGACTTCCTCGCGCTGCAGGAATGCGAGCACGAAGTCGCCGACCTGGTCGGTGCCGACAGCCGTGAGCAGAGCCGATCGAAGTCCCAGCCGGCGGGTGCCGACGCTGACATTGAGGGGACAGCCGCCGACGTACGCGTCGAAACTCTTCACCCCGGTGATCGGCACGCCGATCTCGTGGGCGTACAGATCGATCGAGCTGCGGCCCATGCAGAGGACGTCGATCACTGGGGAATCACGCGGTAAGTCCTTGTTGAAATCCTGAAAGGTTGGTGCGCAGTGTACCATGACGGCGAAACCCGATATGCCGCAACGGACCCTGATCAAGCCGCGCCGCCTCGAGCCCGGCGCTACGGGCAAGCTGCTCGAGGTCACGCCCAAGAAAGCCGGCTGGGAGTTCGTTCATTTCACCGTCCACCGGATTGCAGCCGGTAGACAACTGAAGATCCGAACGCGTGCTCACGAGTGCGCGCTGGTGCTGCTGAGCGGTGGAGGAGAGGTCAGGATCGACGACGGGGATAGGCAGTCGTTCGGGCCGAGAGCGAGCGTGTTCGACAGCTATCCGCACGCGGTCTACCTGCCGGACGCTCACGCTGCCGTCTTTAGTGCTCTTGAAACAAGCGAGGTCGCGGAGTGCCGCGCGCCGTCCACGAAGCCGTTGAACCCGCAAGTGATCACGCCGTTCGATTGCGGGTACGAGATCCGCGGTGGAGGGAATGCCACCCGGCAGATCGTCGACATCATGCCGCCGCCGTTTGCGGCCGATCGCCTGCTGATCTGCGAGGTGTTCACGCCGAGCGGGAACTGGTCGAGTTATCCGCCCCACAAACACGACGTCGACAACCCGCCGGGTGAAGTGGATCTCGAAGAGATCTACTACTACCGCATGCGGCAGCCGGATGGATACGGGTTCCAACGGCTCTACACCGCTGATGGAGCGCGTGATGAGACCGTGAAGGTCGTCGACGGTGATGTAGTGCTGGTGCGCGACGGTTACCATCCGTACGTCAGCGCTTATGGCATCGACTCGTACTACCTCAACGTTCTCGCCGGCACGCGGCGGTCCATGGCCGCGAGCGATGACCCGCGATATGCGCCACTACGCGCGTCCTGGCCCCCAGCCGACCCGCGACTCCCGGTTGTGCCTCGGCCGATGCGCTGAGACGGATCGAGAAAACCAGGGCCTTTGAACGTTTACAAGAGGGAAGAGTTCAAGAGGCGATCACAGGAGGGATGAGTTCAAGAGGCGATCCACTTGGTTAACGCCCCCGGCGGCGCACTGAAAGAACTAGACGAAGCGGAGAGACATGGCGGCGGGTTGGGGCCGGCCGCAGGCCGGCCCGGAGGGCTGATGTGAACGCCGGAGGCAAGCAGCGCAAGAATCCGCCGCTGTTTGCCCCCGGCGCTCACGTCAGCCCTCGCGCGCAAGCGCGCCCAACCCGCTTTTCTCCTGCACTCCTGTCCTCGTGTGACTCCTGCACTCCTGTCCTTCTGTGAAGTCTGTTCACAATCATTTCGACTGAGGGCTCCGTGCGTCGCGTGAGCTTCGTTGCTCGGTGTGAAATTCTGCTACCTGGCCGACGACCCGTGAACCTGCGACCAGGCATCGATCACGCCCTGATAGTTCTCGCGGATCTGACTGAGAGCCGCATCGCGTGAAAAGCTCCCCTTGAGCCAGCCCGATGCCGCGTCGAAATACACCGTCCTCCCTATCGCGAACCCTGCGGCCGTCGGCGCACCGGCCGCGGACGCGAACCACTGTTTGACCTGCTCCATGCCGGCACCCTTACCCAGGATCAGCTGACGCGGACCCGTCTTCTCTCGAATCGCCGCATCCACCACCCGCAGCGCCGTCGCGCTCGGCATGCCTTCGATCTTCCAGTAGTCAGGCAGCACGCCGTCCGCATACGCATCAGTGATGTATCGCGCTAAGAGGTGCGGCCGCCCGTCTGAGTCGAACCCGTCCTCTTCTCCCTTTGCCGCCGCGACCAGGACCTCCAGCACGAACGCCTTCTTGCGTTCCCCGCACCACTGCTGCAGCTGCAGCAGCTGCTGTCGCTGCGATGAAACGACACTCGGGGCGAGATCCGAGCGGTGGCGGACGAGGACCTTGACGAAGTGTCCCGGCAGTGCGGTGTCGAAATCAGCCGTCCACTCCAACGGGAACACACCGGCACGTTCGGCCGGGGAGCCGACCATTGCGCCGGCGGCGTGCGCGGCTTTGAAGGCGTCGCCTCCGTAGGTGAGGTCCACGAGCAGGGCTCCTGAACGTCGGATCAGGTCGGACGAGTTCCGCGCGGCCAGAAACGCTTCGGCCGCGAGCGACTTGACCTCCGGAATGCGGGCACGGTCGACGTCGTTGCCGTCGCACCACTCTTCCCACTGCCAGCGATGATCGATTGCAAGCATGTACACGGGCTCGAGCATCCGCCGATTATAATTGCCGCGCCGATGACGTCCGCACCCAGGTTGATCTGCATCGCGCTGCTGGTCGTCGCGGGCGCGTCCGACGCTGCCGCGCAAACCGTCATCGCCAGGCACTACTCACCAGCCGATCGCGTGACGGGTCGTTATCAATACGTGCCCTTCGACGTTCCTTCCGGCACCACGCAACTCAAGGTCGAGCAGATCTACGACAAGGCCGGGGGCGCGAACGCGATCGATCTCGGCCTCGTGGAACCAGGGTCGCTGGCGCTCGCATCGCGGGCGCTGCGCGGCTGGAGCGGCGGCGCGCGAAACGAAATCGTGCTGGGTCCCGGCAGCGCGACGCCAGGCTATCGGGTCGGGCCCATTCCTGCCGGCCGATGGCACGTCATCCTGGGTCTCTACAAGATCGCTCCGTCCGGCGTAGACGTCACTCTCAGATTGACGTTCGGATTGGCGCCGAACCCGAACCGGCAATGGTACGCGGGTGATCTTCACCTTCACACCGTGCACAGCGACGGAAGTACGGAGCCGGCGCGCGTGCTCGAGATGGCGCGCGAGGCAGGCCTCGATTTCGTGGCAATCACCGACCACAACAACACGACCCACGCGGTTGCAGTTCCACCCGATCCCAACGGCAAACCACTCCACATCGTCGGCGAGGAGATCACGACTCCAGGTGGACACGCGAATGTCTGGGGACTGAAGCCGGGCGACTGGATCGATTTCAGGATCGCGGCTGACGACCCGCAGATCAACGACCTGGCGGCGGCCGCCGCCGGTCGCGGCGCCATGTTTTCGATCAACCATCCCGTGGCTGATTGCGACGCCTGCGCCTGGAAGGAACCGATTCCGCCACAGACCGCCTCGATCGAGGTCTGGAACGGCGGACTCGGACCGCAGCCTGAAGCGATTGCGATCTGGGACCGTCTTCTTCGGAGCGGCCGGCGGGTCACAGGAGTGGCCTCGAGTGACTGGCATCGTGCGCCCGCCGTCATCGGCGCAGGCAGTGTTCGCGTCTTCGCCGAATCACTGACCGAGCAGGCCATCCTCCAGGCGGTTGCAGCCGGGTCCGTGGTGATGATGCGTGATCCCGTGTCCGCGCCCCCCTTCTTCACGGTGTCATCCGGGACGAGCAGCGCACTGATCGGCGGCACCGTCCAGGCGAAGCCTGGGGCGACTCTCGACGTTCTTGTCCACGTGCCACCGTTCACGAGCCCCGGCCTCGCGGCCTGCCCGATGAATTGCACGGTGGAGCTCTCATGGAACGGCGAGAAGGTGAACACCGCGCCGGCAACCGGCGGGAGCGTGTCGTTCACCCGCAAAGCGTCTGACGGGTACCTGCGCGTGGCGGTGCTCAGCGGCACCACCATCGTCGCGTTGACCAACCCGATCTTCGTGAGCACCCGGTGAGGCGAGCTCCAGTACTTCTTTCGGTGGCGCTGGCAGTTCTCGGGATCGCGAGCACGAGCATCGCGCAGCCGCCACTTGTCACGCCGATCCGCGTCGGGAACCCGGACGCGAAGACGACGCTCACGGTGTGGGCGCAGCAGGATTACTCGCACCTCGCGTCGCGTCCGGCGATCGCGCAGGTATTCACCGACGTCTTCGAAGACTGGGCGCGAGCGACGCCGGCCGTCAACCTGCGCGTCTCGGTGATGCCGGCGCTCGAACAGCACAAAGCGAAGCTGCTCCTCGCTGCATCCGCCGGACGTCTTCCTGACGTCGCCTCGATCGACAGCTTCTGGCTGCCATTGTTCCTCGACAGCGGCGCCGTGCAGCCGCTCGACGAGTTCTGGCCGGCGGAAGACCGGCAGGACTTTCTTCCCTTCACCATCACCACGCTCTCGGACAAGGCCGGGCACGTCTACGGGCTGTGGCACGAGACAGACTGCCGTCTGCTGTATTACCGCAAGGATCTCGTTCCCCAACCACCGCGATCGTGGACGGAGCTGCTCGACGTTGCCTCGCGCATCTCGCGCGAGAAGAAAATCGCCGGATATCTCTACAACGCGGGACGCTGGGAGGCGACGGTGTTCGATCACCTCGCCATGTTCTGGGCCCAGGGCGGCGCACTCGTGGACGGTGCCGGCCGTCCGACATTCGGTGAAGGCGAGAATCGTCAGCGCATGGTGAACCTGTTCGCGTTCCTGCGCGACACGATCAAGACCGGTGCATCGCCGCGATCGGTGCTGGCCTCGATGGACTACCAGCAATTGACGTCCGCCGCGGCAGCCGGCGACGTGGCCATGTTCCTTGGCGGCAACTGGCAGCTCGCGGACCTGAAGGCCAATCTGACGCCGGAGGAATTCGCGAAGTGGGATGTCGCGCCGATTCCGCAGCGGGATCCCTCGACATCGTCGACCGGCACCGGCGGATGGATCTGGGTGGTGTTCGCGAAGGACCCTGAGCGCCGGAAGGCCGCGGTCGAGTTCATCCGGCGCGTCGAGGCGCCCGCGAACGCCGCCCGAATCAGCGAGGCGACAGGACATCTTCCCGTCAGACGCAGCGTCTACCAGCAGTTCCCGACGTTCCGCGAAGGCTGGTATGCGCGCTTCGGCGAGATCGTCGCCAGCGGACAGGCACGCCCTGCAGTGCCGATGTACCCGGCCATCTCTACAGAGCTGCAACTGGCGATCGGCTATGCAGTGTCCGGCGACCGCACCCCCGAGCAGGCGGTGGACGATGCGTACAGGAACGTCACGCAGCTGTGGCAGCGGCGGAGCGCAACTCCCGCAGCGCAGACTGGCTTCGATCCGCTCGCATGGATCCCGGCAGTCCTGGCGCTCGGGTTGACCGCCTGGCTGTTCTTCCCGGGCAGGGACCCCGCACCGCGCGCGTGGCTGGCCCCCGCGGCTGTTCTGACGGCCCTGTTCGTTCTCTATCCGATATTCGAATTGATCCGGTTGTCGTTCACCCGCGCGAGGACCGGTCAGCGCGGCGCCGGCTACACATTCGAATCCTTCAGCCAGCTCCTGGCGGATCCGAACTTCTGGCCGATGATGAAGGTTACATGCCTCTTCGTGATCGCCAGCGTCGTGCTCCAGCTGGGAATCGGATTCGCGATGGCGTATCTGATGGATGCGGCCCGTCGCAAGCACATCGCCGGCGGCCTGGCCGCACGCGTCGCCGTCGTGAGCGCGTGGGTCGTGCCCGGCGTTCTGGTTGGCGTGCTCTGGAAGATCCTGTTGATGGAGAACCGTTCCGGGCTGGTGAACTACTGGCTGACGGCTATCGGTGTTGGCCCATTGCCGCTGCTGTCTTCGGCGGGCCTGGCTGTCGTGTCGGTGATCATCGCGAATACCTGGCGAGGCTGCGCATTCAGCATGGTGCTTCAGTACGCCGGCCTGCAGCGGATCCCGCGGGATCTGCACGAAGCGGCCGATCTCGAAGGAGCCTCCATGCTTCAGCGGCTGAGGGTTGTCGTCGTTCCGGCGGTCGCTCCCGTGATCGCATTGAATGCGGTGCTGATCACGCTCTACACGTTCAACACGTTCGACCTGATCCTGCCGCTCACCGGAGGTGGTCCTGCGCGGCAGACCGAAGTTGCCTCGCTGTTCATGTACCGGCTGGCATTCTATGACCTTGACGCGGGCATGGCTGCGGCTGCGGCCATGGTGATGCTGCTGCTGAACCTGCCGCTCATCTGGATCGCCACCAGGCTCGCCTCCGGACGCACGACGGGTAGACCGCGAACGGTGTCGCCGGTATGACGAATCCTGGGGCGCGACAGTCGCGCGGCTACGGCGTCCGCTGGCCGTACGTTGCTGCGCTTGCCGCGATCACACTGGTGTTCCTGGTTCCCCAGTTGTGGCTGTTCTCTCTTTCACTGAAAGAGAAGGCAGCCGTCTACCAGTACCCGCCACGGTTGATTCCGGATCACCCGACGATTGCGAACTACTGGTTCGCCATCACGCGGACCCAGATACCGTGGTACCTGTGGAACAGCTTCAAAGTCGCGCTGTTTTCAACCTTGCTGACGCTGGCCGTGTCGCTCCCGGCCGCCTACTCGCTGTCGCGCGAGGCCTTTAGGGCGCGTGCGCCGATCATGGGCGCGTTGCTGGCGATGCAGATGCTGTCGCCCGTCGTGTTGCTCGTGCCCATCTACGGACTGGTGCAGGGCCTTGGGCTGGTCGACACTCACGCGGGGCTGATACTGGTCTACGCTTCGCTGCAGGTTCCGTTCACGATCTGGTTGATGAAGTCCTTTTTCGACGGCCTGCCTCCCGCATTGTTCGACGCCGCGCGGGTCGATGGCGCAGGCCGCTGGCTGACGTTCCGATCGATCGCCGTGCCGCTCGTCGGTCCGGGACTGGCCGCCGCCGCGATTCTCAATCTCGCGTCCTACTGGGCAGAGTTCTCGCTCGCGCTGGTTCTACTCGATGCGCAGGAGCGTTTCACGGTTCCGGTCGGGCTCTTCAGTCTCCAGGGCGCCTACGAAACCGAATGGCACATCGTCGCTGCGGCGTCGATCGTGGGGCTGGTGCCCGTGATCGGCGCGTTCGTGCTGCTGCAGCGGCATTTCATCGCCGGCCTCACGGCCGGCTCGGTAAAAGGATGATCGACGTTCACCTGATTTCACATACTCACTGGGATCGCGAGTGGTATCTCACCCGCGAGCAGTTCCGCCTGCGTCTCGTCGAGCTCGTCGATCGGGTGCTCGAGATGCTGCGCGCCGACAACGGATACGCGTACTTCCACCTAGACGGTCAGACGATCGTGCTCGAGGACTACCTCGAGCTCCACCCTGAGAAAGCGGACGAGATCCGCTCGCTGATTCGCTCAGGGCGACTACTCGTCGGCCCGTGGTACGTGATGCCCGACGAGTTTCTGGTCAGCGGCGAATCGCTGGTCCGGAATCTCGCGCTCGGGCACCGGATCGCCCGGTCGTTCGGCGCATCGATGCCGGTCGGTTACCTGCCGGATCTATTCGGGCACGTCGGGCAGATGCCGCAGATCCTTCGGCAGTTCGGTCTGGACAATGCGATCCTCTGGCGCGGATTTGGCGGACCACAGGCGGAGTACTGGTGGGAGTCGCCCGACGGTTCGCGGGTGCTCATGATGCATCTGCCCGGGGAGGGTTACTGCAACGCGACCCGGATCGCTCTCGTTCCGGACCAGATGGTGGCGCGCACCGAAGCGGTGATCGAGCGTGAGGCCGCGCGCACGAAGTACGGCGTCGTGCTCCTGATGAACGGCGTCGATCACATCGAGCCGCAGGCGACGATTCCCGCGCTCGTGTCGGCGCTGCAGGCGCGATCGCACAAGATCCGGCACTCTACGCTGCCCGCGTATGTCGACGCCGTCCGCTCTGGTGCCGCGAAAGACGGCGAGTCTCTCGAAGTCATCCGCGGCGAGCTTCGCAGCGGCGAGCAGTATGCGCCGCTGTTGCCAGGCGTCCTCTCAGCACGCACCTATCTGAAGATAGCGAACGGGCGTGTGCAGACGGCGCTCGAGCGCTGGGCCGAACCGCTCGCGACGTGGGCATGGCTGCTCGGCGACCGTTATCCAGCTGCGGCGTTGCAATACGCATGGAAGGTGCTGCTCCAGAACCATCCACACGACAGCATCTGCGGGTGCAGCATCGACGAAGTGCACGAGGAGAATATGTCGCGCTTCGCCCGCGCAGGGCAGGTGGCCGACGATGTGATCGAACGAGCGTCGACGGCGATCGCCCGTCGCATTGATCGCGCAGCCGACGGCCACGTGCGCGCAGTGTTCTTCAATACATCGGGCACCGCCGGAACGAGAGTCGTCGAAGGTTTCATCGATCTCCCGTTCGGCAATGCCGAGCCGCACCGCCACGTGGATCCGGAGGCGCTCGACGCGCCGGTCGTGATGTTCGACAAGGATTCGACGCTCGTCTCGGCGTCGATACCCGGGGGCGGCGAGGTGCCCTTGCAGGTTCTCGAGGTGACGGACGTCATCAGCTGGGTGAAGAGCAGATACGAAACGCCCTGGGCTCTTCACGCCAGACGTGTTCGCTTCGCGGCCGCGGTCGACCTGCCGGCGTGCGGCTACGCCTCATTCGATTTGAAAGTAGGGAAGGGAAATCGCTCGGGCAACACGTCGGCAGCCCTGAAGGGCTGCACTACGACCGTGGCGACGGGTGCGACTGTGGCGACGGGTGCGACCGTGGCGACGGGTGCGACGAGAACGATCGAGAATGATCTGCTGCGGGTCACCATTGGGGACGATGGTACCGCGGCGGTTCTGGACAAACGGTCAGGCAAACTCTATGACCGCTGTGGAGATCTGCTGGACGAAGGAGACGTCGGCGACGAGTACAACTATTCGCCTCCCCGCACTGACCGCGCAGTCACCAGCCGTGATCTGATCGGCGTCACGGTGGAAGCCGGCCACGCCGGACCACTGCGCAGCAGCCTCATCGTGCGCGGCTCGCTGCCGCTGCCGGTGTGCGCCACAGACGATCGGACCTCGCGTGCGAACGAGGTGCTCCCGGTACCGGTTACGTTGGAGATCACGCTCGACGCCGGGGCGCCGCGTGCTGCATGGCGGGTCAGCGTCGACAACCAGGTCCGTGACCATCGGCTGCGATTGGTGTTCCCGTCAGGCTTTCTCGACGTTGCCGAGGCAGTCTCGGACACCGCGTTTGGAACGATCGCGCGCCCTACCCGTCGTGAGCCGCCGGGAAAGATCCGAACGGAGGTCCCGGTCACCGCTGCCCCCATGCAATCTTTCGTTGCCTGCACCGATGCCGCCGGCGCGGCAGTGTATGCGGAAGGGTTGAACGAATACGAAGTGCTCCTCGGCGAATCTGCCAGGATCGGGATCACTCTCCTGCGATGCGTGGGAGATCTGTCGCGCGACGACCTTGCGACGCGTCCTCACGGTCATGCCGGCCCGGGTTTGGCGACCCCAGGAGCGCAATGCATCGGTGCACACAGCTTCGCTGTTGCCTTCGAACCACTGGACCACACGCCCCAGGCGGCGCAGCTGTATGCGTCAGCGGCGGCGCTCGTTGCTTCGCCGCGGATGTCAGTAGCGGACGCTGCAGGTGACGGGCTCGCATTTCGCGCCGAGATGCTCGAAGTGCGCTCACGAGCGAACGGAGTCGTTCTCAGCGCGTTGAAGAAGACAGAGGATCGCAACTCCGTGACGGTGCGAATGTTCAACCCGTCCGGTGACACCGAGGATATCCACCTGCAGATGTCAGGTGCGGTGCGTGAGGCTGCCGAGATGAACCTGCTCGAGGAGCCGCAGCGGCCGCTCGACGTTTCGAGCGGCACCGCGGCGCTCCAGGTCAGGGGGTTCGAGGTGCGGACAGTCGAACTGGTACCGGCACAGGCTCCGCCTCGCCGCG
Organism: uncultured Acidobacteriota bacterium; assembly: GCA_963742265.1. Taxonomy (GTDB): domain Bacteria; phylum Acidobacteriota; class Vicinamibacteria; order Vicinamibacterales; family 2-12-FULL-66-21; genus JACDCA01. Next base: position 59,160 of record CAVULC010000006.1, read on the forward strand.
CGCCTCGATAGATCCGGTCCAGCGCAGGCGCGAGGTGCCGGGGCGATAGTTCTCGTCCAGCATGAAGATCCCGTTCACGCGGGTGAGTGTGACGCGTCCGGTCCCGGCGGGCAGGGCGGGCTCTCCGTCACGAGGCGGTCGAGTGAACGCGCGGATCCGCAGCCCATTCAACCTGTCCGGCGTGACCCCTTCAGCCACCGGCACGGCGACGCGGACGCAGCCATTCCGCGCGACTCTGAAGCGTGAGTCGCCGCGATCGGTCGGATACCATTCTGTCGTCCCGTCGGGCTTCGAGACGCCGACGTCAAAGGCCAGTGTCGCCTGGTCCAGCTCGCCGCATGCTTCGAGGTACGCGAACCGCCGCGGATCGGGGATCTTGGCGGAACCCGGCTGGCCGGCGGGGTCGATACGCCCCTCACGCCGAAGTTCCGCCGCCATCACACCGTAGATCCAGGCGTTCTTGTCCATCACCGCTTCACGCGATACGTTCTCGAGCGACACCAGCTCCGGTGCCGGAGCGAATCGAATCGTGTCGGGTCCGTTGTCGGCCACCATGTTGTTGTCGGTGGCGACCCACAACAGCGGATGCGTTCCGAATCGCTTGCCCTTGAACGCGAGGATCTCGTGATCCTTCGCCTGGATCTCTTCCCGCATCGTGCCATCGGCTGTGCGCTGACTTCCAATCACGTACTCGATATCCGTCGTCCGTCCCCACGTCGCCATGAGCCGATCCGTGGGAGTGCCCCCGTCCTCGTGGGTGAAGATGACCGAGTAACGGAAGCCATCCGCTGGGGATGGCGCGCGCTCGACCCACATCAGCAGGGGCACATCCGTGAATCGTTCCACCGTGCCGGAGCGCGCATAGAGAAATGGTGCCATCGCGAGCCACGCCTGTTCGGGGCTTCCTTTCGCATATACACGGACGTCGACCGATTGCACCGTCAGCGCGCCCGCAGCCTTCGATGACCGCTCGTTGTCTCGCTCGATCGTCAGGCGATGCTCGCCGGCTTCGAGAGAACCGAGCATGACCCGATAGGGGACCGGTGTCGTCCCGCGTGTGATCAGCAAATGCTGCGAGTAAACGCCGTCGATCGAGATACGCGCGACGACCGCCTCGCGGCCGGCGATGCCCCAGTCGCAGGCACCGCATCCGGCGGTCATGGTTGCGACCGCTTCGCCGCCGGCGGCGATCGTGAATCTATGCTCGCTCGATGTACCGGCCTGCGCGACAGCCAGCATCCACGCGACGAGAACGACCCAGCTAGTCATTTTCTGTAACCCGCGGCGTTGGCTGACGTGACGAGCTCGGTGCCGGTGTCGATGCGCGGTTCCACCGTCCGTCCATCGATCAGCGCCAGCGCTGCTTCGACGCTGCGCCGTCCCATTTCGAAGGGACGCTGCGCGACGCTGGCCGACATGCGCCCTTCAACGATCGCGCGCACCGACTTGCCGGCTCCGTTCTCGCCTGCAAGTGCGATGATCTCGCCGCTATGGATGGAAAGGGAGACGCCGGCGAGAGCGGTGTGGCCACCGAAGCGCTTGACCACTCCTTCGATCGCGAGCAACGGCCCGCGTTCGGGGACCGATCCAGACGCTGGCATGTGCGAGGAGTATAGAAGGGTTGCCTCGCACGCGGCAACACGTCAGAATCCGTCGCGTGGTTCCAACGTCATCATCACCAGCCGCGGTGCGGTTCGCCGGCGTTCAGAAACATTTCGGCGCGCACCACGCGGTCCGCGGCGTCGACCTCGAGATCGAACCTGGCGAGTGCATGGTGCTGCTCGGTCCATCCGGGTGCGGGAAGACGACGCTGCTTCGCCTGCTCGCCGGCCTGGAGCATCCTGACGCCGGCACGATCAGCATCGGCGACCGGGTCATTACCCATCTGCCCCCTGCCGATCGTGACGTGGCGATGGTGTTCCAGAACTACGCGCTTTATCCGCACCTGACCGTTCGCCGAAACATCGCGTTTCCTCTCGAGGTGCGGCGGCTCTCAGCGGCCGAGACCACGTCGAGGGTCGAGGAGGTGGCGGCGCGGTTCGGGCTCGAGGCGCTGCTGGAGCGCAAGCCGGCAGAACTGTCAGGCGGACAACAACAGCGCGTCGCTCTCGCCCGCGCAGTCGTCCGCAACCCGGCGGTCTACTTGATGGACGAGCCGCTCTCCAATCTCGATGCGCAGCTGCGCACGCGAACACGCGCGGAACTGAAGCGGCTGCAGCGCGAGCTGGCGACGACCACACTGTATGTGACGCACGACCAGAGTGAGGCCATGACACTGGGCCGCCGAGTCGCACTGATGAAGGACGGCGCGATCCATCAACTCGCCACACCGATGGATCTGTATCGCCGCCCGGCGAGCACGTTCGTCGCGAGCTTCATCGGCAGTCCGCCGATGAACCTGCTGTCCGCGCGCATCGACAATTCCACCGTGCGCGCTGGGGGAGTGGTGTGGCCATCGGCCGTTGCGGCGCTCGCGCCGTCGCTCAGCGGGAACGGTCCGGCGGATCCCTTCAGAAATGAGATGACCCTGGGGGTCCGCGCTGAATCGATCGAGATCTCCACGTCCCGCCGCGAAGGCTGGATCGAAGGACGAGTCGGGGTCGTGGAATCGCTGGGCAACGAGACGCTGGTGACGATCGAATTGCCGGAAGGGCGGGTCGTCGCGAGAGGAGCGGGGACGCTGTCGATCGATACGGACGCCGCGATCTGGATGACCGCTGCGCCCGAGGCTCTCGTGTGGTTCGAGAGCGCCTCCGGCGCGAGACTTGGGTAGGAGACACAGAGGAGACCGGGCCACAGAGACACAGAGGCACAGAGGTTCTTTTTGGGGGGAGGAGGTGTTCGCCTCCCTGAAAAAGGTCTCTGTGCCTCTGTGGCCGTCTCCTCTGTGTCTCTACCCGTTACATCCCTAGAACGAAACCTTCATCCCGAGCTGGATCTGCCGGCCCGGACCCGCCAGCGTCGTGATCGTGCCGAAATTCCCGTTCGACCGATTCGCGTTGGGCGCACCGAGATTCGTACGGTTCAGCAGGTTGAATGCCTCGACGCGCGTCTCGAGCTTCGACTCTCCCCACAGCGGAAATACCTTGTGCAGACCGAGATCCAGCTGCCGGAACGACGGGCCGCGGACGGAATTGCGTGGAGCATTACCGAACGGCTGTGAGCGATCGGTTGGGATCTCGACCTTCGTCGGATCGAGGTAGTTGGTAGCGCCGCCATCCGGGTTCACGGGATCGCCGGTTACGTTGGGACGCAGCGTCGGGCTGGTTCCACCGGAGATCTGGAACGGCGCTGCGGGTGTGTAACTCAGGTTGACCGGTAGACCGCTGGTCATCGTGTTGATGGCGACCAGGCGCCAGCCACCCAGGATTGCGTCCATCACGGCGGACATGTCGGTGCCGTAGCGGCGACCCTTGCCGACGGGCACTTCCCAGACCACGCTGGTGGTGTTGTTGAACGGCTGATCGTAGCCGGAGGTGCTGAAGTCCGCCTCGATGTTGCGGTAGTTGATGCGGCTGTTGTCGCCGTTCTGAGCCTCGAGATGGCCCGAGGCGTTGTCGCGTGCTCTCGACCAGGTGAACGAGTTGAGCAGGTAGAGCCCGTCCGAGTAGCGCTTCTCGACCTTCGCCTGGAGGGCCTGGTAGTCACCCTTGCCGCCGCCGAACGCAATCTGGATGTCCTGGAAGCCCTGGATGGGACGACGTTGCTGCAGTGGAGTGTTCTCGGTCGGCCCATTGGGTCGCGCCTGGTTGTAGTCCCCGAGCACCATGATGTCGCGGCTCTTATTGCCGATGTAGCCGATGTCGACCAGCAGCCTCGGCAGGATCTCGCGCTGCACCGACACGTGCCAGCTCTGAACGCTGCCGCTCTGGTTGTCGACGGGGATGTAGTTGGTGCGCGTATTCAGCGGATTGAAGTTCGCCGGTACCGTCAGGCCTTCCGGGTAGCCCTGCTGCGTGGGCCGGAAGCATGTCGTGGAATTCGAGCCGGCGGGGCAGATGCCGACGCTGGTCTGCTGATCGATCACCAGGCCGACCACGTGCGGTCCGTTGAACGTGAGCAGATTTTCGCCGCCGAGCCGGTTGAAGTGGAGGTAGCTCTTGCCGTAGCCGCCGCGCAGGACGGTCTTCTCGTCGATCGAATAGGCGAGGCCGAGGCGCGGTGCAAAGTTGTTCTTATCGAGGTTGACCAGCGCGCGGTCGGCGATCCCTCCATCGGTCGCGCCGATCAACGTGTTGTTCGCGGGATTGAAGCTGGTGAGGAAGTTGTCCTTTTCCCACTGCGGCGTTCCGAGCTGGTACCTGATACCGAGATTCAGCGTCAGCTTCTGATTGACCCTGAAGTCGTCCTGCACGTAAGCAAAGTGCATCTGCTGGCGCAGGTGTGCGAGGAACGGGTTCGTCAATGCGTACTGGCTGCGTGCGCCGACCAGGAAGTCGGCGAAGTTGTAGGTGGTCGGATCCGCGACCGCACCGGCTGGACGGCTGAACTGTCCACTGTACGTGTCACGGCCGTACTTCGGATTGAAGTCGTCGATCTCGGTGCTGATGTTCTGAAACTCGTAGCCTGTCTTGAAACTCTGGCGGCCGCGCACGAGCGAGAAATTGAGCTTCGGATTGACGACGAACGGATTCTGAAACTGCGGATTGGAGTTTTGGCGTCCCCACGAGGTGAATCCGCCGACGTTCTGCTCGGTCAGGCCGCCGGCAAAACGCGGATCGTTCGGCAAGCCGGGAATGCCGTACAGCTCGAGCATGCCGGGGCCGCCGACTCCCGGCGGCTCCTTGCCGGCTTCGGTGCGTGAGATCCCCAGCCGGAATTCGAACAGCGCATCCGGACTGGCGACGTAGGTCAGCCCCGTTGCCAGCTGCTGGTTCAGCACGTGCACGAAGGCATTCGACGGACTACCGGTCTCGCCCGGGATCGGTGGCGGTTCGAAGTTATTCAACTTGCGATGGCTCACGCGGGCGAAACCACTCAGGCTGGATCCGAACTGGTGGTCCACCTTGAAGTCGAACTTGTTGTTCTCGTCGGTTCGCTCGGGCAGGGTATCGAAGTTGTTGGAGACCCCCGGCTTAGTTGGATCCGGGAGTCCGGCGAGAACCTTGCGCGCAAATGGAGTGATTGCACTCGCGGGCACGACGCCGTCGGCATAGAGCTCGCCCGTCAGCGGGTTGACGACCGGTTTGCCGAGAATGCCCTGGCGCTGCGCCAGCGTCGGCAGCGTAGACACGGTGAAGGTCGCCGAGGTTTGACGGAACCCCTCGTAGTCGCCGAAGAAGAAGGTGCGACCGCGGATGATCGGCCCGCCGAGAACGCCGCCGAACTGGTTCCGGTTCAATTGCGGCTTGACGCCGCCGGTCGGCTTGAAGAAACCGACAGCGTTGAGCGCGTCATTGCGGAAGAACTCCCACGCCGTTCCGGTCAACTGGTTCGTGCCGCTGCGCAGCGACGCGTTGACGACCGCGCCGCCGGTGCGTCCATACTCCGCGCTGAAGTTGTTGGTCTGGACCTTGAACTCCTGGACCGCATCCGGCGAGACCTGGACGACCTGGTTGGAGAAGCCCTGGTTGCTGGTGCCGTAGGAATTGTTGTCGACGCCGTCGAGGATGAAGCTGTTGAGCGCGCTGCGAAGGCCGTGGACGTTGAACGATGCGTCGCGCGAATCGGAGATCGCCGACTTGCGGACGCCAGGGCTCAGCAGCGCAAGGTCCGCGTAGTTGCGGCCGTTCAGCGGCAGGTTGACGATCTGTTCCTTGGTGATGATTTGGCCGCGGTCGCTGGAGTCGGTCTCGAGCAGTTTCGACGCGCCCTGGACGGTGATCGTCTGGCCCACTTCACCGACCTTGAGCACCAGCTCGACGCGCTGACGGGCGCCGACGGTCACGATCACGTCCGCCGCCTCCGCAGCGGCGAAACCCTGCAGCTCGGCGCGGACGGTATACGGGCCGATGCGGACGTTGCCGAACTGGTAATTCCCCTCGGCATCAGTGACCGTCTCGGTGGTGATCCCCGTGCTGACGTTCTTGAGCCTCACGGTCACGCCGGGAACCACGCCACCCGTGGAGTCCTTCACGGTGCCGAGCACCGTTGCGGTTTCGAATTGTGCGGACGCGGCCAGCGGCGAGAGCAGCACCGCGACTATGAGGATGACGAGAGTGCGGAACCAATCCACCGGGCGAATTTCTTGGACCATACGACCTCTTTGAAATGTGAGAAGGCGCCACAGTATATAGAATTTGCGGCGCGATCCTGATAAACATCCTCCCGGGGGTTACGTGGGCTCACGACGACTGACGATGGCACAGGCGCTGGTGCGGTTCTTGTCCGTCCAGCATTGCGAACGCGACGGTGAGCGCCGTCAGTTCTTCGGCGGCATGTTCGGCATCTTCGGGCACGGGAACGTCGCCGGGGTGGCGCAGGCACTCGACCAGATGCACGAGGCCATGCCTTACTACCAGTGTCGGAACGAGCAGGCGATGGTGCATACGGCGGCTGCCTACGCCAGGATGCACGATCGCCTGCGCGCGCTGGCCTGCACGACCTCGATCGGTCCCGGCGCGACCAACATGCTCACCGGTGCGGCCGGGGCGACGATCAATCGCCTGCCGGTGCTGTTGCTGCCGGGCGATATCTTCGCCAGCCGCGTGCCGGCGCCGGTCCTGCAGCAACTCGAATCCGCGGCCAGCCAGGACATCTCGGTCAACGACTGCTTCAAGCCGGTCTCCCGCTACTGGGATCGTATCTACCGTCCCGAGCAGTTGCTCTCCGCACTTCCGGAGGCGATGCGCGTGCTGACGTCGCCGGCCGAGACCGGCACGGTCGACACTGGCGCTGCCGCAAGACGTCCAGGCGCAGGCCCACGACTACCCGGAGGAATTCTTCGAGCCCCGGGTGTGGACCGTTCAGCGTGCGCGTGGTGATGCGGAGTCGATCCGGCGCGCCTCCGACGCCATTCGCGCGAGCCAGCGGCCGGTGATCATCGCCGGTGGAGGCGTCATCTACAGTCGCGCAACGGCCGCATTGCGCGACTTCGCCGAACGCACCGGTATCCCCGTCGTCGAGACCCAGGCCGGGAAAGGATCAGTGCCCTGGGATTCGGCGATGGCGCTCGGCGCAGCGGGTGTCACCGGGACTGCGCCGGCGATCGAGATCTGCCGCGACGCCGATCTCGTGATCTCGATCGGATGCCGTCTGTCTGATTTCACCACCGCATCCAAGACCGCCTTTCAGGATCCTGCAGTTCGTTTCATTGGCATCAACGTCGTTGAAATGGACGCGTTCAAGCAGGCGGCGATACCGGTCATCGCTGACGCCCGGGCCGCGATCGAAGAGATCGGCATCGCTCTCGGCGGGTTCTCGACGTCATCGCAGTATCGCGAGCGAGATTGCGGCGATGGGGCGCGAATGGCATTTCGAGGTCGAACGCGTGACTGCGCCAACGGGTAGGTCCCCGCTGGCGCAGGCAGAAGTGATCGCGGCGGTCAATCGCGCCGCCGCGCCGCGCGATGTCGTCGTCTGTGCCGCAGGCAGCATGCCCGGGGATCTGCACAAGCTCTGGAGATCGACCGACCCGAAGGCGTATCACGTCGAGTACGGGTACTCGTGCATGGGATATGAAATCGCCGGCGGCCTTGGCGTCAAGATGGCGGACCCGGCGCGGCACGTCCACGTGATGGTCGGCGACGGATCGTACCTGATGATGGCGCAGGAGATCGTCACGTCGGTGCAGGAGGGTTTTCCGCTGATCATCGTTCTCGTCGACAGCGGCGGATTCGCGAGCATCGGCGCGCTCTCGAAGTCGCTTGGATCCGAGGGTTTCGGCACGTCGTATCGATATCGCAACCCGGAGACCGGACGCCTCACCGGCGACCCGCTGCCGGTCGATCTTGGCGCCAACGCCGAATCGCTCGGAGCGCGCCTGTTTCGCGCCAACGACCTCGCGTCCCTCGAAGAGGCGCTCGCCTCGGCGAGGGCGTGCGGCTACACCGCCGTCGTGCACGTCGAGGTCGATCCCGAGGCGCATGTTCCAGGGTACGGCTGCTGGTGGGACGTGCCAGTTGCCGAGGTATCCGAGCAGCCCTCCGTCGAGGAAGCGCGACGGGGATATCTCGACGGGCGTTCGCGCCAGCGGTTCTTTCTGCGGTGAGCGGCTGAGGCGTCACATATACTTCTCGGGTGTTCTCCAGCCAGGAACCGCAGCCTCCCTGCGACGTAATTGGCGTCGGCGCCAATTCCGTCGACTACGTCAATCGCCTGCCTGCCTATCCCGAACCGCAGGGACCCTTTTCGAAGATGCGGATTCGTGAGCAGGCGGTGTGTTGCGGCGGGCAGACGGCCACGGCGCTCGCGTCCTGCGCCAACCTCGGTCTTCGCGCCCGATACGTCGGGGCCACCGGAACGGACGGCAATGGGAAACGCCTGCGCGAAGAGCTGGCGCGTCGCGACATCGACGCCAGCGACGCCGTGATTCGCGATGTGCCGAATCAGTTCGCCATCATCCTTGTCGACGAGCAGAGCGGCGAGCGGATCGTGCTCTGGGATCGCGATGAGCGGCTCCGCCTGCGTCCCCGTGAAGTCGTGCAGGAAGCGATTGCCGCCGCGAGGCTCGTGCATGTCGACGATGTGGACCAGCCGGCGGCGATCATGGCGGCACGGTTCGGGCGCGAGGCGGGCCTGCCTGTCACCAGCGACATCGACCGGATCACCGATCTCACGACTGATCTGATCGCGGCGGTGACGATCCCGATTTTCGCCGAGCACGTGCCGCGGGGGCTCACCGGCATCAGTGACCTCGAAGGGGCGCTGCGCAAAATCCGCGAGACGCACGACGGCCTGCTGATCGTTACCTGCGGCGCCAAGGGCGCGATTGCCCTCGACGGCGATCGCATCGTTCGATCGCCTGGATTCGCAGTGACGGCTGTCGACACAACCGGCGCCGGTGACGTGTTCCGCGGCGGCTTCATCTTCGCGTTGCTGCGCGGATGGAAAACGGAAGACGCGCTCCAGTTCGGGAACGCGGCGGCCGCGATCAGCTGCACTCGGCTCGGCGCGATGGAGGGAGCCCCAACCCTGCCGGAGGTCGAGGCCCTGATTGCCGGCGCCCGAACCGTGTGATCGTGTCGCGCCGGGCCGCGACCACGCTGCGCTCCTGGCCCTGGCGCTGCCATTGGCAGCCTGGATTGCGATCTATCCTGCCCGACTGATCCTGGCGCATTGGCGCTTCGGCACCAACGCATACGACCTCTCAGTATTCGACTACGCCCTCTGGAGCACGCTGCACGGGCGCGCCTTTCATGTGCCCTTCATGGCACACTCCCTCGCCACCCAGCACTTCATGCCGACGCTCGCCGTCATTCTGCCGGCGTACGCGTTGTGGCCCTCACCGCAATTCCTCATCATGCTGCAGGCACTGGCCTTTGCTGGTGCCGCGATCCTGCTGTGGCTGCTTGCGCACCGGCGCCTTCCGCCCGTTCTCGTTGCCGCCGTCGTAGTCGCATTTCTGTTCGGGCGCCGATCTCACAGTGCGATCTCGAGCGTGTTCTACATCGAGAGCCTCGAGCCGCTTCTTGTCTTTGCCGCCCTCTACGCACACCAGGGCCGCCGCTGGTTGCTCTTTGGAACAATGGCGATCCTCGCCCTGGGTTGTAAGGAGGACATGCCGCTGTACCTGGGTACCTGGGGTGCGCTGCAGTATGTGGCTGGTCACCGACGTCTCGGCGCGTGGACGAGCGTTCTCTCTGCCGCCTGGCTGGTCACGGCGATTTTCATCGTTGTGCCTTCGGTGCGAGCGCTCGAAGGTCTGCCGAGAACGAACGCGTTCTGGGAAGGTCGCATGGGTGATGCGGCCGCTCCAGTTTCCGGCGGTGACGTAGCCGCGCGGCTTGTGAGCGTTCGCACTGCGACACGGATCGCGGTGCTCTGCGCGAGCACAGGTTTCCTCGCGGTCCTCTCCCCGTCGTCGCTCGCGGTGGCCTTGCCGGGGACGCTGTTGAACTTTTCGGCTCGTCCTGATTCGGTTCAGGCTGGCCTGACGGGTCACTACTTGTGGCCGGTCCTGCCGTGGTTGTTCTGGGCCGCCGTGCAGGGGGGGCCGCGTCTGTCTGCCTGGTCACCTCGCGCCGCGAACGTGATTGGCGTCCTTATCGTCATAGCGACGGTGGCGGACTCACCGCTCTGGCTCTCCCTCACCCGCGGATTCGCCGTCTCGGCGCCCGTAGCGGCCGAAATGAGGGAAGCGCTCAATCTCGTCCCTGCTGATGCGCAGGTCCTGGCACAACCGAACCTGATTCCTCACCTGCAGCACCGCCACACCATCTACGCGTTCGGCCAGAACCAGCCGGCCGTCGAACCGGAGTGGGTGATCCTGACGACCAACGGTGATCTGTGGCCTCTCGATACCGGCAGGGTGCTGGAACTGATTGCGTGTTATCGCGCGTCTCCGATGTTCGTCAGCCTCACCCGGCCGGACGCTCCCATGTCGATCTTCCGGCGCAACGGTCCCGATGACCGGCTCGCGTGCAGACCGGGCGCATGATGAGCGCGCTGCCTAGGTGCCCTTCTTCGCCTTGGCTCGCTTCAGTTCCTGCTCCTTGTCGAGGAAGCTCAGGCCGTTGGTGATCCAGGGTGCGGCCGGCTCGTTCTTCAGGTAGTGGCCGAACCAGCTGAGGATCCGACGCTGATAGTCGACCTGATTGGCCTTGCGCCGCAGCCCGTGATCTTCGCCCGCATACGCCAGCATCACCACATCCTTCCTGGCCCGGCGGGCGACGTTGTACAACTCGATGCCCTGGTGCCAGAACACGGTTCCATCGCTGTCGCCCACTTCGAGCAGCAGCGGCGTCTTCATGTTCTGGACGTTGAACACGGCGGAGTTGCGGATGTAGGCAGGGAGATCTTCCCAGAGCGGCACTTCCATGCGCTGCTGTCCGGTCTCGATGTGATCGGTCTCGGCGATGCCCGAGCTCCAGTGGTGATTGCCATAGTTGCTCACGAGATCGGTGATCGCTGCGCCGGCGACGGCCGCGGCGAAGATCGTCGAGTGGGTGGCGAGGAAGGAGGCATCGAACCCGCCCCAGGAGTGCCCGACGACACCGACGCGCGCCGGATCGGCGATGCCCAGGGCGACGACTTTCTTCACCGCGGGTCCGACACATTCGAGCACCGACAAGCCCGGCTCGCGCGGACGAAACACGATGTCCGGCTGGAAGAATACGTAGCCCTGCGAGGTGAAGGCGGACGCGTTGTAGTAGTCGCGCTCCGACGGCGGCACGAAGCGGTGCACGCCGTCCGACAGTTTCTCGTACAGGTAGACCACCATCGGATACTTCTTGCCAGGCTCGTAATTGGCCGGGTAGTGCAGTGATCCCTGCAGCCGTTCGCCGCGGTCATTCTTGAACTCGATGACTTCGGATCGTCCCCAGGCGTACTTCGACATGAACGGATTGGTTGCCGTTGCCTGCGTCGGATCTTTCAGGCCGCTGCCGGCGATGAAGATGTCGGGTGAGTCGTCGAATGCCTGCTTCGTGTAGGCGAAGACGTCAGTATCCCTGGCCTTCGCCAGTCCGGCGATAGCCTTGTCTTCGAACAGCAGCCGCTCGACCTTTTGCGTCGCCGCGTTCACCACGCCGTAGCCGGATCGCTTCGTCCACGTGCCGAATACCGTCACGAACAGCGGCTTGTCGAGATCGATGAACTCTTCGTCGGGGTTGACCCGCGCGTAGCGATGCCGGACCTGTTCGGCAGCGCCGTCGGTGAGCCGTGTGGACTTCGAGCCGTCCGCCGCGACGCGCCAGATGTCGAACTTGTCGTAGAGCAGCACGCTCTCGTCGTTCTTCGTCCAGCCGGCGATACCGAATGGCGGCTTCTGTGCGACCGTCGCATCGGATTCACGGTCCGTGAAGGCGGTCGTCGCATTCTTCGTGATGTTCGCGACAGCGCGGGTCTCCGTGTTGATCGTCCAGTACTGGTCGTTCTGGAGGTACAGGAGGTATCGGCCTCCCGGGCTCACCGACAAATACCCGTCGTCTATCTTGTCGACGACCCTGGTTCGCGTGCCGGTCGCGAGATCGACGAGAGATACGTCGGCTGATGGCCGGCCGATCGAGCGATTCATCGCATACGGCGCCCAGTTGGCGACGTAGCCGAAGTTCTGGCGCCTGACGGGCGTAACCTGCTCGCGCTCTTCCTTGCCGAGTTGCACCAGCCGTCCGTCGCCGAGGTGCCAGACGGCGAGCAGGTTGCGGCGCCGATCGTTGGCGGCACTCAGTTTCTGCCGCGGCATCACTTCGACGTCCTTGGTGTGCCAGATATCCACCGATGGCGTCTCGTCCGCCGCGGCTGCGTCGCCCGACGATGTGGCGGTGGCGTTCGCGTCGGAGGCCGGCGTGGGCTTTGCGGCGCCCGGCAGTTTTTCTTCCCACTCCGCCAACCCCACGAACACACTCCGTCCGTCATCGGACCACGACGGTCGACGGAAGGAGACCGTCCGCATTGCTGTGGGCACACCGCTGTTCTTTAGCGGATCGAATGTTTTGAGGCTCGGCGAACTGCCGGATGCACCGGTCCAGGCGAGTACCGTTTGGGTGGATCCATCGTGGCGCTCGTCTGTGCTGGCGCGCAGGACCACCAGGTCGTCGGCGTCGCGCCGCCATCCCAGCCCGCTGTAGATCGACGTGGACGAGTCGAGCACTCGATGAGACCCGGAGGCCGCGTCGTACAGGTGAACGCCGTTGCCGATCTTGTCGTCGGCGCTGACGATCAGGGCGAGCAGTCGCCCTTTCAGACTGGACGGCTGGGAGACGTTCTGCCAGGCGAACTCGGACACGTTGCCGAAGGTCGTATCGCGTCCGCTCGCGAGCTCGCGCACCAGGATGGTGACACCGACCGGAGCCGGCGTCATCGGCGCTGGCGGCCGCAGGCGCAGGGCCCGCAGGCGGGGGCGTGGCGCCTCCACCGGCCGGTGCATCGCGGCGCTCCGGCGCATAACGGCGCATCACCAGGTACGCGCCGCTCGGGTCGAAGGCGAAGGAGTCGATGCCGTCGAGTGTGACGGGTTCCGACGTGCCGTCCAGTTTCAGCAGGCCGAACTTGTTCTGCACCGGTCGGCGCTGCGTCCGCAGACGTTCGGTCTGCGCTTCCGACATGCCGATCGAGTAGCCGATCCATTTGGAGTCGGCCGAAAACGATGGCTGGCTGCCGAAGGCGACGATCTTTTCGGTTCCGCTCGCGATGTTCCGGATCCGCAATTCGTTGTTGCGGTTGGATCGGTTGATGCCGTAGACCAGCCACTTGCCGTCGGGGGACAAGCCCCCGCGCGGCTGCAGTGCAAGTTGTTCGAATTCGCCCCATTGTTCCGGAGTCGGCGGAGCCTTGACCTGCGCCGAAACCGGCGCAGCCAGGAGGGCGGCGGCAAGTATCAGCGGGAAACGCGTCAATCCTGGGTGGTTCATTCGAAATCCTTCATAGCTTGGTCGCTGGTGCTGGAAGCTGGGAAGCTGGGAAGCTGGAAGCTGCTGGATTTTACCGCCCCGGCGCGGCCTGCGATAGAGTGACGCGTATGCTGACGCGCTTTTTCCGGGCCGGCCTCGCCATCGCCGCCGTGGCGCCATTCGTCACGCTGTCGATCATGCCGTTGAACGCGCGGGTTCCGCAGGCAGCGGCCCAAGCCTCGCAGCAAGCTGCGCAACCGGCGTTCGCGCCGACCGATCCGCTGCCATTCGATGCGGCGGTCACGCGGGGCACGCTCCCCAACGGTCTGACCTATTACGTGCGGCGGAACGCCAAACCCGAGAAGCGCGTGTTGTTGCAGCTGGCGGTGAAGGCGGGATCCGTCGACGAAACCGACGAGCAGCAGGGGCTGGCGCACTTCCTCGAGCACATGGCGTTCAATGGCAGCGCCCATTTCCAGCCCGGTGAGTTGATCAAGACGCTCGAGTCGAGCGGCGCGCGCATGGGCCCGCACGTGAACGCGTACACCTCGTTCGACGAAACGGTGTTCATGTTCCAGCTCCCGACCGACAAAGAGGGGCTCGTCGGCAAGGGGCTCCAGGCGCTCGCCGACATGGCCGGCGGCCTGACGCTGGATCCGAAGGAGATCGAGAAAGAGCGCGGCGTCGTCATCGAAGAATGGCGAGGCGGTCTGGGCGCATCGACGCGGATCCGCGACCAGCAGATCCCGATCCTCTTCTACAAATCCAAGTACGCGGAACGGCTCCCGATCGGCAAGCCGGAAGTGCTCAAGAGCTTCACGCCGGCGCAGCTTCGAGCGTTCTATACCAAGTGGTACCGGCCCGACCGCATGGCGGTGATCGTGGTCGGCGACGTCGACGCGGCCGCGACTCGAAGCGCAGGTGAAAGACGATGTTCGGGTCGCTGCGCAAGCCGGCGACGCCGGCGCCCGCTCGCTCCTACGAGATCCCGCTGCCGCCGGAGCTGTTGATCAAACTCGCCACCGACACGGAGGCGACGCAGTCATCGATTTCGATCGTCCGGAAGCGCAAGAGCGAAACCGAACAACGGGTCGCCGACTACCGGCGCAATCTCACCGAGCAGCTCGTCTCGCAGATGCTGAACGAGCGGTTCGACGAGCTCTCGCGAAAGAAGGATGCAGCCTTTCTCGGGGCCAGTGCCCACGAGTCGCCGCTCAATGCCGCGGTGACGTTGTTTTCCCTTGGCGCCGCGGTGGAGGAGGGCAAGACTCGCGCAAGGACTCGCGGCCCTCGAGATCGAAAGCAACCGGGTGAAACAGTTCGGATTCGGGGCGTCCGAGCTGGAGCGGGCGAAGAAATGGTGGGTCGCATCATACGAGCGCGCCTACAACGAGCGCGACAAGAGTGAGAGCTCGTCCTTCGCCCAGGAATACGTCAGTCACTTCCTCACGGGTGAATCCGCTCCGGGCATCGAGTACCAGTACCGCCTGGCGAAGGTGTTGATCCCCGCCATCACCGCGACGGAAGTCGCCGACGCTGCCAAGGTGCTCTTCGCTGATACCAGCCGCGCGATTCTCGGCGTATCGCCGCAAAAGGAAGGGCTCACCCTGCCGACGGAAGCACAGCTGCGGGACGCGCTCGCGAAGGCGGATGCGGTCGCGGTGATGGCCTGGAACGACGCGGCCAGCGGCAAGGCGCTGATGGACGCTCTGCCCGATCCCGGCACCATCAAGGAACGTCGCGAGATCCCGGAGATCGGCGTCACCGTCGTCAAGTTTGCCAACGGTGTCGAAGCCTGGCTCAAGCCGACTGACTATAAGAACGACCAGGTGCTCTTCAGCTTGAACGCGCTCGGCGGAGCCTCACTTGCGCCGCCCGACCGGTACCTGGAAGCGCTGCTGTCGCCGGCGCTGGTGCAGCTCTCCGGGCATCGGCGGCCACAGCGCCGTCGACCTGCAGAAGCTCCTCGCCGGGAAGATCGCCGGGGCCAGGGCTTCGATCGGGTTGTCGTCGCACGCCATTTCGGGGTCCGCCAATCCTGCGAACCTCGAGACCGGCCTGCAGCTCCTGTATTTGAACTTCACCGCTCCGGGCAACGACGAGGAAGCCTTCGGCATCATCAAGAAGCAACTCGACGCCACCTACGCGAACCGCGATCAGAACCCGGGCTTGCTCTTCGGCGAGAAGGTCGCGCAGGTGAACACCGGCAACCATTACACGGCCGAGTCGATCACGCTCGCCCGGTTGGCCAGGCTCGATCGCGCGGCGATGGCGAGCTTCTACAAGGATCGGTTCTCGAACGCGGCTGACTTCACCTTCCTCATGGTCGGCACCTTCAAGACCGACGAGGTGCTGCCGTTGCTGCAGCGCTACGTGGGATCGCTTCCAGGCAAGGGAGAGGCGCTGAGCAAGCCGAAGGACGTCGGGTTCAAGTTCCCGGCGGCCAATGAGACCGCGACCGTGGCCAAGGGACGTGAACCGAAAGTCACCACCCAGATTTCGTTCTTCGCCGATCCGCCGCAGGATTCAAACGAGCTGACGCGGATCAATGCCGCGACCGACGTGCTCGAGATCGCGCTACGCGACATTCTTCGCGAGGAGCTCGGCGAAACCTACACCGTGTCGGTGGGCCTCGAGCAGGAGATGTTCCAGCGCGGCGGCGGGTTCATTGCGGTCAGCTTCACGGCCGCTCCGGAGAACCTGCAGAAGATGACCGGCCGGGTCATGCAGGAGATTCAGCGGCTGCAGCAGGAAGGCCCCAACGCGGACCTGACCAATCGCGCCAAGGAAAGCGCGCGGCGCGAGCACGAGACCGGCATGAAGACCAACGGCTACTGGTTGAGCCGCCTGCAGGGAGCGAAGATGCTTGGTCTCGATCCAGTCGCGCACATCCTCGAACGTGAGAAGCGTATCGACGCGATCAGCGCGGCGAATATCAAGGAGGCGTTCGTCAAGTACTTCCCGATGAATCGATACACCATCGTCACATTGCTGCCGGAGCCGAAGTAGGGACGCCGGCCAGCGCGAGTACGCGACCTATGCGCATCGGCGTCGACCTCGGCGGAACCAAGATCGAAGCCATCGCTCTCGGCGCCGACGGCTGCGAGCTGGCCCGGCTCCGCGCCCCTACTCCGCGGCACGACTATCGCGGCACCATGGACGCCATCGCGTCGCTCGTGATCGAGATCGAACGCTCGACCGGCGCACGCGGAACCGTCGGCGTCGGCATACCAGGCACGATCTCCCCGGTCACCGGCCTCGTGAAGAATTCGAATTCGACGTGGTTGAACGGACAGAACTTTTCTGCCGACCTCTCCGCCGTCCTGGAGCGGCCGGTGCGCTTCGCCAACGACGCGAACTGTTTCGCGCTGTCCGAGGCGATCGACGGCATCGGGCGCCGGCGCCGAGGTCGTGTTCGGCGTGATCCTCGGCACCGGCTGCGGCGGCGGGATTGTCGTCCATCAGCAGGTCCTGGTCGGGCCCAATGCGATCGCCGGCGAGTGGGGGCACAACCCGCTGCCACGTCCGCGAGAGGGTGAGTGGCCCGGGCCTCGCGTGTTACTGCGGCAAGACCGGTTGCCTCGAGGTGTTTCTCTCAGGACCGGCGCTGACCCGCGATTACATCGAGGCGGCGGGAGACGATCTCGACCCGGCCGTGATCGTGGAGCGCAACGATGCGGATCCAATCGCGGCAGCCGCGCTGGAGCGTTACGAGGAGCGGCTGGCGCGGGCGCTCTCAGCGATCATCAACGTCCTCGATCCGGATGTGATCGTGCTCGGCGGCGGACTGTCGAACGTCGAGCGCCTCTATACGACCGTGCCGGCGCTATGGGACACGTTTGGCGAGCCTCGCGAGACGCCGCGGACCCGTCTCCTGCGCGCCATGCACGGCGACAGCAGCGGCGTGCGCGGCGCGGCCTGGTTATGGGCGACCTGAGGGTCGAGATCAGGGGGGAGGCTACAGAGGCGCAGAGGCACAGAGACAAGTCAGTTCGGACGGGGGCCACAGAGGCACCGGGCACAGAGAAACAAACAAAATGAGCTCTGTGTCTCTGCGACTCTGTGGCCGAGCCCGCGGAATAACCCCGAAACCTCTTCACGCGTAGCGCAGCGCCGACCGCTCCTTCGCCTTACGCGCTTCCTCGTCGCGGTTGCGCGGCGGCGCGCTGGTCTTGATCGATTGCACGAGCTTGCGCGCGGCCGCGGTGACTTCATCCACCGCGACATTGAAGGCGTCTTCGTTGGCCCGCGAAGGCTTCGTCGTGCCACTCAATTTGCGGACGAACTGCAGCGCCGAGGCCCGGATCTCGTCGTCGGTCGCAGGCGGCTCGAAATTAGCGAGTGTCTTGATGTTCCGGCACATCCATCTATTAGAACCCAGGACGCCCCTCGGTGAATCGCCTCTGTGTCTCTGCGCGTTCGTGGCCACCCGGGCGTTCTCCCTCCGTGCCTCCCGTGCTAGCATCCGGCCCCATGACGAATCTCAGAGGGCGCGCCCTCCTGGCGCTGTCCGCGATCGCGATGACTGCGGGCATGGTGACGGTCTCCACCCAGGGGCAGGGCACACGCAAGATGTACGTGGTCGCCACCGCGCACCTCGATTCGCAGTGGAACTGGACCGTGCAGGACACGATCCGCGACTACGTGCCGAAGACGTCCTACACGAACTTCGAGCTTCTTCGAGAAGTACCCGAACTACGTCTTCAACTGGGAGGGCGCGATCCACTACATGTGGATCAAGGAGTACTACCCGGACGACTGGGCCCGCGTGCAGAAGTACGTCGCCGACGGACGCTGGCGGCTGTCGGGTTCGTGGATCAACGCGGTCGACGTCAACATGCCGTCGCCCGAGTCGCTGTTCCGGCAGGCGCTCTACGGCCAGCGCTTCTTCCGCGCAGGAGTTCAACAAGGTCAGCCGCGACATCTACCTGCCCGACTGCTTCGGGTTCGGCTTCGCACTGCCGTCGATCGCGGCGCACTCCGGGCTGATCTCGTTCTCGACCCAGAAGCTGACGTGGGGCCGGCCGATCCCGTTTTCGGTCGGACGCTGGAACGGCGTCGACGGCAGCGACGATCGTCGCGGAGCTGGATCCCAAGAGCTACACGACGCAGATTCGCGGCGACGTCGACATCACCACCGATCCGGCCTGGACCAACGCCGTTTACGCCGCTCGGCGACGGCACGGCGGTCGAGTTCAGGTATGTCGGCACCGGCGATACAGGCGGCGGGCCGACCGACGAGACGTGTCCGCAATCTTCAGAAGGCGATCACGCAGCCCCGGCGGCCCGGTGAAGGTGGTGAATACGTCAGCCGACCAGCTCGCGCAGCGATCTCGACGCCGAAGCAGATCGCGGCAGCTCCCGGAGCACAACGGCGAGCTGATTCTGAAGACGCACGGCACCGGCTGCTACACGTCGCAGGCGGCGATGAAGATGTTCAACCGCGAGAACGAACTGCTGGCCGATGCCGCCGAACGGTCCGCCGTCACGGCGCAGTGGCTGACCCAGACGCGCGTATCCGGGCGAGCGGCTGCGCGAGGCGTGGACGCGCGTGCTCTGGCACCAGTTCCACGACGACCTCACCGGCACCTGCATTCCGCAGGCCTACCAGTTCTCCTGGAATGACGAGCTCGCATCGCTCAACCAGTTCGCCGGCGTGCTGACCTCGTCGACGAGCGCCGTGGCGCAGCGTGCTCGACACGCAGGGCGACGGCATTCCGCTCGTCGTCTTACAACCCGGTCTCGATGGCGCGCCAGCGATCCGGTCGAGGCGCACGGTGACGGTTCCCGTCGGCTCGCGCCGATGAACGTGAAGGTCGTCGACGCGTCCAGCGGTCGTGAAGGTGCTGTCGCAGGTGCTCGATCGCGCGCGGGCAATGAGGTTCGCGATCCTGTTCGTTGCGGATGCTGCCGTCGGTCGGCTACAAGGTGTTCCACGTTCGAGTGCGACAGTCCGCTGCCGCCGGTGCGAAGACCTCCGGGTCGACGTCAGCGGCACCGGTGCTCGAGAACAATCGGCTGACGGTGAAGATCGATCGCAACGGCGACATCGCGTCGATCTACGACAAGGACGCGAAGCACGAGCTGCTCAGCGCGCCGGTGATGCTCGAGCTGCGGGACAACCCCTCGCCGCGCGTGGCCGGCGTGGGAAGTGCTGTACGACACGGTCCGGCGCCGGCGCGCCAGTATCGTCTCGACATCCCGACGATCCGGATCGTCGAGCGCGGGCCGGTCCGCGCGTGCGCTCGAGATCACCGCCAGGCGGCCGGGCTCGACCTTCGTCCAGCACGTTCGGCTCAGCGAGGGCGGCGATCGCGTGGACGTCGAGAACGATGTCGACTGGAAATCGCACGAACTCGCTGCTGAAAGCGTCGTTCCCGCTCGCGGCCGCCAATCCGAAGGCGACCTACGACCTCGGCGTCGGGACGATCGATCGGACGAACAACGAGCCGGACAAGTACGAAGTGCCGGCGCAGAAATGGGCCGACATGACCGACGCGAGCGGCACGTTCGGCGTGGGCATCATCAACGACAGCAAGCACGGCTGGGACAAGCCGAGCGACAACACGCTGCGGCTGACGCTGCATCCACACGCCGCGGCCGGCCGGCGGCTACACCTACCAGAGCAGCAACGATCTCGGACAGCATCGCTTCCTGTATCTCGATCGCCGGGCACGCAGGGTGACTGGCGACAGGGACAGATGCCGGCGCGAGCCCACGGCTGAATCAGCCGCTGATCGCGTTCCAGACGGCTGCGCATCCCGGGCCGCTGGGCCGCTCGTTCTCGATGGCCTGGCATCGACGATCACTCTGGTCAGGTCGCGATCGTCGCGATGAAGAAGGCCGAGGACTCGCGACGAACTCGATGGTCCGCCTCCAGGAGCGCTACGGGCAGCCGGCGCGAACCACACTGCGGCTGCCGGCCGGCGTCATCGCGGCGCGAGAAGTCAACGCGGCCGAAGAGGAAGTCGGACCGTTCGCGCTGCCAGGCGCCGCAGGCGGACGTGGCAGGCGGCCGGCGCAGCCGCGTCCGACTGCTGGCCATCGTCGAGCTGAAGCCGTATCAGCCGCGCACTCTTGCCTTGCGTCTGGCGCCCGCGGCGTGGCGCGAACGCGACGATGTTCCCGGCGGGGCGGGGGGCCGCACAGCGCAGGGGCACCGTCCCCGCGCCAGAGCGATTGCTGCGGTGGAACGTACCTCTGTGCCGATCGCTTGCCGTTCAACCTCGATGGCGTCACGAGCGACCGGACCGCGCCGATGGCGACTTCGACGGACGCAAAAGCACCATCGCGGCGGAACTCCTGCCGGCGAAGCTCTCCCTCAACGGCGTGCCGTTTACGATTTGGATCCGGCGCGACTGGAGCAAAGAACGTTCTCGTTCCGAAGGGCGAACACATCGCGCTTCCGGCCGGTTCCTTCAACCGGGTGTACATGCTCGCGGCCGCTATCGATGGCGACGTGCCTGCGACCATCGGATGACGCGTCGGCGACGACGACGTCAGCGAAGACCTTCATGGTTCGCGAGTGGCAGGGGCCGGTGGGTCAGTGGGAGAGCCGGCTGAAGGAACCGATCCGCGTTGCACGAGCCGTTCGTACCGGCATCGGCCGGGCGCGGCGGCAGTCCGACCCGCCAGGAGATCCAGGCCGGCCTGGTCGTCCAGTGGGATCCCGCGACAGGCGAGGTGAGCGGGATCGAGAACATCCGGCGCGGGTACGCGAAGCGTGACGAGATCGCCTGGATCGGCACGCACCGTCACGCTCCGGACGGCAACCAGATCTACGTGGCGAGCTACCTCTTCGTCTACGCGATCGACGTTCCGGCGGGAACGAAAGAGATCAGCTTCGCGGCGAACGATCGTCTGCGCATCATGGCGATCACGGCCGCGCAGGAGCCGAATGGTGTTCGGCCTTCGCGTTTGCTTTACGCTTCAGATCTGCCCGACCGCTGAAGTAACGTCGTGCGCAGGCATGGAGGTCTGATGCGGAAGGCTGCTGGTGTCGGTTCCCTGTTTCTCGTGTTGTCGTTCGCCGCTGGACTCGCGTCCGCGCAGGTCACCGGGACCGAAACTCCCCAGGACGTCGCGCCGAGCGATCCCGCGCTCGCCGAGCGCGCGAAACAGGAACTCCTCCACGCGTGGAAGGGCTACAAGCAATTTGCGTCCGGCCATGACGAACTGCAGCCACTCACGAAGACAGCGAAGGACTGGTACGGCACGGAATCGCTGCTGATGACGCCGGTGGACACGCTGTCCACCTTCATCGTCATGGGATTGAAGGCCGAGGCCGCCGAAACGACCGATTACATCGCGAAGAACCTGACCTTCGACAAAGACATTTCCGTCTCCAATTTCGAGATCACGATTCGTCTTCTCGGTGCGCTCGTCAGTAACTACCAGGCGACAGGTGACAAACGGCTGCTGGCGAAGGCGGATGAACTCGCTACGAGATTGCTGCCGGTGTTCAAGTCAAAGACCGGGATGCCGTACCGGTTCGTCAACCTGAAGACCGGCGCGGTGGACGGCGTCGTCTCGAACCCTGCCGAAATCGGCACCCTGATTCTGGAGTGGGGAGCGCTGTCGAAGTTGACCGGCAAACCGGTGTACTTCGACACCGCGAAGCGCGCACTCGTCGAGCTGTACAACCGCAGGGATCCGACCACAGGCCTCGTCGGGCAGGGGATCAACGTTGAAACCGGCGTCTGGACGAGCAAGGACAGCCACGTTGGCGGTGCGATTGACTCGTACTTCGAGTACCTGCTCAAGTGCGAGAAGTTGTTCGGCGACGCCGAGTGCGGGGACATGTATCGCGTCAGCATCGAAGCCGTGAACAAGTTCGTCGCCGACGAGACCGACACCGGCCTCTGGTATGGACGCGTGGAGATGACGACCGGCAAGCGCAACGGCACGAACTTCGGTTCGCTCCAGGCATTCCTCCCTTCGGTGCTCGCGATGGGCGGAGATGTCGACCGGGCCAGGCGGTTGCAGGAGTCGTCCTTCCGCATGTGGACCGCAAACGGAATTGAACCGGAATCGTTCAACTACGTGACCATGAAGCCGGTGAGCGAGGGCTACAACCTGCGGCCGGAGATCATTGAATCGGCCTACTACCTGTCGCACTACACGCACGACTCGAAATATCTCGACATGGGCCGGACGATGTTCGAAGACCTCGTCAAGCATTGTCGAACCGAAGCGGGCTACACCGTGCTGAAGAGCGTCATCACGAAGGAGAAAGGGGACCTTCAGCACAGCTTTCTCCTCGCGGAGACGCTGAAGTACTTCTACCTGTTGTTCAATCCGTCAGCGCTCGACCTCAACGCCGTTGTCTTCAACACTGAGGCGCATCCTCTTCGCAAGACCTGGTAGCTCGAGGCTGAAACGGCAGCGTCACCCGCAGTGTCGATCCAGTTCCAGGGCCCTGGCTTTGAGCGTAGACGGTTCCACCATGGGCGTCGACGACCTGCTTCACGAGCCAGAGCCCAAGCCCGAGCCCGCCGTGCGTCCGCGTCAGCGACGGGTCCCCCTGGCGGAATCTCTCGAAGACATGCGGGATGAACTCCGGGCTGATCCCGCCGCCGGTATCGCTGACGACGAGCTCGACCTGTCCATTGCACGCTGAGACGGAGACGTTGATTCGCCCGCCTGCATCGGTGAACTTCAGCGCGTTCGAGAGAAGATTGGCAACGACCTGCTGAAGCCGGTGGCTGTCGGCCAGCAAAGGGGCGCGGCCCACGTCGAGCGTCAGCTCGAGATCGATCCGCCGCTGCCGCGCCACGGGCAGTGCCGCATCCACTGCCGCGCGCGCGATGTCGACGAGATCGATGTTTGCCGGGTGGATGTCCAGCTTGCCTGAGGTGATGCGGGCGACGTCGAGGAGGTCTTCGACCAGTTGTTTTTGAGAGCGCGCATTCCGGCTGATCACTTCGATCGCGTGGCGGGACATCTCGGCAGAGAGCCCGTCTCGCAGCATGTGCGCCCAGCCCATGATGGCGTTCAACGGCGTTCGCAGTTCATGGGACAAGATCGCGAGGAATTCGTCCTTCGCATGATTGGCCGCTTCCGCCTCGCTGAACAGCAGTGCGTTGTCGATCGCGAGTGCCGCACGCCGCCCGACTTCCGTGAGCACCGCGACATCTCCCGGTGAGAGCGGAGGGTTCACGCCGCCGCTCACAAACGTGATTGCGCCGAGCGTGCGTCCCCGGACCACGAGCGGCAGGATCAGCGCGGAGTGGACGCCGAGCGCCGTCAGCAGCGCGAAATGCTCCTCGCTCCTGGCGCCGGCGCGGAGCATCTCGCTGGAGATGTGCGGATAGAACTCCGGCCGTCCCGTTCTCAACACGTTCGGCACACCGGTTCCGGCATTCGGGTCGGATGGATACCGCCGCTCCAGTTCCATCGCCATTTCGATTTTCGCCGGGTCCACGTGCACCGTCGCGAGGCGTTCGACCGGTCCAGCGGCGCGGACGATGTCGATGGCGCACCAGTCTGCCATTTCAGGCACGGTCAGGCGTGCGAGCTGCCGAAGTGTCCGTTCGTAATCGAGCGAGCCGAGCAGCGCTGATGCGTCGGCGAGGTAGGCCATTCGCCTGGCATGACGCTCCGCGTCGATGCGCATCTGCTTTTGCACCACGTACGATTCGACGTTGCCGAGCGTGGCCGCGGCAAGCTGGCCGAGAGCGATACCGACGCGCAGCTCCGTTTCGGTCGCCGAGTGAGACTCGCGATGGTAGATGACCAGCGTCGCGCGCCGCTCGCCGTGAATCGGCAGCGGCACCGCCATCAGACCGCGGATACCGGCGGCGGCGTACGCGTCGTGCCTGTGGCTCAACGCTGGATCGTCCTGTACGTCGGGGATCGAGAGGGGCTGGGTGAACTTCACCTCTTCACCCGGCAGCTTCTGCGCAACGAAACATTCCTGAAGCCCGGTCGATTTCACCACGCTCCACTCGCCGGCGGCCGTGTCGAGCGACCAGATCGCATAGCCGTCCGCAGGCAGGACGCGCTGTGCCAGCGCAATCACGCCGGCCCTTGCTTCTTCAGGATCGAGCAGTCCCAACAGCCGCTCGGCTCCCTCGGTCAATGCCAGCAGGCGCGCACGCAGTTGGCTCTGCTCGGCGAGCGCCGCCGAGAGCGAATCGGCAGTCTGCCGCGCGTCTTCAATGTCGGTTGCCGTGCCGATCCATTCGACGACCCCCGCGTCCCCCTGGACCGGAACGGCACGAATCAGGTTGCGGCGATAGGTGCCATCCGCTCGACGGATGCCGATCTCGATCGTCAGCGGCTCGCCGGACGCGAGCGCGCGCGTCGTCAACGCACCGAAGCGCTCTCGATCATCGGGGTGCACCGCCGACATCCAGCCGGAGCCGAAATACTCGGATTGCCGCTGGCCCGTATATCGTTCCCAGCCGTCGTTCGATCCGGTTGGACGCAGCTGCGGATCGACCACCCAGACGATGCTGCCGTCGCTCGACGCCAGCGCCTGGTAACGACGCGCCGCGCGCTGGAGGTACTCGAGATCGCGCACGCGCACATCCTACCTGATCGTTTCCACGAGCGGGCACTCTGATTGCGATACTGTCCGTCGATTGCGGCAAATCGGGGAGGCCCGCGTATGCGGACGCGACGAACCGCCTGCGAAAGCGTCACTGTCGGATACAGAGGAGGGGTGCATGGCATCTCCGAGCGAAACGCCTGGCGCGATGTGGCAGCACGGCGGCGTGGCCTGCTGGATCACACCGCACAGTTTGGGATTCGACGTTGAGCTCCGAAACGGTTCCGGCATTGCGTTTCTGCGCAAGAGCACCGCCACCAACGATGCCGCGCTCAACGAGGCTGAGTACCTCCGCCTGCTGATGGGTGCCGACGGGATTCCTTCTTCGACCGCACAGCTGAAGCCGTTCGTCCTGCTCGTCGACAATGACACCGACAATCGTCAGGCGTTCGCAGAGGCGTTGAAGGGTGTCGGGGTGCGCGCCCTCGGCGTCGGGACCGGGGAGGACGCAGTCACGCTCGCGCGCGATCTCACGCCCGACTTGATCGTGATCGACTACACGCTGCCCGATGTCGCTGGAGCCGAGGTGTGCAGGCGCCTGCGGAACGATCCGGAAACGGAACCGGTGCCGATCATCGCCGTCACGAGTGCGGCCGAAGCGCTTCACCGGCAGGGATGCGTCGCCGACGCCGTGTTGTCGAAGCCGTGCCGGCTCGATACCCTGGTTGCTGCCGCGCAGTTGTTCCTTCGCCCAGCGGCAGACGAGTGATCGCGCGATGGCCTCGAGTGGCTCAGTCCTGCGAGGCGTAGTGCCCGAGCAGGAAGTGCTGCGCGTTGAACAGGCCCGCTGCCGCCGCCGGACGCTGATACAGACCCGACGCATCGAGAACGGTGGCTCGCTCGGTGTCGCGCAGGTAGGTGTTCAGCACCACGTCGCGGATGTGCGCATTGATCTCCTCGTCGTGCACGGGCACGAGCGCCTCCACCCGCCGGTCGAGGTTGCGTTCCATCAGGTCTGCGCTTCCCAGATAGACCTCGTCGTTGCCGCCATTGCGGAACCAGTAGATCCGCGAATGCTCGAGAAATCTGCCCACGATGGAACGCACGCGGATGTTGTCGCTGACTCCAGGCACTCCGGGTCGGAGGCTGCAGATACCACGGACGATCAGATCGATCTGCACGCCGGCTTGCGACGCGCGGTAGAGAACGCGGATCATCTGGTCATCGGTGACGGAGTTCACCTTGATGATCAGGTGCGCCGGCCGTCCCTCCCGGGCGTGATCCACTTCCCGCATGATCAGTTCGACGAGCCGCTGGCGCAACTGCAGCGGAGCGACCAGCAGCTGTCGAAACGACGTCTGGTTTGAATAACCTGTGAGGTAATTGAATACCTCGGACGCGTCGGCAACGACGGCAGGGTCGGCAGTGAAGAGGCCGAGATCCGTGTAGACCTGCGCGGTCTGCGCGTTGTAGTTGCCGGTGCCGATGTGGACGTATCGCTGGATACCGTCTGGCTCGCGGCGAACGACGAGGCACAGCTTGGCGTGCGTCTTCAGGTCGGCGAACCCATACACCACGTGAACACCCGCCTCTTCGAGCCGCTTCGCCCAGGCGATATTCGCGCGCTCGTCCAGCCGGGCCTTGAGCTCCAGCAGCACGGCGACCTGCTTTCCGGATTCCGCCCCTTCGATCAACAGGTCCACCAGCGGCGAGTCGGCGCCGATGCGATAGAGCGTCATCTTGATCGCGACCACGTGCCGGTCGCGGACCGCGGCACGAACGAAACTCTCGACCGCTACGAATGAATCGAATGGATGGTGCACCAGCTGATCCTGGTAGCGCACCTGGTCGAAGATGACCTCCGGATCCTCGGTTCGCCAGAGCGATCGGGGGGAGTAGGGTCCGTCCTTCAGCTGCGGACGGTGAATGGCGTGCAGCTGCATCCAGTCGGCAACGCCCAGCCGCTCCGACGTCTTCACCACGACATCATCGTCATCGATCTCGAAGTTGGTGACGAGGATATTGAGCACGCGTGCCGGCATGTCGGCGTCCACCTGCAGCAGCGATACCGGGCTGTGCCGCAGCTGTTTGACGCTCTTGTCCACGCTCTCGAGCAGGTCTGCCGAATCGTCCTCGTCGATGATGACGTCGGCGTCCCGCGTTACGCGGAACAGATACGCACCCTTCAGCTGCGTACCCGGGAACAGTTCCGGCATGTTGTCGCGGACGACGTCTTCGACAAAGGCGAACGTGAGCCCTTTCTGCGGGGCGAGGTCCTCGGGGATCGGGATGAAACGCGGCATCGCATCCGGCAGCTTGACGCGTCCGAACTTCGTCCGGCCGCGGTGCTTCACGATGACGGCGAAGTTCTTACTGAGGTTCGAGATCGCCGGAAAAGGGTGCCCGGGGTCGATCGCAAGCGGCGTCAGAAGAGGGCAGATCTCGCGCGAGAACTGTTGCGCGAGGTACTCGCGGATCTTCGGCGTCCAGTCGCCGATCTCCAGAAAATGGACAGCTTCCTGTTTCAACAGCGCACGAAGCTCGTGCCAGCACTCGGCGACCTGGTCGAGCATGCGCCTGGCGCCATCTCGCATGAGCAGGAGCTCTTCGTCGGTGCTCAGACCGTCCGGGGCGAGATCCGCTATGCCGGCCCGCAGCTTCTTGACCGTCGTCGCGATACGGATCATGTAGAACTCGTCGAGATTCTTCGCCACGATCGACAGGAATTTCACCCGCTCGAGCAGAGGATGCGAGGCGTCACGCGCCTGCGCGAGTACCCGCGCGTTGAATTCGAGCCAGCTCTGTTCCCTGTTTATGTAAAGGGCTGGATCCCTGAGGTCGATTGGCTCCGTCTTCGGCGGCCGACGAGGTGTCAACGCGCTGCGAAGTGGGTAACGCACGCGTCACATTGGGGCCGGAGGTTCCCCCCTGTCTGCTCACATGCATGACCTTTGCAGAAGAGATGCCGGGGACTCTGGCACGCAGGCACCTCGCACCCTATACTCCCGGCTATGAGGTGCGATGAGCTGCGGCTCACCGGGTCCGGGGGCGCGAACAGAGTCATGGAGGCCGAGCTGAAGCGACTGGTTATGCGGTCGCTGTTCGAGGTTCGGGTGCCCAAGCCTCGCCGGGAAGGAGAATCGACACTCCTGTATCCGTTCGATGCTCGGATCGCGTGGGTGGCGGCCTGCCATCATCGGACCTCGTCGCGCATCTCGTGGGATTTGTTCTCGAGCACCGCCGTGAGGCTCGAGCCCCTCTTTGACGAATTACTGCCGTCTCTCAAAACTGACGACCGGCTGCCGGACGGTCCCGCATTGCGGTTCTCCGTGGAAGTCGGCTCCGCCACGGACTTCGAGGCGTCGCCTCTTCAACTACGCGGCGTCGTGAAGAACGCTATTCAGGACGCACTCACGGCGCGCGGAGTCACGAGCGAAGTCGACGCAGAGTCGCCCGACGTGGTGTTTGTTCGCGCGACGCGCGGGATTGCCGGATGCGAGGCGCACGGTGGTCGGCATCGACATCGGGCTCGGTGCGCGACACCGGCGCGGTGCGCGGGTTGCCGGCGGGCGCGCGCCGCTGCGGGAAACGATGGCGGCGCAGCTCGTGATGCTGTCGAGATGGGACGCGCGCTTCGAGCCACTGGTCGATCCAATGGCAGGTGGAGGAACGATTGCGATCGAAGCAGCCGGACTCGCGGTCGGTGCAGCGATACGCCGACCTGCCGACCTTCCGTTCCGGCATTTGCGGGCGTTTGCAGGTCTGCCTGCGGAGACGCCGGACCTGTTCCGGGAACAGTTCCGCGGATCCTTGCACTCGACGTGGATCAACAGAACATCCCGTCGATGGTTGGAAACCTGCGCGCAGTGGGTCTGACCGGCGGAGCCGGTGAGGACTCGATTGTGATCGGTCAGAAGGACGTCCGGAGCTTGACGCCGGAGTACGTCGGCGAGCATGTTGCCCCATGCCCGCGACATGAATCCCGGGGTGTTCTGTTTCAACCCGCCCTACGGCGTGCGTATCGGTGCGGAAGCGGGGGAGGGGCCACTCCTCGGCCTTTACGCGGACATGGGTCGGGCACTTGCGCGCTTCACCGGCTGGCGGGCCGCATGCTTCGTCGCGAACCCACGCTTCGTCGAGGCGTTCGGACATTTTCCAGTGATGACAAAACCCGCGACCAACGCCGAGTTGCCGGGAGCCTTTCTGGTCTACAACCTCTGAACTGAGAGCAGAAGTGATCGGCCCGTGCGGCCGCGAGCCCCTCGGCTCACCTGCGGTATCCTTTCGCATATGCCGCACTCGAACGCCTCCAAGCGAGCCGCGATCGCCGGCTTTGCCGTTGCGGTCCTCGGCATTGCGCTCCTCTATCTGCGCGGGGCGATTTTCGCTCGAGAGTGGCCGTTGATGGCAGTCCAGGCGGGCGCCGTCGCCTTGATGCTCTGGGCTCGCCTGACCTTCGGCCTCCGCAGCTTCAATCTGGGCGCCGCGCCGACCCAGGGTGACCTGGTGACGTCGGGCCCGTACCGCTTCTGGCGTCATCCGATCTACGCCGCGGTCATCATCTTCGTGAGCGCCGCGGCCGCGAGCCATCCGGGGTGGATCACCTTCGCACTGGCGGTGTCAGTGGCGGCGGGGTTGTTCCTGCGGATGCGGTCGGAAGAGCAGTTCCTGCTGGAGAAGTATCCCGGGTACCGCGCCTACATCGCTAGAACCGCGCGCCTCGTGCCCGGCGTATTTGCCTGGGTACTGATCGCGATCGCGCCGCAGCTGACGCGCGTCAGTAGAGCCGATCGGTACCTGCTTCCGGATCACCGCGTAACACTCGCACGAGGCGGCCTCCATGCCGGCGCGATTCAGCATCGTGATCTGGCCGTGCGTGTGGGTGATCAGTCCTGCTTCCTGCACCACCGGCGGCAACGCCAGCCGCGTTGATCTAGGGAATGACGCTGTCGATCCGCCAGCGGAGTGCGACCTGGTGGGTGCCCGCGCGTGGCGGTGCGCCGCGGAAGGCGATGCTCCAGGTGACGCTTACGCTTCCCCGACCGCGCGGCGGCATTGGCCTGGAAGACCTGGGTGTAGGCGCTCTTCCCGAGCACCCCGTTGACACCGATTCCATTCGATGCCCCGGACGTTCTCCACGAGATGGTCGCGTCGGGCGACGGTGCCCCGTCGCCGCGGGTCAGATCTCCTTCGGCCTTGACGCTGATGCGCAGCACTCGGCCCGGCGCAATCGCGGCGTCGTCGAAGGTGATCGTCGTGGCGCCGGTGGCCGCCTCGGTCGTCGCGCGGGGATCGTGAACCTCGAAAAGAATAAGCGGGGGAACGGATACGCGCGCGGCTTCCTGCTGGACAACTGACACGGCGACGCGCGGCTCGCCATCGATGACGCTGCCGGTACACAGCATCGCGATGGCTGCAGCGCCGATGCGAATGCTGGCGAGGCGTCGCGGCATCATTTCGTCGGGGTCGTCCACATGACTGGCTTGACCTTTGGCACCACCTGGAAATCGGCACCGGTGGCCGGACCTTCATCAGTGAGGACGACCGGCAGCGACACGGGGCTGCTCGCGGTGACATTGCCCGGCAGGCGCGCGGTGTCGAGTGTGACCGAGTATTTCGCAGGCCACAGGTTCGAGAACGTGTATGCGCCCTCGGCATCGGTTGCTGTCACGCGGTCGTCGAGGTGCAGAACTGCACCTGCGATGCCTTCGCCACGATCGAACCGGCCGTTGTGGTTGGCGTCGCAATACACGCGTCCGTGGATCGCGTTGAGGGGGGCGACGTGCAGGTCCGCGGCGATGCGGCTTTGCGCACTGAGCGAGAGACGTTCTTCGCGTCCGTCCCAGGCGACGTCGGCCGGCAAGGCGTTGCGATCCAGCCCGAGATCGTAGGCGCCGGCAGGCACGTACTTGAATGCATAGCCGCCTGCCGCGTCCGTCTCGGTCGTGTAGGGGCCCAGCTTGACGCCGGCTCCCGCGACTGGACGTCCGGCATCGTCCACCACGCGGCCGGTCACGGACGCTCCGCGGGCCGGCGTCCCGACGTCCCACGTTCTGAACAGCATCACCTTGAGGCGGTTGCGATCGAGCTCATTGGGGATCGTCTGATACGCGGATAGCCGTCCGTAGTCCGCCTGCAGCGCGAAGCGCGACGGAAGTTCCTGCCTGAAGTATCCACGCCAGCGCGCCGAGTTCCCGACATCCGGAATCGCGTTCACCAGGCGGAGGGTCGTGGTTGACGTCAATCGCATGGACGTCTGCATCTCTTCCCAATGCTGGACTTGTCCCGTATCCATGCGCTGGGTTGCGAGCTGCAGCATCACGTTGAGCCGTGCGCCCGCATTGTAGGAAGCCACTGACTGCGTCTGCTGCCGTTCGATCGTTCCGTTGGAACTGCCGGGGCTGAACTGGTACTCACCCTGCTGCAGACGATGGAACAACCTGAGTTGTCCGGCCACGACACTGCCCATCAAGGCGGAGGTCGTCTGCGAGGATGTCCCTGCCCCGGCGTGGGTCCGCTCGAGTGTCAGGTCGAAGAAATGGGTGAGTGGAAAGCGAACGGCCACGCTGCGCCACTGGTTGCCATCACCGGATCCGAGCTCACGGAAAAATCCGGCAGTCACGCCGATGCCCGCCCAGAGACGGACGCCGCCCGACACCCCGGTATCGCGTACGGTCACCGGCTCACGGTTGGAGCGGTAGAACGACTCGACCTCGAAGCGTCGCGTCGAGAAATGATTCCTCAACATGAACGACTTATCGGTTGCGGCTTCCCCGTCGAGCACGGTCTGCTCGCCGGCCGTCAGCTGATCGCGGTACGAGACCACGGTGTTTCGATATGGTGAACCCGGACGCGGTCCGTAGAGGGCAAACGCCGGTCGCCGCAGCGCGCTCGACGTTGGAAGGGAGAAGCGAGCACCGCGGCTGGCGCCGCGAAGGTTGGAGAAGATGTCACCCGCTTCGATCCGCCACTGGCTGTCCGGGTCGAACACCGACAGTGTGCCCTGGTCGAAGACGAAGCCCTCACGCCCCTTGGTGATCAGCGAGTTCAACTGGACCTGGGTGCCGGCGATCCCGCCGCCGGCGATGACTTCCGTGCCCCAGTCCGCTCCCTGCACGTATCCGAGGCCGACGGTGGCGCGAACTGTCTCGCGCGCGGACGGCAATCGATAGCTGGCTGCCGACAGGTTGCTGAACCGCGTCGCCTCTGCCGGCTGTACCGGCTTGTCGATCGTAAATGTGCGCAGGGTGTTGTCGGTGGGTGGGCGCTCTGCCGGCGTGTCCGGTGCGAGCGGTACCTGGTCAGCCGACGCGGCGCCAGTCAGCGCAACCGCAAACGCGAGCGCGAGGCAGGCGGTTCGCAGATCACCGGTTCTGGCCATTCACCTGCAACGAGCGGACGAGGTCCACTTCCTTTTCTGCGCCGAGGTAATGCGCACCGCCAAAATCGAGCACGGCGCGGACGCGGTACCGCCCTGACGGCAGTTCAGTGGGCGGAGGAAGGCGCGCGGTCAAGCTGCCGTCCAGGGACGGTTCCGTGAGAACCGTCGCTCGCGGGAGCACAACGGTCGCTTGTGGGGTAGTCGACCCGGGGACGAAGAACTCCAGGCGCCCGTCGATGCCGACCGGTCCGTTGCCGTCGTTGCGGACCTTGACGACCGCCTCGTCCTCGCTCACTTGCAGATCGAGGATGCGCGCCGAACGGTTGACGACGCCGACGTTGACGAAGATGCCGGTGGAGACCGAGGCAACGAAGCGAACGCCGACGCCTCCCTGGTCCGCTGCCGGATCCGGGATCTCGTCGACGGTCAGGGCACACCAGTACCCGGATGCAGGTATCTCCTGCGGCACCGCCACGGTGATCCTGATGATCAGCGGCTCACCGGCGCGGGCTGTCGCTTCGACCGGATTCAACGTGACCCAGCGGGCGCACGAATGGCGAAGCGATCCGGCTTCGGCATAAAACGACTGTTTGCCGTCTTCGCTGCGCCACCAGTCTTCGACCCTGGCTTTGAAACGGGTGTCCCGCTGATTCGGATCGAGGGTCAGGCGGAACTGACGGGTGACGACCTGCTGCGGCTGCGCGTCGATTTTGATCGATTCGAGTGTGGCCTGAAAGGTCAATCCCCCGGGCGCCTGCGCTGCGGCAGGGGAATCAGGTAACCCGATGAAGAGCGCGAACGCGAATGTGAACAGTCGCAGCATTACGGTGTTCCGCCTTGAGATCAGAAACTTTCGAATTTCCAGGTGACGATCATCGTGTGAGCACCGGACCGTTTCACCGTCGTCTTTGGCGCGAGCGTAAACACGAGGGCGCTGGTCGAGCAGTCGGTCACGTTCGCATTGCACGTCGCCACCACGTTGTAACTTCCCTGGGTCAATGTGCCGGACGATCCAACCGCGGCCGTCCATGTCGCGGCGTTCCAGGACACGTCAGCCGCCGACCACGTCGCGGCCCCAACCTTCGGCGGGGTGAAGGTCGACCCTCCGGCTCGCAAGGAGATTCGTAACTGCGAGGTCGGCGCATCGAGCACGATCTGCGTGACCGTCACCGCTGCGGCCGGGGCGGCAGTGCTCGTTCTGATGTTGGTCACCGGAAACGTCACGCCGGCCGGCACCGTGATCCGCGCGCTCTCGGGGACCTTCGCTGCCGCTGCCGTCACGAGGCTCGTGTCCGGGAGAACGACGAACGTCTGCGCCGAGACGCCGCTCGTTGCTCCCGTCCAGAGCAGAGTTGCGAAAGCGAAGAGTCGAAGCTGCTGGTTCAGGCTAGGATCCGATGCTCTCGAATTTCCAGACGACCGTCAGCTGGTGGTTGCCCGCGCGCTTTACCGTGCCCTTCGCGGCCAGCGAGAAAACGAGGGCGGTGGTTGAACAGTCCGTTGCATCGGCGACGCATGTCGCGACGGTGTTGTACGACGCGCTGCTCAGTGTTCCGAGCGAACCCGCCGCATTGGTCCACGCCGCGGCATTCCAGCTCACGTCGCTGGCAGACCAGGTGGTTGCGCCGCCAGGAGCCGTAAACGTCGCAGCATTGGCCTGGAGCGACACTTTGAATTGTTTGGTCGCTGTCGCGAGCACGATGTTCGAGACGGTCACGGAGGCAGCGCTCGCGGCAGTGGCCGCTCCCACGTTGGTCACATTGAAGGTGACGCCGGCGGGGACGGTGACGCGGGCCTGTTCGCTGACATTTGCTGTCAACGTCGTCGTTTGCGACGTATCGGTCAGCGTGACCGACGTCTGAGCGTAGCCGACCGAACCGAAAGCAAGGACGAAGGTGGTAGCGAGTAGCGGTAGACCGCGCGTTCCCATCGGAACTCCTTGAGAGAAATGTTTGACGTCGGAAGTGAACACGATGCGACACCGCAACCGCTGTACCGAAGGAACACTGTGGACGAATTTGGGTAAAAACTGCGAATCGAGAGGACTTATTGGACGTTTGGTCGACTTGAGAGCATATCGGTTGGAGGCTGAGGGCTCAGCAGAGGGTCAGGTTTGGTGCCGCAGTGACGGATCTGTAACGAGGGTTGCGAGCCAGGGGCGGCAGTTGTATATTCAGGCTCCTCCTGAAAGTGAATATGTCTGCACGCCGGCAGGACAGGATCGCTGAGCGTCGCCGTCCGGGACGTCCTCGGAACGGGGATCTGAAGGTGTGTTCGAATTGCGGAGCGCTGCTCGAATTCAACGAGCGATACCGTTCGGAGGGGCACGTCGTTCCTGCCTGGATCTGCGACAACGCGAGCTGCAAGCGGCAGGAGGTCGTCAGGGTCGAGGGTTCGGGTCGGATCGAGGAGTTGCGGCACCACCTGCGCACGTCGGTCGACGTGCAGGCTCACGCGAGGCGCACCATGCTGAAGTCGCGATCCCGCGACGAGAGCTCCCGCAAGCGCGTCGCCGAATCCGAGGTGCGGGTAAAAGGAAAAGCGTCCTAACCGATCACCGCTCCACGGAACCACTGCCCGCCAGCAGATTGAAGACCATCCACCGGCAGACTAATGCGGCGAGACTGCCGGATTTACTAGGAAAAGCTGCAGGATTCACAATTGCAGCCCTCCCTGGCATGTCCACCGGGCGGCTGGTCTTCACTGTGTTCGTGGTCCTTCAGATCGCCGACGGTCTGATGACCTACGGCGCGGTGTCGATCTTCGGGGTCGTTGCCGAGGGCAATCCGCTGCTTCAGACCTGGATCCATCTTGCCGGCGCCGGTCCTGCGTTGTTTGGCGCCAAACTTCTCGCGTGTGGGTGCGGTGCGGTTCTTTACCTCGCCGGCGCCCGGAAGACGCTCGGCGCGCTCAGCGCCTTTTATCTGTTCGGTGCGATCGGCCCATGGCTGCACGCGCTGTCAGTCAATTTCTGAACGTGCATCCACTAGTGGTTGGCAGCCCTGAAGGGCTGCACTACGCCCGTCGTCAGGTCGTAGTGCAGCCCTTTAGCGCTGCCTTTTTGTCGTTCGTAGTGCAGCCCTTCAGGGCTGCGTCAGAACACTCGTAGTGCAGCCCTTCAGGGCTGCGTCAGAACGCTCGTAGTGCAGCCTTCAGGGCTGGTCAGAAGCTTAGTGCAGCCCTTTAGGGCTGCTTCACAAGCTATGGATTCATTCGGATCGACAAGAGTTTCCCGCTGAGCAGTTCGGTGACGTAGAGCGTGCCGCTCTTGTCGTCGAGCAGCATGGTGGTCGGGCGTTCGAAGCAGTTGGCCACCAGCGTCGGCGTGGATGTCGGCGTATCGAAGCGCAGGACCACTCCCGGTCCGGCGAAGAACGGCGCCAGGCCCGACGAATTCTGCAACACGAGATAGTCGGGATCGGTTTCTCCGTCGATTTGCAGCACCTTGATTGCGGTCTTCAACCTGGTAATGAAGGGGGCCTGCGAGCCGGTGAGTGGGTCGATCTGGACGACCGCCGATGTGTTCGGCGCGAAGGGTACGCCGCGGAACAGCGTGACCAGCAGCTGCTCATCGACGTATTCGATGCCGGTGGGGACGGCTTCGATCACCGGGCCGCCAACCGCCGGGAACAGCGGATTGGGGATCGTGCCGAAGGTGGCCAGCGGCGCGTGGGTGCCGGTGGGAACGTCCACTCGCCACACCAGGTTGCGTCCACCGTCCGTGACATAGAGCTGGTCCTCGGCGAGTGCGATGCCGAACGGATTCGATCCGCGCACGATCGCGGGGCCGCCGGGCAGCGGATCGGGAACCGTGTCGGGAAAGTTGGTGATGAGGGAAATCTCCAGCGTGTCTCCGCCGCCATTCGATTGAATGACGCGGTCACCGGCGGCGAGCGTCTGCTGGTCCGCTGTAGACATGATGAAGCCGGCCGTTCGTTTTTCGACGTTCGCGCTGAACTTGAACTCGAGGACGGAGCTGTAGATCGGTGACGAGACCGCGGGATTGACCAGCTGCCTGGTCGGAAACCCCGGGGCAGGAAGGACGCTGTCGCCGATGCTCATGAGCACGTACAGGCTGCGACCGCGCATCACGATCCCCGCCGGGCCTGCCGGATCGCCGACGTCGCTGGCTCCGGACGGCAGGTGGTCGATCAGCGTCCGGCGATTACCGTCCGGACTGATGATCGAAATGCGTCCGCTGTGAGGCGTGGCCGTGCCGGTTTCCGAGACGATCAGATTGCCAAGATTGGACATGGCAATGCCCATCGGGCGCCTCAGCTCCGAGGCGACGGTATGGGCCGGGCACACCTGGGCGCTGGCGTTTCCGGCGGTAAGGAGGATTGGCAACGCCACGAGCGCTGTGGCGCGGATGATGTGTGCAGGGACCGTCGACCTGCGAAGACTGTTCGGAGTCATGAGAATCTCCCTGTAGATGTTGACTGGTGAGGGTGCCTTATACTTTGGGCCCGTGCACGATAGCCGGTGGTGGCCGGCCGCGTCACGAACACTGCCCGAAATTTGGGTGAAAAGTGCATAAAAGTGGCTGAGGAGCGCCTTCATCTCTTTGCGGAGTACGCGATCGATCGGGCGCGCGGCTGCCTGCTGCGCGGCGAGTCACCCGTGCACCTGCGGCCGCAAGCGTATCAGTTGCTGTCGTATTTGGCAGAACACCCGGGGGTTCTGATCCAGAAGGACCAGATCATCGAGCGGATCTGGGCAGGGCGAGCTGTAGGCGACGACTCGCTCGTGCAGTGCCTGGGCGACGTGAGACACGCACTTGGTGAGGGGGGCATGCGTCGCATCGTGACGGTGCGCGGCCGCGGATATATCTTCGATCCCGATCCAGTCAGCCTGGCCGTTCCGCCAGTCAGCATCGCGCCATCTGTCGACCTTGTCGATTCGGAGACGCCGGTCGCGAGAGAGTCTGTTCCGTCTCCTCGGCGCTCACGCTGGGCGATGACCGCCGGCCTCCTGTTCGCCGGCCTTCTCGCCGCGGCCGGCACTGGCTTCAGCGTTCTGGATAACCCGCCGCTGGCCGCTCCGGACCTCCGGTCCATCGCCGTCCTGCCATTTGTGAATGAAACCGGAGACAGCGAAACGGATTACATCGTCGAAGGCAGCACCGAATCGCTCATCAACGACCTTACGCAGCTCGCAAACGTGTCGGTGAAGGGCCGAAGCACCGCGTTTCGCTTCAAGGGCAGGGGGATGACACCAGACGCGGTCGCCAGGGACCTCGGAGTGCAGGCGGTCGTCGACGGGCGATTTCGTCGTGTGGGAGACTCGCTGGTCGCATCCCTCGCGCTGGTCGACGGCCGCAATGGCAACCAGCTCTGGGCACGGCGCTACAGCTACGAGCTCACCGACCTTCAGTCGATGCAGCGGCAGGTGGCCGCGGATATTACGGCAACATTGAATGCGCTCGGTGCCAGGGCTGACATCGGTGCGCTGCGGCCTGGCTATACGACCAACGGCGACGCGTACCTGCTGTACCTGCGAGGGCGCTATCATTTTTTCAAAAATACCGAAGCGGAAATGCGAACGGCGATGGAGTTCTATCAGAAAGCGGCCGATGTCGATCCACGCTACGCACTTGCGTATTGGGGACTCGCTGACGCAAACCGCGCGCTGTCGATCGTTGGCCAGGTGCCTTCAAAAATTGCCTTTCCGGCCGCTCGCAAGGCGGCGCTGCACGCGCTCGACCTGGACCCCGGGCTTGCAGAGGCACATATCGCGCTTGGCTGGATCAGCTTCTCGTACGACTGGGATTGGGCAGCGGCCGAGCACGAGCTGCAGACCGCCATCGCGCTGAGCCCCGGCAACACCGACGCGCACCGGGCCTATGCGCACTTATTGTCGAACATGGCCCGGCACGGGGAAGCACTCGTCGAGGCGGCGCGCGCGCGCGACCTCGATCCGCGCACGGCCCTGACCGGCGCGCTCGAAGGGCAGTTCCTGTTTTATGCGGGCAGGCTCGACGAGGCAGAGAGCCGCCTGCGCAAGACGCTGGAGATCGAACCGAACTTCTGGGTCGCGCACGTGGGGCTCGGGCGTGTGTTCATTTTGCGCGGCATGTACCCCGAGGCGATCGCCGCGATCCGCAAAGCCCGCGAGCTTTCCAATTCGTCGACCGAATCGATGACCCAGCTTGGCTACGCATTGGCCGCATCAGGCGACAGTGATGGTGCGCGCGCGATCTACCGGGAACTGGAAGAACGGGCGGCGGACCATTACGTCCCCGCCTACAGCTTCGCCATGATCAGCAACGGCCTCGGCAACAACGAGGCCGCGCTGCGGTGGCTCGCTACGTCAGTGGCGGAACATGAGGTCCAGGCCACGTTCATCAAGGTCGATACCCGCTGGGACCGCCTGCGTCCCGACCCTCGTTTCGTCGCCCTCCTCAAGCTCGTCAATCTGGCGCAGTAGCCGGCGCAGTTCGTTGTTAAGATCAGGGTATGGCCCTCGACGAACGTGCTTTCTTCAACGAAAAACCTGAGAACCGCACCGGTAAATACCAGTGTCCGAAGTGCAAGCGTACGAACGATTACTCGATCCGCTGGGTCCGCCGCTTCAAAAAGGACCGCCCTCCCGCTGGAGCAGACGAGGCAGACAAGGCGAAGTTCGCCAAGCTGCGTGACTACCTCCTCCGGGTCGACGACGAAGTGACCTGCAAGAGCTGTGGACGCAGGTTCGAGATCCCGTCGCAGCATTCGTTGATGTTCGTGGACCAGCTCGCCGGGTTGCCCGATGCTGACAGTCTTGAACGTGAAATTGCAGAAGCGTCAGGCGAACCCGAGCCTCCGGCGGAAACGAAGCCCGCCATACCTGCGCGATTCACCCGGAAGTCGACAGGTTGGAAGTAACCGGCAGGATTTTGTAAGCTGGCGCGGCTCCTGCGTAAAATCTGGTTCATGGGAGACGACGCAACACGCATTTCAGACAATCATCCGCTGCGTGCCCTGTTTCAGCACCTGGTGCGGGGCAACTTTCGACGCGGCGCACAGCTGGACGACGCTGAAGTCGCGGACTACGTGAGCGGCCTGCTCACGCAATTCACCAACGTCGAGAATCTGTACCGCATCCGGAACGCGAGGGGTCAGCGGATCTCGGACGTCGCCGAGATGCTGGTCGAGTCGAACCCGCTGCTCGAAGCGCAGTCGTTCGACCGCGAACGTGCGGTCCGCAAGCATGTCGGGGATTACACGTTGTTCATCACCGGCCTCTTCCCCGAGGCAGTCGGCGCCCTGCCCAGGCTGCGTCCCCTCTCGACCGACCGGTTCGTCGACTACGTCAAGGCCGGCAAGGAGTCCTACCGAGTCGTCGCGGCCTTCAACTTGTTCGAATACAAAGAGGAGGCGCCGCTCTTCGGACGGCTGTCCTTCCATTTCGAGCAGTGCGTGCACGGGTTGAACCTGGTCAAGCAGGACCTGGAACGGATGCAGGGCACGTACTATAAAAAGGATCTAAGGTTCTAAGGTTCGGCTATTCGTACCTCAGCGCGATCAACGGATCGACCTTGCTGGCGCGACGTGCCGGCAGCCAGACAGCCAGCAGCGCCACGCCGGCGAGCAGCGCGGGCACACCGGCAAACACGAGCGGATCGCGCGCGGTCACGCCGAACAGGAAGGTCGTGATCAGGCGCGCAAGACCGAATGACGCGGCCAGGCCAATCACCACGCCGACGAGCGCGAGCAGCATGCCTTGCCTGACCACCATCTTTCGGACCTGCGACCCCTGTGCGCCGAGTGCCAGGCGAATGCCGATCTCCTGCGTTCTCTGCTCGACTGAATAGGCCATCAGCCCGTAGATGCCGATCGCGGCGAGCAGCAGCGCGCATCCGCCAAACACGGTCATCACCCACATGTTGAATTTCTGACGCGACACGGAGAGCGCGGCGATCTCGTCCATCGAACGGACGTCGGACACCGGCAGCCCGGTCGACTGCCGCAGCTGATCCTGTATGGCGCCGCTCAGTGACTGCGGCGGCACCTGCGTCCGCACGATCCACGAAATCGGCGTAAGGCTCACGTTGAGTGCGTTGGCGGCGTCGGGAACCTGCGCCTGGGGGATCCACATCTGCGGCTGCGGCTCGCTGTCGAGCCCGTTACTTTTGATGTCAGCGACGACGCCGACGATCTGTCGCTCGCCTTCCGCGGCGAACTCTCGCATCACGCCCTTGCCGATGACCAGGCGATCCGACAGCGGATCCGCTTTCGGCCAGTACTGGCGCGCCATCGCTTCGTTGATCACCACGACCGGCGTCGACGTGCTGGTGTCTCGTTCGTTGAAGAACCGCCCCCGCTTCACCGGGATCTTGAACACTTCGAAATACCCGGGGGACACGGTCATCCATCCGGCGCCGCCATGAAACGGACCCTGGCTGTCGGCCCCGAGCGGGCGGCCAACGATCAGGAAAGGCAGTCCGTATCCCCCCTGCAACGGCACGCAGCAGGTGGCACTGGCGTTGACCACTCCCGGAATGGAGCGCAGTTTCTCGACGCCGTTGCGCACGACTTGCTCGACCGCCTCTGCCTTCTCGAACTGCGCACCCTTCAGCGACATCTTCAAGGTGAGAACGTTGTGCGTGTCGAACCCGGGATCCACTCGTCCGAGCGCCATCGCGGTTCGTATCAGCAATGCCGATCCAATCAGCAGCACCAGTGCGAGCGCCACTTCGACGACGACGAGTACGGAGCGCACCTTGTTCTGCCGGAAGCCTGTTCCCGAACGTCCGGCGCTTTCCTTCAACGTCGTTGTCAGATCGGTCTTCGAGCTCTGAAGGGCAGGGATCAATCCGAAAATGATTCCCGTCAACAGTGACACCGCGACGGTGAAAGCGACGACGCGCCAGTCGAGCCCCACGAGCGAACCGTTCTCTCCGACACGAGGCAGACCAGCCGTGTTGATGGACAGCAGCGCACGAATGCCGACCCAGCCCAGCACGAGTCCGAGCACGCCGCCCGCGAGAGAGAGCACGATACTCTCCGTGAGCAGCTGCCGGATGATCCTGCCACGCGATCCGCCGATCGCCGCGCGGATCGCAATCTCCCGTCGTCGTCCCGTTGCCCGGACGAGCAGCAGGTTGGCGACGTTGGCGCACGCGATCAGCAGCACCAGGCTGACTGCGCCGCCGTAGACGAGCAGCGACTGCTTCGTCTGGTTTCCGACGATCACATCGCGGACGCCGCGCACGCCGAACGAACCCTGCGGACCGATGCCATTGGGGAACTTCTTGCGGTAGTCCGCCGCGGACGCGCTCAGCCGCGCATCCGCCTGCTGCAGGGTGACGCCCGGCTTCAGCCGTCCGAGCGTCTGGAAATAATGTCCCTGGTCCGTTGTGTTCGGGTCGAACTGAAAGAGCACCCACACCTGGGGCGTTGGTCCGAATTCACGGAAGTCGAAATCCCCGAGCACTCCAACGATCGTGTAAGGCTCCCCGCCGAGCGAAATGCTCTTGCCGACGATATTGGGATCGGCGTTGAACCGGGTTTGCCACAAATGCCTGGAAATGACGGTGACACGCGGCCCGTTGGGTTGATCTTCCTCGGGAAGGAAGGTGCGGCCGAGCGCCATCGGTGGCTGCGTCAACTTGAAAAAGTCCGCCGACACTCGCCCGGATGGAATCTGTTCGGGGAAGCTGCCACCCGTGTAGTTCATCACGCCGGTGTTGAACGCCGAGACGTCCTGAACCACCTGGTCCTGCTGCCGGTAGTGCGCGAACTTGGCCGGCGATGATGCGGCACCAGCACCTCGCGGCGATACGTTCATGAACACCACGACCCGATCCGCGTCCGGCACCGCGACCGGCTTCAGAAGGACGGCGTTGACGACCGAAAAGATTGCGGTGTTGGCGCCGATGCCGAGCGTCAGTGCGGCGACGGCCGCCAGGGTGAATGCCGGACTCTGCGCGAACATCCGCAGCGATTGCTTGAGATCCCGGAGAAATGCTTCCATGACGGGGTTAGACGCTGCAGACTGCCGAATTGTTGTGAACGCGGCGCATCAATCCGGCTATCCTGCTTCTTCGAACCGGACGTCCGGATTGGCCTGCGTGATGTAGCCGAGTTCCCATGCAGACTCGAACAGGATCACGTCGCGCCCGTTGCGATCCTTCGCGGTGACGGCTCCGGAGGTTGTCAGCACCAGCGGCTTGGCATTCTCCGGCCGGTTCACCCAGCGAACGGCGACGTGAGGCAGGGTGTCGAGTACGGCCTTGATCCCGTACTCGGACTCGAGGCGAGCTGCGATCACCTCGAACTGCAGCGGGCCGACGACCCCGACGATCGGGTGGCGCAACCCGGTCTGAGGAACGAAGACCTGCATCAGCCCCTCTTCTTCGAGTTGCCGCACCGCTTCGTCGAAGCGCTTGTGACGCACGTCGGCAGGCCGTAGATACGCAAAGTGTTCGGGAGGGAACTGCGGAAAGGGTGGAAAGCGTACCGGGCTGCCGGCGTAGAGGGTGTCGCCGATCAGCAGGCGCCCTGGATTCACAAGACCGACCACGTCACCGGGATACGCCTCGGGCACGGTCTCGCGATCGCGGCCGAAGAAGCGGTAGACACGCGAGAGCCGGATCGTCGTCCCCAGCCGCTCATTCTTGACCGACATGTCCTTCGTGAGGCGTCCGGAGCACACGCGCAGGAACGCCACGCGATCGCGGTGCCTGGGATTCATGTTCGCCTGCATCTTGAACACGAATCCTGAGAAGTCGGGATTGGTCGGCGCGATGACCCCGGATTCAGTCGGACGCGGCGCCGGGCTTGGCGCAAGTGTCAGGAGCGCGCGAAGAAATGGCTCCACTCCGAAATCGTTCAGCGCGCTGCCGAAGAACACGGGTGTCTGGAGTCCGTGATTATAGGCTTCGCGATCGAACCGTGTTCCTGCTCCGGAAATCATCTCGACGTCTTCGATCAGCTGCCGCTGACGGTCGGCTCCAACCAGTCGCGCGACGGATTCGTCGCGTGGGTTGGTGACGGAAATCGGAACCGTGCGCTGGCCGCGCGCGCCCCGCTCGTAGAGCAGCACGGTGTCAGCCTCGAGGTCGTAGACGCCGGCGAACCGTGTGCCGTCGCCGAGCGGCCATTGCATCGGCGCGGCGGAAATGCCGAGCACCCGCTCCACCTGGTCCATCAACTCGAACGGGTCGAGCGCCGGTTGATCCAGCTTGTTGACGAAGGTGAGCACGGGCAGGCCCCGTTTGCGGCAGACGTCGAACAGCTTCAACGTCTGCGGCTCGATCCCCTTGGCCGCGTCGAGCACCATGACGACACTGTCGACGGCGAGCAGGGTTCGATAGGTGTCGACGCTGAAATCCTGGTGGCCTGGCGTATCCAGCAAGGTCACATGGTGACCCTGCAACTCGAACTCGAGCGCCGCGGCGCTGATCGAGATGCCGCGCTGCTGTTCCATTTCCATCCAGTCGGATACGGCGTGCCGCTGGGTCTTGCGTCCACGCACCGCGCCGGCCAGCTCGATCGCGCCCGCATACAGCAGGAGCTTCTCGGTCAGCGTCGTTTTACCGGCATCGGGATGCGAGATGATCGCAAAGGTGCGGCGCCGCGCCGTTT
Source organism: uncultured Acidobacteriota bacterium (assembly GCA_963742265.1). Lineage (GTDB taxonomy): Bacteria > Acidobacteriota > Vicinamibacteria > Vicinamibacterales > 2-12-FULL-66-21 > JACDCA01. Next base: position 103,029 of record CAVULC010000006.1, read on the forward strand.
CGCGCGCGAGTGTTTCAATCTCGCTGACGGCTGCGCCCTCGTACTCGGGGAAAGTGCTGTCCCACGTCATGCGTGGACGTAAGGCTGGATCGGCGAAACCGGACTGGACATCTCTCAAGTGTACAGCCCGGCATTCACCGGGGGAAGGCAGTCGAAATTATCGACGCGCGAGTAAATCCCGGATCTGCGTCAGCAGCACTTCTTCATTCGACGGCCCCGGGGGCACGACAGGCTGCGGGCGGCGGGTCGCATTCATGGCTTTGACGACCAGGAACAATGCGAACGCCACGATCAGGAAGTTCACGATCGTATTGATGAAGACGCCGTATGCCAGGATTACTGCGCCGGCGTCCTTCGCCAGCTTCAGCGAGGCGTAGGGGCCAGGCACCGTCGCGGATTGTTTGAGAACGACGAACTGATTCGAAAAGTCCATCCCGCCGACGGCGAGGCCGATGACCGGCATCATGATGTCGGCCACGAAACTCGACACGATGGCGCCGAACGCCAGGCCGATGATGATGCCGACGGCCATGTCGACGACATTGCCTCGCATGGCGAATTCCTTGAATTCCCGGATCATCTGTTCCTCGTTTCCTGAGTGTGCCGGCTCTTCATCGAGCGGGCCTGCGGTTCTGTCCCGACGCTGCCGCTTTCAATTCGACGTTATGGTAGGCCTCTATCTGCCAGGCGCCATCCCGCCGAACGAATACTTCCATCAATTGCGTCTTCACCACACCGTCGGCGGGCACCGGCAGGCCGGCGGGCAGTGACTTCACTCCTCTCACTTCATTGTCGATATCGACGACCGCCACATCCGACGTAATCAGACGAATGCGGCGGATCGCCTGCACCTTGGTGGTGCCTTTGTAAAAGGTCGAAAGGATCTCGACGTGACGCGCCACGAACGCGGCTCGGCCGTACATGACCATGCCGAAGATGTTCGTGAAATGACACGTCCGGCGCCACCGCCTTGGCGTAACGCTCGCCGTCGCCTGCGTCCCAGGCGGTTACCTGGTCGGCAACAATTTGCCGGATTTCAGTGTCAGCTCTGGCGTCGATCTGTGGATGAGAGGTGAGGCTGGTGAACGCAATCAACGCCGGTAGCAGTGACTTCACCGCCACATCTTAGGACAATCAGCGCTTCTGCACGTTCTTCGCGCGGACCCGCTCCATGCGGAGTTCGGCGCATCTTTTCTTGAAAGCCGAAACGTCCTGCATCCGGCGGGACTCCTCAGCCATGCTCTCCGATATGACCTTGGCCTCTTCACGCGAGATTGCCGTTTCGGCGCGCAATCGTTCGAGCAGCGTCTCTATGCGCTCGATACGTTCCCTTGCATCCTTTGTGGTCACATCCATGGGTCGGGAAGGTGCAGCCTCGCTGGTGCAAGGACCGAGCCGCGGCTGTCGACAGCTGAGGTCGACGTGCCAGTGGGCGAGCGGACCGAACCCGCCCCCCGATGCGTTCAGGATGTCCGCACTAGAATCAGTCGCATGCCTCGAGCGCGGGAATGTCTGATCGACGTCGAGCTCGCCAGCGCGCTTCGCGCGCTGGCAACCGCCATGGGATTGAACGTGCCAGGAGGCGAGCTGGGGTTCCGCTGTAAACACTGTGGCGAGCCCGTCCGTCCACATCGCGCGAGCTCGACACAGGTTGCACACTTCGAGCACTTGCAGCGCAATCCGAACTGCCCGCTGAGCGACCCCGTGCCGTTCGGGCTGACGGCGATGCCACTGGAAGAGTAGGGAGCCGGGTGATCAGCCCAGCCCCCTGGATCTCCGAGCGCTCGTTTAGAAGCGGTAGATGGCCGAGAAGCGGAATGCCCTCGGCGTCGTTCCCGCCACACCGCCACGGAACGACGTACGCGCGGTGGCTTTGCCGTAATTGTCGATCGCCGTCGTGCAGGCGGCGCTCGACGCGGACCCGCACCAGACGACGTTGTTCGACCGCAGCTTCTCCTGGCGGTTGGTGATGTTGAAGATCTCCGCGCGGAACCCGGCATTGTGCGTGCCGGCGATCTTCCACGTCCCTTCGAACGACGTATCCATGAACCACTCCATCCCTTCGACTGGATCCGAACCGCGCTCGTTGTAGTAGTAGGTGGCGGTGGATCCCTGGTTGGTAGTCGTTCCCGGCAGCAGCACGTTGACCGTGCGCTCCTTCTGATAGCGGAACTTCGACAGCATCTCGGTAATCGCACCAAACGTCAGGTTCACCGGTCCGACCGGACGCACATACGCGCCGGCCAGCTTGAAGTTGTGGGGCCGGTCGTAGGTCGGCGCACCCGTCTTGTTGGCGCCGTTCTGCACTTCGGCGCACGGGATCACGCCGTTGTTGCCGACGGTCAGGTCGACCGTCGTGCGGCAGGTCGCGTCGATATAGTCGCCCAGGGTGGTGAAGGTGTCACCGAAGTGATTGCCGCGAGTCTGCGAATACGTGTAGCTGGCGGCGGCATTCCAGTGATTCGCGTAGCGCTTCTCGAGTGTGAACTGGATCCCCTTGTAATCGCGCTCGGCGGCATCGTAGTTGACCACCTGGCGGTTGATCGTGTTGTCCGGGTTGAAGGTCCGGACATCGTCGATCAGGTCTCCCCAGGTGCGGTAAATGAATCGCGCCCCGGCGCCCATGTAGTTTCCGAACTGGCGCTGGAAGCCGACGGTGGACTCATCGACGTATGAGGGTTTCAGATCCAGGTTTGGCGTGAACGAGGAGCCGCTCACTTCGACCCGGTTCGAGAAGACGAACGCGGTTCCGTTCCAGATGTTGTTGTTGTAATTGGCCTGCTGGGCGACCTGTGCGAACGCGTCCGAGAAGTTCTGGATGATGCTCGCGTGGTAGCGGCCGTAGCTGCCGGTCAGCAGTGTCTTGCCGTCGCCGGTCAGCGCGTAGCTGCCCGAGAGCCGTGGCGCGAGCACGGTGGCGTCAACGGTCGTCTCGCCAATGTCGCTCGTTCCTGTCTGGGTTTCGGAGCGGAGGCCCGCTTCGACCGACAGGCGGTTGGTCACCTCGAACTTGTCGCGAACGAAGAACGCGTGGATCTTGCCCTTCGATGCCGATGGACCAGAGTCGTAGTCCTCGCGGCTGGAGTTCGGTCCGAAGACCGGCGTCCTGGTCGCCTGGATGTAGTCGTCGACGTTGTAGAACTGCTTGTTCGGATAGTCGAACTGAGACAACGATTCGAGGTTCTGGAAGTCGTAACCGGCCTTGATGTTATGACCGCGGTGACCCAGGGTCAGGAACCAGTTGCTCGCGACATTGAACTGATCGCGGGGGCGATCCACGGTGCCGTCGAAGGTCGCGCCGTTGTAGTACTTGTTGTCGGTGAGATTGAAGATCGGGGCATTGCCGAGGATGCCCGGTTCGAAGGTGCCGACGTCGATCAGGATGCGGAAGTGCGAATACGCCGCTTCCATCGACCAGTTGGGGCGCATCACTCCGCTCCACTGCGCAGCGAAGCTCTTGTTGGTCTGATCCTGCGCGGTCAGTGCGGCGCGGTCTCCGGTCACCGTGGTTCCCCAGTAGTCATTTCTCACGAAGCCGTCGGTCGGGGACTGGTGGTACTTCACCCACGCCGTCTGCGTCGGCGTCAGTTGCAGCGTGCCGCGGATGTTGGCGAACTTCGACTCGGTGGTCTGCTGGAAGTTCTCCGGGATCTGCCCGGCGGTCTGCCGTTCCGGCGTCGTGTTCTTCTGCAGCTCCCACGTGCCGAAGAAGAAGGCGCGGTTCTTGACGATCGGACCGCCGCCGGCGAACGAGTAGATCGGGTTGACCTTGTCGAACTTCGTTCGTGCCAGGGATGCACCGGTCGTTTCGCTGCTGACCGTGTTCTGCGCGTCCCACTTGTCGTTCTGGAAGATGTACTTCGCGGCCCCTTCGAAGCGGTTGGTCCCTGACTTGGTCACGACGTTGACGATCGCCCCCTGGGCCCGGCCGTACTCGGCGCCGGCGGCGGTCGTCAGGATCGAGACCTCCTGGATCGATTCGAAGTTGATGTTGGTGCCGAAGGTCCCGGTCGTCGGGATCGGTCGTGTCCACCGAATCGATCACGAACAGGTTGTTGCTGGTCAGCGCACCCGCACTGTTGGCGTTACCGGTGCCGACCACTCCGGGAGCTGCGGCCATCAGTGCCTGGTAGCTTCGTCCGACCGGAATCTTCTCGAACTCATCGCGGGTGACGCGCGTCGTCTGTGCCACGGTGCTTGGGTCGACGATCGGCGTTTCACCCACGACCTGCACGACGTCAGTCACCGTGCCGATGCTGAGCGTGAAGCTCACGTTCGTGGTCTTGGACGTCTCGACCAGGTTCTCCTTGGCTTCCGCGGTCTGGAAGCCCTGGAGCGCGGCTGAGACGCGGTATTGTCCGACCGGCACACCCGGAAACACGTAGTGGCCATTCTGGTCGGTGACGGCCGATCGGACGGTTCCCTGGCTGGTGCTCGTGAGGGTCACGGTGACCCCGGGCAGCATCGCGCCTGACGTATCCTGCACGACGCCCGATACCGTGCCTGTCTGCACGGTCTGTGCGTAGGCCGGCGCACTGATGATCAGTACGGCTGCCAGCACGCTTCCCACGATCTTGCTGAGCATGAAAATCCCCCCTGCTGAAATCCCGCGCGTCCACGACAAGCGGACGCGCCCGTCACAGGGAGAGCAGCCGAAGTGCCAGCCGGCAGGAATGAGGGACGAGTGCCGAACGGCCATCAACATGTGACCAGCCGCACGCTGCCGGTGTGAGCGTGACGGTTGGTCACGCTGTTGGTGTCGCGCCTTCAGATCGTTGGACGGCGAGATCCTTTTTGTTGGAGGTGTGTGCCATTGGCGGCGGCTGCGCCGGCATTCGTCCCGGGCCGGTCGTCTTGACGAGGAGAGGAAGCAATCCGTCCCCACCGCGCCGAACCGGCAACCGAGCTGGCACCAACTCACGATCCAGTCTTGTCAATCGGCGCGCCGCGTGACAAGATCCCTCAGCCACGCATTGATAGTTACTCCGCCAGAAGTGTGTCGGTGCGGTCGACTGCGGCCACGTGTCTGCCGGCGAAGCGTATGCCTGAGTTGAAGACTTCCGACGACGCAGACCCGCAGGCGCAGGCGGCCAAACCGCTGGCGAGCTGGTATGCGCAGGGCCTCTCGGACGGCCTCGGCGATCGGCTGTTGATGTTCGACAACAGCGACGCGCCTTCACTCGAATTGCTTCGCTTCCGGCGTGAACTGGCAGAGTCGCCGGCGTTCGAGGCCGCGTTACGCGAGCGCGTCCAGCAGCTCTCTCAGTTCCAGCATCCGGCTTTCGCCATGGTGCGCGCCGTGCAGCGCCTCGAGCCTGATGACGATCTGGCGCTGATCTCGAACTCGGTTCCAGGCAAGCGGCTTTCGGAAGTACTTCATCGCGCGAGTGGACCGCAGCTCGCCGCCACCCTCATCCGGCAGCTTGCACCGGCGCTCGTTCACCTCCAACAGCACGAACCCGGTGGGGCTCACGGCGTCTTGAGCGCCGATCGCATCGTCGTCTCTCCGGACGGACGGTTGACGATCGTCGAGCACGTCGTCGGTCCGGCAATCGATACGCTCGGCCTTCCGGTGGCGCGCCTGGCGTCGCTCGGCATCGGCTTGCCCCCGGCAATCGTTGGTGAGACTCCTCGCCTGGATGTAGCGAGCGACTGGTATCAACTCGGGCTCGCCGCTGTGTCGGTGCTGATCGGACGTCCGGTTTTCGCCAGCGACGTGCCGCAACTGGACAATCTGCTCGACCGGCACGGGCTCTCGCCGTTCATGCGGGAGTGGCTCGATCGCGCGCTGCAGATATCGGGCGCCCGGATCGAGTCAGGCGTCCATGCGAAGGCGGCACTCGACGAGTTCCTTCGCAAGGATCGCTCGGCCGACTCGCTTCGGCTGGTTTCGAAGGTTTCGGAGCCAGTCAAAGAGGAACCCTTCGCGGAGGAATCGGTCCGACAGGAGTCAGTCCGACAGGAGGCCGTTCCCAGAGGAAGCAGTCGCATCGGAGCCTCAACCGCCACTCGACTCGGTCGATTTCTTTCCGCCCGAACGACGTGGCCGTGGAATCTCCGTCGTCCGCCTCGTCGATCTTCGGGTTGCGGGTCGCAGTCGAGGCGAAGCTATCGACACCCCCGGCTGTCGAACGAACCGAGCGCGCGCCGATCGCGCCCGCACGACCGCAGACCCCGAAACCGCCACCTCCGATCAAGCCGCCAGTTTCTGCGAGACGACCGGCCGTTCAGCGCGCCCCGTCAAGCAAGCAGGCGCAGCCCGCCGCTGCGGCTGCACCGGCGCGTTCGCGCACCGTCGTGCGCGCGAGGATCTCCACCGGCGTGATAGCGACGCTGGTCGTCATCGTGCTTGGTGAAGCGGTGATCATTGCCGCCCTGGCAAGGGCGCTGTGGCTGGCGCAGAACTCGGCGATCACGGTGACGGCGGCGGGTCCTCCGGGGGAACTGCTGGTGAGCAGCCGATCCGCTGAAGCGGCGCCGCTGCGCCTCACGGTTGCGCCCGATCTGAGCTGGGTCCGCGTCAGCTCGGCCTCTTCAAACGGAGTGGTCGGAGAAAAGGCATCGACCTCCACGACGGGCACGATGCAGGTCTCGTCGCCGATCCCGCTCAAGGTGTTCGAGCAATCGCGCCTTCTCGGTACCATCCCGGGAGGCGACATCAGACTGAAGGCAGGGCCGCACGACATCGAGCTGGTCAATCTCGCGGCCGGGTATCGGGTGCGACAGGCGATCCAGATCGAAGCGGGGCAGACGTTATCGGTGCACGTCGCGCCGCCGCACGGCTGGGTCACCGCCTACGCTACGCCTGATGCTGACGTATTGATCGATGGTGAGCGGGTCGGGCGCACGCCGCTCGGCCCCTTGCCGCTGGCGCTCGGGGAGCACCAGGTGACGTTCTATCATCCGTCCGGCGCGGGGGACCGCCAGCGCGTCACCGTTACTTCGGGCGCGACGGTGAAAGTGATCGGCAATCCGCGCCGCTGACCGCCGGCCCTTCGACCGACGCTATTCGACTTTTACCAGCGCCTTGTCTTCTGACGGCTGCGTCCGCGCCGCCGGCGGATTCGCGCGTCACCACTGCGCCAAGCAGGCGACCCTGGACCGCCGCCGGAACGTCCGTCGCGAGTGTCACCCGTCCAGCCGCATCAGGCGTCACGACGCCGGCGCTCACCGGACCGCGCGTCGTGAGCAGCCACAGCTGATACGCCTTGCCGTCACCGGCGGCCGGCAGGCGTGACGCGCTGAAGACGATTCCGCGAGATCGGCTGAAGAGCACCTGGGCGTAGGCGCGAGTGGCCGGATCGACCGCGGTCAACCAGTAGCGAAGCCGATCGGGCGCCGCGAGCACGTTGCCGACGATCTGTGCCTGCGCCGCCGACTGGCGCGCCTCTGCGACCTGGCGTGCCGCTTCCTCGCGAGTGCGGGTCGCTTCCTCTCGTGTCGCGGCCGTGGTCGCATCTCGCTCGCGCTCGGCTGCCGATACCTTCGCCGCCGCCTCATTCAGGCGCGTATCGACGCGACGCTGCATCCAGAGGCCGAACAGGATCATTCCGGCAATCGCGACAGCGAGCGCGGTGTAGCAGCGGACGTCGGCCTCCCCATCCTGGCCGGGCAGACGGCGCTGACCACCTTCTCCAGTGAGTCGACGCGTGCGGTCAGCTCGGTCGCCGACTCCGCCCACTCCGGCAGGGCCCGGGCCGGTGCCGGCGACAAGTGCATCCGGTGCAGGCGTCCCGGGCGCGGCCGGGTCGCGCAATTCCTCGTGGATCCGCATCACGCTCTCGAGCGGGAACGCGGAGCGGCGACGGGCGTCGACTGCGGGCGGGCATTGCGAAGTTCCGCCACGACTGCCTGCAGATCGCGCGACATGTCGGCCATGCGGCTCTGAAGATCCTGTTCGAGCGCTGCCAGGCGGGCCTCGACGCTGGCCAGCCCGCGCAACGTCAGATCTGTTCCGGCCGCGTCTTCGGCCGGGTGGGGCAGCGTGGGGCCTTCTCCTGAAGTTGGCGCCCAGGCTCGTCGTTGTTCTCGCGCAGGGCTTCCCATTCGTGCTCGATCGTTCGTTCCAGCGCCCGGATGCGATCGCCGGTTTCCTGCTGGAGACGGCTCTCGACGGTGACCCAGTCACCGCGCCGTTCACCCGGGCCGAGCGGCTCGCTCGTGCGACGCTCCATCTGCTGCCACGCGTCGACCATGCGCGCGCACTGGACCGTGATCTGCGCCAGCCGCTCTTCGGTCGTCTGCGAAGTATTCGCGGGTGCGCCGCCAGTCGTCGAGCGCAAGCGTCAGGTCGTGGAGCTGAGTCTGGAGGTCGGCGCCACCGGGGTCAGCCGGGAAGATAGGAGCGCGGAGGGGCTCTGCCACGATCAGACCTTTCTGGTTACGGCACGCATCGCGCAGAGCATACCGGAGTCGCTGCCTGCGTTGACGAGAATTCTGTTTGCGTGAGCCGTGATTCTACCAGCGAAGCGATCGTGAATTGCGGGATCAGGCGTGACGCTCGAAGCGATACGCAAACCACAACGCACTGAGAACTGCGAGCGCGGCGTCGACCGGCCAGGGGAGCGCATTCAGCACGCGGCAGATCACGAAAACGAGGACGCCACAGACTGCGATGGCAGCAATGCGGAGTGCCACGATCCGCCGCTGCAACGAACTCCGGAGATGCGTATGTTCGTACGCGGCGCCGTCAGCCCAGAGGGTCGGCAGCTGAAATGCCACGGTGCGCTCCTGCAGTGAAGGCCCGTTCTTGCGGAGCATGACTCCGAATGTTCAGAACGCCGACTGGTAGATTACCAGCAGTAGTAACAAGAGGCACACGACTAGAAGAATCACTTCCGTCGATGAATCCGAAGGCGACCGCGCCGCCATGGACCCATCGTAATGTGCTCACCAGGTAACTCCAAGCTCAGCGCGGCTATCGACCGCCCACCGGGTTCTTACCGAGTTGATCGAGTCCCGCCCGGACCGCGGCAGCCAGTCTGCTGGCCTCGCCTGTACCGAAATAATGAAGGAAAACGATCGTCGGTTTCACACCCGTCATATGGTTGTGAATGGCTACTACGCTCAGTCCGTTCGACACGGAGCGCACGCAGCACGGCGGTGAGTTCGTTTTCAAGCATGGCGAAATCACCCGCCACCATGGCGTCTCGGTCAGTGCCGGCGAACGCGGCCCATGTGTTGAGCCCCATCCTTGAACTGATGCGTGCGCCGTGCTCGCGAAGGTCGATGTCCGGCCTTCCGATGGTGATCTTGTATACCGGGCCGTTTTGCTCGCCTGGAACACCGACGATCTTCGCCAGTGCCACGCCGTCGAGGCCGACGAGTGCCGGCCGAGGCAGGCGTGCTGGTCGCCGCCGGTCGAGGGGCGGTCTGGACGCGATCAGGTCGACCGCCGGTTTCAGTTTCCCCGCGAGTCTCCGCGCGGCTCCCGTTGCGTGGACGTGCATGTAGAAGATGCGGGGTTGCTCCCGGAAGAAATGGTTGTGCAGCGCGGTGACTGACACCCCGCTGTCGAGGAGCGCCGACATCACCGGATTGACTTCGTCCTCGGTGAGGACGAGGTCGCCCATCATGACGTCATGGCCACCGTCTCCCTTGGTGAAAGACACCCAGCCGCCGAAACCAAATGGAGTAGGAGATGGCGCGTCCGCTTGATCGTGACCGGCCAGATCACCACGAGGGATGTTGACCTTGAGCACCCCGTCTTTGAAATCCCCTGTTTTGTTCAGGGTGGCGAGCACTGACGCGTAGTCGGCCGGGATTTCCTGGGCGAATGCTTTACAAGGTATGGCGCAGAGCAGGAGCACTGACGCGATGCGGAGCGGATGGTGACGGGTCATGGAGGTCTCGCTGATCCTCGATCTCCTGTTCCCGGCTATTGTACGTGCGCTCGTGTCACCACCACCAGGTAGTCCCAGTGCTGCTTACGGATCCCCTTACCCGTCGTGTTGACGACCGCGCGCTTTCTGAACACGAGGCGCAGTGGCATGCCTGAGGCCCGCAGCTGCTCATAGTCGGTGCGAAGCATGACGACATACGAGGGGGTCGGCTGGTCGATGATCACGCGGAGTTCCTCGGCCGTTTCCGTGCGGCTAACCGCCCGGCCCGCGTAGTACCCGGAGGCTTGCGCGCCATCGTTCGATCCGGTATGTGGCAATAGTTGCATCTGAAGGCGTCCGCAAGCGCAGTAGCTTGCCGACAGACGCCATGGGTCGAACGCGCTCCAGGGTCGGGTAGCCGACAGCCACCACCGTCGCAAAGGCACACAACAGCGAGGTCACGACGATGACGGGTGTGGCCGGGACGTGCCATCGTCCGCGCCCGGTCCTCAGCAGCGCGATCCCGCCTCCCACCAGGGAGAGCGGCAGCAGGACGGCTGTGATCGGCAGCTCCAGGTCGATCAGGAACAGGTACGCTCCGCCGAACGCACCGCCGACGATCATTGCGACCGCCGCAACGAAAATCGCCGCGCGCGTGAAGAAGGTCTCGGTTCCGACCTGCTCCGATACCCGTCGCCACGCGTGCGCCGCGAGCAGTGCACAGGCCGGTGCCGCAGGATAGATGTAGTGATCCAGCTTGAAGCGGGCGATGCTGAAGAACCCGATCACGACGGCGATCCACACCCAGAGCAGCTTCTCCGCGGGCGTGACGGCGAACCGGCGTCGGGCGATATCCGCTCCGCGACCGAGCACGATCAGGCTGCACGGGAAGAATCCCCCGGCCAGCGCGCGGATGTAGAAGGTGTAACTCAACGCCCGCCGCGACCACTGTTCCGGCTGGGTGAAGTACCAGAGATTACCGGCAAGCAGGTACTCGTGGACGAAGCGATCGGTGAAATGGAAATACATCCACACGAACCACGGCGAGGCGGCGACCAGCACGAAGGGCAGGCCCATTTGCCAGCGCAGCCAGCGGGTGACAGCGCGGGTGTCGCTTCCCGCGATGTACGCAGCCCCGATGAACACGCCCACCAGCAGCAGGGCGACTGGACCTTTTGTCATCGTGGCGAACGTGAGCAACACGTATCCGGCCACTTCCAGCCTGCGATCCTGGCTGAGAGCGGCTCGCAGCAGACAGGCAACGGATCCGAAGAGGAAGAAGGCGAACACCATGTCGAACAGCGCGATGCTCGACAACATGAACGTCAACGGCAGCGTGGCAAACAGCAGGGCGCCCCACTCGGCGACCGAGGCTCCGAAGAGCGCCATCCCGAGCCAGCGCACGAACGCGAATGTGCCGAGGGCTGCGAGCGCGGTCGGCAGGCGAACCGCGAACTCCGATTCACCCAGGATCCATACCGAGAGGCCCTGCAACCAGTGGAAGAGCACGGGCTTGTCGATCAATGGCGCGCCGTCCAGCAGCGGCACCAGCCAGTTGTGGGATCGCAGCATCTCGCGTGTGAGCTGCGCGTAATGGGCTTCGTCGGGATCGAGGAGGGTGGGATATCCCAGCCTCCAGAACACGATGATCCAGCCAACGACGATCCAGCGCAGGCGGAACTGGACCGTCTCGGACGCGAGGAACGCACGAAGCCATCCCGCGCTCTGGGACGCGCGCGCGTCCAGACGCCACCAAATCGATGTCATGGAACCCCTGAGCTGAAAGGAGGTGGTGACGGTACCTCAGCAGGGCGGTGGCGTCAACTCTGGTGTTCGGCGTCCGGTTCGGAAAGCTGCAGCCACGCTTCGCGAATTGCGTCGATCAGTTCAGTGCCCGCCATCAGTTTTGAGAAGCATCCCGACGCTCCGGCGGCCAGAGCTGCCGTCCTGATCCCGTCGTCGATCAGCGGCGGTGATGAGGATCACCTTGGCGCGCGGATTCGTCCGCATGATGCGGCGGCACGCTTCGAGTCCGCTGACATTCGGCAGATGCAGGTCAACCACGCTGACGACCGGCTCGAGGCGGGCCGCGGCGCCGGCCACCTCGCGGCCGTCGTCGACGAGTGCCGACGACGTCACACTGCGCGAGAGAACGCGCCGCAGCGCCCTGACGACCCCCGGGTGGTCCTCGGCGAGCAGGACGCGCGGACGAGTCGACATCACGGTCTCGCTGGACTCCCGGCAAGTTCGCGCCGCGTGCAGTGCCAGCAGGTGCTTGATCAGCCGCTGCGTGTCGATACCTTTCACGTAGAAGGCGGCCGCTCCCGCCTGCTCGATGGCATCGGCGACGGCGCTGCGCGGCTGCATCGACAGGGCGAGGATCTGGATCGGCCGGGAGCTCGGCGTGAATGCGGCTCGTCGCTTCGATGCCGTCCATGTGCGGCATCGCGATGTCCATGAGGATGACGTCAGGCCGCAGCGCGTGTGCTTGAGCGATGGCCTGGACGCCGTTGGCCGCGTTCGCCAACAACGGAAAGCTGCGCGTGCTGGTCGAGCATTTCACGAAGCGCGCTCCGCATACCCGCGTGGTCGTCGACGACGAGAATCGTGAGTGCGTCGGCGAGGCCTGGCGTTTGTCCTCCGCCCACGGCAGCGTCGCTCGCCTGCGAACGCCGATATCGCAGGCGGCACGTCGGATGCCTGCGCGGAGCCGCGAGGCGCGACGAGGCGCACGCGCGTGCCGTGCGCCCGGCGCGCTGTCGATCTCGAAGCTGCCCCCCGAGCAGCGTCAGCCGCTCGCGGATGCTGAACAACCCCCAACCGAGCTGACCGGCCCTCGAACCGGTCGTCGAGCTCCATCGGTTCGAACCCTATGCCGTCGTCGGAGACGCTGATGCACAGATGGTCTTCCCGATCGACTGCCAGCGCCACCGTCACTCGATCGGCCTGTGCATGCTTGATGGCATTGAAGATCAGCTCGCGGACAGATTCGAAGAGCAGCGTGCGGACGTCCTTTCGTTTCGAATCGGCATGCGGATCGGCGACGACTCGAACCTCGACCTTGTACTTGTCGTGCGTCCAGTTCGCCAGCCAGTTGAGCGCCGCCGGGAGCCCTGACTGCTGCAGCACCGGCGGAAACAGCTCGAAGTTCAGGGATCGGGCAGCGGCGATCGCTTCCTCGAGATGGTGCCTGGCCTCCGACAGCAGGTCGCTCGGCGTCGCGCCGCGGTCGCTGTCGATGCTTCACCAGCTGTTCGAGATTCAAGCGCGACGATGACCAGCAGCTGTTGCAGGCCGTCGTGCAGCGTCCTGGCGATCTGTTCGCGGGTGTGTTGTTCGGCGAGCGTCAGGTCCGACGCCATCCGGCTCAGTTGCGTCGTCCGGTATTCCAGTTCGGCGCTGCGTTCCTGGAGCGCGGACGCAGCCCGCTGCCGATCGGTGATGTCGGTCACGAACGCGAAGGCGCGCATCCCGCCGGGCGTCTGGACGCGATTCACGCTGACTTCGATCGGGAACGTCGAGCCCTCCCTTCGTACGCCGACCAGGTGCAGGCCGCCGCGTCGCTCGTAGCCCTCGCTGAACGCGGAAGGCATCAGAGACTCGATCGGCCGGCCGATCAGGACGCCCGCGGGCCAGCCGAACATCGCGTCGAACGCGAAATTGGCAGTGACGATCAGCCCGCTGTCGTCGACCGAGACGATCCCCTGCGTGGCCGTCTCGAGCAGGGTGCGGAGCGCGCGATCGTGTTCCTCCTCGCGCCGCGCCTGCAGCGCCTCCTCTGCCCGGCGATGCTGGTTGAAGTCGAGATCGAGGCCGGTGAGACGGGTGACGTTGCCGTTCGGGGTCGCGGTCGGCGCGTCCGCGGCTCTGGATCCAGGCCACCGTGCCGTCGCGGCGCACGATCCGGAACGTGTTCTCCCACAGCTCCTTCGTTCTTCGACGCCACCATTTCATCGATCACAGCAGTCAGCTGCGGGCGATCGTCTTCGTGCACGCGGCGCAGCCACGCGTCGAGACGTCGACCGGTTCGTCCGGTGAGAAGCCGTAGAGCAAACGGAACTCGATCGTCCCAGTCGACCTGGTTGGTCGCGGCGACCCACGTCCATGAGCCGCCGGCCGACGCCTGGAGGGCGACACGCAGCCGCTGTTTCCGCGCGCGCAGCGCCGCCTCGGCGCGGGTGCGCTCGACGGCGTCCCAGGTGCGCGCGGCAACGTCGCGCACGAGTTCGATCTCCGCCGGTCGTCCAGACGCGCGCCATCACATCACTGACGCCGAACCTGGCGACGATCTGTCCGCCTTTGAACAGCGCCGTGACAATGAACGCGGCGTGTTGTCGCAGGTTCGCTGTTGCTGCGGTCCGCCTCGCTGAACCGTCGGGTCGGTGTGGACATCGTTGACGACGATCACCTCGTCGCGATGGAGTGTCTCGTTGACCGCGCCATTCATCATCATGCGCGGACGGCTGTCCGGTGAGCGGCGGCGACACCGCGCCGGTATTCGCGGCGGATCGTGAACTCTCCGCCGTCGAATTCCGCGTACGCGACGCGAGTGGCGCCGATGTGTTCACCGAGGAGCCGTGCGGCAGTCTCCTGGACTTCAGCCGGATCGCCGAGTGGACGAAGCGCGTCGTTCAGACGGAGCAGAAACTCCAGACGGTGCTTGTGGGTGCGCAGCTCGGCTTCGGCCTTGCGGTGCTCGAGCGTCGCCCAGATCCGGTCGGCCACGTCCTGCACCAGGGCGATCTCCTCGGTGGTCCACACGCGCGGCTCCCGGCTGTGCACCCCGAACGAGGCGACGAACCGTCCGTCTTTGACGAGCAACGGACGAGATGTAGGCGCCGATGCCCGCCGCCTTGCAGCGAGTCGCGCTCGGCCGCGGTATGCGGATCGGTCGACGTGTCGTTGACGAACAACGTGCGACCCTTTGAGGATTTCTTCGGTGCGGCTGCCGCCCAGTTCCGTCCACCGGAAGCGTCCGGTCTGGACGGAAGACCCCGTCGACGTAATCGTTGGTGATGATGCAGTCGTCGCCGTCGATCTCGCCGTAAGCCACGCGGTTGACGCGCAGGTACGTGCCGAGCAGCCGGCACGTCTCGCCGAGTATGCGCTCGGGATCGGCAAATCGCCGGATCGCTTCGTTCAGATGTGTGAAGGAACGCCTGCCGGTCGGTGAGCCGATGCAGCGCCGCCTCGGCGCGCGCACGCTCGCCGATCGCCCAGGTGCGCTCGGCGGTGACCTCGATCAGCTCGATTTGATCCCTGGTCCAGTCGCGCGGCGTCGTGCTGTGGATCCCGAATGACGCGACCCATCGACGGTCCTTCGTCAGCGGCACGCCGACATACGCACCAACCTGGTTGTCGAGAAGCTGCGCCCGTTCGGCGTCCCCGAGGCGCGCGTCGGTGCGGGTGTCGTTGATGACGACCGTCTCACCGCGCCGGCAACCGTCGACGATCGTTCTGGGCAGTCGAGTCAGGGGACCACGACCGGAGAATGGGCGGACGCCGCGCGCATACGAGCGGCGGATGACGTACTCGTCACCCTCGATCTGTTCGTAATTGACCCGGCTCGCCTGCAGATGTTCACCAAGCATCCGGACGGCGAGCTCCTGGATCTCGAGCGGATCCTTCAGCGGACGCAGTTGCTCGTTCAGCGTGACGAGGAATTGCCACTCGGCCGACATGATTCTGGAACCGGCATTTTAGTGCTTTCCGGTCCAGCCGTGCGTGAGGGATTACAGGCTCGCCCTGCGCCCGTAATCCCCCTGTCAACCCGTTCACTCCGGGACGGGGTAGCACTGGTAGCGCACGACCGATCCGGTCGAGTGCGAGCGGCCGCAGGCGGCCAGGGCGGCGCCCACATCCCCCGTGGATACCCCGCGTTCGAGTACGTATTCGAACTCGAAGCCGTCCTGGTACTCGAAGTGGACTACGATCGACCAGAGCCGCGGTCCCGCGGCGGCGACCCTGGTGGCTCCGAATCCGATCGTTGCGGCCAGGGCGGCGGCGAACAGTCCCTGCCTCACCACCTTCTTCACGGTTTTCAGCGTCGTCAGTCTCATTTGTCGTCCTCCTGCTTACTAGATCGAGAATTGGCGGGGATTACCGCCAGCTCTCGAGGAGGAGTTCGCGCCGCGGGTTGGGTGAGAATGGCGCCGGCGATCTGTCAGCGCGCGACCTGCGGCTTGATCGCAACGACCAGCCGGGTTGCGGCCCAGGGGCCGAAGGAGAACCAGAAGCGAACGCCGAGCGACCGGCGATCGGTGATCGTCAACCCGCAGGCCTCGAGCTCGCGGGCATACGCGGCCGTGTAGCGGATGTCGGCGATCATCAGCGTGCCGCCGCGTTTGAGCACTCGTGCCGCTTCACGGAGCGCCTTCGCGCGCTCGCGGGCGGCGGTCACGTTGTGAATCGCGAGCGAGCTGACGACGATGTCAAACGACTCATCGTCGAAGGGCAGCAGACGCATGTCGGCGGTGTGCAGTTCGATTCGGCCGGACACTCCCTCCAGGGCCGCGTTACGGCGCGTGACCTGTTCCGCGTTGCCGGATTGATCCGTGGTGCTCCAGAGGTCGATGCCGACTGCCTTTCCGCGCGGCAACCGCTTGGCGGCCATCACCAGGACCGCACCGCGGCCACAGCCGATGTCCAGCAGCTGCTCGTCCCCTTTGAGGGCGAGCCGGTCCAGCAGCTCGGACCAGACCGCGAACTTACCCGAGCGGGTCGTGTGCAGGAAGGTCGCCGCGTTGAGAAGCAGCCAGAGTCCGCCGAGACCGGGCCAGATTGCTCTCAGTGCGTCCGCCGGTCCGCCGACCCACAGGCGTGTCATAGACAGTGCGAGCAGGCAGACGCCACCAGCCGTCATCGCGGCGGGAGCGTACGGCGCATCGATCCCATAATCGGCGCGATCGGAACTCACGTCGTCATCATACCGACTGCGCCGACGAAGCAGTGACTCCGGGCGCTCACTGTGCTCGCTGCCGTTCCGCGTCCTCCAGCCACTGCGCCATCTTCTCGTCGCTGTTGCCGTAGCGCGCCCAACCGGCTGCGGTACTCTGCCAGCGGTAGTCCTTGATGCTCATGTCGATGCCGCGGTCGATGAGAAACTGCATCGACTCATAGGGGTTTGGCAGGAAGACCAGGTGATGGAGGATGCTCGCCGGCTCGTGCGAGTTCCAATCGGTGTTGATGCTGGCGCCATGCCCGAGCAGGAAGTCAGCCACGTCGAAGTGGCGGTTGATGACGGCGAAGGCGAGCGCGGTATCCAGAACATGTTGCACCGCGGGCGCCCCCCAGTGGAGGTCATCGTGCTCCCGCGCGTGCCGGCTGGTTTGCGGATAATGCCGTTCGAGGTCGCCCAGCGCCGGTGCACCAGACGCGTCGAACCATTGCGTCACGCGTTTCAGGTTACCCAGGCCGGCCGCATGCGGCAGGTCGTCAGGCATCGGCCAGATCCGCGTCAGTAAAGGGATGAGATCGGTCGTCTTGTATGTGAGCGCGTACGAGATCGCTTCCGAGTCCGGCGGCGGTTGCCGGCGCAGGATCGCGGGATGGCGGTCGAACAGTGCGCTGACGAACGGGACGCGCTCGTTGCTCAGCGTCGCCTTGCCGATCAGATCGTTCTGCAGCCAGATGCAGTCGTCACCGAGCAGCCACGGCTCGCGTTGCAGCAGGGTGTCGAATGCGACGAGGTCGCGATCGTGGAGAGAACGGACCACGTGCCCGATCTCGAAGGCCTGCCACAGGCCGCCGGCTTTCGTGTGGTCGAAGTCCAGCGACTGCCGTTCGATGAAGAACCTGACAAACGACGGGCGGTCCGTTGTCGCGTCGATCCGTCTGCCAAGCTCAGGATCGATCGCAATCACTCGCTCCAGCAATAGGGACGCAAGGGCCTCCTGCTCGAAGCGGCAGGCGCCGATGAACGCGTCGTTCAGCGCCGTCCGATCGAACGCGGCGTCCCTCAGAACCGCGAGCACCGCATCGATTTGCCCGAGGGCGACGCGGTACATCAGCGTCCCCGGCAGCAGGCCCTTGCGCTCGAACATGTGCAGCAGGCCCACCGCGCGCGACTGGAGAATGCTCTCTGGCACTCGCGGCACGACGACTGCGCCGGCGTCGATCAGGAGCTCCGCGCATGTTCCACGCGTGAACCAGTGTTCGCGTTCCGGACCGTAGGCATCTCCGTAGGCGCCGGTTGCCATTTCCACCAGGCTCGGATGCCGCTCGTCGCCTCGCCATGACAGCAGCGCCGGGTATTCAGCGAGCATCCGTTTGAGTACCACGATGTCGTTGTCGTGAATCGCGCGACGCGCCTCTCCGAGCGCCCACTCGAGATCGTTGCCGACGCGCTTGCTGACTTCAGCGATGAGGTCCCGCCATCCAGCGAAACCGTACTCACGCGCTAGGGCGAGCTGAGCGTCGCGCACCGACACGGATCGCTCGCGCGCGATTTTCTTGGCCTGCTTACGAAGGGATTCGAGCGACGGACGCGGCGGGAGAGACTTCGACCGGTTCATGGCGGCCTCCTTTCATCAAACGCCTGTACCCCGCTGAAACCAGGCTGAAAGAAGGTGCGCTCGCACTCGCTTCAGACGCAGAACAGGTGGGAGTGTTCCCTTGCCGCGGGTGGGTGGCGCCCTGTCAGCGCGCTCCCGGCAGTATCGAGGGATCGCGCCTGGGATGTCAACGGCGGAAAAGTCGAACGATGGGCCTGGCGTTCGAGAACGAAGTGGCGCGGTCGCGCATGGCGTCAGCCTACGAACTATCAGAGAGACCCTCGGTTATTCGTAGATCAGGCTGACGTTACAGAGACGGGCTCCAAGCCCGCGAGACGGAGGCCGCTGCCAAACTGGACGCATCCTTCGACCTTAGTCTCTTGCAACGGTCTGCTGTGACAGGTTCGAACTGATGGACAGGATGTTGCAGCCTGCTCAGTCACTCGGATTTGAACTCTGATTCATTCGCCGCTCCCAACGCACCGCGCGCTGTCACACTCCGGGGCAGCAACCGGCGGAGTCGGCATCGGTGTAACCGAGCGGTCTTGAAAGGAGACCTCGCATGGCCAAACGCACCACGCATCGCAGCAGCGCCGGCAAGAAGCTCTACGCCGTCCGGGACGCGTCCGGTAAATTCAAGGATATCCAGACATACGAACGGGCGCACCGCCAGGATCTGAAGAACAAGAGCGCGAGCGAACGAAACGCAACGGCAAAGAAGACATAGCGAGACGCCCATGATGCGCAGGCGTACGCATAGAGCGGCGCGAGCCCGATCGCGTCACGCTGACGCCCGACGCGGTCACTCGATCGCGCGTGATCTGCGCGTCTAGTGGGTCTCCGGCTTCCGCCGGCTGCGCATCAACCCAGCCACACCGAACCCGACCAGCAGCATTGTCGAAGGTTCAGGAACCGGCGCGCTCTCACCTACGATCGCACCTCGAAGCTCGCCGGCCGCGAACTGGACCGTGTGGAAGTTTATGTACGCGCGGTTGTTGAGAATGTTAGGCAATTGCGTGAGAAGGGTGGTGTTGTTGCCCTCGGCTGCATCCCACTTGCCGCTAACCATGCCGCCGACCCCTGCGGTAAACGGGGTGACGACGACATCGTTGGGATTGATGTCGTTGAAGGGACTGCCTATGAAGCCGAAGACGACACCCGCATTGGTGGTCGGCGTCACCGTATCAGACGCGTGGATATGAGCGTTGGTGAGGTTGTCAAACGTGTCGGGGGTTTGCGTGCCGGTGAAGTCGATATTGAAGATCACCGCCGTGAACACCAACGAAGTCATCGCGTCATTCAACGTGAAGAACGCGTTGCCAAAGGACGCCGGTCGAGGCGCGCCCGTGCTGGTGGTGGGGACGGTGGGCGGGTTCTCCTGTGCGTTGGTCAATACCGCCACCAACTGGATAGGATCCGCGGAAGCCGGCGCGCTCCCGATGAGGACAGCCAAGGCGATTAGCAGGGCGACGTACCGGAGCCGCATCAGATACCTCCGTTTCAAGCCTGACGTATCGCAGTCATGTCAACTGCGCGTGGGCAGCGCTAGTGCCATGCAAATGATGCACCTTCAGAAACATGCTGCAGATAGGGCTAATCTCGCGTGCCCTGGATCTGAATGCGGCGTTCGTGGGGAAGAGGTTTCCTCAGAAGCGGAAGCGAACGTCCGTGCCCTACCGCCGGAGCTGCCATGCCGGATTGAGTGACGGACTCGCGGTGAGTCTGACGAGATGCCGCCCGTCAGCATCGACTGTGTAGAGACCATCAACGCCGTCGCGGCCCGAAATGAACGCGACGTGTCGCCCGTCCGGCGCCCATGTGTACATGCCGTCATACCCGGAAGAGCTGGCAAGGTCTGTCCGCCTCCGGTCGGAGATCCGCACAATGCCCATGTCGTAGTTTTCAGCGCGCGCGATCTGAAAGGCGATGCGAGACGTATCTGGTGCCCATCGCGGCACATCCCTGGTCACGCCCGCCCCAACGGTCAGTCGTGTCAGACCCTGCCCATCCGGACGCATAACATAACGATCCTGGGCGCCATCACGATCAGAAACAAATGCGATACCTGACCCGTCCGGTGACCACGTTGGGCTTTCATCAGAGGCAGCGTTGGTCGTCAAACGCCGGACATCACTGCCATCGGCTCGCATCACATAGATTTCTGAGCTCCCATCGCGAGTGGATGAGAACGCGAGGCGCGTACCATCTGGCGACCAGGACGGGTCACGGTCCTCACCAGGAGACGACGTCAACCGCGTCACCTGAGTTGACTCCACATCCACGGTATAGACGTCGATGTTCTCATCCGCGACAGCCGCAAATGCGATCCGTTTGCCGTCGCGGGACCAGCCCCGAGCTGACTTGGCCACGATCTGCGAGTAGAGGTGTCTCTCGCGGGTCCCGTTCGAATCCATGACCCAGAGTTCCCAGCGCGAGTCGACCTGCGAGCCGAAAGCGATCTGTGCGCCGTCCGGGGACCAGAGGGGAAATCGATCCTGCGCGTCGCGCCGGGTGAGCCGCCTTTGGCTCCGACCAGCGGCGTCCGTCACGTAAATCTCCCAATTGCCATCTCGATGGGAAGCAAACGCGATCTCAGGGGATTCAATGTTCTGCGAAGCCGCAGCTGACGGTGACTGGGCGCTCGCCGACGACCAGATGCTAGACAGGCAGATCGCGGCGAAAGTAATCCGTCGAGAGAAGACCATTTTGCTTCCCCTGGTCAAGCGGTCTACGTCTCCTGGAGGGACCGCCGGAGCATATTGGCAGCCAACGCCAGCCGTTCTGGCTTTACCTTAAAGACCAAAAACCCCAAGGTCTGGGGCCGTGGGTCAGTTTCACTTCTGAGCTGATGCGGTGTGGCTGAACCACGAGAACAAGACGACCATCAAGGAGAGCACATAAGCCGGGTGGCGCCACACTCCGACGCTCGCCAACCAGAGTAAGGCTCCGCCAACAAGAAACATCGTCCACAGGGCTGTGCCTTTGCGCATGGCTCTACCGTCCTTCCAACAGGTCGACGATTCCCTCGATGCGTTAGACGGCCGATGCCTCTGGTGCGGTGACCGAGTGCTCGGCTGTGCGACGGATTCCGCGGCGCAACGACTCTTTGAGCCGCGTCAAGATTGCGCCCTTCTGCCTGGCCTTCGGTTGCGCCTCCGGATGATCAGGATCATTCGTGATCCGAGCGACTTCGGCGGCGCATCGATCACATGGTGATGCCCTTTCTCGGTCACTCGTTGTCGTCCGTCTGACTTTGGCTGCCTCACGCGATGCCCATCTCGGCGTTGAGGAATCCGACCAAATGCTTCCACGCAAGATACACAGCCATGCCGATCGGGAACATCGGCAGGGCGAATTGCCATTGGATCGTGAAGGTCTCGAGCGCTCTCGCCAAACCAATGCCTCCCGGGATCATCACGATCACGAGCAAGGCGCCGTGAAGCCCGAGCGACCAGCGAATTCGTTCCTGAATTCCAAGTACAGCATGTTCCAGAGGCCCCACGCGCTGGGCACGACGGCCATTGGAGCAAGATCGCACCAGTCGAGGGCTGGCACCGAGCGCGAGTCGGATGCCAATCTCTCGTGTGCGCCGCGTGACCCTCTGGGCGATGGAGGCCGCCAGGCCGATGCTCGTCAGCACGAGCGCCAGTAACCCAAGCGCGCTGGCGAGAAACGAAAGGCCCCGCTCTGTGGCGAGCGACTCGTCGACTTGGTGCTCCAGGGTCCGGACGTTGAACGGGGCCACCCCGGAGTCGAGCCGTGTGATTTCCTGGCGGACGGTGGTGAGAATCGCAGTGGCCGGAAGCGTCGATCGCACGTACAGGGTTGCGTCCGCGACGGGATCCTGCATCACCGGAACATAGACCAGCGCCGGACCTGGAGCGCGAACGGACCGGTACTTGATGTCCGACGCGATGCCGACAATCTCGACGCCCGGATCATTCGCCGGTGAACCCGCCCACCGAAGGCGCCGACCGACTGCCGTGGCATCGAAGAATGTGCGCGCAAACGTTTCGCTCACCACCGCGACGTGTGGAGTGCCCTCTCGGTCGCGCACGTCGATCGCGCGGCCCGCCTTCATCACAATGCCCAGCGTCTCGAAGTACCGCGGACCGACGAGATTGACCTCGACATCCTGGGTATGAGCTGGCCCGCTATCCCCTGCTGCGATGGCAATGGTCTCGCGGCGCCCTTGACCGCTGACCACGTCCACGAACGCGAATGTCGCCGACCGAACACCAGGGATGGAATCGACCCGCTCGCGAAGCCGCTCGAACAGTTCCGCCGCTCGCGACGACGTGTAGCCTTGCAGGCTCGGCGCCAGGGAAATAAGGGTGACGTCAGACGCGTCGTACCCGAGCGGCTGATGGCGCAGATTGACAACCGATCGAACCACGAGACCGGCTGAGATGAGAAGGATGCTCGCTCCGGTGAACTGGACGCCGAGCACGATCCGGCCGCCGAGCCAGTCGCGCACCGTGTGTCGGATTCCGTGCGGCCGGAGGTTGAGGTCTGAATCGGCGCGGAGGCGCCACAGAATACACGTCCCCACGACGGCCATCGTCGTCACCGTGAGTCCCAGCGCGAGGCCCACCAGCCGCAGATCGATCCAAGCTCCTGTGTCCAGCGGACTGTTCTGTGTCGGGACGAAGCGTAACAGCGCCAGCGCGAACGGCGAGGCGAGCGCGAAACCGCTGCAGCCGCCCACGATGGCGATGACGGCCAATTCAGCCATCACTCCCAGCATCAGCCTCAACGATGTGGCTCCGAGCGCCGCGCGGACCGCCAACGCACCGCGCTGCGCGGTGAAGCGGGCAACGACGAGAGACAGGAAGTTCAGCGCGGCCACGAGCCACAAGATGGCCGTCATCACGAGTACCACGGTCAGTGGACGTCCGTACCTGGAAGCAAGCGGCGAGAACCCGCGGCCGCCCGGAGTCAATCTCACTCGTTCGGCGAGCAGCTCCTGACGAACCGTGTCAGGCAGCGATGCGCCAGCCAGGTCCTGTCTGACGAGATTCTGGTACGTGGCACTGACCTGCGCTTCGACAGCCGGTCTGGCAGCACTCGATTCCAGTCGCCCGAAGATGTTGAGCCAACTCGTGCCGCGTCGTTCGAGCGCTTGCCACGCAGGCTCGAGCTGCCCCTGCATCATCATCGGCACGACAACGGCGGGCCGAAACGCGGCCCGCAGACCGCGGAACCGAGGCTCCGCCACGCCGATAACGGTGAACGGATAGCCATTCAGGTGGATGGTTTGCCCGAGGATGTTCGGATCGGCGCCGAACCTTTCGCGCCAGTAACCATACGTCAGGACCGCAACCGGGTGACCACCCGGTTGTTGATCCTCCTCAGGCGAGAGTAGTCGGCCGAGAAACGCTTTCGTCTGCAGACACTGAAAGTAATTGCCGGATACGAGCTCGCGCGACACACGCTCGGTCGTGTCGCCGCTCTGCAACGCGACGACGGACGCGTCGTACGCAACCAGGTGGGAGAGGCCGGCCGCGCGGTCGCGGAGGTCGCGATAGACGGGATACGAAAAACTCGTATCCGTGTCGCCGTCCATCGCGACCTTCTCGAAGACGACAAGCTGATCTGGAAGGGGAGTCGACAGCTGTCTCAGAAGCACGACGTCAGTGAGACGGAAGACGCCGATCGTCGGAGCAATCGCGAGTGCCAGCAGCAGAACCGACGCCGCGAGGAATCCAGGAGCACGGCGGAGGGACCGGACCGCGTGTCGAAGCTCGGACGCCATGAGCGGCTTCTAACGACCGAGGGCGTAGTCCGACGCTTGTGCTCGAATCACGGGATCCGCGTCGCCGTCCGCGATTTCGCGAATCTTCGCCATCGACGCCGAGGTGGGAAGTCCCGAGAGATAGCTGAGGACCTGAAGCTTCATCGCCTGCTCACGACTGGCTCCGTACAGCCGGATCAACTCCTGAACGGCCACCGGCGTTGCGCGTCCGGCGATGTAGCTGACCGCTTCCTTCCGCACCTCAATGTCTGGATCCCGTTCGGCAATGAGCACGAGCTTTTGCCACGCAGCGGTGCTGAGGTCGCCAGAAAGCCGGCTGATCGCGTCAACCCTGTCCCGTCGGGTTCGGCTGCTGTCGAATTGCCGGATCAGTTCCTGAGTTGGACCGGGCGATGTTTCGCGCAAGGTGCGCGGAATCCTGATGGGCGTTGGCTCTGGAGCCCGGCGCCGCAAAGGTATAGGCGCCGATGACAACAAGGAGCAGCGTCATGGCGGTTGTCGGAGCAACGCCCGAGACCGGATCTTCGCGACCGCCCAGCAGCCGCCGAATGCGCCCGACGAGATCGCCGCCTGTAACCGCAACCAGCGGTTCTGACGCGTGCCGGCTCATCTCCAGTGTGGTGAGCGCGCGCGCGTACGCCACGACGTCCGGACATGCGGACACGGCGGCATCATCGCAGCAGTGCTCACGCTCGATGCGAATCTGCCGCGACATCCACCACGCGCCCGGATGGTAGAACAGCAGCGCCTCGGCGATCCGCTGAAGACTGTTGATGAGGAAATCGTGCCGCCTGATGTGCGCCAGTTCGTGAGCCAGCACCGCCTCCAGTTGTTGCGGACTCAGGCCCAGACATGCGGCCGGAGGCAGCAGAATGATCGGCCGAAGCCAGCCGATCACGCACGGGACGTCAACGAGCCCGGAGAGTCGGAGACCGACGTGACCGTCGACCCGCAGCTCTCGCTGCAACTTTTCCAGAACCCGTACCCACATCGCGTCTATCGGCTGCGCGGCCGATCGGGCCAGACGACGGACCGCGAGCCATGCACTGGTGATCCAGAGTGCTCTGGCGAAGACTCCAATCATCCAGGCGAGTACGACCCAGGGGAGAACGAGCACTGCACCTCCCGACGATCGTGACGCAGTCGTGATTGGCGAGACAGCGCCCAAGACTGACGCGACCGCAGAGACCGGAGTCACCATCGCGCCTCGATCCGGGCTCAAGCTGAACGACACGAATGTGAGGATCGGAGCGGCAACCGACAACCCGAGCGCACTGCAGCAGAGGACGTACCGGGTCTGTGACCGGAGGCGAAGGCCATGTCCACGGAGTACCGATCCACGTGACGACCGTAATCACCGCGCCCTGCCACAACGAATGCAGGAGTGCCCAGCCCAGAGGTTCCACCCACACCTGGATGCGGAATGCGTCGATGAGCATCATCGTTGCCTCTTTTCGTAGTCGTCGATCAACTTGCGGATCTCAGCCAGATCCGACGGTGTGGCCGAATGAGCGGAAAGGACTCCGAGGAGCAGCGCCGTCGGCGAGCCGCGGAATGCACGATCGAGCAGATCGGCCGCAATTATGCGCTGCGTTTCTTCACGCGGAAATCGCGCTTCATACACGTGGGAGCGGGATCGCGCGTTTCGGCGAACCAAGCCCTTCTCCGCCATGACCTGCAGCTGTTTCAGAACGGTTGTGTAGACAGTTGGCCTGCCGGCGGCGAGGTGTTGCTGAACCTCACGGACTGTGTTGGGCCCGTGATCCCAGAGCACGTGAAGGATATCGAGTTCCGCATCCGTCGGAAGGCGTGTGGCCGCGGACGTCTTGCGAGTAGTCATCGATGTACCGTAGCTGCGCGTCGTCGCGCCTGACTACGATATCTATCGTACGACGACTATGCGAGTCAAATCCTTTCCACGCCGGCGAAGTCGAGCTCAGGCCTGTCCACGCCGTTTTCGAGCTGGCTGTCGCATTATCTTAGAAGTGTGTTACCGGAGGTCTCCGGGTGCGGGCAATCTGCTTACGCATCATCTCGCTCCTATGTTTGTCCGTAACGGTTGCCGGCAGCGCGCAGGAGGACCGTCAGACAGCCCAAGCACTCTGGGAAGAGGCCATTGCTGCCAAGGGAGGCCGCGAGCGGTTGGCTGGCATCCGGAGCTTCGCAATCCTGGAAAAGACTCGTTTCCAGGGAGTTATGACCCGCGACGTGGCCCGCCGGAAAGTGGACCAGATCGTCTGCGCATTGCCCGAGGGGTGGTGGGAGTTCCTGGACTACCGGCCCGGTTTGATGGGTTATTCGGTGAATGCGCTGAACACTCGGAGCGGCCTGGGATGGGTTTCGCGGGACGGCGCTCCTGCTCGCCCGTTCCTGCGGCCCAATACCGATGCGGCTTATCGGATGCGTCAACTGCAGTACGTGTATTTCCTCCAAACGCGCTCGGTGCAGCCGAGGCCGCTGAGCGCGTCACGCGTTCGACTTGGACTCAGGTCCGCCGACCGCGTGGACACTGTGATTGACGACGAATCTGTCGTGTTCTACCTCGATCCGACCACTCACCTTCCGCTGCGAATTGAAACGAGCCGCAAAATCACGGTGAAGCCACCACGGCCCGATATCAAGGGCAGCGGGCAACTCAAGGTACGTCTTTGTGCTCGCTGACTATCAGGAAGTTGGTGGGGTCAAGGTGCCCGGACGCGTCAATACGGCCGAATCCCGCGTAGAAATCAACCCTGACTACGATCCAGGGATTCTCACCAACCCACCGGCATCGGATGCGACGATCGATTCCTGGAGACGGGACGTTCCGAAACGCTAACGTGAACGGGTAGAAGGAGGTAAGTGGTGAGCCTAAATTTCACGAGTTGGAACCAGCTCGAGGGATGGCTGCGTCAGGTCGACCGAGTGCGACGAGCGGCCTTCACCAAGAAGACCGAAAAGACGCCGGCGAACGAGATCGATCTTGCACTGAGGCGAGCGAAGGAACTGAAGCCATGACGAAAATTACCGAACTCCACCGCCGTTGGAGCACAGACGCCGACTACAGAGAGGCCTACGACACCCTCGGTGAAGAATTCGACCTTGCGCGGGCACTCATCGAGGCACGGACGGCCGCTCGCCTGCGCAGTCGCGCTCGCTCGACGCATGAAGACGTCGCAGTCGTATATCGCGCGATCGAGGGTGCGTCCATCGACCGACGCCTCGAACGTTTCGCGCAGGCGACGCGCACGCGGCTTCGAATCGTCTTCGAACCGCAGTCGTCGCGCTGAGTTTTCGATTGACTAAGGACGAACGGTTGAGGTCGTGATGGGTTCTCGCGATCGGATTTGTGCTGCAACTAATCTGCGCGCAACGCAACGACGGGATCAACGGTCATTGCGCGTCGGGCGGGAATGTAGCTCGCGACAAAAGCTACCGTCGCGACGCAGCGACCGCGACGAGGAAGCGGGATCGGTGGCGCGACTCCATACAGAACCGCTCTCAGTGTGCGCGTCAGCATGTAACCGCCTCCGACGCCGAGGGCGCTCGCGGCAGAGACAGAGCGCTTCTTCACCACCATCGTTCTGATCACCGCTGGAGTCGCTCGAGTGCCATTCGCACGTCGATTTCGGCGGTCCGGCGCGACACGGCATAGGCGATAACGCCGTACAGCCCAATGGCGGATAACACAAGTGCGAGGCCGGCGAGCGCCGAGCAAACATCGTCCGCAGCTACCGAGCAGCGATGGGTGCAGCGGATCAGCAGCGCACTCGTCATGCCGATGGCGAACTCGGGGTCGACGTTCTGGGCCCGGGGTTCGTTGCCCAGTATCGCCCGCGACGTGCTCGTACGCAGTTGAAGCGCGTCTTCGACAAGACAGGCACAGGCCCAAGCGGAGTTCGTGCAACTTGCGGGGCCAGGCACGACCGGCAGTCGCAGGGCGGCCAGTTTGACACGGAAGCGTTCCGTCATTCAGCAAGGATGCTGCCTGATCTGCCCGCGTGTCGGACGAACGCGCAATGTGGCCGGACTACTTGCAGCACCGTTCCGCTTCTCGCTGACGTGCGCAGGCGACTACAATGAGCGCCAACCGTACCTGGACCAACGTTGGCTCTTCCTTCCGGCGCACGTCTCGGCCCCTACGAAATTGTCAGCCCGCTTGGCGTCGGCGGTATGGGTGAAGTGTATCGGGCCAAGGACACGCGTCTCGACCGTGTGGTGGCACTTAAAGTTCTGCCGGACGGGCTCATCGCTTCGGCACAGACTCTAGAGCGTTTTCACCGGGAAGCCAAAGCGGCTTCGGCGCTGAACCACCCGAATATTTGCACCATCTACGATGTCGGTACCAACCCACCGTACATTGCGATGGAATTGCTGGAAGGCGAGACACTTCAGCAACGACTCAGACGGGGCTCACTGGAGGTCCCTATCCTCGTCGACATCGCGCTCGGCGTCGCCGATGCACTCGATGCGGCCCATGGCGCAGGCATCGTGCATCGTGACATAAAGCCGGCGAACATCTACCTTACTTTCCATGGGCCGAAGATTCTCGACTTCGGCCTAGCCAAGACGGCGGCACCGGACCGGATCGGCACCACATCCAGCCGTGACACCGAGGCGCTGCTTACCGAACCTGGAAGTACGGTGGGAACCGTGTCGTATATGTCGCCCGAGCAGGTTCGGGGGACGGCGCTCGATATCCGCACGGATTTATTTTCGCTTGGTGTGGTGCTGTACGAAATGGCGACTGGCACGCGGCCGTTTCGCGGTGACAGCCTCGGTACCATCTTCGAGGCGATTCTCAACCGCGCGCCGACTGCGGCCGTGCGCCTGAATCCGGACGTGCCTGCAGAACTGGAGCACATCATTAACAAGTGCTTGGAAAAAGACCCCAACCTGCGGGCGCAACACGCGTCGGAAATCCGCTCGGACCTTCGTCGTCTGAGGCGCAACACTGACGCCGACCGCGTCACCGCAGTCGAGCAGCCGCGAGTCACAACCATCGCGCCCCGCCGTTGGACGGTTCCCGTTGCTGCGAGCGCGCTGGTGCTGGCGGGGCTGACTGTCGGGTACGTGTATTCCCGACGGACGCCAAAACTGACAGGCAAAGACACGATCGTCCTCGCTGACTTCACCAACAAGACCGGCGACGCGGTCTTCGACGACACGCTCCGTCAGGGATTGGCCGTGCAGCTGCAGCAGTCGCCGTTCCTCAGCCTCGTTTCCGATGAGCGCATCCGGAACACGCTCGGGCTTATGGGCCAGCGAGCTGACGCACGCTTGACTCCCCAACTGGCTCAGGAGCTGTGCGCGCGGACCGGTAGCGCGGCCGTTCTTGAAGGTTCGATCGCCAGCCTAGGGAACCACTACGTGGTGGGTCTGCGCGCCACCGACTGCCGAACGGGAGACGCCCTCGATGTGGAGCAGGCGCAGGCAGCGCGAAAGGAGGATGTCCTCAACGTCCTCAGTCAAATTGCTACGACATTCAGGACGCGAGTTGGCGAATCGCTCGCGACGGTAGAGAAGCACTCGACGCCACTTCCCGAGGCGACGACGCCGTCCCTGGAGGCCTTGAAAGCGTTCAGCGGAGGCTGGAAGGTGTTCTCCGCAGGGACGGGACTTCCCGCCGCGGTGCCCCTCTTCAAGCGCGCCCTCGAGATCGACCCTGAATTCGCGATGGCGCATGCGGCGCTGGGGATGGTCTACGGCATTATTGGGGAGCCCGCCCTCTCCGCGGAAAGCAACAGCAAAGCGTACCAGTTGCGGGATCGCGCCAGCGATGCAGAGAAGTTCTTCATCGCTGCCACCTACGACATGCAGGTGACCGGGAATCTTGAAAGAGCGCAACAGACCTGTGAGGCGTGGGCGCAGACGTATCCGCGCGAGATCGGGTCTCACGGGTTTCTCGCGTCGGCCATCTACCCCGTCCTCGGGGCATACGAAAAAGCCATCGAACACGCCAGGAGCCTCGTTGCGGCCGATCCTGACTTTCCGATTGCGTATTCCAGCTCGCCTTCAACCTCACGTATGTCGATCGCGTGACGGAGGCGTCCGACACTCTTCGACGAGCCGTGGATCGCAAACTGGATAGCCCGCTGTTCCTCGTGCAGCGATACGACATCGCGTTTGTAAGGGGATCAGGCCGGGATGGATCACGAAGCAACACTGGCCGTGGGAAACCCCGACGTGGAAGACTGGATCTCCGACCGCGAGGCCTTCGTCCTCGCATATCGCGGTCACCTGCAGCAGGCGACTGGGCTCGCGATGCGTGCGGTGGACCTGGCTGCGAAAGTGAAGCACCGCGAGAACGCGGCTCTATATGAAGCGGGGTCGGCGATATGGGAAGGCCTGTTCGGAAACGCGCCTGAGGGCCGGCGCGGTGCGGCGGCCGCCCTGGAGCTTTCGACAGAGCCGAGACGTCGAGTACGGCGCTGCGTTTGCCCTCGGTCTCTCCGGTGACTCGTTGCGGGCTCAAACACTCGCGCAGGATCTTGAAAGGCGGTTCCCCGAGGATACGGCCGTCCGATCCACCTACGTGCCAACGGTTCGCGCGCTTGTCGCGCTGAACGAGGGGGAGCCTTTAAGGGCCATCGAGCTGCTGCGCGCCACTGCGGCTTACGAGCTAGGCACGCCCCCGTGCAGCGCATGGGGGTTCTTCGGAATGTTGTATCCGGTGTATGTGCGTGGAGAGGCCTTTCTCGCCGCACACAAAGGGCCCGAAGCTGCGGCCGAGTTTCAGAAGATTCTCGATCACCGCGGCATCGTCGTCAGCGATCCGATCGGGGCCCTGGCGCACGCGCAACTGGGCAGAGCGTTCGCCTTAGCGGGAGATCAGAACAAAGCCAAGGCTGCCTACCAGGACTTCCTCACGCTCTGGAAAGACGCGGACCCCGAAATCCCGATCCTTAGGCAAGCCCAGGCCGAAGTCGCCAAACTCAGTAGTCGACAGTGACGGTCCCTCGCCTGCTGTTGCACGGGACCTCTTATCTCATCGCTCCCAGTGCGAGGACTACCCCGGGGCCGGATCTGAGTCGGGCTTCACCTCGGCCCCAACCCCTGGATTGCGCCCGACCAATTCTCGCCGTACACTCGCTCTTCCTCGGTTGAACGCACCAATCCTCGACCTTCATCACGACCACCGGAGGGAACCATGACCGATACGACCGCCGCGATCAACGCGACCAACCTGGGCTGCTCGATCACCTGCAAGGACCTGGAGGCATCGATTCGCTTCTACCGCGACGCGATCGGCTTCGCGGTGCTCAGACGTTCGAGCACGATGGGAAGGTGGTCGCCGCCGTGGTCGGCGCGGGCGATTGCCGCATCGTCCTCAACCAGGACGATGGCAAGCTGGGGTGGGATCGGATCAAGGGACAGGGCTTCTACCTGCAGATCAACGTGGCGGGCGCTGCGGATGTCGACGCGGCGGCGGCGCGGATCAAGGCCGCGGGTGGGGCGCTGCTGAGCGAGCCGGCGGACCGTCCGTGGGGCGCGCGCATGTTCCAGTTCAAGGATCTGGACGGGTTCAAGCTCGGCGTGTCCACGCCGCTCGCGGGATAACACTCGCAACAGGCGCCGAGTCGCCGCGGCTACTCGCGACGATGTCGAGGCGGACATCCCGCGCTAGCTGCCGCGCGCTGGCAAAATAT
>CAVULC010000007.1:0-191281 GCA_963742265.1 uncultured Acidobacteriota bacterium
TCTGGCGTGAAGGCGGTCAAACGCTGGGTCAAGCAGGGCGACGACCTGTTTGTGAAGTCCGACGAGCGCGAGGCGTACCGCAACGGCTACATCGTGCAGAACATCGACTGCACGCCGGGCTCCGAATACGTCGAGTTCAATCAGGGCCGCTTTCTGGAGCTCGGGCAGGAAACCGGCGGGCTCGGCCGACGACATTATGAAGGCGCAGGTCTATGAGACCGTCGAGCAGCATCTCAAGAAGGAACGCGCGCTCAAGGGCAAGGGCATCAAGGTTCTCTCGCTGTTCTTCATCGACCGCGTCGCCAACTACCGCATCTACAACGAGGACGGCACGACGAGCCTCGGCAAGATCGGCCTGTGGTTCGAGGAGGCCTATCGCGAGCTGACGGCCAAGCCGATCTACAAGGGGCTTATCCCGTTCGACGTTGCCAAGTCCACAACGGCTATTTTTCGCAGGACAAGCAGGGCCACGCGAAGGATACGCGCGGCAACACCGCCGATGACGAGGACACCTACAATCTCATCATGCGCGACAAGGAGCGCTGCTCGATCCCGAACGTCGCCGCTGCGCTTCATCTTCTCCCATTCCGCCCTGCGCGAGGGCTGGGATAATCCGAACGTCTTCCAGATTTGCACGCTCAACGAAACGCAATCGGCCGAGAAGAAGCGGCAGGAGATCGGGCGCGGCCTTCGCCTGCCGGTCAACGAGACGGGCGAGCGCGTTCATGACGAGACGGTCAACCGGCTGACGGTCATCGCCAACGAGTCCTATGAGGATTTCGCGCGCACGCTTCAGACCGAATTCGAGGAGGATTTCGGCATCCAGTTCGGCAAGGTCGAGAAGATCGCCTTTGCGAAGCTGGTGCGCCGCGCGGACGGACGGAACGGAAACCGAAATCGGGCAGGACGAGTCGGCGAAAATTTGGGACGACCTCGTAGCGAACGGCTATCTCAATGCGGCAGGCGACATTCTCGACAAGTTCGATCCCGAAGAATCCGCATTTCGAGCTGAAGGTTTCCGACGAATTCGCGGACCTGCAGGCCGAGATCATCGACGAGATCAACCGCAAGGTCTTCAAGAACCGCATCGTCAATGCTCGCGACCGACGCGAGCTGAAGTTCCGCAAGGAAGTCCATCTCAGCGCGGAGTTTCAGGCGCTGTGGGACAAGATCAAGCATCGCACCCGCTACCGCGTGACCTTCGAGACGGCCGACCTGATTGATCGGGCGCTTGCGCGCATCAAGCAGATCGAGCCGATCAAGGCGCCGCGCGTCGCGACGACCGTCGTCGAGGTCGATATCACCGACGCCGGCGTTTCGGCCGACAGGCAGATTGCGACCCGAGTGCGGGATGTCGAGCACGGTGCAAGGTACTGCCGGACATTCTCGCCTTCCTGCAGAAGGAAACGGAGCTGACGCGGCACACGCTCGCGGAAATTCTGAAGCAGTCCGGCCGCCTTGGCGAGTTCAAGATCAATCCGCAGGCATTCATGGCAGCGGTCGCGAAGGAGATATCGCGCGCGCTGCACGACCTGATGCTGGAGGGCATCAAGTACGAGAAGGTCGCCGGGCAGTATCTGGGAGCAGAGCCGCATCGAGCAGGACGCCGAGGAGGGAATCGTCCGCTACCTCAACAATCTTTACGAGGTGCAGAATCGCGAGAAATCGCTGTTCGATGCCATCGAATACGAATCCGAGGTCGAAAAGCAGTTCGCGCGCGACCTCGACAACAACGAGAACGTCAAGCTGTTCGTCAAACTTCCGTCGTGGTTCAAGATCGATACGCCTATCGGCGCCTACAATCCGGACTGGGCGTTCGTCACGGAGCGCGAGGAGAAGCTTTATTTCGTCCGCGAGACCAAGAGCACGCTCGACAATGAAGAGCGGCGCACCAAAGAAAATCAGAAGATCGCTTGCGGCCGAAAGCACTTTGACACTCTTGGCGTCGACTACGATGTTGTCACCTCGCTCGCCGAGGTGTCGTTTTGAGGTAGTCGCTCGCCGAGATGGCCTTTTCGACTAATCCGCTTCACGTACGATAGCGGAGGCCGGCAGCAAGATTTCAGCCTGCGACACGCAACAAGTCCGTTTGCACCTCTCGCGCGCCACCGCTCGGACATTGTGCGATATCCGAGTGTTCCGAGAGCTCGAGCGGCTAACGGTGGGCGGCGCGCCAAGAATCGACCTTCACGTCAGCTGAATCGTACCGGGAAAAGCGAATGTTCCGTCGACACCGCACAGACTGCACAAGCTTATCGAAAAAGGAAAGAGAGTCGCAAGAAAAGGCGTCTAAAGACTGCTCCGGTGGTTCGGTCTGCAGTGGCAAGCTAACTTAAGCCTGGGGACGCGAGTATTTGGATAGCGCTCAAAATCAATCAATGCAGGCCAGCAGGAATTGATTCGAAACATGCTTAGCGAGTATCGAATGTTGAAAGTCGGTGACGACATAGAACTCAGCGCTTCCGACTTGGTCGGCCACTTAAATTGTCGCTACCTTACCGATTTGGATCTAGCCGTTGCCAATGGCCAGCTTGAAAAACCAAAGCACTGGGATCCCTTTCTCAAACTTCTTCAGGAACGTGGTGCGATCCACGAAAAGGCCTTTCTCGATCATCTAAAGAGCGAAGGCTATCAAGTCTTCGAAGTCGAAGGGGTTGGCACCGATCAAGCGCTGGTCGATCAAACAATCACCGCCATGCGCGCTGGCGCCGAGATAATTGTTCAGGGTGCATTCCGGAGTGATGGTTGGGTTGGTCGGACAGACATTCTTAGACGGGTCGAAACCCCGAAGCGATCTAGGTGATTGGTCCTACGAGGTCATAGATACAAAGCTGTCACGCGAGACAAAGGGCGGCACTCTTCTTCAGTTGAGTCTTTATTCGGATCTTGTTGCATCGGTTCAGGGTAGGACGCCGGACCAAATGCATGTCGTGGCACCTGGTCTGAGTACAAGCCGCAAAGTTTTCGCACGTCCGACTATGCTGCCTTTTATCGCAAGGTCGCCGACGGTCTCAAGCAATCCGTCGGTCGTAGTGGTGAAGACGTCAATTATCCGGACCCCAAAGAACATTGCGACGTATGTCGTTGGCGCGTGCCATGCGATTTGAGACGGCGGACTGATGACCATCTATGTCTCGTAGCTGGCATTTCAAAAGTTCAAATCAATGAGCTCCACCGCCAGGGCATAAATACAGTCTCCAATCTAGCGCAAATGGCGGTGCCACTTTCCTGGAAACCCGAACGAGGCGCTGTTTACTCTTATGAACGGCTCCGTGAACAAGCTCGAATTCAAATTGAGGGACGGGAAGCAAAAACAATTCTCTATGAGGCTCTCCCACGCAAACCGGGATTTGCTCTCCCACGCAAACCGGGATTTGCTCGCCCACGCAAACCGGGATTTGGTCTCTCGTGTCTGCCAACCCCTTCCGCAGGTGATGTTTTCTTCGATATCGAGGGCGATCCATTTGTTGGCGAACATGGCTTGGAATATCTGTTCGGCTATTGCTTTTCCGATGACTCTGGAGAGATGCGATATGTCGGCGAATGGGCTTTGTCGCGCGAGGAAGAAAAATCTGTCTGTGAACATTTCATAGATTTCGTGATTGAACGCTTGGCAGCGTTCCCAGACCTGCATGTATATCACTATGCGCCGTATGAACCTGCAGCACTTAAACGTCTGACGTTGCGGTATGGTACTCGCGGTGATGAATTAGACCAAATGCTTCGCACCGACCTATTTGTTGATCTCTACAGCGTAGTCAAAAACGGAATACTCGCGAGCGTTGAAAGTTACTCAATCAAACGGTTAGAGCCGCTATATGATTATATTCGAGCGATGGAACTGTCGAATGCGAACTCCGCGCTTGCTAATCTTCAGGCGGCACTTGAGCTAAATGACTTTGATCGCATCACCAAAGAAAATAGAGACGTTGTTAAGGAATACAATCGGGATGATTGTCTTTCGACGCATGGCCTAAGGAACTGGCTCGAGCGTGTGCGAACCAAACTGATCGAAGGCGGGGAATCTATAGACCGACCGGTTCCCGACAGTGGCGCGCCAAGTGAACGGGTCACCGAATGGACCATCCGGATCAATGATGTTATTCGCCGAATTAGGGCAGACATTCCCGTCGATCAAGAATTGCGATCAGAGGAACAGCAATCTCGATGGACATTGGCCAATGTTCTTGATTGGCACAGGCGCGAGGAGAAAGCAGCGTGGTGGGAATACTTTCGGCTGCGCGATCGTTCGGCTGAAGATCTACTCGAGGAGCGGGCAGGACTTTCTGGTCTCGAGTTCGTGGAAAATCTTGGAGGAACTGCGAAGGCACCAATTCATCGTTATAGGTATCCTGCCCAGGAAACAGAGCTTCGAGGCGGCGAGTCATTAAGGCGCACTGGAGGAGCGGAATTTGGTTCGATAGTGTCTATATCGCTTGATGATCGAACAGTGGACATCAAGAAGCGGATGGATAGTGCTGGTCTTCATCCAGAGGCTGTATTTGCTCCCCAAAATTGTCAAATCGAAAGAGTTGGCCAATTCCCTCGCAAGGCTCGGAGATTACGTCGCGCAAAACGGAATGATAGGTTACGGGCCATACCAAGCAGGGCGTGATCTCCTATTGAGGGAAGCGCCACGGATCGGCGGCGATGCAATTCGGTGTGAAAATGAGCCGTCATTGGCTGCCGCGCTACGAATTGCTCCTAAGCTGACTGGTGGAGTTCTGCCTGTTCAAGGTCCTCCTGGTACCGGCAAAACCTTCACAGGTGCTAGGATGATTTGCGAGCTTGTAAAGGCCGGGAAACGTGTCGGGATCACGGCAAACAGCCACAAAGTCGTAAGAAATCTTTTGGATGAGATTGTCAGAGCCGCTGATGAAATCGGAATTGATCTCCAGTGTGTAGAAAAAGTCGCAGAGGAAGAAGAAGACGCAGCACCTCGCATAAAATGTACAACGGATAATGCGGAAGTCTTCAGTGAGCTCAGTACATCATGCCGGGTGGCGGCCGGAACCGCGTGGCTTTGGGCGAGAGAGGAAGCTTTTGAGTTTGTGGATGTTTTGTTTGTTGACGAAGCCGCCCAAATGTCCCTTGCGAATGTTCTCGCCGTTTCACAGGCTGGCAAAAGTATTGTGTTGCTGGGAGATCCCCAGCAACTTGATCAGCCCGTAAAAGGTAGCCACCCCGAAGGCGTAGACGTTTCGGCGATCGACTATATCCTTGGTCAAAATCAAACGATTAGCTCTGACAAAGGTCTTTTTTTGGAGGAGACATGGCGATTGCACCCAGATATATGCGCTTTTACGTCTGAATTGTTCTACGACGGACGGCTGCTGTCACGAAATGGCCTCGAGATCCAGGATATAAAGTCGACCGGCCTGGTTAAAGGAACCGGGCTGAGATTTATTCCAGTTCAGCACGAGGGAAATCAAAACTCTGCACCTGAGGAAGCGGATCAAATTCGCGATCTTGTAAATGATATTATGGACACGCACACTACGTGGGTAGATCGACATGGCGAGGAGCGAACGCTTACTTTGGACGACATTCTCATCATTGCACCCTACAATGCACAAATATTCGAACTTCAGCAACGCGTACCCGGCGCGCGGATCGGCACGGTAGACAAATTTCAGGGACAAGAAGCGCCGATTGTGGTCTACTCTATGACGACATCTACCCATGCAGATGCGCCACGGGGTATGGAATTTCTTTACAGCTCGAAGCGACTAAACGTTGCGACCTCAAGAGCGAAATGCATTTGCATAATCGTCGGATCACCAGCTCTATTTGAAGCCGAATGCCGAACCCCACGACAGATGCAGCTTGCGAATGCCTTCTGCCGCTATCTGGAATTAGCACGAACGATCAACGTGCACTGAACGGATCAAAGGATCGTGGCCTGCACAAGTTCCGTCGGGTGAGCCGACAATATCGATGGTGGCGAGGTCGAGAAGTATTTTCGGCAAGGGCGAATTGGGGACATCGGTTACTTGACTTATGAGAGTGATGTCGTCAACACCTACCGCGTTTGGCCTCCGGCATGAGGTATTTCGGGCAAGCTGTTCCCATACAGGCTCAATTTAGCGAACAGAAGCTTGCCGAATTCATCAAAGCGCGGAGTGATGCAAAACCTCACCTTGCGCTCTATGGTAAATTGATTAGGCGCTCACTACCGTTCGCAAAGGCGGGGAAGACGCCACGTCCAACCCCTTCGATAATGCTCTTTGCAGCCTTCAGCTTTTTTGAGGCGGCTACCGCCGATACATTCTTCTTATCTACAGCCCCATAATTGTCCCTCCCGCGCCCTCGATTGCG
Source organism: uncultured Acidobacteriota bacterium (assembly GCA_963742265.1). Taxonomy (GTDB): domain Bacteria; phylum Acidobacteriota; class Vicinamibacteria; order Vicinamibacterales; family 2-12-FULL-66-21; genus JACDCA01. The sequence goes on from CAVULC010000007.1 coordinate 6,319, forward strand.
CTCATCCTTGGTAAGCGCCTCTCCTAGATGGAACCTCTGACCGACCTCCCATAGGGGTAAGTTTGGTTGGGATTTCCGAAGATCGTATAGTTCCAACATCTTTTTGAGGCTGTGAACCGTGAATTGTTGTGCAATACGATAACGCGCACGGCTTTCTTTAAAAGTTCGCTGCCCTCTCTTTCGCTTATGGTGACGCGCCAAAAGCTTACTGAGCTTTTGTTGGATGAAACGTTTGGGCAAGTTCAGCGGTATCGCCACAATTAGGAGTGATCCCGCATCCCAATCTTCAGGCAGCGCCTCGATTTCTTCGGAAGTTAAAGCCGCAACGCTATTAGGCAGTGGCGGCTCCGCAAATAAGCGCGCCCCGCGGCGTCCTTCGTCCACCACTCTTTAAACGTTCCTTCATGCACGTTGCCGAAATCGGCATAGAGCTCTGCATACTTTCCCGTTACCACCGTTTTCACAGGTCTCTTTGTAGCCATCATGGCGACGAAGGAATTCCCACCAAAGGTAATAGACGCTGTTGTCCCACCGCACGCCTGATGTTGATCCTTTCTGTCGAAACAGCGGATGTGCTAACAGCGAAGTGTCGTGGGACGGTTGACGTCATCTTACCCACCAAAGAGCACGGATATTACCAACGTAAAGGCGTCTTTTAGAACATCAAATGCGGCACGCAACCCCAATCACGATCTCAGAAGGAGAAGCATGGTGATCGATTGCCGCTTCTCCGAAAAGGACCGCTTGTAAGATCAAACGAACAGAACAAGAGAAACTATCTTACCACCCTAAAGGCGATATATCGGACGCCAAACGATTGAGAACCAACTTTGCGTTACAATAATAGTTACAAAGTCCAACAGTTTCTCGATACGTGACTCAGACATTGAACGACTCGGTCAAGGTTGCGCATCGAGGAAGCATTGGCTTTTGTGACGGTAATGCTTGCCGAAATAAAGGCCAAGGAAAGTTGCTTGGTAGTCACGAATTTAAAGCGTGCTGCCTAATAGAACCACCTCGGTCATTCAGCGCGGCGCTGCTGCCATCCTAAAAGCGACATTTCGAACGCCAAACGATTGAGGATCAACTTCGCATTACAGTAGACGTCATAAAGTCGAGATGGTTCTCGATTAGTCACACGGTCACTTAGAATGACTGCGTGCCATTTTGAAAGGAAGTCTACTATGATAGTGTTGTACGAACACTTGCCTCAACAAGACCGCCGAGCAGCGGAGAAACTTGCGAAGAAGTTGTTGCGAACCACACCCGCTGCGCCACGGCGTGAATTTTCGGGGACTGTTCGCGATGCGTTGGACACCGCCTTTATCAAGGCCGAAGCGTGTGTAGCGGCGCTCGTCTATGATCAAGGCAATGGCACTTGGTGGAGCGATGTTGTCTTTCGAAAAGGAAAGTACAAGCTTCAACAAGGCGTACCTTGTGGTTCAAAACAGCAGGCGTTGTTTTGTTTAAAAAGCCAAATCGCGGAAATAAAGGCTACGCGTGAGCATCCACTCGTTGCCGATTTCCGTAGTAGAGGCATTGAGTTTGACGCGTTTCTGTGGCTCGGAGTTCGTCATAAGCAATTTGGGCACAAGTATGTTCAGTGTCACATCGACGAAATTCGATCGGAAGCTTTAAAGTTCCTGGGAAGGCACAGGATCGTCGAAATTATGGGCGAGGCAGGGGTGCCCTATGCCGAGAAGATGGCCCGTGAGACCGTCTTGCTTTACGCGCCTGACTTCGCCTCTGAAGACGTACTCTTGGGGCCGCCGCCGGGCACCGATAAGAGCGAGGACGCAATCAAATCGTGGCGGGAAGCAGCATCATTTCTGCTCGCGCGCGGGTTACTGATATCGATGATCGAGACGACGAAACAAACGTCATTGAGGAGCGCAACTTAGGGATTCCCGATGAAGTGGCAAATGTCTCGTCGATATCGGAGTGGCGACAAGCCTCGTGAGTTGTTGCGAATTTGAAGAACTAAATGCAGGTGCAGTCGACCTACAGGACAGGGTCGACTGCACAACTGCGACATCGGCGATTACGCGGCACCGCCAAGTGATTGTCGATATATTTGCTGGCTTCGAACAGCGATTTTGAGCAGTTCAGCGTACACAGGGATGACCGGGATTATATCCACCCCGTCCGTCTTCGCCGAATAGACCACCTGAAGAATATAGTCTCGAGCAGTCATTGGTCGTATTTCGCCGCACCTGACGAAGGGTACGATCCGTTTCCCAATAAATCGTGCGTGCAATTTTCAAGCGCCGCCGCGACAAGGCGGTCACCCTTGGATTCAAAGACTAGGCGGGATGGCTAAGTAAAAGATATTAAACTCTGTATCGTCGCTCTTTTGCTGAACCTTATAATGCTGCCCCAACCTTGAGCGCACGGCGCAGGATTGCGAGCCGGAGGGCCAACGGCACGCTGCATAAATGCCACTTAACTCACAAACAAAGCTGCCGTTTTTCGGATTGAGTGCAGCTCTCTTACCATCCTAAAAGCAACATTTGGAACGTCAAACGATTGAAAACGCCACATGCAGTATAACGATTGCATAAATCGAAAAATGGTTTTCGATTGTATCAGGAGAAGTTGATATGAGTAACAAACGCGAACTACGTGATTTACTGAGGCGTCTCATCGTCTCAAATCTCATGATCGGTCAATTCATGTTCGACGTAGCAAGGTATAATCTTTCAACGGATGAAGCAGAGAGTTCTTTGAAGAGGCCAATTCCGAAGCGCACGAAGCGGACGAAAGCGGCGGAGACGGATGGATGGACTTAGACCTATCAGCGCAGCGGCCTCACAAGCTGCATTGATGGGCGTCCTTGTTGATGAGCTTTTTTGATGACTGCGCGGCGCAAATGCTGCGCGTTCTTTTGACAAAACATTATTTTTCGGGCGGAGGAGCGCCAACTCCCTTACCATCCTAAAAGCAATATTTCGGGTGCCAAAAGATCGAAGACGCGTTTTATGCGAAGTTAGTGTCATGGAAAATGGTTTTCCAAGTCGCCGACGTAGAGCGCGGCCGACTACACAAATCTAATGAGGTATAATTATGATGAAGCCACAGTCGACTTTAATCACTCGGACTCGGAGTCCACTGACGACAGATATCCCGCGTTATGACGAAATCTCACAAACCATTAGGGACCATCGATGGAGGCTCATGGGCGTCCTACCTGATCCTGATGAAAGCAGTAATTCCCCTATTCGCTACATTCCCTTCATATACACCATCGGCAATTATGAATGCGGATTGCCAGAGCTATTAATGATAGGCCCCGGTTATGCCGGTGGTTTGAATGCGATTGTTGCAAGAATGCGCAACAACAATCGTGCTTTCACGGACGGTGAAACTATTGACCTGGGCGGGAAATCCAAGCCCAAGGCATTTCGGGCAAGTGACGAGGCACGGGAATACACTTTCCAAGTCGGAGAATATTACGGGACCAATGACTACGCCGTCCAGCAAATTGTCCTTCCTGACACCTCAGGTCGGTATCCGGATGATCCGCGATGTGATGTGCCGTTCTGTTGGGTGCCCCTGCTCAGAAACAATGGAAAGCATTGATTGGCATCGTTGTTAATTGCGCGGCATTTGCGCCGCGAGTTACTTGGCGTGGGACATCAAACAATAGGACCGCTAAGCAGCCAATTATTTTGTTCTGCGTTTAGCGACATTCGACGCAACGGGACAAAGATGGCTTTCGCCATCCCCAGCTGATTCAATTCATCCATTTCAGAAAAGAGTTTTCATATGAGTACCGGTATTTATCTTCCAACACGAACAATCAATTACTCGTTCTGCGCCATGTGGATCAGGAAAGACGCGGCAAATGGTGCAGCGGGCTCTTGCTCTCGTACAAAAGGGGCGAGAAGGTGCTAATTCTACAACCCACGCGGAAGTTGATTGACAAGACAGTCAAGGAAATTCAATCGTTCCCGAATTCGCCAAGGGTTGAAGTTTTTCACAAAGGCACAGTTGGCAAAAACATCGCAAAGACGTTAGCCGATTATGTGAAGGACGTTCCTGATGAAATTCAAGGAATTGTCATCGCTACGCATGCTGTGCTTCCCTACATAAAGCACTTTGAAAACAAGTATAAGTGGCATGTCTTTGTTGATGAGGCGATGCAGGTAGTTCGTTATCAACAGCACCGGATCCCTCATAATCACCATCTACTCACGTCACACCTGGAGGTTACCCCGGTCAACGGCATATATGGCGGGGTGTCGGTGGTTGATGATGAAGCCCTGAAACAGATTGCGCAGAATGAAGACGATGATGAAATTTTTGAGACACTTTCCGGCACATGCCGAGTCCTAAGAAACGAGTATTGGGAAACGTTTGTGAACATTGAACAGTATGATCGGTTACGACGAGGAGAAGGAAAAGTTCTTGCTTTTCATTCAGTACTTCAGCCGGAAATCTTAGATGGTTTTGCCAGTGTGTTCATGGCAAGTGCCAACTTCGAAGTTCCCAGATTTTCAAAGTGTGGAGCGCACTGGGCGTACAATTTAAGCCCGATCCAGAGTTTGCTCGGGGGTTACGCTATTCGGAGCATCCCAACGGCGACGCTGTCACGATCTATTATGTCACTGACCATCAATGGTCGCGTGAGCGTCGAAAGAAGGTGCTTGAGGACGGGACAACAATTCTCGACCACATGGTGCAGGCGGCAAAGAAGCTGTTCCTACAGGTCGGTTTTTGTGGCACGCAAACAAATCGATAGAGGAAGATCCTTTTGGATCACCGGCACAACGTCTGCCAAACAAGCCACACGGCCTTAATGTATTTATGGACTTTGATGATATCGTATTCCTTTCATCGCTCAATCCACCCCCTGACCATTTCCGATTTTTGAAGCAACAATATGGGCTCAATGGCGACGAGGTTCGTGGGTTTACTTATTTGGCGAGTGCTTATCAGGCCACTATGAGAACCTCGATTCGAGACCCGGAACGAATCCTAAAGCGGATTCTGGTGCCTGATTTGCCTCTCGCCGAATACCTGCACGAGATTGTTCCCGGAACTAAGATTGAAAAACTCGATATTGGCATTGTCGATGAAGCGCCAAAGAAACGTGGCCGCCCCAGAAAGCATCGATGCAACCGCGAAAGAGTCGCCGAACAACGTCGAAGAGCGAGAGAGGAAAAGCGCCGACTCCTAGCTGCGCAGCTTGGGCTAAATTCGCCGGATACCAATGGGAAGAATTGGGAAAGGAAAATGAGGAAGGTAGGTCGTGTGCCGAAAATGGTATAAAGCTATATACCAAAATCGGCACGCAACCTCTTGCCGGTACCATCTTCTCTCAAAATTCTCACGAATTCCTGCGGCGTATGTATCCGGCGAAATCGGCGCTTTCGTCGAATTCCTGCGCATTTGCCATGAACATCAACCTAAGTCCAAGGCGGACAGTTACCTTTTCAGTCCAGCCATATTCGATCCTAGCCTTCCGACAGGTAAGCAGCGCGGCAAAGGCAACGTCCTATATCTCCGGCACGTCGTCTTGGATTTTGAGAATGGAGAGGTCGGACCAGAGGACCTGCCCAGGTTGTTTCCCGGACCTGCAAATGGTCATCACCAACACCTTCAGGCACTCCTGGGACAAACCGAGATTTCGAGTTGTGTTTTTCACCAACGAAATTATGACGCCTGAGGTCTATGGTCTGATTTACGGCTGGATTGCCGACAAGCTGGAGGAAGCCGGTTACTCGGTTGATCGAAATGACAAGAAGCGAAAACCATCAGGCCGATCCAACACGCGTCCTTCGGGACTGGATTCGGTCCGAAGAGCTCCAGCATCTTCTATTTTCCCTGCCAAGCGGAAAAGCTCCAAGACAGCTTCTTTGACGAGCATATCGAGGGACGGCAACCCCTGAACCCTTCGACGTGGATTGAAAATTCTGCAATTCCTCTTCAGGCAACATTTGATGTCATTTGACCCCCTAAGGAGCATCGATTCGAGCTTGCCGTGCTCCGGGATATCGAACGACTCGGCATCCACGAGAACCCGAACGATGCGACGTTCGTAGGTCAGCACCGGCGGATCGGTCGTATCCGAGTCCGAGACGTGTGTGGAACGCAAATGCGTCTTCTTTCCCGTCGACTTCAGCTCCACGACAGCGGGCCGCTGCGGGTCGATGGGATTCTGGTAGAGAATCTGGATCTTTTTCTTGCTGTGAAGGGTTTGTGAGTCCAGCCTGCCGTCTGCATCCTTGATGACGAGGAACACCAGGTATTCGTCACGCCGGCGGTCGTGGGAATGCGTGATGGTCCAGTGATCCTTACCACCCTGCGGCTCCCACCTGGCTTCCTTCGACAGCAGTTCGAAGGTAATCGACCCACCCTTGACCCGGATCGGCGCTTCATCACCGGTCATGTCTTTACCTCACGCGTGAACGCCGCTACTTCTGTTCTGCGCGCCTGATCAGATCGACCAGATCGGGCCGCTGCCGGTACGACGCGAAGTCAGCCTGCCAGTGAGCTTCGACCCGATCGAGAGCCGTCCTGGCGGTATTGATGAGCCCGGCCACTATACTCTCGTTCCCCAGACGGCGCGCCGCAATCGCAGATATTGTCGCGAGGCGCCAACGCAGCTCGTCGTTCGAACGGTTCCCGAGGAGCGTCAGTCCCGCCGAGGCTTGGGAATAGGCAGCCTGCCAGTCGCTTCGCTGGAGCGCGGCCGATGCAGTCCAGTAGATGCGTTCGCGGGCAACCGTGGGATCCAGCCCCTTCGGTCCGGTCGTCATCTCGTAGCGGCGACCCACGCGGGCGGCGCAGTACGACGCCAGTGCCGGACCCATGACCGCGGGTGAGTCTTCCTGCGGCTTGCCGCTCTGGAGCTTCTGCAGCAGCGACAGTGCCTCGTCACAGCGCAAGTTGGTCACCGCGCTGAATGCCCGCATCAGGACTCCCCGTCGTTCGCGTCCGACATACAGTCCACCTTCGCCGTGATCCCGGCCTCCAGGTCCAGCAGCGCCGGGTCCGCCTCGCGGGCGCGGCCAAGGCGAATGAGCAGGTCTGCACGATTCACCAGATCGTACGGGAGGATGTCGGCATCTCCCTGTCGCTTGTGGATCTCTTCGGCGCGCTGCCGCAGCCGCAACGCTTCCGGATAGTTGCCGAGCGCCATCGTGACGCTCGCCAGGTTCGATACCGCGAGTGCCACCTGCGCGCCGTTCTTCAACGTCTCGGAGACTTCGAGAACGCTGGTGGAAATGCGCTGCGCTTCATCGAGGTCGTCGAGGCGCTGGTGCGCGCGTGCCGCGATCGACAGGCCCTGCAGCTCGAACCGCCGGTAACGCTTCTCTTTGAGGAAGGGGAGCACGCTGGTCAGGACGTCCAGTGCTTTCCGCGGTTGCCCCTGTTCTTCATAAATTGCCGCGAGCTGCACCCGTCCACGTGCAGCGGTGCGACCGGCACCCACGTGATCGGCCAGCTGGACGGCCCGCTGTGCGTGCACCTCGGCTTCCGCGAGATGGTCCGACTGCATCACCGAGGCGAGGTCGAGCAGCCCCTCCGCGGCAATCGTGTCGAGTCGCTGCGACAACGCGTCCTGCACAGCAGCCGATGCAGCACGCTGGGCCTCTTCCAGGTGTCCTTCAGTCGCCGTGACGCTGCTGAGCAGCAGGCGTGCGCGCACCTGCTGGTACGGTGCGTTGACGTCGGTCGCCATCGACAGCGCTCGCTCCAGGTCCGCGCGCGCCGGCTTCGCCTCGCCGAACGAATCCAACAGAGCGCCGCGGCGCAGCAGCACCTCGGTCAGTCCTTCCACGTCGACTGCGGTCTGGTACAGCCGCTCTGCCTCCGCAAACGCGGCCAGGGCTTCGTCGCGTCTCGAGTTCAACCCTTCGACGGAGCCAAGCCGAACGTAGCCCGGTGCGTACTGTCGATCGGCTGCGATCGATCGTTCGTATGCAGCACGTGCGTCGTTGGGAAGGCCGGCTGCCTCCTGGGCCCGGCCGAGATCCAGCCATGCACCAGCATCCTTCGGGTTCAAGCGCGCCAGCTCACTGTAGGCGGCTATCGCCTGGTCGACGTCGCGACGCACCAGCGATGTCACGGCGCTCAAACGCAACCGCTCGGTCTTGTCCAGGTTGGCTGGCGCGGCCACGCGCAGCAGGCTGTCTGAGGCGAGACGGTAATCATCGAGCTCCGCCCCGGCTTCGGCGAGCCGCGCGTACGCGAGGGTGTAGTTGGGAAAGAGCTGCACTGCGGATTGAAGCGATTTCGTCGCCTTGTAGTACGCACCTTCCCGAAGCGCCTCCGTGCCCATCCTGTACCAACGCTCGGCCTCTGCGGGCGCCGGCGCCAGGCGAGGACGCGAGGAGAACCACGCCGTCGCCGCCACGATCGCCAGGACAGCGGTCACGACTGCGGCAATTGCCCAACGGCGCCGCGGCCGCTGCTTTGCCTTGGCCGGTTCGGGGACGACCGGCAGGACCTGCGCGCGTGACGTATCCGGGACCAGCAGCCGAATCGCGCCGACCACTTCCTGCGCCGACTGAAAGCGGTCCGCCGGATCCTTCGCAAGGAGCCGCCGGCACAATTCGTCGTGCCGCTCATCCAGCTGCGGACGAATCCGTGAGGGGGGCGGCGGATGCACATGCAGAACGGCGCCGACGGTCTCGATCGACGTCGATCCCTGGAACGCCCGTCGCCCCGTCAGGCACTCGAACAACACCGCCCCGAGTGAGAAGAGATCGCTGCGTCCGTCGATCGAGCCCTGTTGCGCCTGTTCCGGCGACATGTACGCCGGCGTGCCCACGATGACTCCGGCGGTGGTGCTGACCGAAGTCGTCGGCTCGTCAGGGAGCTGCGCAGCCGAGAGTGCCAGCTTGGCGATCCCGAAGTCCACCAGCTTCGGATGACCGCTGGGCGTGAGCATCACGTTGGCCGGCTTCAGGTCGCGGTGCACGACACCATGCCGATGCGCCACGTCGAGCCCCTCGGCGACCTGCGCGCAGATCAGCAGCGCGTCGCGAATCGAGAGCTGGCGTTTCTCGAGCACGGTCGAGAGCGGCTCCCCCTCGACGAACTGCATCACGATATAGGTGCGGCCGCTCGGCGTTTCGCCGGTTTCGAGCACCGTGCAGATGGCGGGATGGTCGAGGGCGGCCGCCGCGCGCGCCTCTCGCATCAGGCGGCGCCGTGCATCATCGTCCGCGGTTTTCTCGGGTGAGATGAACTTGATCGCGACGTCCCGGTCGAGCGATTGGTCGTGGGCGAGATAGACCTCGCCCATGCCTCCCCGGCCGAGGAGGCGAACAAGCCGGTAGTGGCCAAGGTCCGAGTCGGGCCCGAGCACCTGGAGATCTACCATAAGGGTCGTCGCGCAGCCTATACATACCACCTTTGCTCGAAAAGCGCGGCGCGGCACGCGAGTATTACGATAGGAACGTGAACGAGATTGCCCGCATCATCGACCAGCTCGAACGCGAACATTCCGGGGATCCCTGGCACGGATCGCCGCTCTCACAAATCCTGGACGGCGTGACCCATGCGGCCGCGTCAGCCACGCCGATCCGGGGAGGTCACAGCATCTGGGAGCTGGTGCTCCACATGGCCGCCTGGAAGAACGAGGTGCGGCAGCGGCTGTCCGGGGCCGCCGCAGCGGAGCCGCGAGAAGGAGACTGGCCCGTGGTTGGAGAGTTGAGCGAGGTCGCCTGGATCCAGGCTCGCGAACGGCTCGACCTGGCTCATCGCCTGCTCGTGTCAGCGGTTCGCGAATTTCCGGAGGCAAAGCTGTACGAGGCCACCAACGACCACCGGGATGGGGCCCTCGGTATCGGTGTCACCTACTACGAACTGCTGCACGGGATCGTGCAGCACGACGTGTATCACGCCGGCCAGATCGCGATATTGAAGAAGGGGATTCAGCAGCCCTGAAGGGCTGACGACAGCGGGGATGGCAGCCCTGAAGGGCTGCACTACGAATGGGATGGCAGCCCTAAAGGGCTGCACTACGAATGGGATCCAGCCCTAAAGGGCTGCACTACGACGGTGGCTACTTCGTGACCGTGATGTTCACCGTCAGATGCTCGGTGAACGGGCGCAGGCAGATCGTGTCTCCGCACGCCTGGAACGTCACGTCGATCGGAACCTGCTGCGGCCCTGCCGCGGTCGTTCTCGGAACGCTGACCGGCACCGTGAAGCTCGTGTCGGTATCGTAGAACTGCGTGTCCAGTTTGAAATTCTCATCGGTGTGGACCTTCGGCACAGGCGCCACGATCCGCTTTGCCGCCACGGTGAAAGGCGTCCCTTTGGGTGTGGCGATCGCCAGCTTGACCGGTCCGCCGACGGGCTGGGTCAAGGCATAGAGCCGCCAGCCGCTCTCGATCTTCGCATTCAGTACCACCTTCGCTTCGCTGCCGGCGCTCACCGGTTTCTCGGGTCCGGTCGCAGACCACTTGACGACATCGGCCGGACGTTGCGGTACGAGCAGCAATAGCGACAGGACAGACAGGAGAAGACAAGACATCGGAATCAATCTTATTCCCAACTCGCAAGCCCATCTCCCAATTCGTCCCCCGATGCACCGATGCGCGGTCGCCGATAAGAGATGACATATGCGCGAACCGATGATCGATGAACGATGCGGGATGTAAGATGAGCTTTCGAATGGCAACTTACACAGCGAAAGACATCACCGTCCTCGAAGGACTGGAGCCGGTCCGCAAGCGTCCGGGCATGTATATCGGCGGTGTCGGCAGCTCAGGTCTCCATCACCTCGTCTGGGAAGTTCTCGACAACTCGATCGACGAAGCCATGAACGGCCACGCGTCGAACATCGTCGTCACGCTTCACGAAGATGGATCCTCGATCACGATTGCAGACGATGGGCGCGGGATTCCAGTCGACAAGCATCCCGCGACGAAGAAGAGCGCGCTCGAAGTCATCTTCACGACGCTGCATGCCGGCGGGAAGTTCGAGACCGGCAACTACAAGACCTCCGGCGGTCTGCACGGCGTCGGCGCCAGCGTGGTGAATGCACTCTCGAAGGAACTGGTCGCCACCGTCAGGCGTGACGGTGCCCAGTGGGAGATGCATTTTAAGCAAGGGCATCCAGTCGGTCCGTTGAAGAAGACGGGCGCGGCGCGCGGCAGCGGCACGACGGTGTTCTTCCGGCCCGATTCGACCATCTTCCCCAAGATCGAGTTCGACGCCGAGACGATCAAGCAGCGTCTCGAAGTCTCGAGCTACCTCCACAAGGGAGTGAAGATCACCTTCGAAGACGAGACCGGCAATCAGAAGCACGTCTTTCAGCACAGCGAAGGTCTCGCCGACTATCTGAAGAAGATCCTGGTGGAGCGATCCGCGACGCCGGTTCACGACGCGCCGTTCTCCCAGTCCAAAGACGGCGAGGACGGCGGCGTCCGGCTCGACATCGCCATGCAGTGGACGCAGTCGACCGACGAGCACGTCCGCAGTTACGTGAACGGGATCCCGACCGGATCGGGCGGAACACACGAAGCGGGCTTCCGCGGCGGGATCGGCAAGGCGGTCCGCAATTTCATCGATACCCACAACCTCTCGCCGAAAGGCGTCACGCTCACCGCCGAAGATATTCGCGAAGGACTGATCGCGGTGCTCAGTGTCTTCATCGCCGAGCCGCAGTTCCAGGGGCAAACCAAGGATCGCTTGAACAATCCGGAGCTGGTGTCGGCCATCGACTCCGCCGTTCGCCCTGCGCTCGAGCACTGGCTGAACACGAACATCAGCGTGGCCGAATCAGTGGTGGCGCGCATCATTCTGGCGGCGCGCGCCCGCGAGGCGAGTCGCGCCGCGCAGCAGGAAGTGACGCGAAAGTCGGCCACATCGAGCCGCCTCACACTTCCCGGCAAGCTCAGTGACTGCACCTCACCGGACCGCGAGAGGAGCGAAATCTTCATCGTCGAAGGAGACTCGGCCGGCGGATCGGCGAAGCAGGGACGCGATCGTTCGAGCCAGGCGATCCTGCCGCTGCGCGGCAAGGTCTTGAACACCGAGAGCGTGTCACTCGCGAAAGTGCTCGAGAACAAGGAACTGTCTGACCTCGTCACCGCGCTCGGATGCGGGCTCGGGAAGAATTTCGACCTGGCGCGGCTGCGCTACGGCCGCATCATCATCCTGGCCGACGCAGATTCCGATGGCCATCACATCGCGACGCTGCTCCTGACCTTCATCTACCGTCACATGCCGGCGCTGATTACCGCCGGCCACGTCTACCTCGCACAACCACCGCTCTATCGCATCGACGTCGGCAAGGAGAGTTACTGGGCGCTCGATGAACCGCACAAGGCGCGGATCCTCAAGCTGCATGGCAACGGCCGCAGCAACCCAGAGATCACGCGCTTCAAGGGTCTCGGCGAGATGATGCCGAAGGTGCTGTGGGAGACGACGCTCAATCCGCGGACACGGCGGCTACTGAAGGTGGAAATCTCCGACCAGATCATGACCGACCGGGTCATCAACGAGTTGATGGGGAAGGACCCATCGGCCCGGTTCCGATTCATCATGGAGCGCGCCGAAGAGGCGGAAGAACTGGACGTCTAGCCGGTCCCATCCAAAATCGCGAAACGCGTGTCTAAACCTGCGTGACTCGAGATGGCCCCCATTTTTCCGGGGATGCCATCCCCCGTCAGAAAGGATCCGGCATGCGAGTCCTGGCCACTCTCCTCGCGTTCTGCCTTTTCACCACCGCGCAGTCTCCTTCCACGGGCTTTGCCGTCAGCGGATCGGTCGTCGATCCCGCCGGACGCGCGCTGCCGGGCGTAACGGTGGAACTGCGGCAAAGCACAACCGTGTTGAAGACCGTCGTGTCCGACTCGGCGGGCGGATGGAGATTCACCGGTGTCGGCGCGGGTGAATATCGCGTCCGGATGCAGCTTGCCGGATTCCAGACGACCGAGATGGCGATCACCGTCGCGGGCTCGGAGCCGCCGCCGTTCCGGCTGACGATGAAAGTGGGCGCGCTGTCGGAAGTCGTGACTGTCGTCGCAGCGACACCGTCCGTCGGAGCCGGTGGCGGTTCAGGCGGAGGCATTTATGGCGGCCGGGTCGGAGGCGTTGTGGGCGGTCTGCCGGATGCCCCCCACCTCCCGCTGGGGCAGCGCGGTCGCCCGCGGTGGCGGAGCCCACGTCGAAGGGACGACCGACACCGCTACCCTCACCGCCACCCAACCAGATCCTGCACAACCCGCCTGTGCGCGTCGGCGGAATGGTTCCCGACACCGCGTCTTACGGAACGATCGTCGAGAACAAGTTCAGGCGGGTCGAAGAGCATCCGTTGTCGACGTTCTCCGTGGACGTTGACACCGCGTCCTACGCCAACGTGCGCCGGTTCCTCAACGAAGGGCGCCTGCCTCCGGCGGACGCAGTTCGCATCGAGGAGCTGATCAACTACTTCCGATTCGATTACGCCGATCCGCGTGGTGATGCGCCGGTGTCGGTGACGACGGAGCTCGGCTCCGCGCCATGGAATCCGAAGCACAAACTCGCGCTGATCGGGCTCCGGACCACTCCGATCAAGCAGAGCGGCACACCGCCTCGCAATCTCACGTTTCTGCTGGACGTTTCCGGATCGATGCAGCCGGTCAACCGGTTGCCACTGATCAAGACGGCGATGCGGATGCTCGCGGATACGCTGCGGCCGGAAGACAGGGTCGCCATCGTCGTCTACGCCGGAGCGAGCGGACTGGTATTGCCGGCGACGAGCGGCGGGAAGAAGGAAATCATCCAGCAGGCGATCAGCGAGTTGAACGCGGGTGGTTCGACCAACGGCGCCGCAGGGATTCAACTCGCATACGACACCGCGTCGGAGAACTTCATCAAGGGGGGCATCAATCGCGTCATCCTCGCGACCGATGGCGACTTCAACGTCGGCATCACCGATCAGAACGAGCTGACGCGCTTGATCGAATCGAAGCGCGATCGCGGCATCTTCCTCTCTGTGCTCGGGGTTGGCGACAACAACCTGAAGGACGCCACCATGGAGAGCCTTGCCGATAAGGGCAACGGCAACTACTCCTATCTCGATTCGCTGCAGGAAGCGCGGCGCGTGCTGATCGCGGAAGCAGGCTCGACGCTGGTCACCGTCGCGAAGGACGTCAAGCTGCAGATCGAATTCAATCCACGGTTCGTGAGCGCCTACCGGCTCCTCGGGTACGAGAACCGGTTGCTGCGCAAGGAGGACTTCAACAACGACCGGAAGGACGCGGGTGAGATGGGTGCCGGCCACACCGTGACCGCGCTCTACGAGCTCGTGCCGCCGGGAGAGTCGATCGATGGCGGCGATGTCGATCCACTGAAATACCAGCAGCAGCCGGTCGCCGAAACTCCCCGACCGGTCTTCGCCACGAACACTACCGAATTGATGACGGTCAAGATCCGTTACAAGGCGCCGGACGGAGACACGAGCAGGCTCGCCGAATTTCCGGTGCGTTCGACCGCGCCGCGGATATCGCCAAACCTCGGCTTCGCCGCCGCCGTGGCCGAATTCGGCATGCTGCTTCGCCGCTCCGAGTACGCCGGAGCGTCGACATGGAAGCAGGCGATCGCGCTTGCGACGGAACATCGAGGCACCGACCGCGACGGCTACCGCGCGGAGTTCGCACGGCTCGTCGATCTCGCTTCTGCACTGGATACCCGGAACGTCGGGACCGACGGCCCTCGGGTGCGTTGAGTCCATCGTCCGCAGCGCAGGAGATAAGGAGAAAGAATTACAGGAGGATAGAAGGACAAGAGCATGTCAATTAAATGCTCATGACCTCCTGCCTCCTGTTAATGACTCCCGTCCTCATGTTGTGCCGACGACGGGGCGCGAATCGTACAATCAACTCATGCGCGCCCGTACCGGAACCGCCCAGCTGCCGCTGCATGGGGGCAAGGCACCTGCGTGGCTCTTCACCCGAATGGTGAAGCTGTCGCGCGAGATCACGACCCACATCGTCGCCGAGTACGGGCCCGAGGAGATGCTGCGCCGCCTGTCGGATCCGTTCTGGTTCCAGGCGTTCGGGTGCGTGCTCGGCTTCGACTGGCACTCGAGCGGGGTCACGACCACTGTGACCGGGGCGGTGAAGGAAGGGATCCGCGGTCTCGAGAAAGACCTCCAGTTCTACGCCGGCGGGGGAAAGGGTGCGGCGTCCCGCAAGACGCCGGCCGAAATCAGCGCCGCATGCGAGCGGCTGTCGATCGACGACCGGCCGCTGGTCTATGCGAGCCGGATGTCAGCAAAAGTCGACAGCGCCGCAGTGCAGGACGGTTACCAGCTGTATCACCACGCATTCTTCTTCACCCCCTCAGGTGCCTGGTCGGTGGTGCAACAGGGGATGAACGACGACAACGGCATGGCCCGCCGCTACCACTGGCTGTCCACGTCGCTCCAGAGCTACGTGAACGAGCCTCACGCCGCGGTCTGCGCGCAGGCGGAAGCAAAGACGATGAACCTGGTGGCAGCCGAGAGTGAGCCCGTGCGATCGTCCTCGGCGGAGTTGTCGCGCGAAAAGCCGGACGTGGTGCTTTCGGCCATCAGAAATCTTCCGGCGCTGACGATGCCGCGCCGGCATGCCGTGCTCCTGGCGGACGTGAATCCTCAATACCTGCAGAAGATCCTGCTCAAGACCTACGAGAGAGCGCCGGAGAATTTCGAAACGCTGCTCGGGATGGAAGGAGTGGGTGGCCGCACGCTCCGCGCGCTCGCACTGGTTTCCGAGATCATCTACGGCACGCCGGCGAGCACGCGCGATCCGGCCAGGTTCTCGTTCGCGCACGGCGGCAAGGACGGCTTTCCTTATCCGGTCGACACGGGCACCTACGACAAGACGGTTGACGTGCTGCGCGCCGCAGTGACGAGGGCGGGCATCGACAGGTCTGAGCGAGTCGCCGCGCTGAAGCGGCTGGTGAAGTTCGGCGAGGAGCGCGTACGCGCAAAGCAGTCGCAGTAATCCTGCCTGCTGTGGGAGCCGATGAACTTCGCGGGTGAAGCGCTCACCGTGCTGCCGACGATCATCTACCGCGGCCTCATTCCGGCGATAGAGCTCGCCACACACGGCTCGATCGCGGCACTCGCCGCAGCCGGCGGCCTTGCCCTGTGGAACGGCTCGCCATCGGCGGCACGAGTGGCAGATCGCGCAATCCTTGCGGTCGTGGCGCGGACCATTCAGTCGCTGTATTGGTCGACGCTTCCGCACAACGTGATACCGGGCGACGAGTCGAGCGTCGCGGCGGCCACCGTGGTGATCGCCGCGATCGCGCTCATGGTTGTCCGGTGGTCAGAACAACCTTTCCGATGACTTCGCCGGACTCGAGAAGGCGATGTGCGTCGGCGGCGCGCGCCAGCGGGAAGGTGGCGTGGACGATCGGCTTGACCGTGCCGCTGTCGAGCAGTGGCCATACCGCTGCTCGACCGCTCGTGCGATCGCACCCTTCTCTTCGACGGTGCGCGGCACGCAACGTCGATCCGGTGACGGTCAGCCGGCTCTGGAGGATGGGCGTCAGGTTCATCTGCGCGCGTGAACCGCCGATCAACCCGATCTGCACGAGCCGTCCATTCATCGCGAGACAGTCGATGTTGCGCGCCAGGTAGTCGCCGCCGACGATGTCGAGGACGATGTCGACGCCTGCTCGTTGGTCAGCTCGCGGATCGAGGACACGAAGTCACTCGGTCCTGTAGTTGACGGCGGCAGTTGCGCCGATGCTTTCGCACGCGCGGCATTTGTCATCGCTGCCCGCAGTGGCATAGACGATCGCACCGAAAGCCCGGGCCAGCTGAATGGCCGTCGTCCCGATGCCGCTGGTCCCGCCGTGGATCAGCACGCGTTCACCGCGCCGCAGTTGAGCCGCGTTCGAACAGATTGGTCCACACCGTGAAGAACGTTTCCGGAAGTGCAGCGGCCGAAGCTGCGTCGAGTCCCTGGGAATGCGCAGACACTGCGGCGCTGGTGCGGCGCAGAATTCCGCGTAGCCTCCACCAGAGACCAGCGCACAAACACGATCGCCGGCGCGTCCAGTTCGGCGCCGCACTTTCGGCGATCGTGCCGGCAACTTCGAGACCGGGGACGTCCGATGCACCAGCCGGCGGCGGATACTTTCCGAGGCGCTGCATGATGTCGGGCCGGTTCACACCCGCCGCGTCGACCCGGATGATGACTTCACCTTCGCGCAGCTCCGGCCGGGCACGCTCGACCGCCTGCAGGACGTCCGGCCCGCCGGACTCCCGGATCTCGATCGCGATCATTGCGTCATCGTAACGCGTCTTCGGAGTGGTTCCTTCTCGCCACAAGGCCGACGGCAACCGCCGCCGCGAGTACACCGGCGGCCATCTTCGGCAACGGGTCCGGCGGCAGACTCACGATCCCGTGCTCGTCGGTGATGGCGGGCTGGTCTCGGTAGCGGCCGAAACCGGCACCTCGACTCTCGGAGAAATGATCGGCAAGCCAGTGCAACTCTTCGCGCATGGTTGCGCCCCGCATCGCCGTGCCATGACCGGTTGCCAGTACCTCCGGCTCCAGAGCTGCCAGGCGGGCGACTGAATCGCGGCCGCAGCGACCCAGTCCTGCGTGAAGTACGACGGCGGCCCATGCATCTCCTGGACGTTGAGTATGCGACCGCCGAAACCGATTCCTGTTTCATCGTCACGACCGCGTCACCGGCGATCAGGATCGCGTCTGCTTCCGGAACAGCGCGATGTGACCGGCCGTAGTGCCCGGGCGTGAATTCCCAGCGCCAGCCGTCCATATGCGGCACCGTCCCGTCCTCCGGCAGCAACTGCGAGGCGGTCGGAAATGTCCATGGGCGACCGCGGGTAGAGACGCGACATCAGGGCCATGGCGCCTCCGCCCACGAGCGGATCGGGAGGAGGATACGGCGACTCGCCGTTGAGGTACGGACGTTCGAGCCGATGCGCGTAGACGGGCACGTCCCAGTGCCGAGCAGCTCGCCAAGCGATCCGACGTGGTCGAAGTGCCCGTGGGTGAGCACGATCGCGGACGGTGGGGCGCTCGATCCGGTGAACGCCCGAGCCGCTGCAGCAATTGACTCTGAGTATCCACGCAGACCTGCATCGATGAGCACCCACGACGTGCCGGTGCGCACGATGTAGACGTTCACCATGATCGTCCGAATCCGGAGGACGCCGGCGGCGTGGGGTGCCGAGCTTGATTCCGATTCGCCATGACTCCTCCTGGTGCAATCAAACGCCACGAGAGCGACGATGTTCGGAGACGATCTCCTCAACCTGCCCGACCGCTTCCCCCGCGCCGCCGGGATGCGGGTGATCGCAAACGAGATGCGGCCCTGCCTCGAGCCCTTGCTGAAGGCAACGTCTTGAGCTGCGGGCTGACCGGCTCGTTGGGGGCAAACCGATCTTTTGTGTCGCCCGGGTCACCGTTGGCGGGGTGTAGTAACGAGTAAGCCATTGGCTGAGACCGTCGAGACCGGGGAAAAGTACACGCTCGTTGATGTTGGCCTGATCGAGTTTGTCGCGGATCTCCCACTTGAGCGCGGCCGGCACGATCACTCGGCGGCAGAGGTCCGGGTGCTGCTCCATCCAATCATCGAACACTGCGGCTGGACTGACATCAGGGAGAACAGTGCGAGCTGGTTGAGGATCCGCCGATCGACGGCCGGAGGTTCGAGGAAACACGACGAACGGATCACGGCTGAGTGCATCGAATGCACGCAGTTCCGGAATGACGCGAGCATTTCGGCAGTGAACGTATCGGATGCCTCCTCGCGCAGCAGGCGTTGCAGCCGCTTCGGGATGCGCGTGTTCGCCTGCACGAAATCGACACACCAGACCACGCCATCGCGGTCGAACTCGGCGGGATTCTCAGTCGCGAAGTGCAGCGCGACCAGAGGTGAGTAGGTCCAGTCGAGCAGCCGAGTCGGCAGGCCGCGGTGCTGACCGAGTGCAAGCCAGTCCCAGATCGAATCCGCGCCCGTTCGCCTCGGCTCGCGCGTACTTGCGGAAGTTGCGAAGCAGCGACTGCTCGAGGCGGCGTACGTCAGCCCTGCCGCCCGGCCAGCCGGACGAGCGTGCTCGTCAGGAGTGGTCGGCAAATGAGACGCCACGAAATGCGAACGGCGAGCGGAATCGGTGAAGCTCCTTGTTCCACGAGCCTTGATAGAGCTCATCAACGATGGAGAGCCAGGGGGTTCCAGGTTGCTGCGGTTCAAGGGTTGGCCTCAGCGGCCCAGGAAGGCAAGACATGCGCCAGGCTAGCGTTAACACGTCGATCTGAAGCTGGACGCCGCGATTGTCGGAGCGGACACGATCGAGCTTCACGTCAATCCGACGCAGCTTGCGGCGTTCACGCTTTGGCAGGCGCAGGCGGACGAAAGCTCGTGCCAGTCCTCGTCGTTCACCGTGATGCTGTCGGCGATACGATCGTCGATCGTGATCGTCGCGGTGATCGGCCAGTCCTGGGTCGTGCTTCGGTGCGCGCATCGAAAGCTCACGAAATCCGGAGTGCGCTGACGGAACGAAGAATGACGCGTGGCCGGTGGTCCACCGATAGGGCCGTCCATCGGTGGCCGTTTCCCAGGATCCCAACGCCCGAGGTGACGTACGCCAGCCACGGCGGATCGCGCAAGTAGCCGAGGGCAGCGAGCAACCAGAGTCGCGACGATGACGCCCGTCGACCTGCGTGTTCGTCATCGCCACTGCAGGAACGCCGCTCGGTATTGCGTCCCAACTCGTGTCGTTGAAGGGGACGATCCCATGCCAGGTACTGCAGCATCTGAAATACCGAGAGGAACACGGCGCCTGTGACGGCGACCAACACGCCGATGCCGCGCGCCACTGGCGCGAGCGAGACGCGCACTCGAACGCCGCCGCGAGACCGAGGGCGAAAAGTGGAAGCACGTCGACGAATCCACGCTGTCCATAGCTGCCACCGAGCTGCCAGTCCCACCAGCTCGCGATCAGATAAGAGTGCGCGGCGAGGAACAAAGCGCCCGGGAGCACGAAGGGGCGCCGCGGGCTGTGACGATCGCGCGAGCAGGACCATGCCGATCGACAGCGATCAGCAGCAGCGGCGACCAGAAGAACAATCCCTTTCGTCACGCTGAACAGAACGTCCGAAGAGTCGCGGCGAGGTCCAGTTGAATCCAAGCTCGCCGTACGAGCTGACGATCAGATGTCCCGTCGCCTGGTAGTAGATGAGCAGCTGCGGCGCGATCACAGGAGCGCGGCACGGTCAGCGCAGGAGATACCAGCTTCGATGGCGCAGCAGAGTGGCAATTCGGACGACAGGCTCAGGCAGACGCCCGTACATCCCGAACATGTTCAAGTGAACAGGATGTTCGGTGCCGAACGAGGACGATGAGGCCGCTGACGATCCCGAGCAGGATCGACGTGCGGGTTTACGGCTACTCGTACCAGCTGGCGGTCGAGGCACAGGAATGCCGAGACGAGCAGAAGAAAGAATAGGGATGGCTGTACGAGCTGTCGAAGGTTGCGTAGTGATAAAGGTTCGTGCCGAGCAGGAGCGCGATCAGGGTGCCACGACGATGGCGATCGGAGAACGACCGCAGCAGCACGCGACGAAGCATGACGAGGCCGGCGGCAATCCAGCCGGCGCCGGCGATACCGGCCGCGTGCTGGTAGTACAGCGAGAAGCCGTCCGGCGAGAGATTCGACCATTTCGTGTCAGCGGTGGGCGATGGCAAACAACGGCGACTGCATGATCGCGACACCGATCGGGTGAACGTTCACCCATCGACGGGTCTCTGGCCAGCGGATGATCGCGGTCAAGTCCGGGAACTCCCCGCCACAGCAGTCGCGCGCGACCGCGGCAAGCGACGTGTCACCGTAACAGGAACCAGGAGGGCAGGTAGACGTAGTAGCTGAAGCCGTCCGACCGGATCGGGAGGCTCGCGACACCGGTCGCATAGACCCAGACATACCCGGCGAGGCAGAGCGCCGCCGAGACGAGGACGGCGCGGCGCGAGGTCACCTACTGAAGCCCGGACGGCAGGCGTGGCGAGGAGAGGAGCTCGCCGAATTCCTGCCCCTTGCGGTCACCGCCGCGCGCTCTCGAGATACCGCCGCACCATGTCCTTCCCGAGGTTGTAGTTGATGACGTAGCTGCGGTACTGGTCGAAGAACCGGACCCGCTGCTCGGCGCGTGCGCGCGGCATCAGCGCATACTTCTCGAGCCATGCCGCCGCCTGCGTCGCGTCGATTTCTCTTGTTCATGTAGCGTCGCGCCGCTTCGTTGCCCGCGTAGGCCAGCTTGTTCGACGAGCGCCTGCACTTCGTAGTACTCGCGCGCTCGCGCCGGATCGAGTCCCGCCGGCGGGAACAGCACCTGCTCCTCGTACTTCACGCGCTCTTCGCCGGGGAACGCGATCTCGATCCCGTAGTTGGCGGTGCCCTTCCGCGATCAGCGACTGCGGCGAGAACAGCGGGTAGACGGTGAACTCGATCCAGCCGCGATCCTTGACGAGAGTCTTCTCGAGCAGCGCGTTGTAGACGTGGTGCCCCGGATACCCTTCGTGGCACGCGAGGTCCACAGCCCTGTCGATATAGATCGGCAGATCGGTGTTCACCTGGATGAGGCTCGTGAATCCGCCCTGATACCAGTTGTAGCCGCTCCAGTCTTGTTGGTGACGTACTCGACGGTGAAGCTCTCACCGTCCGGCAGCGCGATGTTACGCGTCGTGCGCTCGCGGCAGGCGCCGATCGCGGTCGTGAAACACGCTGTCGAGACGATCCTTCGGGATGACGAACGCCGAGCGAAACGCTTCGTAGCGCTCCACCAGCGGGCCTTGCCCGGGAAAGCGCTTTTCGAGCTGGTCGAGGACCGCCTGGAAGTGAGACTCCGGTTGCACCGGGCAGTCGACGTCGTAGAGCGCCTGCGATTCTTCGTCGAAGGGAAAGCGCTCGCCCTTGAGCATCGCGATCCGCGCCGCCATCGCGGAGAGTTGCTTGCGTCAGGTACTGATGCCGCAATGCCGACCATTGGATCGGCCGGAGCGGGTATCTTCTCCAACTCCGTCGACAGTGTCTGCGCACGCGTGCGCAGTTCATCGAGGGTTGTCTTCGCCGTCGGTTTCCAGTCGGCGGGTCCATAGTACGCATCGACGTAATCGGGATCGTGCAGGCCGACGGCAAGTACCAGGCGCACGTATTGCTCGGCGATCGTGTCCATTGACGTTGACGGTGTGGTTCTGCAGCCCGGCTGCATGCCGCACCAGCGGCGGCAAGGAGAGAAACACGATCGAGACTGCGATAGAGTCCGGACAGAACCTTCATGCGTTCCCTTTTCAATTCTCTGCTCGGCTACTTTCTCACACCTGGCGGCCTGCTCCTCATGGGGGCGCTCGACTCCTCCGTGGTGTTCTTCCTGCCGCTTGGGATCGACTTCGTGGTCATCATCCTCACGGCGCGCAAACCGGATCTGTTCTGGATGTACGCGCTGCTCGCGTCGATCGGATCGATTGCGGGTGCCTCACTGACATTCTGGATCGGGAGGAAAATGGGCGAGGCCGGGCTCACGCGGCTGCTCAAACCCTCCACGCTGAAGCGGGTCGAGCAGCGGGTGAGCAACAGCGCGGCCGTTCCTGGTCGCGGCGCTCGGCATCATCCCGCCGCCGTTCCCGTTCACTGCGTTCCTGCTGACGAGTGGCGCGTTGCGGCGTGAACCCGTGGAAATTCCTGACGACGCTCGCCGGTGTCCGCGTGGTGCGGTTCTTCATCGAGGCCGCGCTCGCGGCACACTATGGACGCGGCATTCTCGCCTGGATGCAGTCCGCGCACCTTCACCGCCGCGGTGATCGGGCTCACGGTCCTCGCCGGGATCGGGACGATCCTCTCTGCGATCTCGGTGATTCGCAGCGCAAAGAAATCTAGATCCGGAAGCGGAGAAGGGCCGCCACTCCGCCAGACTCCTCCAGCAGCGCGGGATCTTCAATAAACGTTACGCGCGCCGACGTCTGCAGTGATCTTCGATCGGCGCTTAGCTGGACCGTTTCAAACAGCTCGGCGGCGGAGCAGGCGAAGATCGCGAGGTCGGCATGACATCCCGACTACAAGCCGCGTACCGGACGGACTTCGGTAGAATCGGCTCCGCATGCGCCATGTTTCGTATTGGTTCGACAGGCTTCCAAAGCGCCGCCGGCCCTCGTATCCGAGGCTGAAGGGACCCTGCGACACTCGGGTCGCCATTGTTGGTGGTGGCCTTACCGGGGCGGCGTGCGCGCTGGCCTTCATCACGGCCGGGATCGACGTCGTTCTGCTGGAGTCCGGCACGGTCGGCGGCGGCGCGACCGCCGGCGCCGACGGACTCCTGCGCGAGGGTTTCAGCGGATCCTTCAGCCGGGTCGCGGCCCAGCATGGGCTGAAGTATGCCCGGGCACTGTCGGAAGGCATGCGGCGCGGTTCGCTCGATTTCGCCGCAGTTCTGCGCCGGAACGAGATCCGTTGCGAGCTCGCGCCAACCGACCTGCTGACGATCGCAGTGACACCGGACGCAGCCAGGGAGCTTCGCCGGGAGCAGGCATCACGGAAGGCTGCCGGCGCACCGGGTGCATGGGTTGCGTCTTCAGCGCTCGCACGTGACGCGGCTTTGGATGCTGGTGGAGGTCTGCGCACCCACGTCGCAACTATCGACCCGTATCGCGCGTGCCTGGGCATGATCGCGGCGGCCGCGGCGCGCGGTGCGTCGATCCACGAGCGTTCGGCAGTGAACCGGATCCGCTCGAAGGCCCGCGGAGTGGAGATCACGACCGCCGGCGGGATCGTCCGTGCCGATGCGGTCGTGATTGCGACCGCCGCTCCTCTCACGGATCTGCGCTCGTTGCGCAGGCATCTCATTCCGCATCTCCTTTACGGCGTCGTCACTGAACCACTTCCGGGCGCGGTGCGGAAGCAGGTCGGCAACCGTGACGCGGCGATCGAAGCGACCGGGGGCGCAGAACGCGTGGTGAGATGGACCCGAGACGATCGCGTATTTGTTCGAGGCGGCCGGCAGAAAGCGATCCCTGAGCGGCAGCGAGAGCGTGCGCTGACACAGCGTACCGGTCAACTGATGTACGAGCTGTTGCTGATGTATCCCGCCATTTCAGGCCTGCAGCCGGAATGGTCGTGGGACAGCCTGGATTACGAAACGGTCGATGGCCTGCCGTTTGTGGGTGTCCACCGCAATTTTCCCCGACACTTGTTCGCATTTACGCCGGCTTCGCACGGCGCCGGGCTTGCGTGGACGGCCGCCAGGCTCCTTCTCCGCCAGTATCAGGGTGAGGCCGCGCGCGGCGACGAGGCGTTCGGGTTCGGTCGAATCCTCTAGACGGGATTTCGCGAGCCGTCTAAACTTCCCCGCACTCTCCCGGTCTAACAACGAGACACATGATCCTCCAGACCTCACAGCAGGTTCGGCGCGGTGAACAGAACGTCGAGCACCTGCTCCGGCGCGCCGGCTTCGGTGCCAGCCAGGACGAGATCGACGCATATCTGAACTCTGGGTTCGCGAACACAGTCGATTACCTCCTGCGATTCGATCGCGTCCCCGACGACGTGGACTCGTGGATCGGCACGCCGGGCTACATCGGGATGACGGTGGTGAACGGCCCGTTCGCGCCGGCACAGAACATCGCGCACGCCCGCCAGCGCTGGATCTTTCGCATGGTGCACTCGCGTCGTCCGCTCCAGGAGAAGATGACGCTCTTCTGGCACAACCACTTCGCGACCGCCTACACCAAGGTCGCGGGCGCGCTCGGGAACACCGAGGGCGCGCGATACATGGCGGCGAAGCCTTCAGAGGATCCCAACCAGGTGCGCGGCCAGATCGAAACGCTCCGGGCGATGGCACTCGGAAATTTTCGGGACATCCTCGTTGCGATGGCAAAGGACGTCGCAATGCTGGTATGGCTCGACGGCCGCCAGAACGTCAAGGCGCAGCCGCAGGAGAACTTCGGCCGCGAGCTCATGGAGCTGTTCACCATGGGCGTGGGTCACTACGTCGAACAGGATGTCTACGCGGCGGCGCGCGTGTTCACCGGCTGGAATCTCACGGGACGCGGCAACAACAATGTTTTC
The DNA here is from genome assembly GCA_963742265.1 of uncultured Acidobacteriota bacterium. GTDB lineage: Bacteria > Acidobacteriota > Vicinamibacteria > Vicinamibacterales > 2-12-FULL-66-21 > JACDCA01. The sequence goes on from CAVULC010000007.1 coordinate 31,349, forward strand.
GCCTTCAACTACGTCGCGGCGCAGCACGACACCAATGCGAAGGAGTTCACGTTCGCGGTCTCGCCAAATGGAGGCAAGACGATCCCCGCGCGCTCGGCCGATGCCGGCATGCAGGACGGACTGGACTTCATCGACGCGGTCGCGCGGCACCCGGCTACGGGTCCCCGGCTGGCGACGAAGTTGTACCGCTTCTTCATTTCAGAGATCGACAAGCCGGATGCCGCACTGATCGACGAGATGTCGAAGCTCTATTACCAGTTCGATTTCGAGATCAGGCCGATGATCGCGCACCTGCTGCGGTCGCCGCAGTTCATCGCCAACGCCTCCCGCTACGCGCGTTACTCGTGGCCGGTTGAATTCGTCGTGCGCGCGATCAAAGAAGTGGGGTGGGCGGGCTTTTCCATCAGCGACGCGAACGTCATGAATCCGCTGCTGGCGATGGGTCAACAGCTCTACGAGCCGCCGGACGTCAACGGGTGGGAGCTGGGTCCAGGGTGGTTCTCGAGCGGCGGGACACTCGCGCGCATGAACTTTGCCTCCACGCTCGCAACCAACCAGAAGTTCAACTTGCGGGATAGCGTGCGCAGTGAAGCATCGACGCCCGAGTCTCTTCTGGCGGTCATGACCAACCGCCTCACCCCGCAGCCGTTCGCGACTGACTCGTACAACGCGCTGCTCGACTACGTGCGAGCCGGCGGCACCTGGACGGCCTCTGACACCCAGATCGCCACCAAGGCAGCTGGCCTGGCGCACCTGATCGTCGGATCCGGAGAATATCAACTCGTATGACGATCAGCCGACGGGAATTCGTCCGCGGCGGGGTGGCGGCTTTCACCGTCAGCTTCGCCGCGCCCGCCTTTCTCACCGACCTGGCGCGCGCGCAGGGGCGATCGCGGCGCAATCTCGTGGTCCTGTACTTGAGTGGTGGCAACGACTCGCTGAGCACCGTCATCCCCTACAACGACCCGAACTACTACTCGCGCCGGCCCACGATCGCGATCCCGGCCGGCAACGTCCTGCAGATCGGCACCGACAAGAGCGGCGTTCCGCTGGGACTGAATCCGCAGCTCCCGGGATTGCGATCCATTTTCAACGCCGGGCGCCTGGCGGTGATCCAGCGCACCGGCTATCCGAATCAGAGCCGCTCGCATTTCGAAGGCACGGATATCTGGTCGACCGCCGATCCGGCTTCGCCCGCGGGAACAGGCTGGCTCGGGCGCTACCTCGATCAGCTGCCCACACCAGTGGATCCGCTGACCGCCTGGAACACGCAGCGCGAAACCCCCCGTACGCTGCTGGCGCGCACGGTTGGTGTTCCGGCGATTACATCGGTGACCGGTTACGCCTTTTCGAGTCCTAACGGTGGAACCGATGCGGTGTTCGCCCGCGACACGGCGACCAGGATCTCGTCACACGTACCGGTCGACCAGCCGCATCTCGCCTTCGTCAATTCCACGGCGCAGGCTGCGTTCGCGACGCTCGATCGCGTGGCGCAGGTCGGCACGTACGTGTCGACCGTGACCTATCCCAACAACGGCTTCGCCCAGGCGCTGCGGACGATCGCCGGTGCGATGAACAGGGATCTCGGCACGAAAGTGTTCTGGGTGCAGACCGGCGGCTATGACACGCATGCCTCGCAGAATCCGAACCAGGCCAATGGTGCATACGCGGGACTGATGACCACGCTGAACGGCGGATTGACGGCGTTCTACCAGGACCTGCTGAACCAGGGCCTGCTCAACGACACGCTGATCCTGCAGTTCTCAGAGTTCGGCCGGCGAATCACGGAGAACGGCAGCCAGGGCACCGATCATGGCGCCGCAAGCGTGATGCTGGCGCTCGGCGGCGGCGTCCGCGGCGGCATCTACGGAACTGCGCCGAACCTGCGCATCGGCAACGACAACCCGACGCTCGAGAACAACAGCGGCGACGTCCGGCACGAGACAGACTTCCGCGCTGTGTATTCGAAGGTCATCGACTCATGGCTCGGGGCCGACTCGGTATCGATCCTCGGCGCCGACTTCCGCGGTGGCGCGCCGGCGATTCTCTGATCACGGATTACGCCTCACCGAATATTCCGCGCATCGCGATGTCGATCTCGGGATAGCGGAAGTGATAGCCGTGCGCCTGCGCTCGTGCGGGCAGCACACGCTGACCGGTGAGTAACAGCGGCATCGCGAGCTCACCGAACATCAGCTTGAGCGCGAATGCCGGGGCGGGAACGATGCTCGGACGGCGAAGGGCGTGGCCCAGGGCGCGCACGAATTCGCGGTTGGTGACCGGGTGTGGCGCCGTGGCATTGACCGGACCTTCGACCGCGGGTGTCTCGACGATCCAGCGAACCATCTCCACGTAATCGAGGCGGTGGATCCATGACATGTACTGCCGTCCGGATCCAATCGGGCCGCCGATGAAGTACTTGAAAAACGGGATCATTTCGGTGAGCGCACCGCCCGATCGCTCGAGCACGACGCCGGTGCGCAACAGCACGACCCGCGTGCCGGCATCGTGCGCCGGACGCGTTTCGGCCTCCCAGGCCACACACAACTGCGCGACGAAGTCGCTGCCCGCGGGAGAGTCCTCGGTCTTCGGCTCGCTGCCTGCGGGACCGTAGTAGCCGATACCGCTCGCGCTGATCAGCACACGCGGCGGCCGCGCGGCATTCGCGATCGCATGCGCCAGCGCCCGCGTCGGGATGGTGCGGCTGTCGCGCAGCAACTGCTTGCGTTCCGGCGTCCACCGCTTCGCCGCCAGCGATTCGCCGGCCAGGTTGACCACCGCATCAGCATCGTCCAGCGCGATCGCCCAGCCCTTCACGGGTGGCGCTGCGTTCGCGGTGTTGTGTGTCGGATTCGTGGTTGCCTGCGGTGCCCAGCCGACGCGCGTCACACCAGGCATCCCTGTGCCGGGATCGTGACGTGACTCGCCGTCAGGAAGACTGCGCGTGAGAACGCGGACGTCGTGCCCTTCTTCCGCGTACATCTCGGCGAGAGGGCGCCCCAGGAACCCGGTACCGCCCGCGATGACGATCTTCATGGGTGATTGGACGCAAAAGTCGCGCGGTCCGTTTGCACTATAATCGCGTTCCTCTGCGAATACGCCTGCGAGGTTCGATGCACCGGTTGATGCGGACCATTGTCCTGCTCCTGCTTGGTACTGTACTGACTGCGCAGGACGCCACGATCCCGGTGCCCGCGAACGTGAAGGCCGAAGGCCTTCCTCCGATCGCCGGCACCCTCGTCGCGAAACTCCGTCCTTACGGTGAGTTCCGGCGCGCGCAGCTGCTTGGCTGGCACGGGCAGCGTCGCGAAATGCTGGTCCTGACCACCACCGCAACGTCGCAACAGGTTCATCTCGTCAGCGCACCGCTCGCACCGCCAAAGCCAGTGACCGCCTTTGCGGAGGGCGCGATCGGTGCGGCGTCTTTCAGCCCGGCGGGAGGCGACGCCTTCATCGTTCGAAAAGATACCGGTGCGGCTGAGACTCACCAGTTGATCAGGGTGGACGGAGAAACGACGACCCTGCTGACCGACGGGAAGTCGCGCAACGGATTGCCCGCGTGGTCTCGCAAGAGCGGCCGAATCGCATTCGATTCGAATCGCCGCAACGGCCGCGATCGCGACCTCTACATCGTCGACCCGAAGGATCCGTCTTCGTCACGCCTGCTCGCCGAAGTGACCGGATCTTGGGAGGTCTGGGCCTGGTCGCCGGACGACCGCGAGCTACTCGCCCTCGAGCTGCTTCCGGGCAACGACACGGCGATCTGGTCCATCGATACGACGACAGGGAGTAAGACGCTGGTGACCCCGAAAGGAGTGCCCGCGATTTGGGGAGATCCACAGGTACTCACCCGACGGAAAATCGATTTACGCGACCAGCAACCACGGCTCCGAACTGCCGCGTGCGTGGCGGTTGCGAGCGGGGCTCTGGACGGCACTCACCTCTGAGAAAGAGTCGATCGAAGCGATCGCGCTGTCGCCCGACGGCAGAACGCTGGCCGTCAGCGTCGACCGGGACGCATCGAGCAGGGTCGAGTTGATCGACACCACCACGCTGCGGACGCGGATGACGGCGGCACTTCCCGCCGGGCAGCTGCCCGCCCCGGTCACACCGCGTGGAGTCTGGACGCTGCAGTGGAGCGCAGACGGAAGCGAGGTCGCTTTCAGCTTCGGCTCCTCGCGGACGTTCTCCGATGTCTTCAGCATCAACGCCTCGTCCGGCGCGATTACACAGTGGACAAAGAGTCCGGTCGGAGGGATCGATGCCGCGACGCTGCCCGAGCCGGAGATCGTCCGCTGGAAGAGTTTCGACGGCCGGATGATTTCAGGCGTCCTCTATCGGCCGCCGGCGCGGTTCACCGGACCCCGTCCCGTCATCATCAACGTACACGGTGGGCCCAATGACGCGCGCGAGCGCCCGCGCTTCCAGGGGCGCAGCGCCTACTTCCTCAACGAGATGGGGATCGCGATCGTCTTTCCGAACGTCCGCGGCAGTTTTGGTTTCGGCACATCGTTCGAGAAGCTGGACGACGGGAGCAGGCGCGAGGATGCGGTGAAAGATATCGGCGCGCTGCTCGACTGGATCGGAGCAAACAAGACGCTGGACGCGTCGCGTGTGATGGTGACCGGCGCCAGTTACGGTGGCTACATGACTTACGCGGTGGCGGAACGTTACCCCGACCGGATCCGCTGCGCGTTTGCCGGTGCCGCGATTTCGGATTTCGTGAGCTACATCGAGGGCACCGAGCCTGGCAGGCAGCAGGACCGTCGCGCGGAGTACGGTGATGAACGCGATCCCGCGACTCGCGCGCTGCTGACTGAAATATCCCCGGTCACCAATGCCAAGAAATTGAAAGTCCCGCTGATGATCGCGCACGGAAGAAAAGACGCACGTGTGCCGATCGCCCAGGCAGAAGCCATGTATCAAGCCGCGCGCGGTAACGGCGCTCCCGTCTGGTTCGTCATCTACGAAGACGCCGGCCACGAGAACTTCCCCGGTTCTGCAGCGAACGCGAATTACAACTTCTACACGTGGATCACATTTGTTGAGACGTTTCTGACCAACTGATCGCAGTCAACGCCACTGGGAGTTTGGACTTTGGACTTTGGACTTTGGAGTTTGGAGTTTGAAGTTTGAAGTCAAAGGCGTTGCAGATATTCGTTGACCTCGTCGAGCACCTCCGCGAGTTCCGCGCGGTGGCGTCGCAGGCGCTTGCGGGTGTTGGCGTGAGCGCCCCGAAGGGCGAGCCATGAGCGCGCCGTTCTGAATGCGGAGGACTCGCGTTCGATGGCGAAGAGACCGACGGCAGCGAGCACGGGGACGAAGCAACGGCGGTGAGCCATCCTGCGGCAGCTCCAAGCCAGCGAGCTGCACCAACCGACAACAGCGTGGTCACAGACCGCGTAGAAGACAAATGCCTGCGATGACCTTGGCCGTCGCGGTGACGTCGGTGTCTTTCTGCAGCCGCGCCGTGAGTGCCGTAAATAGATAGGGGACGGCAAAGACGATCAGTGCAACAGCGCCGATCGGCACGAGTATCAGCGCGAGCGGAAGCTCACGGACGGCGAAGCGGCGCGCATCGGCGAGCGAGGTGTCCCAGTCGAGCACGGAATCGTGTAGTCCGAAGCGCCGGAGCCGCTGGTCGTAGTGGCGCAGCTGCAGGAGTGCGGCTTCGTACCATTCCGGGCGATCCTCACGCAACCGGCTGAGCCCGGCAGCAATGATCCGGCGGCGCTCGATCGCGGCTTCAGCGCTTTGCGTGGCTGAGCGCTCGGCGGCGTAGAGGCGGTCAATGCGAATGACGAGCGCTGCATCCGCTGCGGGATCCGCCTCGACGATCAGGTGTCGCATCCGCTCCGCGACGTTGGACGTCACTGCATGGACCGTTGCGCCGGGATCGACGGTGAAGGGCTGCCCGTAGATGACGGTCATCCGCGACCGGAACATCGTTTTGCGATGCGGGTTGATGCCGACCGGCAGCAGCCGCACCGGCGTTCCCTGCGCTGATGCCGAGAGGGCCATGCGTGCGGCCCCCGTCCTGAGTGGTTCCAGCTTTCCGGTTGAGTGGCTGATCCCTTCGGGAAAAATGCAGATGGCTTCCCCGCGGGCCAGTGCCGCATCAACAGCGGCGAACATCTCCGCGTTGCGCGACACATCCGTGCCTTCGTCCTGCTTGCGAAACACGGGAATCGCGCCCGATGCGCGGACGAGCGGGCCGAGGAACCCGCTGAACAGCGTCGACTTGGCCAGGAACCTGATGTCGCGTCCGGCGGTCGCCCGGATCAGCGCTGGATCGAGCAGCGCATTCGGGTGATTGGGAAGCAGGATGAGAGCACCAGACGCCGGCGGCATTCCCGCCCGATCGACCTGGTAGAAGGTATGAACCACCGCCCGAGCGATGAACCCTGCGAGCATGGGCGGTGTTAGACCGGCGCGCTGGCGTCGCCGGTTCGTGCTTCGCGGCGCCCCGCGTCCACATTCACGCGCGTCAGCAGCATCGCGCCGAAAATGAAGAACAACACGATGGCGAGAATGGCGTTGCGGCTGTTGCCCCAGTACGCCGTCACCCAGCCGAAGATCAACGGACCGAAGATGCCGGCGTAACGTTCGAACACGCCGAAGAAGGCGAAGAACTCGGAGGACTTCCGCTTGGGAATCATGCTGGCAAACAGCGAACGGCTCAGCGACTGGGTTCCACCCTGTACCAGGCCGACGAGCACGGCGAGCGCATAAAAGTGGGTGGCAGTCGTCATGTAGTAGCCGAGGATGCTGATCCCGGCGTAGACGAAGAGGCCGATGAAGACCGAGGTCTTGGCGCCGATCCTGGAAGCGAGCACGCCAAACGCGAATGCCGCCGGCACGCCGATGAACTGGGTGATCAGCAGGGCGGTGATCATGTCGCCGTCCTGGAGGCCCATGTTGGCGCCGTAGATCGTTGCCATCCTGATGATCGTCTGGATTCCGTCGTTGTAGATGACGAAGGCGAGCAGGAGCAGGAAGGCCTGTTTGTAGCCGCGCAGCTCGGAGAAGGTCTGTCGCAGCTGCCGGATACCCAGCGCGATGGATGCCTTCTCACGCACCGCTCCGGGAACGACTGCGATCGCCGGCTCGGGCACGCGGCGGAACAACGGGATCGAGAACACCGCCCACCAGATCCCGACGCTGGCGAGGCTCAGACGCGTGCCCACGCCCGCATCGGCGATACCGAAGATTGCCGGCTTCTGGATCATGAGCAGATTGATCGCCAGCAGCAGTCCTCCGCCGAGATAGCCGACGGCGTAACCGGCCGACGAGACGCGATCGAGTTCGTCGGGACCGGCAAGGTGCGGCAGCAGCGCCTCGTAGAACACGATGCTGCCGGCAACACCGACGTTGCCGATGACGAACAGCGTCAGCCCGAAGAACCAGTCGCCCCGCGTCAGCCAGTACATGGCAATGCATGCGGCCGCGCCGAGGCCGAGAAAAGCGGCCAGCATCCGCTTCTTGAGCGCCGCGTAATCGGCGATGGCGCCGAGGACCGGCGCCACGATTGCCACCACGAGGATCGCCAGCGTCGTCGCCCACGCGAACGACGATGTGGCAGCCGCTTCCGTCAGGTCGGCCGCGAGCACCTTGCGGTAATAGATCGGGAAGACGGCGGCGATGATGGTCGTCTGGAACGCCGAATTGGCCCAGTCGTACATCGCCCAGGCACGTAGGGTTCGCCCGCCGAGGCCGATCCGATCCAGAAAGGTCATGTGCGCTCTAGAAGGTGCGCCGCGCGACCCATTCGCGCAGCAGCGAGTCGACCACCACGTAACGCGTGCTGTCTTTGGCGAGGATGTCCTCGCGCACCAGGGCGGCAAGCGATGCCTGGACGGTGGATGTTCCGCTCAGCCGGTATCTCGATCGGACGTCAGCCGAGAGCAGCTCCCGCCCATCCTCGAGCACGGCCGCCCGCAGGGCGCCGCGCTGCGCGAGTGTGAGGCGCTGCCAGATGCTCTCGAACAGCGTGACGTGCTCGTTCAGCAGGCGCGTGAGGGTCTGGTGAAGGGTATCGACGTCGGCGCTCTTGCCGCCTGCAGCGCGCACGTCATCCCACATCTCGTGAGCGAGCCGCTGCACGTCGTAGGGAAGGTTGCCGGCGAGCTCGACGATCGCGGCTCCCAGCCCGATCGCCGGTTTGATGCCGGTCGCTCGATAACGCGATTCGACGAACCCGGCGAACCGGTCGGGATCGATCTTCTGGAGCCGCATGACCGGACCGGCCTTGTAGAACGGGCGGCTGCGGCCGAGCATACGCTCCATCAGCGCAGGCTCGGATCCGGAGAATACGTAGCCTACCTGCCGCTGGTGCTGAACCGCGGCGCGCAACGCATGCTCGACGCTGCCGCCGTTGAATGCGGCGATCGCCTGGAACTCGTCGAGTGCGATCGCCAGCTTCCGTTTGCGCGCGACGGCGATCTTCGCCGGCAGCGTGAATACTTCCTGGGCCAGGCGCGAGACGTCTTTGGCAGAGCGCGCCGAGGGGAAGGAGAGGGCGAGCTGACTCTTGCCGAGTTCGTCCGGTTCGATCCTGACTTCCGGACGAACGGCGCCGAGCATGTCTCGAAGCCACATCCGGGCGCGGTCGACGGTCGTGTCGACCGAGAGCAGTGACCTGGCATAGCCCTCCAGGAAGGCGACGTACGAGCTGTACGCGCTGACCGTGACATCCACCGTGAGCGCGCCATGCTTCGCCGCCTGCACCAGCGCGCGGGACACGAGCGATGACTTCCCATAGCGCCGCGGCGAGATCAGGAAGACCTTCTGCCCGGCCATCAGGTCTCCGGTCAGGCGCTCCAGTTCCAACTCCCGCCCCACGAACGCGGCGGGGGGTACGACTTCACCGTAAACGAAAGGATTGGTGCTCATTCACCCCCGTCTCCATTACGCAAAACGACGTAGCGGTTACGGAGTTTAACGTAACGGCGGGACCGGCTCAAGCGGCGGAGGCGGGAGCAGCCAGGTGGCCCGCGCAGTCCACACCGCGCGCTCCTGTGGCAGCCACGACGGCAGCTGCTGCCAGCCGCTTCCACCCGGGATTCGCGCCGATGTCACCGTCACCTGGCTCTGACGGAGCCGCTCGGCGGTGACGCCGCTGAAGCTGGCACGAAACGCGATCCCGTCGAGCGGCAGCGCCACGTAAATGGCCGTCCAGCGACTCGAACGCACGACACCGGGCAGGCTGCTGCGAGCGGGCACGGCGCCGGGAGGAAGGGTGATCGACAGGCTGAGACCCGGCTCCCGCGGCACGACTGTCATTCCGAGCTCGATGCCCCCGGGCACGTCCTGCACCGAGACAGCGGTCATCGTGGCGGGGGGCGCGCCGATCGCGGGTGCGGACGCCCCGAACACGAACGGTTCGCGCAGCGTGCCCCAGGGTACGCCAGTGACGGTCTTCGGCGCTCCCGGGGACCAGGTTCCCGGCGCGCCGGCGCCGAGGTCGATGCCAGGCTCCACCGATGCGATCTGCCACAGCGACACGGGTGATCCGGGCTCCTGGAGCACGCGTGCCTGCCGGCGAAGCGGTTGCTGGAACGTATAGGCGGGTGCCGCGTAGGCCAACGGGACCGACACCGCCAGCGCAAGAAGACACGTCGTGGTCAGCAGCGCCGGCCGAGTGAGCCGCCGGTCCGCCGCGGCGGCAGCAATCAGCGGCGGCGCGACCATCAGGCCACTTACCGTCAGTAGCGCGGCGAACACGAACGGCGGTGTGACGAGCGGGAGCCTCGCGAGGACCGCGACGATGAATCGCAACAGCTCGAGCGTGTCGCGAGTCCACAGGGTAGCAGTCACACTCAGCACGATCACCGACACGATCCGGACGATGGTCGCGTTCGAGGATGGAACGATCGCCAGCAGAAGACCTGCAGCCAGAACAGGGATGCTCCACAGGTACCCGGCGGATGGTGCGAACCACGATCCCGCTGCCGCAAGCGCAATCCACAGCGGCAGCGTGTAGGTCCAGACGACTGCTGGATGCCGCAGGCCGCGGGCGCGCGCAGGCAGCCACCGCCCGAGCCGGGTCATGCCCCACGCGATTGACGCGCCAACCGACAGGAGCATGAGGAACAGGCGATCCGGACGTGCATACCACGGGTGATAGACCTCACGCGCGGCGCGCAGCAGCCAGGTCGCCGCTGCCATGCCGGCCGCTACCGCCGCGATCCCCAGCGCCGCCCAGATGAATCCGATTGCCCAGGGACCGGTGCCTTCCTCGCGTGTCACGAACCGCGTCACGCGGATCCACCCGGCAGCACCGGCGACGATCGCGACAATCGTGATCAGCCAGTCCCACGCGGAGCTGTAACTGATCGCCACCGTGCCGCCGATGTCGAAATAGGTGGCATCCCGCGATGTTCGGCGCGAGATATCGGTTCCCTGCAGTGCGTCGACGATCGCGACGACGTTCTCTCCGGCACTTCGCAGCGCGGCGGGTGAGACCCGCTCCGCCGTATCGCGGGCCGTGTGATACGCGTAGCTGTCGCCGACGGTGGCGAAATTCAGGCCGGGGACCTCGTGCCTGCGGAGAATGGAAAAATCCGTGTCGTTCGGCAGCCGCTTGTAGATCTCGAGCGCAAACGATCCGCCCCGCGGATGCGGCGCGGCGCGCGCCCACGGCGTCGTCAGCCAGCTGTTGCCGGGCCCGGTCTCGAATAACATCACCGGTCCGCCGGATCCGGTGGACTCGAGGTTGATGTACGCCTGGAGCCGGTCTCGAACCTCGCGATCCGACATCAGTGCCGCCGCGCCCATCAGTCCCACTTCTTCCGCGTCGGTGACGATGATGAAGGTGGACCAGGTGCGCGGCCGGGCGGCAATCAGCCGCGCGGCTTCGAGTGACACGGCAACGCCGAATCCATCGTCGGATCCACCGGGTGATTCGGGGCTGGAGTCGTAGTGCGAGACAAGGCCGATCGCTTCGCGCCGTTCACCGGGCAGCGTTGCGATCACGTTGGAGACGCGGGCCGTGAGACCGAACTCCGGACGCCTTGCGTCGGCGTCCTGGACCCGGACCTCGTAGCCGTACAGCTTCAACTGGTCGATGACGTAGTCGCGTGCCCTGGCGCTCTGCGGCGTGCCCGCGGGACGGCTGCCGATCGTTCCGGCCAGCATCTCGACATGCGCACGGGCGTTCTGGTCGGAAAAGGGACCGGCGCTCCGGGAGCAACCCGCGAGCGCCGTCAGGGAAACAGGAGGAGGGGAGCCGCTGTCCGAAGCCTCGAGCGCATCGGCCAACAGCGTACACCAGCGACTCTACCTGGATATCTTCAGGTCGCCGCTGAACGTCTTGAATTTCAGCGTGCTGCCGTCGCCGCTGCCGAGAGCGCCGCTGGCGTCCTTCCGTCCGCTCCGGCGGGTGGAGTGCATCGCGAACGGCAGTTCGCTGTCGATGTCGCCGCTGAAGCTGTTGAATTCAACCTGTCCGGAGGCGTCGGCCGGGAACTTCGCCCGGATGTCACCGCTGAAGGTCTCGACGTTGAGGGCGGGCACGCGTCCACCACGAGCGACGTCGAGCTCGACTTCTCCGCTGAACGTCTGGGCGTCGATGTTGCCGCTCACGTCGATGACCTGGAGCTTGCCGGAGAACGAGTGAAGGTCCAGCTGCGTGTCGAACGGGACCTTGATGTCGAACTCGGTTTCGACCACGTTGTCGTTCTTCTCGTGCCAGTTGTCGTTTCGCCGGTTGGCTTCGATCGACACCGTCGAGCCACTGGTCTTGACGTCGAGCTTGATGTTGTCGAGCCGCTCGCGGGTGGCGCGGCGGACGGCGTGGATCACGATCTCGGATGCGGCACTGCCGGTGACTCTGACGTCACCCGAGAAGTTGTTCAATTTCAGCGTGCCGTTGGGACCAATCGACACTGTGCGGTCGACGGTCTCGGTTTCTTTGTGCTGAGCCGCGGCTGGGGCGGCCAGGGCGAGCGCGATCAGGGCCGGTGCAAGAATCTCATAGTGCAGCGTTAGACGGGCGGGGTTACCGGAGGGTTCATGCCGATGAAGAGCCTTCCGGAATAAAGTGCCATCCCGACCACCGCGTCGATCCCGGCTGCGTGCAGTTCGTCGATTTCTTCCCGCGTGGTGATCCCGCCGGCCGCCGTCACCCGCCGCGAGGTCGCGGCCTTGACCGCCTTGATCGCGTTCAGGTCCGTTCCCTTCATCAGCCCTTCGAGATCCACGTGGGTATAGAGGAACTCGCCGGCGAACGGCTCGAGCCTGGATACCGCGTCGACCGGCGTCAGATCGGTCTGGGTTCGCCAACCGTCGACCACGACCTTGCCGCCCCGGCTATCGACGGCGCCGATGATGCGATCGGATCCAAGCGTGTCGGCAAGGCTCCGGGCGAACTGCTCGTCGACGTCCGACCCGCGAAACAGTGACGAACCGACGATCACCTTGGTGGCGCCGAAGTCCAGCGCTGCGCGGGCGCGATCGATAGTCCGGATGCCGCCGCCGACGCGGCAGGGGAGCTCGGCACAGATGCGCCGCACGAGTGCATCGTTCCGTCCCGTTCCCTTCGCTGCATCGAGATCGATCACCTGCACCTTCTCGAAGCCGCGAAACCGTTCGATCCAGCCGTCCACATCGTCGGACTCGATCGCGAGCTTCTCACCCTGGATCAATTGGACGATCCTGCCTCCCTGGAGATCGATCGATGGAATGAGCATGCCTTCAACCCTGAAGCGAATCGAGCCTTACTGGAACGCCGGCGTCGCGGAGGTAAGCCTTGAGGTCCGCGACTGCGTGTTCGGAGAAGTGGAAGACGGACGCCGCCAGCGCCGCGTCTGCCCGGCCGATCGGTGAACACGTCCTTGAAGTGTTCGAACGTACCGGCGCCGCCCGAGGCGATGACCGGGATCGAGACGGCCGACGAGACGGCGGCGGTGAGCGCGCAGTCGAATCCGGAGCGGGTGCCGTCCCGGTCGATCGATGTCAGCAGGATCTCTCCGGCGCCGCGCGCTTCCGCTTCCCTCGCCCACTCGACGGCGTGCCGACTCGCAGCGGCCTGCCCGCTCCGTGCATAGACCGTCCAGCGGTCGTTCTGCCGTTTCGCGTCGATCGCGACGATCACCGCCTGACTTCCATAACGTGCCGCCAGGCGTGTGATCAACGCGGGATCGTCGATGGCTGCGGTGTTCACGCTGACTTTGTCGGCGCCGGCGTCGATTGCCGCGGCGGCATCCGCGTCGGAACGGATGCCGCCACCGACGGCAAGAGGAATGAACAGCTCGGCGGACACCGCGTGAATCGTCGCAGCGATCGCGCGGCGCGCTTCGAGCGTCGCGGTGACGTCGAGGATGACGAGTTCGTCGATCCCCTCGGCGTTGTAGCGTCGCGCGAGTTCCGCGGGGTCGCCGGCGTCCCTCAGGCCGTCGAACTGCACTCCCTTGACGACGCTGCCATTTCGAACATCGAGGCAGGCGATGATCCGCCGGGCCAGCATCAGGTGCCCACCATTCGAACGAAGTTCCGCAGGATCTGCAGACCGGCCTCGCCGGATTTCTCCGGATGGAACTGCACGCCGCACACATGGTCGCGCTCGACGACGGCGGCGAATCGCCCGCCATGCGTAGCGCTGGCGGTGCAGTCGGCCGTCACCGGCGCGGCGTAGGTGTGGGTGAAGTACACGTGGCTGCGCTCGTCGACCTCGTGGAGCAGGACGCCGCTTCGCGGCGCATGCTCCAGCGTGTTCCAGCCGACGTGCGGCACTTTCAGTGGCGGAGGAGCATCGATGCGGGTGCAGGTTCCCTCGATGAGTCCGAGCCCTTTGATTCCCGGCGCCTCCGAGCTGCCGTCGAACAACCACTGCATGCCGAGGCAGATGCCGAACAGTGGAACTCCCGCGCGAACGCGTCCCAGGATCTCTGTGCGCCACTCGCCGCCAAGTGAAACTGTCGCGCCAAAGTGACCGACGCCCGGGATGACGATGGCAGCTGCCTTGGAAAGGTCCAGCGGGTTCGCCGGCGTGTAGAGATCCGCACCGGCGGCGGTCAGGCCCTTCCGAACCGAGGTGAGATTCCCGGCGCCGTAATCAACCAGCGCGATCGATCGTGTCACAGCAGTCCCTTGGTGGACGGCAGGATCTTCGCCAGCTGCCGGTCGCGCGAGCAGGCGTAACGCAGCGCGCGGGCGAAGGCCTTGAATACCGCTTCGACGTGGTGATGACTCGATCGTCCGTAGAGCACCTTCACGTGCACGTTGGCCCTGGCACCCTGGGCGAAGCCGTCGAAGAAGTCGGTGACGAGTTCCGTCTGCAGATCGCCAACCATGCGCGCGCGGACCTTCAGGTCGACGATCGCGTGCACCCGTCCGCTGAGATCGATGGCGGCTACCGCGAGTGTCTCGTCCATCGGCATGACGAAGTAGCCGGCACGGTTGATACCCCGCCTCGTGCCGATCGCGGCACTGACCGCTTCGCCGAGGGCGATGCCAAGGTCTTCGACGGTGTGATGCTGATCGACATCCAGATCGCCGGTGGCGGTGATCGCCAGGTCGAATCCGCCGTGGCGGGCGACGAGCTCCAGCATGTGGTCGAGGAACCTGATGCCGGTGCGAACGTCGTAGCGGCCGCGGCCGTCGAGGGTGAGCGTCAGGGCGATCGCCGTCTCGGTCGTCTTGCGTTCGATTACCGCGCGCCGCACAGTACCTCCTCGATCGCGGCGATACACTTCTGCGTGTGGGCGAGTACGCCGGTGGTGATCCTGACGCAGCCGGCGCAGCCATGTTCCGTCGACCGGTCGCGCACGTAGACGCCCCGTGATTTCAGACCATCGACGATCCGTCCGGTGTCTTCGCCAAACGTGCCAGGACGAAGTTGGCGGCACTGCGCCAGTAGGGGATGCCGAGGCGGTCCAGTGCCGCATACAACATGTCCTTCGACGCTTGCGCCTGAGCCAGGTACGAGTCGTAGTGCGCCGTGTCACCAAGCGCCGCCGGCAAGGCTGCCGCCGCGGCGGCATTGACGCTGTAGGGCGGCAGCACGCGCCGGACGGCGGCGATTCTCGCCGAGGAGCCGACCAGCGCGCCGACACGAAGTCCGGCCAGCCCGTAGCACTTGGAGAACGTTCGTCCGATCAAGACGTTGGTGAGATCGACCAGGGATTCATCTCCGATCAGGCTGCTGCCGCTGAAGTCCGCATACGCCTCGTCGACGAAGATGACGGCGGCCGGGGCTGCCTTCGCAATGGCCAGGATGCTCTCGCGCGGGATGACGATCCCGGTCGGATTATTCGGATTCGTCAAAAAAACGATCCGCGTCCGCGCGTTGACGGCCTGCAGCACACGATCGAGCGGAAACTCGAACCGTTCGTTCTGCGGAACGGAGATCACCCGCGCTCCCGCCGCGTGCGCGCATACCGCATACATCTCGAAGGCGGGTGGCACGACGATTGCCTCCAATGGATCCTGCTCAGCGCTCCCGCGCAGCACCGCGACGCTGGTGGCGAAGATCCCCTCGTCGAGGCCGTTGGTCAGCACGAGGTTTTCAGGACCGACGCGGAGACGTCGCGCCGCGGCCTCGTTCGCCGCTGTGTAGTCAGGATAGAGCGCCACCTGTTCGCCACTGATTCCGCGCAGCGCGTCGATGACGGCGGGGGAGCAGCCCGAGGTGTTCTCGTTCATGTGAAGCCGCAGACCGCCCAGGGGGGTTGCCGGTTTTTCGTATTCGTAATTCATACCGTTCGTCTTCGTCCATTCGTGCGGATCTCGATCGAGCGTGCGTGCGCCGTCAATCCTTCGGCCCGTGCCAGCACCGCCGCCGCCGGCCCGATCTCCTTCATTCCCGCCGCGGTGATCCGCTGGACGGTTGCGACGCGGACGAAATCCGCGGCACTGAGCCCGCCCCGCGCCCGCGCCGCGCCGCCGGTTGGCAGCACGTGGTTGGAGCCCGTCGTATAGTCGCCCAGCGCCTGCGCGCTCCACGGGCCGACGAACACCGTTCCGGCGCGGGTCAGCCTTCGCGCGACAGCATCGCTGTCGCAGACCACGTGCTCGGGCGCGATCCGCTGACAGAGCTCGATCGCCTCGCCCGGCGTGCGAGTCACAATGATCCCGCCGTTTCGATCGATCGCCTCGGCGGCCGGTCCTTCAGCCGGCATCTGCGCGAGGCATTCGGCCCGCACGTTGGTCGCCAGCTGTCGACTGGAGGTGATCAGCAGCGCCCTCGCATGAGGATCGTGCTCTGCCTGGGCGAGCAGGTCCGCCGCGATCCACTCCGGCCGCCCGCCCTCTGAAACGATCACGATCTCGCTTGGTCCGGCGAAGAAATCGATCGCGCAGTCCTTCGCCACGAGCGCCTTGGCCGCCGCGACGTACGCGTTGCCCGGTCCGCAGACCTTGTCGACTCGAGGAACGGTGGCCGTTCCATACGCCAGCGCAGCGATGGCGTGCGCCCCGCCGATTCGGAACAACCGGTCGACGCCTGCTTCGAGGGCAGCGAACATGACGGTGTCGTCCGGACGCGGACAGACCGCGATGATTTCATTAACGCCTGCGGTGCGCGCAGGCACCGCGGTCATGAGCAACGAAGAGGGCAGGGGGTAGCGTCCGCCGGGAACATAGCATCCGACGCGATCGAGCGGCGTCACCCGTTGCTCGACGAGAACGCCCCGGCCGGTGCGAACGCGCCATCCTTTTGGCACCTGCCGCATCGCGACGAGCTCGATATTGCGAACGGCACGCGCAATCGCAGCCCTCACCGCCGGCGCCACCCGCCGCGCGGCGCGCCCCATCTCGATGGCGCTGATCTCGATCGGCTGATCGAGATGATCGAGCTGCCTCGCGTACTCGAGCAAGGCGGCGTCGCCGCGTTGCCGCACATCGGATACGATCCGGGACGCCCGCCGTGTGATTGCGACGTCCCCGTGCGACGATCCGCCGATCAATCGCTCGACCGATTTCGTGTCGGCGGAGTCGATTACGCGCACGTCGAAAACAGGCGGCCGCTTCATTCGCTTCGCGGTCACAGGACGATCTTGTTGAGCGGGTACTCGACGATCCCCTGGGCGCGCGCCGCCTTGAGCCCGGGGATGAGATCGCGGACGGTACGCTCTTCGATGATCGTGTTCAGCGCAACCCAGTCCGCATCGGCGAGCGGTGAAATCGTCGGACGCTGCAGCGCCGGCAGCAGCGCGAGCACACCGTCCAGATCCTCGCGCCGGACGTTGAGCATGATCCCGACGCGCCCCTGCGCCTCGATCGCAGCGCGCAGGAGCAACGCCAGGTTCTGCAGCTTCGTCCGCTTCCAACTGTCATCGAGTGCCGATGGATTGGCGATCAGCTGGGTGTTGGACTCCAGCACCGTGTCGATGATCCGCAGCCGATTGGCGCGGAGTGAGGATCCGGTTTCGGTAACCTCCACGATCGCATCCGCAAGGGTCGGCGGCTTCACCTCGGTCGCACCCCACGAGAACTCGACGTTGACGTTGATGCCCCGCGCCGTGAAATACGCCTGTGTGGCGCGCACCAGTTCGGTGGCGATGGTTGCGCCCTCGAGGTCGTTCGCCGCCTGGTAATGCGAGTCTTCGGGAACGGCGAGCACCCAGCGGACTTTGCCGAAACTCTGTTTGGCGTAGATCAAATCGGCGAGCGGCACCACGCCGGCGTCGCCGCCAGCCGAGGCTGCGTGTTCGGCGATCCAGTCCTGTCCGGTCAGCCCGGCGTCCAGCACCCCGTCGCTCACGTAGCGCGCCATCTCCTGCGCGCGGATCAGCATGCACTCGATCTCGGGATCGTCGATCGCCGGAAAATACGAGCGCGTGCTCGCAAAGATGTTGAAGCCGGCCCGCGCGAACAACTGGATCGTCGCGTCCTGCAGCGAGCCCTTGGGGATGCCGAGTTTAAGTGGAGGTGTTTTCATGGTTCAGACTTCCGGCCACAGAGGCACAGAGACACAGAGACGATTTGGTTTCGGGGCCACGGAGAGACACAGAGACACAGAGCGTTTTTGGCTTCTCTATAAGAAATGACCTCTGTGCCTCTGTGGCGAGTGCCTCCGTGTCTCGGTCTCATGACCCGGAGCTCTCCCGAAAGCAGGTGCGCGCTCCCGTGTGGCAGACGTTCCCGTCTCCTTCGCGCCTCACTCTCAACAGCACCGTGTCGTCGTCGCAATCGGTCAGCATTCGGGTGACGCGCAGGCGATTGCCCGATGTCTCTCCCTTGGTCCACAACCGGCCGCGCGTGCGGCTGAAGAACGTCGCGAACCCCGACGCCCTGGTGAGCTCCAGCGCTTCGGCGTTCATGAACCCAACCATCAGCACTTCGTTGGAAGTGTCGTCCTGGATGACAGCCGGGATGAGTCCGTCGAGTTTTGAGAAATCCATGTCCGTTCCTGGATACTGCGCGTGAAAAAGAAAAGCCCCGCTGGAGTGCACCAGCGGGGCTTCGTGAAGTGCGTTTGTTAGATATCTAGTTCATTTTGCGCACGACATGACCGGCCCGCTGACGCAGGAATGATGGTGCCGGTGATGACGGAGCGAGATACGCATAATTTCAGGCAGCCCTAAAGGGCTGCACTACGAAACGGCAGCCCTAAAGGGCTGCACTACGGAGCCTATCGCCGGGTCGCGGGAGATGTCAACAGCGAGGGTACGGACGCCTTCGAGTCCGGCGTTCGCTTGTCGGGCACGCCGTACGGGGTTCCGTCGGGTGCCACCCAGATCGATTCGGCGTCCCCTTGCCGGTTGCCGGCTGTCACTTCGTGGCCCATCGCCTTCAGATCGGCAAGCAGCGCATCGGTGATGCGTGGCCCTTTCTCGATCGACGCCTTGTCGGGCAGCCACTGGTGATGCATCCGCGGCAGGTCCACCGCCTCGCGTCCGTTGAGGCCGTACTCGGTCACCGCGAACACGATCGTGAACACGGTATTGAGGATGGTTCGCCCACCCGGCGAGCCGGTGAGCATGACGACCTTACCGTCGCGCAGGATCATCGTCGGCGTCATCGAACTGAGCATGCGCTTGCCGGGATCGATCAGGTTGGCCGGCGTGCCGATGTCACCCGTCTCGTTGGTTTCCCCCGGCTTCTTGTTGAAATCGCCCATCTCGTTGTTGAGAAGGAAGCCCGCTCCCTTCACCACGACCCTGGATCCGAACCCGCCTTCGAGGGTGTAGGTGCTGGTCACCGCCATGCCCGCGCGGTCCATCACCGAGAAGTGCGTCGTCTCGTCAGGTTCCTGGGGGACGGTCATGGTGACGATGTCTTTACCCAGAAGAACGCTGCTCGTCGCCTTCTTCGGATCGATATCCGCCGCGACCTCGCGCGCGTGTTCCTTCGAAGTCAGTTTTGTCACCGGGATCTCCGAGAAATCGGGATCGCCGAGGTACCGTGCCCGATCCAGATACGCGCGGCGCATCGCTTCGATCTGCAGGTGCATGGCCGGCGCGGTGAGGAGCCCCTTCGATTTCACGTCCATCGGCTCGAGGATGTTGAGCATCTCCATCACGCCCACACCCCCGGAGCTGACCGGCGGCATGCCGACGATGTCGAAGCCCTTGTACTTACCGGTGAGGGGCGTCCGCTCCTTCGCCTGGTACTGCGCCAGGTCCTCTTTGGTGATCAGGCCGCCGTTGGCTTTCATGTCGGCGGCAATCAGGTCGGCAATCGGTCCGGTGTAGAACGCGTCGGCACCGTCGGTCGCGATCAGTCGCAGCGTGTGCGCGAGATCCTTGAGGACGAGCCGGTCCCCACCCGCCCACGTCTCTCCGCCCGGCTTACCGTAGGCTTCCACGGACGACGGGAACTTCGCCATCGCGCCTGCGAGTTGGGTATTGAGGCTGCGGGCCAGCGCGTCGGAAATCGTGAAGCCCTGCTCGGCGAGGGTGACAGCCGGCATCACGATATCTTTCCAGGGCAGCTTGCCGAATTTCTTGTGCGCCATCTCGAGGCCGCGAACGGTGCCCGGAACGCCCGGCGCGAGATAGCCGGCGTTGGTCAGGCCGCGAACGATCTTTCCGTCCTGGTCGAGATACATCGTCCGCGTCGACCCGAGCGGCGCGCGCTCGCGGTAGTCGAAGCTGGCCAGTTCTCCTGTCGGCGTGCGAACGATCATGAATCCGCCGCCGCCGATGTTGCCGGCGCTCGGATGGGTGACCGCGAGCGCGAACGCGGTTGCGACAGCCGCGTCAACCGCGTTACCGCCGGCCGCCATCACGGACGCGCCGGCGTCACACGCTGGAGCGGACGTGCAGACGACCAGGCCGTTTTTCGACGGGACCCCGAGATCCTGCGCCGAACCGAGCGGTACGGCGAGTGAGACGGTGACTGCAAAGGCAAGTAATGTGCGCATGGGTCTGGTCCCGTTCAATTGAGTTAGTCGTCTGTACCGTGCCACTTTCAACCGGCCAAGGTTACACCCGGCACGCACTTTGAACAACGCGAGCAAGCTATGCAGATCTGGCCAGGGCAACCGTATCCACTGGGTGCATCGTTCGACGGGATCGGCACCAACTTTTCGCTCTTCTCCGAGGTTGCCACCCGGGTGGAGTTGTGCCTGTTCGATGAGAGCGGCCGCGAGACGCGAGTGGATCTGCCTGAGACGACGGCGCTCTGCTGGCATGGATACGTTCCGAACGTGCGGCCCGGCGCGCGATACGGGTTCCGGGTGCACGGGCCCTGGTCTCCCGAGAATGGACTGTGGTGCAATCCGGCCAAGGTCCTGCTCGATCCATACGTCAAGGCCGTCGACGGCCACTGGAACTGGAACGAGGCGGTGTTTCCGTATCACTTCGGCCAGCCGGAGACCTCGCGCAACGACGTCGACAGCGCACCGTTCGTAGCGAAGGGGGTCGTCACCAATCCGTTCTTCGACTGGGGATCCGACCGGCGTCCGAATACACCGTGGCATCGCACGGTTGTGTACGAGACGCACGTCAAGGGATTCACCAAACGCCATCCCGAGATCCCGCCCGAGTTGCGCGGCACCTATGCCGGGATGGCGCATCCCACCGCGATCAAGTACCTCCAGCGCCTGGGGATCACGGCCGTCGAGCTCCTGCCGGTACATCAGTTCGTGCACGATTCGACGCTGGTCGACAAGGGGCTGCGTAATTACTGGGGCTACAACTCGATTGGATACCTTGCGCCGCACAACGAGTACTGCTCGAGCGGCGAGCGCGGCGAACAGGTGCAGGAGTTCAAGCACCTCGTGAGAACGCTGCACGATGCCGGCATCGAAGTGATTCTCGACGTCGTCTACAACCACACGGCGGAAGGGAATCATCTCGGTCCGGTGCTGTCGCTCAAGGGGATCGACAATCCCGCGTATTACCGGCTGGTCGGCGACAACCGCCGGTACTACATGGACTACACGGGCACCGGCAATACGCTGAACATGCGGCATCCGCACGTCCTGCAGCTGATCATGGACAGCCTCCGTTACTGGGTGCTCGATATGCACGTGGACGGTTTCCGCTTCGACCTCGCGGCGACGCTTGCACGCGAGCTCCACGATGTCGATCGGCTGTCAGCGTTCTTCGACCTGATTCAGCAGGATCCGATCGTCAGCCAGGTGAAGCTGATCGCCGAGCCGTGGGACGTCGGCGAAGGAGGCTACCAGGTCGGCAACTTCCCGCCGCTCTGGTCCGAGTGGAATGGGAAGTATCGCGACACGGTGCGGGACTTCTGGCGCGGCACCGATCAGACGCTCGCTGAATTCGCCTACCGGTTGACCGGCAGCTCGGATCTGTACGAGGGCACGGCGCGCCGTCCGTACGCCAGCATCAACTTCATCACCGCGCACGACGGCTTCTCGCTGCGCGACCTGGTTTCGTACAACGAGAAGCACAATGATGCCAACGGCGAAGGCAATCGCGATGGCGAGAGCCACAACCGGTCCTGGAATGCCGGCGAGGAAGGGCCGACCACGAACCCGGAGGTCACCGCACTTCGTAACAGGCAGACGCGCAACTTTCTCGCCACGCTGCTGCTGTCGCAAGGGGTGCCAATGATTCTCGGAGGGGACGAGATCGGCCGCACCCAGCAGGGGAACAACAACGCCTATTGCCAGGACAACGAGGTTTCCTGGTACGACTGGGAGCATGCCGATCTCGCGCTGCTGCAGTTCACCCGCAGGCTCGTCCGGCTGCGCCATCGTCACCCGGTGTTTTGCCGCCGCCGCTGGTTCCAGGGGCGGCCGATCCACGGGACGGAAGTGAGCGACATCGGCTGGTTCACGCCCGCCGGGACCGAGATGTCGGAGGACGACTGGCGGGTCGGCTTCGCCAAGTCGCTCGGCGTTTTCCTCAACGGGCGCGCCATCCCGACGACCAACGAGCGAGGCGAACCAATTCTCGACGAGAGCTTCTACGTGATGTTCAACGCCCATCACGAGCCGCTCGACTTCATGCTTCCCGAATCCAAGTGGGGCACGCGGTGGACCGTCCTGCTGAACACCGTGGAGCCCGGCGACTACATGTCCGAGGAGTCCGAAACGACGGAGTTCGCCGCATCGGCGAAGCTGACGGTCCAACCCTGGTCGGTCGTGTTGCTGCGACGCACGGCATGGGAATGAACTTAACGGATCATCGGACCATCGACCATCGACCATCGACCATCGACCATCGAATATCGAACCGTCGAACCGTAGCCAGAACCTTAGAACCTTAGAACCTTAGAACCTTAGAGAACCCTGTAAAGTATTGCCGTGCGCGCCGCCCTGGGGCTTCTCCTCGTTCTGCTGGCGCCGACGTCCGTCGGGCAGCCGGTTATCGTGGTGTCGGCGGCGATTTCGCTGACTGATGCGCTGCAGGAAATCGGCAGGGCGTACGAGGGGTCCGGCGGCGCAGCCGTACGCTTCAACTTCGCCGCCTCGAACGTTCTCGCGAGACAGATTGCCAACGGCGCCCCTGCCGATATTTTCATCAGCGCCGACGAGGTCCAGATGAACTACGCCGAGAGCGCCGGCGCAATCGATGCCCCCACGCGGCGAACCCTCCTGACCAATCGTCTCGCCATCGTGACGCCGCTCGGAAGTCGCGCAATCATCATGCGCGCGCAGGATCTGCTCGACGCGTCGGTCAGACGTGTCGCGATTGGCGACCCGTCCGCGGTGCCGGCCGGCGCCTACGCCAGGAAATATCTCGAGCAGGAAGGCGTGTGGGGGGCGCTGCAGTCGAAGTTCGTGGCGCTGGCGAGCGTCCGGGCGGCACTCGCGGCGGCCGAATCCGGTGCGGCCGACGCGGCAATCGTTTATGAATCCGATGCGGCCGCCTCAGCGAAAGTCCGGCTTGCCTACGTTGTCTCCCGGGACGCCGGCCTGAACATCACGTATCCGGCGGCGGTCACCGCTGGATCGAAGAATCGCGCGGCGGCGCTGAAGTTCCTGTCATTCCTGCAGGGGCGCGACGCGAGGGCGATCTTCGAACGTTTCCGGTTCGGCGTCCTCGTTCCCAATCCGTGATGGCCGAGATCTGGTGGATCACGGTGCTGACGGTGGCGATGGCCACGGCCGCCACCATCCTGATCCTGCCGGTCGGGTTGCTGCTGGCCTGGGCGCTCGCCCGCGGACATTTTCCCGGACGCGTACTGCTCGAGACGCTGGTCTCCCTTCCGCTGGTCATGCCACCGGTGGCCACCGGCCTCGTTCTGCTGTTCCTGCTCGCGCCCCGCGGTGTTCTCGGTCCCGTGCTCTCCGGCATCGGACTGGACGTCGTGTTCACCTGGAAGGCCGCCGTGATCGCGATGGCGGTGATGGGGCTGCCGATGCTCGTTCGCACCGCGCGCGCTGGATTCGACCAGGTGGATCGAAGATATGAGTCCGTCGCGGCGACCCTCGGTGCGGGTCCGCTGCGGGTGTTCGTCAACGTGACCCTGCCGCTTGCACTGCCGGCAGTCGCTGCAGGCGCCGTTCTCGCCTTCGCACGCGCGATCGGTGAGTTCGGCGCGACGATGATGATTGCCGGCAGCATCCCTGGCTCGACTCGCACGCTTGCGGTGGCGATCTACTCGTTTGCGGAAACAGGTCGCGACCGCGAAGCCCTGCAACTCGTGGCGGTCTCGGCGGCACTCGCCTTCGGGGCGCTCTGGCTCTCGAACTGGATCACCACGCGCGCGGCAGGGCGCGCATGATCCTGCTGAAGTTCTCGCTGCAACAGGGCTCTTTTTCACTCGAGATCGATCAGCAGCTCACGTCCGGCATCACCGCCTTGTTCGGTCCGTCTGGTGCAGGCAAGACGACAATTCTGGATGCGATCGCCGGCCTGCGGACGCCATCGCGAGGCACGATCGCGATCGGCGAACGCGTGCTCTTCCAGGCTACTGATCGAATCGGGAGAAGCAGCCCTGAAGGGCTGCACTACGGGTCGACGGCGAAAGGCAGCCCTGAAGGGCTGCACTACGGGTCACGCCATATCGATCTCCCTCCGCATCAACGGCACGTGGGCTACGTGCCGCAGGACGTTGCGCTCTTTCCTCACATGAACGTGCGACGGAATGTTCTGTTCGGACGGAGGGAAGGGCAGCGGCTGGCACTCGAGACCGTGGTGACGATGCTCGAGATCGGAGAGCTGCTCGACCGTCGCGTCCCGGATCTGTCGGGCGGCGAACGGCAGCGGGTCGCCCTCGCCCGCGCGCTCATGTCAGCGCCGGAATTGCTGCTGCTCGATGAGCCCCTGGCCGCGGTCGACGTCGAACGGCGCCGCCGGATCCTGCCCTACGTCCTGCGCGTCAGGGACGAACTGCGGATTCCGGTGATCTACGTCAGCCATGACCGGGACGAGATCGATCGCATAGCCGATCGGGTGCTGGTCATGGAAAACGGGCGACCGATTTGACGTACGCTAGAAGCACCGTCGCATGACCCAAGTGGATCTTCTCGCGTTCGGGCCCCATCCCGACGACATCGAAATCGGACTCGCCGGCACGATCGCGGTGCACACCGCCATGGGGCTGCGCGCCGGCCTCTGCGATTTGACTCGCGGCGAGCTCGGCTCGAACGGCACTCCCGAGCAACGGGAAGCGGAAGGGGAAGCGGCCCGGACAGTGCTGGGGGCTGAGTGGCGGACCAATCTTCGCTGGCCGGACGGCGGCATAACCGGCGGCGACGAACAGATTGCCGATGTCGTCCGGCTTGTCCGCCAATGCCGTCCTCGCACCGTCGCACTGCCGTATTGGGACGACAGGCATCCCGATCATCGGGCCGCGAGCGATGTGCTGGCGCAGGCGATCTTCCGAAGCGGCCTGCGCCGGTTCCAGGTGGACGGCGGAGACGGCGCCGAGCCGTGGAAGCCCGAGTGGATCTGCTACTACTTCATCAACGATTCGGTGGCACCGTCATTTGCCGTCGACGTCTCGGCGCAGTATCACAAGAAGCGTGAAGCACTCGCCTGCCACCGCACGCAGTTCACGCCGGTCGAACCGTCACGTGTCGACACTCGCCTGACCTCGCCTCGGTTCCGGCAGCTGATCGAGAGCCGCGACGGTCACCTCGGCGCACTCACCGGGGTCGAGTTCGCCGAAGGGCTGGTGGTCAAGGAACCTCTGCTCCGCCCGCATGCATTTCGCGCGTGGGATTCCCGGGTCACATCCGCGTGAACATCGGCATCGTGTGCTATGCCTCGGTCGGCGGCAGCGGCATCGTCGCGACGGAGCTGGCCAAGTGCCTGGCCGCGCGTGGACATCACGTGCACCTGATCAGCACGGACCGGCCGTTCCGGTATGCGGATTTTCAGCCCGGGCTCTACTTCCACCGCGTGCACACGCCCGCGTATCCGCTGTTCCGCGAGCCCCAGTACGTGCTGTCGCTGGCGACCAAGATCGTGCACGTCGCGCGCGAGTTCGAGCTCGACGTCGTGCATGCGCATTACGCCGTGCCCCACGCGACGGCGGCCTACCTGGCGCGGCAGATCATGCAGTCGACGCCGGGCGCAGCCGTGCCGCAGGTGATCACTACCCTGCACGGAACCGACATCACGCTGGTCGGCAGCGATCGGTCGTACTCCGAGACGGTCGCCTTCTCGATCGAGAATTCCGACGGTGTGACCGCGGTGTCGAAAAGCCTGCGCGACGACACCTACCGGACGCTGAACGTCAAACGCGAGATTGCCGTGATCCCGAACTTCCTCGACTGCAGCCGCTATCGCCGCGCTCCTGACGCGCAGCTGCGCCGGCGGGAGTGCCCGGTCGAGGGTGAGAAGCTCATTCTTCACATGTCCAATTTCCGCCCGGTCAAGAGGGCTGACGCGGTGGTGGAGATCTTCGCCCGGATCAACGCCCGTGTGCCGTCCCGGCTGGTGTTCGTCGGCGACGGACCCGATCTGGAGAGCGCGCTCGATAAGGCACGGTCCCTCGGCATCGCCGATCGCGTCGAGTCGCTGGGCGAGCAGGACCAGGTGATTCCCTTGCTGTCGGTCGCGGACCTGTTTCTCCTGCCATCGCTGCAGGAGAGCTTCGGCCTCGCGGCGCTCGAGGCGATGGCCTGCGAGGTTCCGGTCGTCGCCTCCGATGTCGGCGGTCTTCACGAGGTGGTCGAACACGGCAAGAGCGGCTTCCTTCACGACGTCAACGATCTCGACGGCATGGCAGAGAGCGGCGTGCGGCTGCTGTCGGATCCCGCTCTTCACGCGCGTTTCGCGGCGCGCTCGCGCGGCATCGCCACGAGCCGGTTCTGCGCCGACCTGGTCGTGCCGCAATACGAAAACCTCTACGCTGAGTTGCTGCGCGCGCACAACCCAGCGGAACCCGTCGACATGGAGCGATAGACGTGAAGGCTCTTGGTACTACCGTTGTCGTACTCATGCTGCTTTCGGGCGCGGCGCTCCTCGGCTACGCGCGCTGGACGCGCGGGCTCGATGAAGCGGATGCCGCGCTTGCGGCCGGACAGTACGACCAGGCACTCGCCGGATATGACCAGGCCGAGGCGCGGTTCGAGCGCACCCCGGCGGCAAAGCAGTTGTTCCAGCGCGAATATGCGCGTGCGTCGCGCAACCGGCTATGGGCTCTCTACCAATTGAAGCGCTACGACGATGCGATAGCGGTGGCGGAG
This sequence comes from uncultured Acidobacteriota bacterium, assembly GCA_963742265.1. Classification (GTDB taxonomy): domain Bacteria; phylum Acidobacteriota; class Vicinamibacteria; order Vicinamibacterales; family 2-12-FULL-66-21; genus JACDCA01. Next base: position 58,347 of record CAVULC010000007.1, read on the forward strand.
CGGGCACCGGCGGAAGCCAATCCCTTCTTCTGGTCGGGCTGCGCATTCTTCGTCAAGGCCAGGGTCGAAGAGAAGCCGGAGGCCCGCATCGGCTGGCTGGCGCGCGCCGAGGAACAGTTCCGGAAGGCGGTCGAGGCCGCTCCCGAAGACTGGGACACCAAGTTCAACTTCGAGCTGACGACACGCCTGCTCGCCGAATTGCGCAAGCAGCCAAAGACGCCCCCCACACAATTGATGCAGTTGTTGCGGCCGCCGACCACGGGCAGCAAGATGCAGCGGCGCGTCGGCTGACGGTCGATGAAGTTCCTGCGACCTGAATTCGCGGCCTGGTGGCAGCTGCTGCCCCTGCTGGTCACTGTGTGGACGGTCCGCCTCTACTACGTCACGCGGCAGCGCCGCAGGCTCGCGGTCGATCCGCGCTTCGCCTCGCTCTCACGCCGATCCAGCTGGGTGCGCGAAGCAGCCGTTCTCGTCCTGATGCTCCTCTGCGCGTCCTCGATGGTGTTCGCGCTGATGCAGCCGCAGGCGATGCTGACGCGCAAGACACCCGAGTACGAGCGGCAGGATCTCGTGCTGATGCTCGACCGCTCGGCCTCGATGCGTGCGCATGACATCAGCCCGTCGCGGTTCGGCCGGGCGACGACCGAGATCCGCAATTTTCTCGAGCAGAAGCCGGAAGGTGTCGGACGCGTCGGGCTGGTCGGCTTTGCCGGCAGTTCGATCGTCCTTTCGTATCTCACGTCCGATCTGCAGACCGTTGCCTTCTACCTCGATTGGATCCAGAACGATCCGCAAACACTGCTCGGAACCGATATCGGCGGCGCGCTGAAGAACGCACGCGAGGTCGAGCGCAAGGACGATCGGCCGACGCGCAAGACGTTCCTGCTGATTTCCGACGGCGAGGACTACGGCGTCGAACTGGCGAAGCAGGTGGCCGGCTTCCGCAATGACGGCCTGCGCGTGCATTGCATCGGCATCGGCTCCGAAGAGGAAGTTCCTATCCCGGTGATCAACCCGGACGGGCGTGAGGCCTTCCTGCGCGACGACGCAGGGCGCGTGGTGCGGACGAAATTCGAAGAAGGAACGCTGCGAAGCATCGCCGCACAGACCGGCGGCCGCTACGCGCGTTCGTCGACGGGCGGCGAGCTTGCCGCCGCGATCGAGGAGATCGTCAAGGGTGAACGGCGCATCCTGGGCTGGCGTACCACCACCGAGTACCGTGACCTGTACGCAATGGCGCTCGCCGCCGCCGCGGTTTCTGCCGGGCTTCTCTGGTTGCTCTTATGACAATGACGGAAACAACGCGCCGGGGCGAAGCCGGCGAGGCTATCACCATCGATCGCGCCGGCGAGATCGTCACCGGCCTCGAGCGTGAGATCGCAAAGGTGATCGTCGGTCAGCACGTGCTGGTTCGCCGGATGCTGACCGCCCTCTTCGCCGCGATCCCATTCTCGGCCTCACGCGGCGGCGCACGCGCCGGATGCGGCCACCTGCTGCTCGAAGGGGTGCCCGGGGTCGCAAAGACGCTGACCGCGACGACGCTGGCCCAGGCGATTTCGGCGAAGTTCCAGCGCGTGCAGCTGACGCCGGACCTGCTGCCCGCCGACATTCTCGGCACGCGCATCTACGACGCCAAGTCCTCGACGTTTCGCATCGAGCAGGGACCTGTTTTTACCAACATCCTGCTCGCCGACGAGATCAACCGCGCGACGCCGAAGACACAGAGCGCACTCCTCGAGGCGATGCAGGAGCGGCAGGTGACGCTTGCGGACACGACCTTCGCGCTCGACGATCCATTCTGGGTTCTCGCCACCCAGAACCCGGTCGAACAGGAAGGTGTCTACACGCTGCCGGAAGCGCAGCTCGATCGATTCTCGATGATGTTGCGGGTCGGCTATCCGAGTGAACGCGAAGAGGTCGACATGCTGCACCTGCGCATGGCTGACGCGGCGATCGAGCGCAAGGTGACGCCGGCCGACGTCAGCATTCTCCGCGAATTCATCCGCGCACGGGTGTACGTCGACGACAAGATCCTCGACTACATCGTTCGGCTCGGCCGCGCGACCAGGGATCCTGGCGACGTCGGGCGCCCCGACCTGAAGGAGCTGCTGTTGCTCGGAATCTCGCCGCGCTCGTATCAGCACGTGCTGGCCTTGACCAGGGTCAATGCCTTCATGCACGGCCGTACCTGGGCGCTGCCGGAAGACGTGAAAGAGCTCTTCTACGACACCGCCCGCCACCGCATCGCCCGGACGGTGCGGGCCCAGGCCGAGAACGTTCAGGCGGACGAGATCCTCAGCGAGCTGCTCGCCGCGGTGCCGATCCCATGATGCCCGAGCATGTCAGAAGCGAGCTGCGCTACATCGAGCTCTATACGGGAAAGAAGATCCGCAATCAGCGGGTCGGCCCGTACCAGAGCCCGCTGCGCGGACCAGGGTTCGACTTCGACGAGCATCAGCAGTACCGACCCGGAGATGACGTTCGCCGGATCGACTGGAATGTCACCGCGCGGATGGGCACACCCTTCGTCCGTCACACCCACGCCGAACGCGAGCTGAACGTGATGGTGGTGATGGACGTCTCGCGTTCGATGCTGATCGGCACGTCAGGCTACTCGAAGAAGGAAGCGCTCACGTTCATCACCGGATCGATCGTGTTCTCGGCGCTCGCCGATCAGATCAACACCGGGTTCCTGGCCTTCTCCGATCGCGTTCTCACCTCCTCGCAGCCGCGGCGCACGCGCGCGGCCGCCTGGTCGGTGCTCGAGGAGAGCTGGGCGATCAAGGACAAATCACGCAGGACGCTGATGCGCCCGGCGCTCTCGCACCTGATGACCACGCTCAAGCGCATGAGCGTGATCTTCATCGTCTCCGACTTCATGGCAGAAGATGATCCGCTCACGAGCAGGGAGCTGGCGCAGCTGGGCGCGAAGCACGACGTGATTGCCATCGTGCCGGAGGAACCCTCGGAGACGACGCTGCCGCCCGGGTCCGGGTACGTGAGGGTCAAGGACGTCGAGACGGGACGACGCTGGTCGCTCGGTCTGGGCCGTCGCGCGCGCGCGCGTTTCGAAGCGTCGACGCGGCAGCGGCGCGAAGAGCTGTCCCGCGCGTTCTACCGCGTGCCGATGGACCACGTGTTCGTACCGACCGACAAGAGCCCGGTGCTGCCGGTGCTCTCCATGTTTGCCAGGAGGATGTCCGCGTGATCCGCGCGCTTCGTAGTTCGATGTTCGCGGCTGCCCTGGTCATCGCGGCCGGATCAGCATTGCTGGCGCAGACGCCAGCCGCCACGGTTCCGACGGTCCGGGCGATGACCGATCGCACCGCGATGTGGATCGGCGACCGGGTCACATACACCGTAGAAGTCGTCTGTCCGCGAGGCGTCGATGTGCTCGAGGACGATCTCTCGAAGGAGAAGCTGCAGCTCGACGGTCTCGAGGTCGTCGGTGCGGATAACACCCGGACCGAGGGAGCAGGCGGCGTCACGACGCGGCGGTTCAATTACCTGCTCACCAGCTACCGTCCGGAGATCCGATCACGCCGCATCGGGTCGCTCACCGTCAGGTACTACATGACGCGCCCGGGCCAGCGACTCGAAGATACGCCGCCGGCTGGATCCATCCGCGTGCCTGGAACCGTCGTCGCCTTCCGCAGCATGCTTCCTGAAGACGTGGATACTCCAGGGATCCGCGACGTCCGGCCGTTCGAGCCACGCGCGCGGATGTACACCCTGGCCCGGCCGGTCGGCCTCGGCCTGGTCGTGCTCTCGATCGCGCCGGCGGTCATCTGGGGAACCGCCCTGCTCGCGCGAGCACGGATGCGGAAGTCCCAGCGATCCGCGCGGCAGGTGCGCAGGGAAGAGCGCGCGTCGCTCGAAGCCGTCCGCGCGATGAGCATCGAGAGCGAAACGGGTCGCCGGGAAGCGTTCGACCAGATCGACCGGCTCGTGCGCGCGCACCTTCATGATGCGACCGGTATCGCGGGTCCGAGCCTCACGCCGGCGGAGGTGGCTCCCGCCCTGTCACGGCGTTCATCGCGTCTCGATCCGGCGAACGTCGCCGCGGTGCTGGCCGCGTGCGAGCGGGCGCGCTACGGCCCGCCGGACGCGCTGCCCTCAGCGGAGGAGTGCCGGGACGCACTCGCCCGCACGGAGACGCTTCTCGGTTCACGCTCGTGATCAAGTTCCTCCAACCGTGGATCGTCGCCTGGGTGCTCGGCGCCCTCGTGGTCATCTTCTTCCTGAAGTGGCTGGTGCGGTGGCGCTTCGCGGCATCCACGGTGGTCGGGCGAATCAGCGCCGGCCGCTACCGCGCGTCGCGGTTCCGGCGCGCCCCGTTCGCGCTGCTCGCGCTCGCGATTGCCTTCATCGGCGTGGCGCTGATGCAGCCGGTTCTCCCTCACTCCACCGCGGAAGTCACCTCGCGCGGGCTCGAGATCGTGATCGTGATGGACCTGTCGTCCAGCATGCAGGAGGAGATCGGCTTGACCGACGAGCAGCGGTCGCGGTCGTCGAGCGCACCCCGCGGCGCGACCCGGTTGCAGGCGACGAAGGATGCGATCAAGTCGTTCGTCCGCTCGCGCACCGATGACCGGATCGGATTGATCGTGTTCTCAGACAATCCCTACGTGGTCAGCCCGCTGACCTTCGATCACCAGTACCTGTTGCGTTACATCGACCTCGTGGACGACCAGATCCTGCAGGGAGAAGGGCAGACCGCGATCGGCGATGGTCTCGCACTGGCGAACTACCTGCTCGCCAAGCAGACATCGGGAGGCCGCAATCACCAGGTGATCGTGCTGTTCACCGACGGCGAGTACAACCGCGGGCGCGACCCCATCGACGTGCTGCAGGAATCGAAGGAAGCCCAGATCCGCGTCCACGTCGTCGGTGTCGACCTGGACGATTTCTCGAGAGCGCGTCCGGGCGTAATGGCGCTGAAGGCAACGGTGGAGAAGAACGGCGGCCGCTACTTCGATGCCAGTTCGGAGCGCGACCTCACCGCTGCGTCCCGCACAATCGATACCATCGAGAAGTCAACCCTGACCAGCCGCGTTTACGTCGAAGACGTCCCTGTCTACCAGTGGTTCATCGTCCCCGCGCTCCTCTGCTTCGCAGGAGCGATGGGGCTACGCGCGGTTCCTTATTTCGTAGATCAGACTTGAAGGGCTGAGACATTTTTAACTCCAAACTCCAAACTCCAAACTCCAAATTCCAAACTCCAAATTCCAAATTCCAAACTTCAAATTCCAAACTTCAAAGCTCAAACCGCAAACTTCAAACGTGCAATGCAGATCTGGACGATCATCGGCGTTGGCGATGTAGCCGCCAGTTTTCAGTGGTACTCGTCGCTTCTTGGACTGACCGGCACGGCGGGACCCGCGCACGACCATTTCGGTCAGATCCTGGACACGGATGGCACGGTCCTACTCTGCCTCCACCAGTGGGGTGCCCATGATCATCCCTCGCTCGCGAGCCCCACGCACGCACCGGCCGGCAACGGCCTGCTGTTGTTTTTCCGGATCCATGACTTCGAAGCGGCGCTGGCAAGAGCGCGCGCGCTGGTGGAGAGCTTCGAGGAGGAGCCGCACGTGAACCCGAATACCGGAACGCCGGAGTTCTCGCTGCGGGATCCGGACGGGTACTACGTAACGATCAGTGCGCTCTCTGCGCACTGAGAACTGGCTTGATTACTGGAGCGTGGGTCGCCATGATGCTGTTCTAAAGCCAGATTCTGATGATCCGGTGGCAATTTGCGAAGTAACGACCTGATCGCACCGGCACGCGCCACAAGGAAGGGGTCGACCTGCCTCCTCTGGGCCCTCTTTGTGGTTCTGCCGGGGGCGTCGCCGGCTCAAACGGTTCCTGGTGCGCCCGCTCCGCTGGAGACACGCGTCGAGCGAGAGGCGTTCTTGTCGAACGCAAGAATTATCACCGACGAGGCACGAGCCTCGGACGCGGGGCTTCTCCGGCGAGTCGTCCTTGACGACGGGCGGCGGCGGCACGACGCGGGCGTCGAGACAGCCGATGGAACCGATCCGACGCGCAGGAACTACAAGTTCAACGTCGCTGCATACGAACTCGACAAAATGCTGGGACTTAACCTGGTCGTGCCCGCGGTTGAGCGGCTGCTAAACGACCGGCCCGCTTCTGTCACCTGGTGGGTAGACGACTTTGTCATGACCGAGCAGGATCGAAGAAAGAAGAAAACAGATCCGCCCGATCTGACGCGATGGAACCAGCAGATGCAGGCGGTGCGCGTGTTTGACGAGTTGATTGCGAACACTTACCGTGACCCGAGTCCCCCGCTCTATCTGAATAGCGTCTGGGATAACCTGCTGATTACGCGGGACTGGACGGTGTGGCTGACGGATCACACAGGGGCGTTCCGGATTCGGGAACAACTGCTGGATCCCGAGAGCCTGGCGACGTGTCCACGCGAAGTGCTTGGTAGGCTCCGCGATCTGAACCGAGAGCTGTTCGCGAGAACGTTGATGAAGTATTTGTCCTCTCAACAACTCGAGGCGCTGGAAGTGCGGAGGACACTGATCGTGAGGCACTTCGAGGCGCTGATCGCGAGCAAAGGCGAGGCTGCCGTACTCTACGACCTGTCACCGAGACGCTAGCCGCGCCTACAGCGCAGGAGAACGTCTCCACCCTGGGGACGATCAGAGGTGGGTTGCGCGAGCCACAAGAGAAAAGAACGACAAGAGCACTTAAATGGAATGCTCCTGCCCTCCTCTCCTCCTGTAGAAAACTCCGTTCTCTTGTCTGGACCTATTGCGGCCATCCAGTCTGCGGCAGGCCGGGCGTGATCTTCAGCGCGTTCTTGTAATAGAGCTTCTTCAAGACGGCGTCCGGCAGCGACATGCCGTAAAGCTTCCAGAAGGCATGGTAATCGCGGTAGTAGTCGAAGTACTCGTCGTTGGTCTCGAACACGCGCCAATAGTACGGATACTCAGTCTTCTCGTAGGCGTCCTTGCCGAACAGCACGCGGTCCTGGTACTTGATGAAGAACTCGCGCGCGGCGCGCGGCTGGCGGCCGAACTCGTACAGCACGGCGCCGACTTCGAAGAAAACGTTGGGCATGGTGTCCAGCATTCTGGCGGCCCGCCCGAGATCGTTGCCGTGCCAGCCGAAGTGCGCCGCGATATACCGCGTCTTCGGGTTGCGGCGGAACATGTTGTCCCGTTCCGTCATCAGCGTTTCGAACGACGGGAACTTGTCCTGCGGATACGCCCGGTTCGGGTAGATACCGAGCTCGAGCCAGCGCTCGTTGTGCATGTCGATCGGTGCAAAGAACTGCTCCGGGTCGGCGGTGTGAATGAGAACGGGGACGTTGGCCTCGGCGCACACCTGCCAGATCGGGTCGAGCGCCGGGTCGTCGATCTTGAGCCGCGACCCATCGGCGGCCCGGGCGGTGAGCCCGAGATCCTTGAAGACCTTCAGTCCACTCGCGCCATCCTTCAGCGCCTGTTTGAGCGCCGCGACCTCGCGATCGCGCCACTCCGGGGTGCCGGCCCCCGTCCACCTCACGTTCGCGAACAGCCGGAATCGGTCCTTGTATGGACTGTTCCGGATCAAATCCACAGACTGCTTCAGCTGCTCCCCGCTTCCTCCTGACAGGTTGTTCATCACCCGGAGGTTCAGTTCGTCCATGTCGCGGATCATCTGCTCGATGTTCTCGGCGGTGATCTGTGTGTGATTGTGGATGTCGACGACTGGAAACTTCGCCTTCGGCACCAGGTGCTCCGGCGCGACGACGGTTGACTTGGGCCGGTAGTCGACGATGCTGGGCGCCGGTTTCTCGGGAGCCTGGCAACTGAGATAGCGGGCCTGCGTCATGCCCGGCGGGCATTCCTCACCCGGCTTGATCGTCACCCTGGCCGGCTGATTGCCGCGGCCGCCGCCACCCCCGCGCGCTTGTCCCTGGGGTTGCTCCCCCTGCTGAGCAATCAGCGACACGCCCCGCGAGAGCCAGCGCACCCACTGCTATGTACCTATGTAGACCGCGCATCAAGCCTCCATCCGATCAGAACCCTCGGATTATATCGGCTGCGGGTTGGTCGTCTGGTTAAGACGGCCGCGGAGTTTGGCGTTTGGAGTTTGGAGTTTGAGGTTTGGCAGTTGAGTTGGGAGTTGGGCGTAGGGCGTTTGAAGTTGGAATTTGGCTTACTGCAGACGTAGCACTCCGGCCACCGGATCGACTTCTTCGTAGATGGGAATGATGCGGTGCTTCGCGGACGCATAGCGAACCCCGCCTGCGAGCGCCAGCAGATAGGTGACAAACCACGCGGACGCCTGCGTATGCACGAACAGCAGGACCTCGAGTTTCGGCAAGGCCAGGACGACGATCAGGAAGATGGCGAAGTGCAGCGGCCACCGCCTGCCGAAGTCGGCGCGCGCCGGCGTCCATTCCTGGCCACATGGCATACCGTCGCAGTGCCAGATCAGCAGCTCGAGCAGGAGAACGCCGACGCCCGCCATGATCACGCCGTGCGTCAGTGCAACCATCCAGCCCCAGAGGTAGGCGAGGACCAGCATTGACAGCAGTGTGGGGGGGACTATCGCCAGCAGGAACATGACGCGCTCGAGCCCCTGCCGTGCCGAGCGGCGGCTGATGTCATGGACCTGGAACACCCAGGCGGCGCGCACATCGGCTGGCAGTGAAGCCGCGACGCGAAGGCCGACGAGCAGGAACATCATCGCCGCGAGCGGAAGCGCCAGCACGCCCGGCTGTGGCGCGGCGCTCGGTTGAAATCCCATCCAGCCCGGAAGGCCCCACGCGACCGCCACGCCAAGTGCGATGGCGAGGATGAATCGCTGCCTGTCCACTCGTGCGAGGGTGGCGGAAAAGAACTCCGCTGCCGCACGGGCGGAGACATCGCGTCCGGCGGCGCGCACGATCAGCCCGTGCAACCACCTGGCGATCCGATGTCGGGGCTCGCTCCCGGTTTCAACGACCGAGACCATCAGCCTTCGATACGCGATCGGATAGGTGATCACCACAAGTAATGCCGGCACCGCGACCGCCGCCCACGCGCGCGCCGCCAGGGTTGTCAGCACCGGGTCACTGGTGCCGAGCAGTCTTTCGTAGACACCGAGGAACCAGACCGGGGGCATGAGCAAGAGCCACGGCTTCGCCCCTGCACCGCTGTTGATCGTTTGAACAATCGAGGAGGTCATGATCGGGAGCAGCGCGAGGCATAGCGCCATCATGCCGACGAGTACTGCCTGCAGCACAGTCGCGATCGATCGAAAGAGGCGAGGGCCCGCGATCGACAGCAGCAGGCCCTGCGCCGACGCGACCGCCATGCACACGGTGATGCTTGCCAGCGAGCACGCTACCAGGTGGGCCCAGACACCGCGGAGTGCAAACCCAAACGTCATGGAGTCTGCGAGGACCATGCCCCACGAGATCGCCGCAACACCGTGCATGAACAGTGCGATGAATCCGACGTAGGCCCCGAGTGCCAGCAGCTTGGCGGTGACGACAAGCGAGGGTTTCACCGGCAGGGAACCGAGGATCAGCGTATCCCGCTTGTCGGGAAGCAGGCTTCCCCATGCGATGACGGTGATCACGCCCGCGGCAATCATCGAGAAGCCGAGATAAAACGTCTTCTCCGCCATCGATGCGACCCGCACCGCGTCCGCTCCATGGATCCGCGCGAGCAGCTGCCACTGGAACGCCATCATCCACGGGATGAACAGGCCGGGAACCGCAAGCGTCGAGAGCAGCCAGAAGAAGGGACCTTTGAGGCCGTCAGTGGCACTGGTGATTTCGCTCTCGAAGAAGCGGGCGAAGAATGCCCGGCCCAGCGCGTCGAGCTGATCGAGCGCGCCGCTCACCTTCGCACGGCCTCCAGCAGCTCACCGGCCACGTCCTCCACGTTGTCCTTGACGGCGAGCTGGGAGAACACGTCCTCCAGGGATGGCGAATGCATCAACTCGCGCAGCCGCGCCGCGGAATCGTCGGCGACGACCACCCCTCCGTGGAGGATCATCACCCGCGTGCTGATCTTCTCGACCGTGTCGAGCTCGTGCGAGCTGTAGAAGATGATCCGTCCGTCGGCGGCGAGCGCGCGGACGATGGTTCGCATCACGAGTGCGGTGGTGACGTCGAGCCCCGAGACCGGCTCGTCGAGGATGACGACGCGCGGATTGTGAATGAGCGCGGCGGCCAGCAGGACCTTCTGCCGCATGCCCTTTGAAAATGAAGCCAGCGTTGCGTGGCGGTCGGTATCGAGCCCGAGGATGGCGAGGAAGCTGTCGATCTTGCCTTCGAGCGTTGCCGCCGCCAGGCCCCGCAGCCGCCCGCACAGCCGCAGGTACTCGGGCGCGGTCAGGTAGGTGTAGACGTGCGCCTCCTCTGGAACGTAGCCGACCTGTGTCTTGTAGGCCACCAGGTCGTCCTGGATGTTCTGTCCGTTGTACAGGATGTTGCCCAACGTCGGCGGCATCAGTCCCGCCAGCATTTTCACCGTGGTCGACTTTCCAGATCCGTTCGGGCCGAGGTAGCCCAGGACCTCACCGGGCCGGACGGTGAAGCTGATCCTGCTGACCGCGGTAATCGCCCCGTACCTCTTGGTGACGTTTCGGACCTCGAGCATGCGCGCATTAGACACCGGAAACGCACCATCGGATCATTTGCCATCGCCAATCTCACAATCGGCAGTCTGCAACCCGAACGTAGCCCTGCGCCATCTCTGACAATGTGAGACATTACCCGGCATGATGCAGGGCTTCGGCCGGGATCTGACCGTCGCAGCGCGCCGGCTGATCGCGACGCCGCTGTTCACCGTATTTGCGGTCCTCTCTCTGGCTGTCGGTGTCGGCGTGACGACCGCTGTCTACTCCGTCGTCAAGTCGATCTTCTGGAAAGACGTGGGGGTCGCAGACCCAGCGACGGCGGTGTTCCTGACGTCGCCTGACAACGGACGGTTCACCAGAGTCCGCGTCTCCATACCTGACTACGAGGATGTTCGAGCCGGCCAGCGATCCTTTGCCGTGCTGGCAGGAACGCAGCAGGTTGCGGTCTCGGTCATGCTCCCGTCCCGGACGGAGTTGTCGACCGCCGAAGCAGTGGATGGCGATTACTTCCGGGTCCTGGGTGTCCGAGCGGCGGTGGGCCGCGCGATCGAACCGCGTGACCAGACCGAAGCCGCCCAAGTGGTGGTGCTGAGTCATTCCATCTGGCGAAGGCAATTCAGTGCCGACCCAAAAATCGTCGGTCGCACCTTGCGGCTGTCTGGCCGCCAGTTTGAAATCATCGGTGTTGCCGCTCCTCCATTCGAGGGAGTGACTCAGTTATTCGGTCCCGCAGCCACGCCCCTGTGGGTCCCACTCGCGACGGCTTCCGCATTCGTTGCGCCGGCCGGCGCCCCGTCGGTGGCGGAGCGCGACCGCAGACGCGTGCTGGTCGCCGCCAGATTGCGACCCGGCGTGAGTGTCGAAGCGGCCGCGGCGGAGCTCTCGGGAATAGCCGCGTCGCTGGACGTCCATCAGCCGCAGCACGCGGAGTACGCGCGGGCGGCGTTCGCGGCGCGCAAATGGAGCGCGCAATCGCTCGACGGAGGTACAGGACGCGGCCCTGGACAGCGTCAACCGCATCGGGATCGTGATCGTTGGTCTGGTCGCGCTCGTGCTGGTCGTGGCCTGCACGAATCTTTCTAATCTCGTCCTCGCCCGCGGCATTCTGCGTCAACAGGAGTTTGCCGTGCGTCGAGCTCTTGGCGCACCGCGCTGGCGGCTGGTTCGGGAGCAGGCTGCTGAAAGTGTGCTGCTGGCGACGGCCGGCGCCGTCGCGTCGTACCTGGTGCTTCAGGGACTCTGCACCTGGATGACGACTGACTTCCAAATGGATCGGTACTTCAAACTGGCGATCGAGCCGCAGGTGGACCTGACGGCGTTGCTGGTGGCCTGCACCTCGGTGCTGTTATCGCTCGTGGTGTTCGGCCTCGAGCCTGCCCTTGCGCTCACACGCTCGCGGGACGTGAAGAGCGATCTGGCGGAGGGAAGCGGATCGGTGGGTGTGCCGAAAGCCAACCGTCAGCGGACGTTGCTGCGTTGGCAGGTTGCCATTTCCGCCGCGTTCTTCATCATGGCGACGATGTGCATCCGTTACACGATCGAGGAGATTCGTCACGATTCCGGTGTGGATATCGAGGATCTGGCAATTGCCGGCCTGAACTTCCAGGCGCAGGGCTGGGAAGAAGCGCGAGCTCGTCGCGAGTTGTCGAGGATTCTCGACGAAGCAACCCGTCAGTCCGGCATCGAATCAGCTGCGGTGTCGACGGGACTGCCGTTCGGAACGACCGGAAATCCGAGCGCGACGTTGTCGACACCGGACAAGCCGGCAAGCCGCGGTAACGCCTACACCGCGCGCGTGGTGGCCGGAACTCCACCGATGTTTCGGACGCTCGGGATCCCGATTCTTTCCGGAAGAAGCTTCGATGATCGCGATCAGGCCGGATCGCAGGGAGTCATCATCATCAACGAGACCGCAGCCCGCGGATTGTTTGGCACCGTGGAGGGGATCGGCAGGCAGTTGATCGTGCAGATGAATGCGCTCGGTGGTGATCGCCGTGGGACAGCGATGACGGTGGTGGGTGTCGCGCGCGATACAGACGGCGGACGATATCTCTCCGATCGTAAGTATCCGACCGTCTACATGCCGCTGACGCAGGTCTACCATCCGTTTCTGACGGTCACCGTCCGGGGCAGCGATGCGGGAGCGGCTCACGCCGGCTTGCTGCAGGCAATTCGCAAGGCCAACCCTGACATCGCCATCGAGTACATCGGCAGCGGACGAACGATCCTGACGGGCCCTTACGTCTTCCTGCGAGCGATGGGCACCACGGCGGTGGAGCTCGGCGGTCTGACCCTGCTGATGGCGATGGTCGGCTTGTTCGGAATCCAGTCCCACACTGTGGCGCATCGGACACGTGAGATCGGGGTGCGGATGACCTTCGGCGCGACTCCGGCGCAGATCAAGCGCATGGTGCTCAAGGACGGCTACATTCCCGTCGCCCAGGGGCTTGCCCTCGGCGTGTTCATCGGGTTCACCGGCCGCGCGATCATCCGCAGCTACATGGATGCCGACATCAGCATCGTCGACCCCTGGATGTTCCTCGTGGTTCCGATTCCGCTCATTCTCGCCGCCTTCTGCGCCTGCTACTGGCCGGCACGGCGTGCGTCAAGAGTCGATCCGCAGGTGGCGTTGAGAACTCTGTAATTGCAGATTGCAGATTGCAGATTGCAGATTGCAGATTGGCAGATTGGGAGTTGGAAGTTGGAGTGGATTGGGATGAAGGTTGGATCAGGAGTTCGCAGCTAGAACCGCGAACTCCTGATCCACGTGTCGGCCCTCGCCCAGCTCGCCTCGAGATCCGCGTCGACCTGCGCCGAGGGTGTGCCCTTCGCCGCGAGCACCTGTTGCAGGCCGAGCAGCGACCAGCCGTTCCGCGGATGTTCCTTGAGGTCCGCACGGTAGACCTTTTCAGCCTCGTCGAGGCGCCCCGCCTCGAGCAGCGCGGCGCCGAGCCAGTGGTGCGCGGCGAAGGGGAGCGGCTCCGGCTCGTCATACACCAGCGCATCCTGCGTCGCGGCAGCGCGTTCGAACGAGGCGATCGCACCGGGAAGATCCTTTGCGGACCACTGAATCTCCCCTTCGAGGATCCCGGCAACGATCAGGAGCAGATTTTTCGCCGGATGCCGTCGAAAGGCGGCGGTGGAGGTTTCCGCCGTCTTCTTGACGCGCGCGAGGTACAGCTGCGCGAAATCGGCATGGCCCTGTTTGAGATGCGCGTAGCCCTGGGCGAAATCCCAGAGCGCTCCCTGGATCTCCGGCGTCGGCCGGTTGGTCACTTCGAGCACTTCATCGAAGCGGCCGAATCGAATCAACGTCAGTACTTCGTAGAATGACTCGCCGGTGAGCTTCGTGTAGTCCTTGCCGGCGCGTGTCGCGATAGCTCCCTGTCCATCGTAGGACGCCGCGTAGAGCAGCATGTGAAGGTTGTGTTCGGGATAGATGGCAAACCCTTCACCGATCGCGGCCTTCTGATCCGAATGCCACGCCTCGAGATTGGCGCGCACCGAGTCCCCCCATCTGCCGACTTCGTTCCACGTGTGAGACGGCATGTGATTGATGTGGCTCGCGCCAGGGATCGAGCGGCCGAGGAACTCGGCGCACGCTTCCGCACGGCCCGGCACGACGGTCGACTCGGTGGCATGCACGTAGAGGTGGCAGGCGCCGGGATGATGGATGTCGCGTGACAGGACTCCCTCGAGAACCTCGTGCAGCCGTTTGACGTTGGGGTCGTTGACGTCACGCGTGCCGCGTCGTGGTTCCAGCAGGAAGAGGGCGTCCGCATACAGGGTGGCGATTTCCAGATCGCCGGGATAGGCGGCCGCAACCTTCTCCATCGCGTCGCGATAGGCGCGGTCCTGTTCGACGCGGGTCGCTGCATCGAACTTTTCTACGTAACGAACCGCCATGGCGTCGATGAGAGCGCGCTCCTTGGGGTTGGCGTGCTCCTTGAGGGACAGCGCCTTGCTCGCGGCGGCGAATGCATGCGGCGCTTCATCGGCGGTCATCGGCGCGTTGAGATACGAGCCCCACGCCCAGGCTTCTCCCCAGTAGCAGATGGCGCATTGCGGATCACGCTTCCAGGCCTCGCGAAACGATCGGACCGCCTCGGGTTTCGCGAACGAGTACATCATCTGGAAGCCCTGGTCGAAGTACGCCTGCGCTTCCTTGTTGGTCGAAGAAATCGGTTTCGTGAACGTCCCCAGGCCGGTCTTGAAGATGGCGATCGGCTCTGAATACCGCTCGAACACAGGTCGCTGTTGCGCCGGTTGCTGGGCCGCCGGTGCGCTGCTCAGCGCGATGGCGACGAAGGCTGGCAAGGCGGCGACAAATAGAGGGCGCATCAACATTGGAATCAGCTCAGAAACGGACAGTTCGTGGCATTCTACGTTACCGATGCGCACATGTTGCACCGTGAAGAGCGTCATATGAGTGTGCGGATCGTCCGGCTTGGCACGCCCCGTACCGCGAATGAGGGAACGCGAATCGGTACCGTTCGTCGTCCACCGCGCGGAGTCCCGAAAAGCGAGTTCTCGGCGCAGAACTGGTACGACGTGTGGTTCCCGAATCTCGCGCTGCGAGGATGAGACCCGCTGCCATCGATCGATCCTGAAGCAGCTGCTGATCGAGAACGGGGCAAACGTGCTGGACCGCACGATCTGAGATATGACAAATCCTGAGTCCGACAGCTCCTTCACTGGCTCGGTGCCGATCATCTATGACACGTATCTCGTCCCGTTGATCTTCGAGCCCTACGCGAGAGACCTCGCCCAGCGGGTCGCCGCGCGAGCGCCGATGCGGGTGCTGGAAATCGCGGCAGGCACCGGCGTTGTCACCCGCGCGTTGTCAGCCGCTCTGCCGCAGACCGCCACCATCGTCGCGACGGACCTCAATCAAGCCATGCTCGACCACGCGGCCGCGCGTGGAACAACGCATCCGGTCGAGTGGCGACAGGCCGATGCGATGTCCCTGCCGTTCGCTGACAGGTACTTTCGATCTGGTCGTCTGCCAGTTCGGTGTCATGTTCCTCGCGGACAAGCCGGCAGCATTCCTGGAGGCACGGCGAGTGCTTCGTCTTGGCGGGACACTCATCTTCAGTGTCTGGGACCGCATCGAGGAGAACGAGTTCGCGCACTGCGTCACAGCGGCACTGGAACCGATGTTTCCCGCCGATCCGCCACGGTTCATGGCTCGAATCCCGCACGGGTACTTCGACGCCTCGTTGATCGAGCGTGACCTCGCAGCAGCCGGGTTTCACTCAGCCCAGATCGCCACCGTTCCTTACCGGACTCGCGCCGAGTCGCCGCACATTCCCGCTCTCGCGTTCTGTCAAGGCACACCACTGCGAAATGAGATCGAGGCGCGCGGCGGCCGCCTGAGCGACTCCACTGACGTGGCAAAGAACGCGATCGCCGGCCGCTTCGGCGCAGAGCACGTAGAAGGGAAGATCCAGGCCCATGTCGTGACAGTTCAGAAGCGGTAGGGTATCTGCTACTATAACCAGCCTTTCCGCAGCGAGTTAGAACCACCGTCCAGTGAGGAAGCACATGCAGTTCACCCGTATCCGGCTTTTTTTAGCCGCCGCGCTCGTTTCCACCGTGCCGTTCTTCGGGTCGGCACCGACGATGGAGCAGGCGGCGACCGCGCCCGCGCAAGGCGTCAAGAAATCCGTCGAGCTCGATGACATCATTGCGTGGAAGTCGATCGGCACGACGGTCGCTGTCCAACAACGGTGAGTGGTTCGCCTATCGCGTCGCTCCGCAGGAAGGTGATGCCGAGCTGATCGTGAGAAACGTCGCTTCCGGCAAGGAAACGAAGTTCAATCTCGGTGAGGTGGGTGCCCCCGCCGGTGGTGGCGGTGGGCGCGGCGGCGCGCCCGAAGGCGGCGGTGGCGCCGGGCTGTCGTTCTCGGACGACTCGAAGTGGATCGCCTTCAACACCAACCCGGTTCGCTCCGAAGCGCAGCGACTCCGTCGGCAGCGTCGTCCGGTCGAAGGCAGCGTGTCGGTCGTCAACCTCGCGACCGGTGACAAGAAGGACTATCCGCGGATTCGCCGGTTCGCGTTCTCTGGTGACGCGTCCACCCACATCGCCCTGCATCGCTCCCCAGCGCAGCCCGCGGCTGGCGCTGGTGCAGGGGCAGCAGCGGCCGCGCCCGCTGGTGGACGCGGTGGCGGCGCCGGAGCGCCAGGCGCCAACGACAATCGTCCTCGTGGAACCGACCTGATCCTGCGCGAGCTCGCAACCGGCGCTGAGATGAACGTCGGCAACGTCTCCGAGTTCTCCTTCACGAAGGACGGCAAGTTGCTCGCGACCACGATCGATGCGACCGACGCATCGGCAACGGCGTCCAGCTGCGCAACATGAGGACCGGCACGGTCAGTGTGCTCGATAGCGACAACGCGAATTACGAGCGCCTGACCTGGACGGAGAAAGGCGACGGCCTCACCGTTCTCAAGGGCAAAGAGGATCGCGCCTTCACCGACAAGATGTATGCGATCGTCGGGTTCACCGGCTTCGGCGCGGGGCAGCCGAAGAAGGTCATGTTCGATCCGGCCAAAGATGCGAGCTTCCCGAAGGGCTTCTCGATCAGCGGCAATCGCGCCGCGACCTGGAACGAGCAGATGGACGCCTTCGTGTTCGGCATCCACGAACCGCGCAAGCGAACGACGCCGGCCGGTGGCGGAAATCAAGGCGGGCCCCAGGCGGCGGAAGGAGCCGATGCTCCGCCGGCCGCGCAGACCCCGACTGCGGACGAAGCGGACGAGAAGGTCGACCTCGTGCTCTGGCACTGGAAGGACTCGCGCCTGCAGTCGCAGCAGGAAGTCCAGGAGAACGCCGACCGGAACTTCAGCTACCTGTCGATGTATCACGTCGGGCCGCAGAAGTTCGTCCGCCTGGCCGACGACGACATGCGCAGCGTGAGCCTCGCGCCGAAGCACAAGTTCGCCGTCGGCTTCGACGAGCGCGAGTACGAGCTGATGGGGAACATGGACGGCCGCCGCTTCCGCGACGTGTACGTCGTCAATCCCGCAACCGGCGAGCGCAAGCTGGCGATCAAGCGCGCACGCTTCTACAACGGCACCTCGCCCGACGGTGAATCGCTCCTCTATTACGACGACGGCCATTTCTTCGTCTATTCGATGAAGACCGGACAGTCGAAGAACATCACCATGGGTGCGCCGGTGTCGTTCATCGACACCGAAGACGACCACAACGTCGTCAAGCCGCCGACGCAGCCGATGGGATGGGCGAAGGACTCGAAGTCGGTCCTGATCAGCGACAACTGGGACATCTGGCAGATCCCGGTCGACGGCGGCACGCCGGTGAACCTGACGGTGAACGGCAAGAAGGAGCAGATTCGCTATGAGCGGCGCCTCGCGCTCGAGCCGATCGCGGAACGCAACGACGGGCATCGACCTGTCGAAGCCGCAGTACTTCTCCGTCTACGGTGAATGGACGAAGAAGGGCGGGATCGGCCGTCTCGATCCCGGCAAGCCCGGCATCACCAACGTGCTCTGGGGGGACGCGGCTTTCTCGCGGCTGATGAAGGCCGATAAAGCGGACGTCCTTCTCTACACGAAGGAGACGGCGCTGGAGCCCGCCGACTACTACGCGACCGATGCGAAGTTCGGCACGCCGAAGCGCCTCACCGATATGCGTCCGCAGGTGGCTGCATACAACTGGACGCCCGGCGTCCAGCTCGTGAACTACACCTGCGACAAGGGAGACAAGCTGCAGGCCGCGCTCTACCTGCCCGCCAACTACGAAAAGGGCAAGTCGTATCCGACGATGGTGAACTTCTACGAGAAGATGTCGCAGGGTGCGAACACCTTCGCGGCGCCGAGCGCGAACGGATTCAATCGATCGGTTTACACCAGCCAGGGCTACGCGGTCCTGATCCCGGACATCGTCTACAAGGTGAACGATCCCGGCATGTCAGCGGTGTGGTGCATGGTGCCGGCGGTGAAGGCGGCCGTCGCAACCGGCATCGTCGATGCGAAGAAGGTCGGGATCACCGGTCACTCGTGGGGTGGCTACCAGACGTCCTTCCTCGTGACCCAGACCGACATCTTCGCGGCCGCGGTCGCGGGCGCGCCGCTGACCAACATGGTCAGCATGTATTCGCTGGTCTACAAGAACACCGGCGGCGGCAACATGGCGATCTTCGAGAGCAGCCAGGGCCGGTTCAAGGGCGGATACTGGGACAACTGGGACGCCTACTACCGCAACTCACCGGTGTTCTTCGCCAAGAACGTGAAGACGCCGCTGATGATCCTGCACAACGACAAGGACGGCGCGGTCGACTTCACCCAGGGCGTCGAGTACTTCAACACGCTGCGCCGCCTCGGCAAGCCGGTGATCATGCTCGAGTACATCGGCGAGAATCACGGTCTTGCCCGTCGTCCGAACCAGCGTGACTACACCGTCCGCATGAAGGAGTACTTCGATCACTACCTGAAGGGCGCACCGGCGCCGGACTGGATGATCAACGGTGTGCCGCGGCTGAAGATGGAAGAGCATCTGAAGGATCGGAAGAAGGCGACCCCCACTCCTCCGCGCCGGATCACGACGGACGGCAGCGGTGAGGTGGTGAAGAAGTAAAGTCCGAGGCGCGGAGAAGACAGGCCACGGAGGCACAGAGGCACAGAGCAATTTGGTTTATTGCCTCTGCGTCTCGGCGGCTCTGTGGCCGTTCCTGTTTTGTTTGCCGAATCAGCTCTGTGCCTCCGTGCCTCTGTGGCGCCGTCTTGGTCGCCTCCACACACGCATATGTCAGAATCCTGCCATGGTCTCCAAATCCAGCTTCGTGATCGACAAGACGGACGCCCAGCCAGTGGAATGGCAGGGTGGACAGATGAGTCATACGCGTTTCTACAAAACCTTCACCGGCGAGGTTGCCGGCACCAGCATCGTTGAAGCTGTGATGATGGCCGCGGAGAATGACGGCGCGTCTGTCTACGTCGGCATCGAGCGGTTCGAGTGTTCCGTCAACGGCAAGACTGGAACGTTCCTCCTGACGCATGCCGCCACGCACCATGCGAGCGGCGGCAGGGCCGAGTGGAAGATCGTTGCGGGATCAGGAACCGGCGAGCTGGCGGGGATCACGGGGGAAGCGCAGATCCTGCCGAAGCACGAGTTCGAGCTGACCTACGAGCTGCCCTGATTGCCGACCGAGAGGCGCTTCCGGCAGTACGCGATTGCATCGATCGCTGTCGTGGCCGTTGCCGCCACCGTGCTGCTCGCGATGGGACGCGTGCCGATCTGCAAATGCGGATACGTGAAGCTGTGGCACGGCGTTGTTGCGAGCTCCGAGAATTCCCAGCACATCGCCGACTGGTACACCTTCTCCCACATCATTCACGGGTTCGGGTTCTACCTGCTGTTCTGGCTGATCGGCCGCCGCGCCGGCTGGCCGCTCGGCCTGCGGCTGTTGCTCGCCGTTACACTGGAATCCGGCTGGGAGATTCTCGAGAATACGCCGCTGATCATCAATCGCTATCGGGCGCAGACGCTGGCGCTCGACTACTTCGGCGACAGCGTGATCAACTCGCTCTCTGATATCGGCTCTATGGCGTTCGGGTTCTTCCTGGCGTCCCGTCTGCCCGTCCGCGTCATCGTCCTCCTCGCCATCGTCATGGAGCTCGCCGTTGGCTACTGGATCCGCGACAACCTGACGCTGAACATCATCCAGCTGATTCACCCGGTCGACGCCATTCAACGGTGGCAGATGCACTGAGGGCACGCATCAAACGCCAGTCCGCCAACTCCCAAACTCCAAACTCCAAACTCCACACTCCCAAGCACCCGGCACCTCGGCACCTTGGCACCTCGGCACCGCGTGAGCGATATGATTCGCACATGAACCGTCTGCTTCGAATGCTCATCGTCGCGCTGGTGCTCGCGCCGGCGGCCCCGAACGCGCAGAATCCCACTTCGACGCTGATCGTCAACGCAACGCTCGTCGACGGGACCGGGAATGCTTCGCGGCAGGGATCCGTTCGCATCGAGGGAGACCGCATCCGCGAAGTAGGCGATCTGACTGCCCGGGCGGGTGAGACAGTGGTCGACGCGAAAGGGCTGACGCTCGCTCCTGGATTCATCGACACGCACAGCCACCACGATCGCGGCCTCTTCGATCAGCGAGACCTGCTCGCCGCAGTCAGCCAGGGGATCACGACCATCGTGGTCGGACAGGACGGCGGGTCGTCGTATCCGCTGAAAGACTTTTTCGGCCGCCTGCAAACAAACCCCGCGTCGGTCAACATCGCCTCGTACATCGGCCACGGCACTCTGCGGGAACGGGTGATGGGTGACGACTTCAAACGGATCGCGACGCCCGACGAGGTCTCGCGAATGGAAGGACTGCTTCGTTCGGAGATGGACGCCGGAGCGCTGGGTCTGTCATCGGGCCTCGAGTACGACCCGGGCATCTACTCGGATCCCTCCGAGTTGATCGCGCTCGCCAGAGTCGTGGCGCCTCTCGGCGGCAGGTACATCAGTCACATCAGGAGCGAGGATCGGACCTTCTGGAAGGCGATCGACGAAGCGATCACGATCGGGCGCGAGGCAAAGATCCCCGTCCAGATTTCGCACGTGAAGCTCGGGATGCGAAGCCTCTGGGGCCAGACCGATCGCCTGATCCGGACAATGGACGCAGCGCGAGCCAGCGGCGTCGCGCTGACGGCTGATATCTATCCGTATACGTTCTGGCAGTCCGGCATGACCGTGCTGTTCCCGAACCGCGATTTCACCAACCGGGCCGAGGCCGAGTTCGCGCTGCGCGAGGTCACGTCACCCGAAGGTCTCCTGATCACGCGTATCGCGAAGATTCCGGAGTACGAGGGAAAGACACTGGCGGAGGTCGCGCGATTACGAGGCGCGGACGCACCGCAGGTGATGATGGATCTCATTCGCGAAACGTCGGGCAGCATCGGCATTGTCGCCACCGGCATGGACGAAGCTGACGTCGTCACGCTGTTGAAATTGCCGTTCGCGAACATCTGCAGTGACGGTACCGCCAATGGCGGGCATCCGCGTGGTTACGGCACCTTCACGCGCGTGCTCGGACGCTATGTTCGAGAAGGGAAAGTCCTGACGCTCGAGGACGCCATCCGCAAGATGACCTCGCTGTCCGCATCGAACGTCGGGATTGAAGGATCGAGGTAGCCTGCGGCCTGGTTCCTATGCGGATCTCGTGCTGTTCGACCCGGCCACGATCATCGATCGATCGACAACGAAAGATCCCAAGGCATTGTCGGACGGGATCAAATCGGTCTGGGTCAACGGACAGCTGGTGTTCGAGCAGGGCAAGACGACCAAGGCGTATCCGGGACGCGTCCTGACGCGTCAGTAAGGTCAACTGCCGTCACGAAGGAGCGCTGATGAATTGGTTGCTGATCGTTGCGCTGTTCGGGATCACCGCATGAACTTTCTCCTGGTGGGCCTCGGAGGCGCGGCTGGGTCGATGCTGCGATACGGAGTGGGCCTCGCGTTCGCGGGATCTGCCTTTCCTTATGCGACGCTGACGGTGAACATCATCGGCTGCTTCGGCATCGGACTGGCGATACCGTCACTGGACCGGGTGCCGCTGCTCTCGCCGGAGATGCGGTTGCTCCTGATCGCGGGGTTTCTTGGCGGCTTCACTACCTTCTCAGCATTCGGGTACGAATCGGCAGCGCTGGCCAAAACGAGCGGCGTGCTCGCGCTGACGAATATCTGTGCGAACGTGGTGCTGGGTTTGGCCGCCGTGTTCCTGGGCCGCACATTGGCCTCATACTGACCTGCGCGTTGCGCAGTTATGCCTGAGGTCCCGTAAAGGGCAGCGAAAGACAGAAAGCGAGTGGGATAGAAACGACAACTACACCGGGAGGACAGATGCAGATTGCACCTGATATCCACAGTATGGGACAGGAACAGGGCGGAAGGGTTCACGCCTATCTGCTGGACGATGGTCAGGGCTTGACGCTGATCGATACGTTGTACGACGACGACGCCAATGTTGTCCTGTCGGAGATCAAGCAGATGGGCCGGAAGCCGACGGACTTGAAGCACATCCTGCTGACCCACGCGCACAAGTCTCACGTCGGTGGGGTTGCCGCGCTCAAGAAAGCAAGCGGCGCGACCGTGTCATCACACTCATGGGAAGTGGACATCATTGCGGGACGTCGAAAAGCCACACCTGTGAGCAAGATTCCGCGCAAGCCACTCGCGGTGGTACACCTGCAGCTCGGACTCGCGTTTGGCCTCGGCAAACACGTCCCATGCGAAGTCGACAGTCTGCTCAAGGCGGGAGACCGCGTCGGTCCTCTCCAGGTCGTCGAGACTCCAGGCCACACCCCCGGATGCCTGTCGTTCTGGTGGGCCGAGCGCCGGGCGTTGTTCGTCGGCGATGTGGTTGCGACATGGCCAGAGTTTGCTCCGGGATGGCCCGGCCTGACGCTCGATAATCCGCAAAATCTGCGTTCTGTTCATCAGCTCACGGATTTCGGGAACGCAGACATACTCGGTGTGGGGCACGGGGAGCCGATCGTGTCGCAGGCCGCCGCGAGGCTCCGGGAGCTCACAAAGTAATTGGCACCACCCTGAGTCTCGAGTCTACGCGCCGCCCATCAAGCGGAGCGCGCAAATCTTCGCGTGCTCCTCGGCGGCGACGTGAAGTTCGATCGAGCGCATCGTTGTTCATGCGCGCGTGCAGCAAGGCCAGCATCTCCTCGGCCGACTTGCCACTCGCGCAGACGATGAAGATGAAACCGAAGCGCTCTTCGTAGCGGCGGTTGCCCTCGATCAGCGCGTTCAGCACGTCGTCGCTGCTGTCGCTCACGCCGGACTGTTCGCGTCGGACAGCGAGCGCGTGCGACGCAAACTTCGCGCGCATCGCGTCGCGGTCGCCGATCCGCGGATGATGGCTGAAGGCTTCGACCCAGCTCTCCGGCGAAAGCCGGAACCATTCGTCTCGAGCGGCAGCCAGAATAGCCGCCGCACGTGCCGAATGGCCGCCGCGCCATCATGCGATCGACCCAGCGGTCCGCCCCGCAGCAGACTGCGAAGCAGCTCGCGTGCTTCGTCGGGCGCGGCGGTGTCGATCCTACGCCAGCGTTCCATTGATGCGCAAGCCGGCTGACGCCGCCGTCCGGGATAGATGTTCAATCGCACGTGCGAAAACGGTCCGCTCTCGCGGAGCTCCTTCGAAAACACGTGCCTGAAGTGCGCCTTCAGTTTCGTCTGGGGCAGGATCTCGAGCCAGTCGGCGGAGCCGAGATCCCGTTGGGTGCCGCCAGGCGCGAGGCAGCCTTCAAGTGAGGCGGCGTCGGGGTAGTTCCCTTTGAAATGGTTGGTGTCGATCTCGACCTGCTTTCACGTAGCCGGTCGCACCGAGCCGGAGGATCAACCAGTCGTAGCCAGGACCCCGGCGCCGCTTGGTTTCCCAGCCGTCACCCATGTTGACGGCGCGCCCCGGCATGATGACGTTGTCTTTTGCGCCGTAGTGCATGTCGCTCGCGCCGATCACGAGTCCGCCGTTCTTGATCGAGGCGAGGTCGACCACCTTGCCTCTCGCTGCCACCCGCGCCCAGTCGACGACGACGTCGCCGTAGACCCGCAGCCGCGCGACGCCGCCGTCCGGGATAGATGTTCAGCCGCAGATGCGTCCACGGGCGTTCGTCCTCGATCGCGACGAAGTTGTCGGAGTCGCCGCTAAGCGGCGTCCGGTCGAGGATCATCGTCCACGGCGGCGCCTGGCGCGCCGCGAGCTCGTCGGTGAGCGGACGGTTGGTGTCCATGCGCGTCGATCGAACAGTGCGACGGGAAGTTGCCGGTGAAGAACGCCGTGTTCACGTTGAACCCGCGGATCCGTCCACGCATGCCCGAGCTTGACCACGCACCAGTCGTGACCGGGTGTCCGACGCCGCCGCGATTCCCAGCCGTCCATCCACTTGCCACGTGTCGTGTATTTGCCGGGGATGAAGACGGCGGCTCGGCCTTCACCAGGTTCGCCTTCGAGGCGAAGAAGTCGTCGTTGGTGGCGAGTGCGCGTCCGCCAACGCGGGCCGACGCGAGGTCGGCAAGAGCGGTGAATCCCGGAATGTTATGATCGGCGCCCAAATCTGCGGTCCAGCCTTCCTGGCAGCCCTGAAGGACTGCACTATGACGGCAGCCCTGAAGGGCTGCACTACGACGGCAGCCCTGAAGGACTGCACTACGACGGCAGCCCTGAAGGGCTGCGCTACGAATGATGCGCTACTGGAGTTCTGATGCTAACTGAAACGGCGTATGGAAAGTCCGGTGTGCGGCTGGTGCAGGTGACCAGGCACGGGGATCGGCATGACGTTCGCGATCTGACCGTGGCGATCCGCTTCGAAGGTCAGTACGACGCCTCGTATACCGACGGCGACAACAGCGAGGTGCTGCCGACCGACACGATGAAGAACACCGTCTACGCGCTGGCCGCAGACGCGGGCACCGAGGAGCCTGAAAGCTTCGGATTGAGGCTCGCGAATCACTTCATCACTCGCAATCCCCGCTTACACCAGGTCACGGTCGACCTGAGCCGAGCAGGCCTGGGAACGCATCAGCGTTGGCGACCGCGAGCACGGCCAGTCGTTCATGCGCCGGGGTCCGGAACTGCGGACCGCGACGGTAGTCATGGATCGCCAACGCACGGAGATTCGCGCGGGCGTCGCCGACCTGCTGATCCTGAAATCCGCTCACTCCGCGTTCTCCGGCTTTCCGCGCGACGAATTTACGACGCTGCCTGAGACACGCGATCGCCTGCTGGCGACCGCACTCACCGCGACGTGGACCTACGAAGGCGACGCCGTTTCGTTCGCGCCGGCCTGGCGAGCGGTCCGGCGGACGCTGCTCGAGTCCTTCGCCACTCACGACAGCGAGTCCGTCCAGCACACGCTGCACGCAATGGGTCGAGGCGGTGCTCGACGAGCGTTCCCGACGTGACGTCCATTCGCATCGTCATGCCCAACCGCCATCACCTGCCGGTCGATCTCACCCGACTCGGCCGCGAGAATCGCAACGAAGATCTTCGTGCCGACCAACGGAGCCGTACGGGTTGATTCGAAGGGACAGTTCGACGGCCAGGCCGCGCATTATAGTTTCCGCCATGGCTTCACTCGTCGTCCGCAGCGAGCGGGTCGTCCTGCCCGACGGTACGCGTCCTGCCGCGATTCACATCTCGAACGGCCACATCACCCAGGTCGGCCCACACGCCGACCGCGCATCGGGCGGCTCCGAGCTGGACGCGGGTGACAGACCGTGGTCATGCCGGGCCTCGTCGACACGCACGTTCATCTGAACGACCCCGGCCGTGCAGACTGGGAAGGATTCGACCACGCCACGCGCGCCGCCGCCGCCGGCGGTGTGACGACGCTGGTGGACATGCCGCTGAACAGCGTGCCCGGCGACGACTACCGTGCGCGGGCTTGCAGGCGAAGCAGCGTGCCGCCCAGGGAAGATGCCACGTCGACGTCGGTTTCTGGGGCGGTGTCGTGCCGGGGAACTCCGAGGATCTCGCAGTCGCTCGCGCAGCGCGGGTGTCCTCGGGTTCAAATGCTTCCTCTCGACCGTCCGGAGTGGACGAGTTCGAGCACGTCGGCGAGGCGGATCTGCGGCAGGCGCTGCCGGTGCTTGCGTCGCGCGGAGCTTCCGCTGCTGGCACACGCCGAGTTGCCGGAGCTGCTGCTCGAACCGGACGGCGACCCTCGCGCCTACCGAACCTGGCTGCACACCCGTCCACCGGCTGCGGAGCGTCGCCGCGATCGAGTTGCTCGGACGGCTCGCGAGCGAGCATCGACGCGCATGATCCACATCGTTCACCTCGCGGCCGCGGACAGCGCTTGCCGTCATCCGTCAACTTCGGCGAGACGGTGTCCAACTGACTGTGGAGACCTGTCCGCACTACCTGACGTTCACCGCGGAAGCGATTCGCGACGGCGCAACGGCATGGAAGTGCGCCCCGCCAATCCGGCCGGCGTCCAATCGCGAGGCGTTATGGCAGGCGTTGAACGCCCGGCGACATCGACCTGGTCGCGTCCGATCATTCCCCCGCGCCGGCGGCACTGAAGAGCGTCGACGACGGCGACTTCGTCAAGGCCTGGGGCGGCATCGCGTCGCTGCAAGTGGGCCTCTCCGCGATCTGGACGCAGGCGTCGCGAGCGGGGCTTCTCATCGATCAGGTCGCCCGGTGGATGTCGGGGGCACCCGCGCAACTCGCCGGGCTCTCCAGCAAAGGGCAACTGGCGCCGGCGCTGACGCGGACCTGGTGTTCTTCGATCCGGACGCGAGTCTGGATCGTGGATCCGCACGCACTTCATCATCGCCATCCGCTGACGCCCGTACGCGGGCATGCGGCTGAAGGGCGTCGTGCAGCGGACGATGCTGCGCGGCGAGACAGTGTTCCTGGACGGCAGGGTCGTCGGGCCCGCCCGCGGAAGGATGATAGGTTCACGATCATGAGCGCCATCACGACGCACGTGCTCGGACGTCAGCAGCGGACGGCCGGCCGCCAAGATCCCCGTCCTGCTCGAAATCCAGGAGAGCTCGGTCGCGGAGTGGCGGCCGATCGGACGCGGCACCACCGACGCCGACGGTCGGCTGCGATCGCTGATGCCGGATGGCGAGCCGCTGCTGGTCGGCGTCTATCGGCTGGTGTTCAACACCGCGCAATACTTCGCCGCCGCCGGAGTCGATGCGTTCTATCCCGCGAGTCATCATCGAATTCGAAACCACCCCCGGCGAGACGCACTACCACGTGCCGCTGCTGCTGAGCCCATTCGGATACTCCACTTACCGCGGAACGTAGGCGATCAACTCATGACCAGGACAAGCGGCGCATCGCTGACTGCGCGCGAGCTCAGCTCCCATCCTCTTCAAGGCTTCGACGCACGAACGATCGCCGTAGCGCAAAGCGTTTCCTGGCGAAACCGGCGACCGGCAGCCGGTGCACACCGTCTATGGCGGCGCACATCTGTTCAAGTCCGATTCGCCGCGAAAGCTGGGAGCCGTCGCGCTCTCCACGCTCGACTACTACGCGCCTGACGGCGAGACGCTCGCGCTGCGCTGGGCTTCGACACGGACGTCGACGCCGCCGTCGTTCGCGCGCGCATCGTCGAAAAGCTTCGACGTGAGCCGGTCGAAGACTTCCGCATCGATTTCGAGGACGGCTACGGCAATCGTCCTGATCGCGAAGAGGACGGGCACGCGCGAATCCGCGGCGAACGAAGTCGCGACCGGTCACGCGAATGGAACGTTGCCGCCATTCATCGGAATCCGGATCAAGCCGATGTCGACGGAACTGCACGGCAGGAGCCTTGAGAACGCTGGACATCTTCACCACGACGCTCGCCAGGGCCACGCGCCGGCAAACTGCCGCCCAACTTCGTCATCACCGTTCCGAAGCTGATGGCTCCCGGCCAGGTCGCGGCAGTCGCGGCCACGTGCACGGCGCTCGAACGCAAGCTGAAGCTGGAACGAGGCACTCTGAAGCTCGAGCTGATGATCGAAACGCCGCAGTCGATCCTTGCGGCCGATGGAACATCAGCCCTGCGCGCGCTCGTCGCCGCCGGCGGCGGACGGATCACGGGCGCCCATTTCGGCACCTACGACTACACGGCGCTCTGCGGCATCACCGCCGCCTGGCAGCACATGCGCCATCCAGGTGTGTGACTTCGCCAAGCACATGATGCAGGTCGCGCTCGCGCAAAGCGGCGTGCGGCTGTCCGACGGCGCGACCAACATCATGCCGGTCGGCCCGCATCGTGCCGCTGCAGGGGAAGACCGCTCAGTTCTGGCGAACAGCGTGAGAACCGCGACGCCGTGCATCGTGCATGGAAGACGCATTTCGACGACGTCCGGCACTCGCTGGTGAACGGCTACTACCAGGGCTGGGACCTTCATCCTGCGCAGTTGCCGACACGTTACGCGGCGCTCTACACCTTCTTTCTTTCCGCCGTCCCCGCTGCGACCGCGCGGCTGCGCAACTTCGTCGAGAAGGCCGCCCAGGCAACGCTCGTAGGTGACGTGTTCGACGATGCGGCGACGGGCCAGGGATTGCTGAACTTTTTCATACGCGGTTTGAGTTCCGGTGCGATCACGCTCGACGAAGCGCAGGCGACCGGTCTCACAGTCGAGGACCTTCAAGGACGCTCGTTCCTGAAGATTCTCGAATCGAGGCGTTCCCATGTGGGCTGAGCGTGTTCGGGCCCTGGTCCCGGTGTTCCTTCTCTCCGTCCTGGCGGCTGCCGTGTCCGCGCAGACGCAGGTACTGAGCGTTGTCAGTGCCGGTCCGCAAGGTGAAGTCGCAAACCGTGAAGAGGCGAAGGAGATCCGCATCGTGTTTTCCGAGCCGATGGTGTCGCTCGGGCGCGTGCCTGCGACGGTAACGGCTCCGTTCGTGCGGATCACACCTGCGGTGAGCGGGTCTTTCCGCTGGTCCGGCACGACGATCCTCATATTCACGCCGGATCCCAGGCGTCCGCTGCCGTTCGCAACCGAATATCGCGTGGTGGTGTCGACCGACGCCACTGCCGCAAGCGGACGCAAGCTGGCCAAGCCGTACGAGTTCCGATTTACGACCCCGACGGTGAAGCTGGTGAGGACCGACGCGTACCGGCGCGGTGACGTCGCCACCGGACGCCTCGTTCTGCTGCTTCGATTCAACCAGCCGGTGCGGGCCGCCGACATCGGCGCGAGTCTTACAGCCGCGCTGCAGCCGCACGATTGGGCGCCGCCGTCATTCAGCCAGGAAGAGCAGGCGCGACTGAAGTTGATCGATCCTTCGTCGCTCGACCGCTTCAATGCGAAGGTGGCGGCGACGCGCGCGGTCGCGTCCTCGTCCGCGCCGGTCACATTGCGGCCGACGAACGACTGGGACAAAAAGGCGTTCCCCGCGGCACCCGAGCTCGCCGCTTTCGAAGTGACCTCACAGGTCGCGCCGGAGAGCTGGGTCAAGCTTGACGTCGCGGGCAGTGTCCGCTCCATTGGTGGAGCGGCAACGCCTGGAAAGGTCCAGACCTACACGGTTCAGACCACGCCGGCATTCTTCATCAGTGGGTTCCGATGCCGCAGCGAGTGCGATGGAGATCGCAGGAATGCGATCGACCTGCGGACAGAAGTGAAGGTCTCGGACTTTGCTGCTGCGGTCTCGGCCGTCGACATCACGTCCGGTGACCGTCCAGTGTCGAAGGCCGCCAGGCCCAAACAGCGCCAGGACTACGAGGGCGATCGAGGCGCGCAGCTGACGCTGGAGGATGCGGGATTCGATGCCCAGCCTCCGGACCGCAGGTACGCCGTCGTCGCAAGTCCGGCTTTGAAGGCGGCCGACGGTCAGTCGCTCGGCTACACCTGGCTCAACATCGTCGACAACTGGCACATGCGCGCGTTCACCAGCTTCGGCGATGGACACGGCGTGTGGGAGAAGGACGGTGGCGGAACGCTGCCGTTCTACGCGCGCAATATGCGCGACATCACGCAGTGGGTGACCGCGATCGTGCCGGCGCAGCTGATGCCGACGCTGATGCGGCTGCAGGAAAAAGGATTCAACCAGACGCCTGCCGGCGGAGGCACAACGCGACGGATGGGCGGCACCGCCGACCGGATCGAGTCCCACGGCATCGACATGTCGAAGGTGCTGCAGCCTGGCGGCACCGGGCTGGTGTGGACGGCGATTCGCGAAGGGCAACCCATCGCTCGCGCAAGACCCTATGAAGAGCGCGAGGAGTCACGCACGCGCGCGTCGATCGTCCAGGTCACCAACCTTGGCATCAGCGTGAAAGACAGTCCGCAGAACACGCTCGTGTTCGTGACTCGTCTCGACAACGGTGCCCCGGTGGTCGAACGCGGCCGTGTCGATCGTCCGTCCGGATAACACCACCTTCTGGCGGGGCACGACAGGAGCCGACGGCACGGCGCTCGCGCCGAACACGCAGCTGCGGGACCCCGACGACTGGTCGAAGTTCTCCTTCATCGTCATGGCGGAGAAGGACGGCGACGTTGCCTACGTGGGCAGTGACTGGACCGAAGGGATTAGTCCCTGGGAGTTCGGTACCGGAATCAACCTGAGAGAAGCCGTGCCGCTGCTTCGCGGAACGGTGTTCTCGGACCGCGGTGTGTATCGACTCGGCGAGGAAATTCATTTCAAGGCGATCCTGCGCCAGAACTCGCCGGGTGGGATCCGGATGGTGCCCGCGTCGACACCGGTGATCATCTCGGTAAGGGACAGCCAGAACCGCACGATCGACGAACGCACCGTGCGGGTCAACAACTGGAGCAGCGCCGAATGGACGATGACGCTGCCGGGTGATGGATGCGCTCGGAAACTACAGCGTCCGCGCTCTGCTCGAGAGCGATCGTCCGAAGCCGCGCACGCCGGTGCCGGGGCGGGAGCCTACGGGGCCTGACGAAGAGTTCTATTCCGTCTACGACAAGGCGGTGCACGGCAGCTTCCTGGTCGCGGCGTACAAGCGTCCGGATTTTCGCGTCGACGTGAGCCTTACCGGTGCTTCGACCATCGCTGGCGATCCGCTGAGTGGTGTAGTCAGTGCGAGATACCTGTTTGGCGCGCCGATGGGCACGCGTCCGGTCGCCTGGAAGTTTCAGAAGAGCCGCGGCTACCAGGCACCGGCAGCGATCACCGAGAAATTCGGTGACGACCGCTGGGTCTTCGTCGGCGAGTCCGACGAGCGACGAGAACCCTGCCGACAACGGCGTGGTGAAGAGCGAAGAGGCAAAGCTCGCCAATGACGGCACGCTGCCGCTGAAGCTCGAGACCAAGCGCGATGCTGGTGTGCCGTTCATCTACACACTCGAAGGAGATGTCGAGGACGTGTCACGTCAGCACATCGCGAATCGCGGCAGCCTGCTCGTGCATCCTGCGCCGTGGTATGTGGGCATCCGCCGTCCGTCCTACTTCCTCGAGCAGAAGAACGGCTTGAAGACCGAGATCATCGCGGTGGCGCTCGATGGAACGGCCGCCGCCGGTATTCCGGTCGATGTGACGCTGACGCAGATCCAGTGGAACAGCGTGCGTCGCGCGGAAGGCAACGGCTTCTACACCTGGGACACCGAGCGTAAGGAAGTCCCGGCCGGCAAGTGGACGGTGACGACGACGGTCGGATCCGGTGCCGTTGAGCGTGCCATTCGCAGGCGGCGGCTATTTCGTGCTCGAAGCGCGCGGACGTGGAGCCGACGGTCGCTTTGCCGTTACGCGGACATCGTTCTACGTGCTCGGCGAGGGATACACCGCGTGGCAGCGGTTCGATCACAATCGCATCGACCTCGTACCCGAACGACAGACCTACAAGCCGGGCGACACGGCGCGCATCATGATCCAGTCGCCATGGGAAAAGGCGACGGCACTGGTCACGACCGAGCGTGAGGGGATCCGCAGCCACCGGCAGTTCGCGCTGACGTCGACGCAGGAGTCGATCTCGGTTCCGATTGCGGATGGAGACATTCCGAACCTGTTCGTGTCGGTTCTGCTGGTGAAGGGGCGAACGGCATCGGCGTCCGCGACACCGGGCTGAAGGAGACGCGTCGGATCCCGGCAAACCGTCATTCCGCCTCGGTTATGTCGAGCTGAAGGTGGAAGACCGCTCCAAGCGACTCTACGGTCGCGGTCACAGCGAACAAGCAGGAGTACCGTCCTGCGAGCACGGCGAACGTCATCGTCGATGTGAAGGATCAGCAGGGACGCGGGTCGGCGAGCGAGGTCACGCTGTGGGCGGTCGACTACGGCGTGCTGTCGCTGACCTCGTATCCGAACGCCAGACGTCCTTGGGTCCGTTTACGTGCGCAAGGCGCTGCAGGTGATGAACACCGACAGCCGTCAGCGGATCGTGTCGCGTCGCGTGCTCACACCAAAGGGGGACGGCGAAGGGGGCGGAGGTGGCGCCGACGCCGGCGCAGGTACGCTTCGCAAGGACTTCCGCGTGCTCGCGTTCTGGCTCGGGTCGGTGACGACGAGCGCAGACGGGCGCGCGACAGTGGACGTCAAGCTACCGGAATCGCTGACGACCTACCGGATCATGGCGGTGGCCGCCGATCGAACCTCACGGTTCGGGTCCGCGGACGTTGAAGTGCGAACCAACAAGCCACTGACGCTCAAGCCGGCGTTCCCGCGCTTTCTCGCGGTCGGTGACAAAGCGCACTTCGGCGCCGTCGTCGGCAGTCAGCTCACGGCCGCAGGCGCCGCGGTGGTCACGATGAAGTCGCTCGACCCCTCGGTGCTCGAGTTCGCCGGCGCTGCCGAACAGACGGTGACAGTGCCCGCGGGGCGTTCCCTCGAAGTGCGATTCGAGGGAGCCGCGAAGTCGATCGGGCGCGCACGTGTGCGCATGTCGGTCACGCTGGGCCAGGAGAGCGACTCGTTCGAAGATGTGATCCCGGTGGAAGTACTGGTCTCGCCAGAAACTGTCGCGGCCTATGGCGAAGTGACCGGAACCGCATCGAGCGCCAGCGAAACGCTGACCATGCCAGCCGGTGTCCTTTCGGGCACGGGCGGGCTGCACGTCGAGATGGCGTCGACTGCGCTCGTCGGCCTTGGCGAAGGTGCTCGATATCTCGTCGAGTATCCCTACGGCTGCGCGGAACAGAAGGGATCGCGAGCGCTGGCACTCCTGCTCGCGGCCGATCTCGGCGACGCGTTCTCGCTTCCAGGCATGGAACCGGCGAAGATGCGCAACGCCGTCCAGCAGGCGCTGAAAGAGATCGAGGTATTCCAGTGCAGCAGCGGCGGCATGGCCTACTGGCCGGGGAACTGCGCGTCAGTGTCCCCGTACCTCACCGCATACCTGCTGCATGTCTTCAAGGTCGCGACCGACTTGAAGTACGACGTCAGTCCATCGATGCGCGACCGTGCCTACACCTACCTGGAGCAGCGAGCTCGCGGCGAAGCCTCCGACCAACGAGGGCTGGTGGCCGTCCTACACGGCCTGGCAGGCCTTCGCCGTCCGGACGCTGGTCGAAGGCGGGCGCAACCAGGATTCCAATCTGAACCGCTTGTACGGATATCGCGATCGCATGCCGGTGTTCGCACTGGCGTACCTGCACGACGCGCTGACCGCCAGGGGAGAGACCGGGCCGCGCATCATCGAGCTCCGGCGCCGGATGTCGAACGCGATCCTGGTCGAGGGAGGAGCCGCGCATGTTGAAGAGCTGAACGACCCCTATCTCGCCTGGTTCTGGAGCTCTAACGCGCGCACGACTGCGATTGTTCTCAACTCGTTCGTCAAGGCCGGTGTGCCTGACGCGCCGGTCCGCCAAATGGTGCGCTGGCTGATGACCGTTCGCAAGGACGGCCGATGGGGGAACACGCAGGAGAACGCGCACGCGATGGAAGCGCTCGTGAACTACTACCGAAAGTACGAGCCGGAAGTCCCCGCGTTCCGCGCAATTGCAGCACTCGGCGCGCAGGAACTCGCGCGTGAAGACTTCAAGGGACGCTCAGCCGAATCCGTCAATAAGGATCTGCCGATGTCACAGCTGCTGGCCACGGCACCGGCCGGTACCACCCGTCCGCTGACGTTCACCCGCGAAGGCGCAGGGACGCTCTTCTACTCGACACGCCTGCGCTACGCGGCCGACACGCTGTTCCAGGACGGACTCGACGCCGGGCTCCGCATCGAACGCAGGTACGAGCCGTTTGTCGAGACCGGCAGCAAGCCGATGTCTTCGACATACAACGCAGGCGACCTGGTTCGCGTGACGCTGACGTTCCGACTGACGAAGGAGAGGCGCTTCGTCGCGGTGACGGACCCGCTGCCGGCGGGATTCGAAGCCGTCGAATCATGGTTCGCCAGCACGGCCCAGCAACTGGCCGCGCAACAGGATCGGCAGGTCAGCTCCCGCTCGGACGTGCGGGAGCCGATTGACGAGAGTGACTGGGAGAGCTGGTGGCGCAACGGCGGCTTCGATCACATCGAGCGGCACGACGACCGCGTGCAGCTCTTCGCCACTCGGCTGAGCGAAGGCGTCCACGAGTTCAGCTACATCGTCCGCGCCACAACCGCCGGAACGTTCCGAACGGCGCCGGCACGCGGAGAAGAAATGTACACGCCCGAGATCTTCGGGCGCACAGCGACGGCCACGATCGAGGTCAAGAGATAACGGCGCTCGTCATGAGGCGTTTCCTTTGTTACGTGCGCAAGCACCGGCGCATCAGCAGCCTGGCCGGGATGAGTGCGCTGACGCTCGCATGCGCGTTGTGGCTGCGCCTCGGTCCGGTTCCAGCGGGTCTGATGGACGAGGAGGGCAGCTCGTCGACCCTCGTCGTCGACCGCAGTGGCGTGCCGCTCTACGAGGCGCTTTCCGCCGAGGGCACGCGAAGCGTGAAATTGAGCCCAAACAACCTGCCGCAGCATCTCGTCGATGCGACGATCGCGGCCGAGGACCGCAGGTTCTGGTCTCACGTCGGAGTCGATCCCGTGGCGGTTCTGCGCGCGGCGCGAATCAACCTCGCGGAGCGAAGCGTCGTCGAGGGCGGGTCGACGATCTCGCAGCAGGTGGCAAAGCTGCTTCTCAATCGGCGGTCACCACGACGGACACGCGGCTGGCCGGCGAAGCTGAACGAGGCGGTGATCGCCTTGAGGCTGGAGCATCGGTTCAGCAAGCGCGAGCTGCTGGCGATGTATTTCAATCTTGCGGCATATGGCAACCAGGTCGTGGGCGCCGAGCGCGCGGCCGGCACCTACTTCGGAACCTCGGCGTCCATGCTGACCGTGGCCCAGGCTGCGTTCCTGGCCGGCCTTCCGCAGCGGCCATCTGCATTCAATCCGTATCGCAGCCGGGATGCGGCCGTTTCACGTCAGCGCGTCATCATTCGCCGGATGGAGTCGGCCGGCACGCTGACGCCGAGCAGGGGAGGGAAGCACGCGAGGAGCGCCTCGCTTTCAGCGCCGCACGGGTGCCGTTCGGCGCGCCACACTTCGTCGAAATGGTCCTGGCCGCCGAAGGGAATCGCCGTCCTGAGCGCGTCGTCACCACGCTCGATGCATCGCTGCAGGCAGAAGTCATGGGCGTTATCGAGAGCCATCGCGCATTGCTGCGGCTGCACGGTGCGGCCAATGTGTCAGTGGTCGTCCTCGACAACGCGACAGGCGAGTGGCTCGCGTGGGAAGGATCCGGCGACTATGGCAATGGAGCGCAAGGTGGTTCGATCAACGGGGCGATTGCGCCGAGACAGCCAGGCTCAGCGCTGAAGCCATTCACGTACGCGCTCGCTTTCGAGGAAGGCTACGCGCCCGCCACCGTGCTCGCCGACGTGCCGTCCACGTTCCCTACAGCCGATGACGGGGTGGTCTACAGTCCGCGGAATTATGACGGCCGATTTCGCGGGCCGCTACTGGCGCGGGCCGCACTCGCGGGATCCGAGAACGTTCCGGCAGTGGCGCTTGCGTCTCAGCTGGGTGTGCCGAAGCTCCTGCGCTTTCTCGGACGCGCAGGGCTGACGACGCTCGACCGCACGTCTGGTTACTACGGGCTCGGGTTGACGCTCGGGAACGCAGAGGTCCGGTTGGACGAGCTCGTAGCGGCATACGCAGCGTTTGCCCGCGGAGGTGAGTGGATCGAGCCGATGTCCGTTCGGGGCAGGCACGGTGAGACGCGGCGGATTGTGTCGCCTCGTACCGCATTCTGGATCACCGATATCCTCTCGGATCCGGAAGCGCGCGAATACACCTTCGGACGCGGCGGAAGCCTGGAGTTCCCGTTTCCCGTCGCCGTGAAGACCGGAACGTCGCAGTCCTACCATGACAACTGGACGGTGGGATATTCACGTCACGTCACCGTCGGCGTCTGGGTCGGGAACTTCGATCGAACCCCGTTGCGCAACTCCAGCGGCGTCACCGGCGCTGCACCGATCTTCCAGGGTGTGATGCTCGCAGCCGAACGCCGCAGCGGGTCTGGTCACGATGGACTTCCCGCAACGTCCATCCTGCCGCCTTCTTCGGACACTACCGAGCGTGAGATCTGCGCGTTATCAGGTGCGGCCGCGAACCCCTGGTGTCCGACGAAACGGCGCGAGTGGATGCCTGTGGACAAGCCCCTGTTGCCGTGCAGCTGGCACCATCTCTCCGGCGACGGACTCGTCACCATCCTGCCAGCTGAGTACGAGGCATGGTCCGGTAAGGCGAGACGCACAACGCTGGCCGCAACCACGACGGCAGTGCGAGCAGTTCGTGCGCCGGCTCCTCGTCCATCTGACGGCGTGATCCTTTCGCCGACGGATGGCGCTACCTACCTGATCGATCCGACACTTCGACGCGAGTTCCAGACGTTGACGCTGAAGGCCGCCGCGTCGAGCGGCCGTGTCGACTGGACGATCAACGGCCGCCCAGTAGGCAGCTCGCCCCCAGAGGGCAAGCTCGAATGGCCGCTCACGCCGGGGAAACACACAATCGCCGTGAAGGATGCATCCGGACGCAGTGACGAGGTGACGGTGGTGGTGCGTTGATCACTTCAGTCGTAGTGCAGCCCTTCAGGGCTGCTTTATCAGTCGTAGTGCAGCCCTTCAGGGCTGCTTTCACCAGTCGTAGTGCAGCCCTTTAGGGCTGGCGAGTTCGCAGTGCAGCGGGCTGCTATCATCGGCGCGGAGGACTGCCGAATGGGTCTTTTGACAGAAGAACCGGAGGAGGTCGAAGTGCTCGGCAAGACGCTTCGATGTCAGGTGTGCGAGCAC
Source organism: uncultured Acidobacteriota bacterium (assembly GCA_963742265.1). GTDB lineage: Bacteria > Acidobacteriota > Vicinamibacteria > Vicinamibacterales > 2-12-FULL-66-21 > JACDCA01. Next base: position 95,618 of record CAVULC010000007.1, read on the forward strand.
ACGACTTTCTATAAGCGCACGGCAACCCTGCACGGTGCGGCGGCGTCCTTTTTCAACGTCGAGTGGGCGTCTCCGCAATGCACCTGCGTCATCTGCAGCGAGTGCGGATACGTCCACTGGTTCCTCCCCGCCTAGTGATTCGCGTCGGCACCGCTGGCTGGAGCATCCCGCGGGTGGCTTCGGAGCATTTTCCGGGCGCCGGTCCGCACCTGGAACGCTACGCGCGCGTGCTCAACTGCGCCGAGATCAATTCGTCCTTTCACCGTTCCCACGCGGTGAAGGTGTACGAGAAGTGGGCGGCGTTGACACCCGCCGGATTCAAGTTCTCCGTGAAGATGCCGCGAACCGTCACGCATGATGCGACGCTTCGCAGGAGCCGGGCGCTGGTGTCGCGCTTCATGTCCGAAGCATCCGGGCTGGGATCCAAACTGGGCGTGATCCTCGTGCAGCTGCCGCCCTCGCTGGAGTTCAGTTCCCGCGCCGCGCACGTGTTCTTTGGCCTGCTGCGCGAGTACTGGGAAGGGTTCGTCGTCTTCGAGCCGAGGCATGAGAGCTGGTTTGGCGAGAAGCCCGAGCGCGTGCTCGTGACCCACAAGGTTGCGCGGGTGGCGACGGATCCGTCCCGCATCAAGGCTGCGAAGGAGCCCGGAGGGTGGCGAGGGATCACCTACTACCGCCTGCATGGATCCCCCCGGAAGTACTGGTCCCGCTACCCACCGGCGCGACTCGCGCACTGGCGCGACGACCTTCGGGCCGTGGACCCGGCAACCGACGCATGGTGTATTTTCGACAACACCGCGAGCGGCGCCGCTACCGAGAACGCGTTGGAGATGCTGGACGGGGTCTGACCCCGGTCTGACCCCGCTACGAATACAATGCCCACCATTGACTGACATTCGTGACGGCTACAAGATCCGCAACATCATCGCTGCGTCGGCCGTCGGTACCATGATCGAGTGGTACGACTTCTATATCTTCGGCAGTCTCGCGACCGTCATCTCCCCTCTGTTCTACCCGAAAGGTAACGACACGCTCGCGCTGATTGCGTACCTGTCCACGTTCGCGGTGGGATTCGTGGTGCGCCCTTTCGGTGCGTTGTTCTTCGGACGCATCGGTGACCTGGTCGGACGCAAGTACGCCTTCCTGGTGACGCTGCTGATCATGGGCGGAGCGACCGCGCTGATCGGAGTCCTGCCGACGTATGCAACCATCGGCATCGCCGCGCCGATCATTCTGCTGTTGATCCGGATTCTCCAGGGGCTCGCACTCGGTGGCGAATACGGAGGTGCGGCAGTCTACGTCGCCGAGCACGTCCCGGACGGCAAGCGCGGCTTCTACACCAGCTTCATCCAGGTCACCGCCACGCTCGGGCTGTTCGTGTCACTGGCGGTCATTCTCGCGGTCCAGAACACGATGACGTCGGACGCGTTCCGCTCGTGGGGCTGGCGCGTGCCGTTCCTGATCTCCATCGGCCTGGTCGCCGTCTCCCTCTACGTCAGGATGCGGATGAAAGAGTCGCCGATCTTCGCGCAGATGAAGAGCACCGGCATGACCTCTGCGCGTCCATTGAAGGAGGCCTTCACGCAGCGGCGGAACCTCCGGCAGGTGCTGGTGTCGCTGTTTGGCGCAACCGCCGGCCAGGGCGTGGTGTGGTACACCGGACAGTTCTACGCGCTGTTCTACCTGCAGACGATCCTCAAGGTGAACACAACCTCCGCCAACTACATCGTTGCCATCGCACTTCTGCTCGGGATGCCGCTCTTCGTCATGTTCGGTGCGCTGTCCGATCGTGTCGGGCGCAAGCGGATCATGATGGCTGGATGCCTGCTCGCGGCGCTCTCATACATCCCCATCTACAAGGCCATGCAGTCCGCGGCAGGATCCGAGGTCGTGACAGCCGTTTCGCAGCGAAACGCGGTCACGGGCGCGCTGACGCTGACGCCGCAGCGCCTGGTAGACGGGGCGCTGAAGCCGGCGCTTGAAGCATTACCGTACGCGTCGCTTCCGGCACTGCTGTCCAATGCCACCGCCTGGAAACTCATCCTGCTGGTTTTCATCCAGGTGGTGTTCGTGACGATGGTCTACGGGCCGATCGCGGCCTACCTGGTCGAGGCGTTTCCGGCTCGGATCCGCTACACGGCACTCTCACTGCCGTATCACATCGGCAACGGTGTCTTCGGCGGGCTGCTGCCTCTGATCGGTCTGACCATCGTCGCCCGGACCGGTAACATCTATGCCGGTTTGTACTATCCGATCGTCGTGGCGCTGGTGACGTTCGTGGTGGGTTCGCTGATGCTGAAGGAAACACACAACGTGCTGATCTGGGACGAAGTCGACGTCAGCCGATCCCGGAGTGAACGATGACGCGTCAGTTGAAGAAGATATCGCCACCACCGCCGCCGAAGCGGGGATTGACGATGTTGTTGAAGATCGACCCGAACCGGTAGCTGATCCCGAAATTCATGTAGTAGCTGTACCCGCTCGCAAGCTGCCGCTGCCGCACCAGGATCTCCTCTGTGGTCGCCTCTCCGCGGCGCAGGTTGATCTGGTCCCGGGTGCGGGATGCCTCGGCGTAGATGTTGAACGAGAATCCCTTGAACAGCCGCACGTTCGTGCTGCCATATGCCGAGAGTCGATACTTGTCCGGCTGGGTGAGGTACTGCGTGAAATCGACTGAACCCGAGGCCGTACCCCAGGGCTGTCGGAGGCTCAGCGTCGTGGACGAGCTTGTGATCGATCAGCGTCTCTTTTTCCTTCTCGTAGATCGTGATTTCCTTGTAGTCGAAGTGATCGAGTCCGACGGTGTATTGGACGGTGAACAGCCTCCGGGTGGACTCCTTGTACGGGAACACGTCGTACTCGAGGCCGGGCGCGATGCGCGATCGCAAGTCGTAGTTCAGGAAGATCGACTTGCCGGCACTGCCGACCAGGCCGGCGGACCAGTGTCCTGTCAGGCTCTTGACCGCCAGTGCGCTGACGTCGCTGTTTCGCGAGGTCGACGTGTAGGTCTCCGTGTCACTCAAGTCGTACTTATTCTCGCTGTAGTTTCCACTCGCGGAAAAGGACAGCTTCCAGTCATCAGTCGTTCGATTTGCCGAACCGGAGCCGCGAAACGAGCGGTATTTGGTCGACTGCTCGCCGCTGAAACTCCCACCGACGTTCGCCTGGAATACCCAGAGATTCCACGGATCCCTCTTCGCATCGGCAGCCTTCGCGCCTGCGGCCTTCGGATCCGAAAAGGAGATCGTCACGCGAGAGGCCATCGGTGACTCGAAAATGTACCTGACCAGGCCTCGCTTCAGCACCTCCGCGATCGCCTTGCGTGTTTCATCGGATGTTGCCGTCGAGGGGGCGGCGTGCTTCAGCGTCTGCTCGACCGACGCAAATGGACCGAGACCTATGAACTTGAACGTGTACTCCGTGCCACCACCTCCCGTGGACTGCGTCGTCACCAGCACGTGGACGTCAGCGTCTTTGCGATCCCGCACCCAGTCGACCAGCGTGATTTCCTTGCGAAGAAACTGCTCGTCGCAGTAGTAGCTGCAGTCGAGGAACATCCGGATCGGATCCGGCCGCGGCGGCGGGTTGTTCTGCGCCAGCGCCGGAGAGGCGGCGACCAGCAGCGCTGCAACAACGTAGATGACAGCCGCCAGGCGCACCAGTGGCGTGAGCATGCGCCATTAGACGTCAAACCCGGAATGTAGGTTGGGACAAAATGTAGGTTGGGATACACCGTTGAAGTAGACTCACGTCCGCGAATCCGCCGGCAGCCCTGAAGGGCTGCACTACGAGCAGCCCTGAAGGCTGCACTGCGGGCGCAAGTCGTTGTGAAAGGGATGCGGATGCCTGGTTTGTCTCGAGTGTCAGCAGCGGTTGCGGCCGTCTTCTCCGTTCTCGTCATCAGCTCCGCGGCACAGACCGCATCTTCGCCGCAGCGGGTTCCGCTCTACCAGCAGTTCCTCAGCAATCCGAATCCGCTCGAACTGGTCGCGGCCAGGAAGGTCGATCGCATTGCCTGGACGGTGTACGAAGAAGGCAAGCGCAACGCCTACACCGCGGTCGCTCCGTCGTTCACTCCGGTCCGCCTCACGAGTTTCATGAAGGACGATGGCACCGATATCTCCACGATCCGGATTTCGGACGACGGGTCGACCGTCGTGTTTCTGCGGGGAGCCGCGCCGAATCGGGACGGCTGGGTAGCGAATGCATCGGCGTATCCCGACGGCGCGGAGCGCGCGATCTGGGCCGTCCGCACGAGCGGGCGGAGCGGCGTGGCGCGTGGCGGAAGGAAGCGCGCCGGAGCTCGCGCCCGACGGCAGTTCCGTTCTGTTCGTCAAGGAAGGTGAGATCTACCGCGCGCTGGTCACAGCCACGCGGAGTCCGTGAAGGACATGGATCGCGCGCGAGAAGCCGTTCATCGCAAATCGTGGGGCGTCCAGAGCGCACCGCGATGGTCACCGGACGGAAAGAAGATCGCGTTCGTCACGACGCGACAGGATCACAGCTTCGTCGCCGTTCTCGACGTCGCCTCTCGCCGCATCACCTACCTGGCGCCGAGCGTCGACTTCGACACGAATCCGATGTGGACGGCCGACGGCACGCACAGTCGTCTTCACCCGGCGTCCTGGACTGCCGTTCGGGCAGCAGGCGCAGCAGGGTTCCGGCGGCATCGGCCTCCCGAATGGACCTGCGTTCAATCCCAATGCACAGGGCCGAGGCGGTCGGGGCGGTGCGGGACGGCGCGGCTCCGGACCAGGCCGGCACGCCCACGGCCGGCAACCAGGCCGCCGCGCGATCCCCGGCCTGACGCGCGCGACGTTCCGCGGTGGTCACACGCTGTCGATCATGAAAGCCAACGCGACGACGGGTGAAGCCGAGGAGGTCTGGCACAACGAGCCGAACGATCGCGACGTTCACATCGCTGAACAGTCCGCGCCTGGCCGGCAACTTCCTCGTCTTTCCACCGATCGCAGCTGGAGGCGGTGGCCGTGGAGGCCGCGGCGCGGCAACCAGCAGCCGAGCAGCAGCCATCGGCCGCGCCCGCCGACGAATGGGATCGCTACTACTCCCTCGAGTTGAAGCCGAAGGCGAAGCCCGTGTCTGCTGACGACAACCGACGGCCTGATCGAGGACCAGACGTCGATCGCGCTCTCGGCTGACAGCAAGACGTTCTACTACTCGACCAACGCCAAGGACATCGACCGGCGCCACATCTGGGCCGTGCCGGTGAGCGGCGGCGACGCCGCGTGCAGGTCACGTCCGGGAACGGCATCGAGACTTCGCCGATGCCGCTCGCGTCAGGACGAGCAGCTGGCGACGCAGAGCGCCGGACTGGAATCGTCCGCAGTCGATCGGCTGTGGAACCTCGCAGGTCTTCGACGCAGACGTCGCAGCAGTATGTGTTCCCGACAGTCGCGGCGCTGAAGAACTTCCCGACCGACCTCCACGTCGAGCCGACGGCGGTGACCACCAAGGCCGCCGACGGCATCGACGTGCCGAACCAGCTGTTTCTGCCGAAGGAGATTGAAGCCTGGTGAAAAACGGCCGGCGATCGTCTTCGTCCACGGTGGTCCGGTGCGCCAGATGCTGCTCGGGTATCACTACATGCACTTCTACCACTGGTCCTACGGCATCAATCAGTGGCTCGCGAGCAAGGGTTACGTCGTGCTGTCGGTCAACTATCGCAGCGGCATCGGCTACGGCCGCTCGTTCCGCAACGCGGCCAACACCGGCGGACGCGGCAACTCCGAGTACCAGGACGTGCTCGCCGGCGGCAAGTACCTGCAGAATCGTCCCGAACGTCGACAAGGACCGGATCGGCATCTGGGGGCTTGTCGTACGGCGGCGTGCTGACCGCACAGGCGCTCGCGCGCAACTCGGACATCTTCAAGGCGGGCGTCGATCTCGCCGGCGTGCACCTGTGGGGCAGCTCGATCGATCCGGAGTCGGTGTCGTTCAAGTCGTCGGTGATCGGCGCGATCGACGGCTGGAAGTCACCGGTGCTGCTCGTCCACGGCGACGACGACCGGAACGTGGCGTTCCAGCAGACGACCGGCCTGGTGCAGCTGCTGCGTGCGCGCAACGTCGAGTACGAGCTGATCGTCTTCCCCGACGACACGCACGAGTCGATGCTCCACAGCCGCTGGATCTACACGCTGGATCGCATGGAGAAGTTCCTCGACAAGCATCTGGGCGATGACGTCACCGTCGACGCAGGTCCCGAACTCGCTGAACATCGGCACGTCCGCACACGGCACATCCGCACACGGCACGTCCGCACATCGACGTTCGGCACGTCGCAGCGTCGCACGTCGCACGTGTTCACGTCGTCAGCACGACCTTGCCGATGTTCGAGCGGCTCTGGATGAACCGGTGGGCGTCGGCGGCCCGGTCGAGCGGAAATGTTTTCGCCACGACCGGGCGCAGGCGCTGCTGGCGCGAGTTCGTCGAGCAGCAGCTCCATGAGCGGTGTCAGGTGCGCGTGCTCGTCCCAGAGGTGACCGACATTCAGGCCGAAGACGCCGCGGTTGCGGTTGATCATCGACAGCGGATCGAAGCGCGGCGTTGCCGCCCACGCGTGGAAAGCGCGCCACCAGCTGCGCCGCTCGCCCGGCGCCGCCGCTGAGAGGCCGAACATCACCAGCCGGCCGAGCGGCGCGAGCATCCGGTAGCTCTGCGGTGAAGCTGCGTGCCGCCGATCGGATCCAGAATCACGTCCACGCCGCGCCCTCGCGTGATCTTCCGCACTTCGTCAGCGACGTTGGCGTGCCGATAGTCGATCGCGTGATCGACGCCGAAGGATGCGCAGCGCGTCGTGTTTCATGCGCCGAGGCGGTGCCGATCACCGTCGCGCGCCGGAGCCGCGCCAGCTGGGTGGCCGCGATGCCGACCCCGCCGCCGGCGTTGTGCACGAGCACGGTCTCGTTGGGAGCAAGCGCCGCCATCTTGTAGAGCGCGATCGCGGCCGTCAGGTAATTGACCGGCACCGCGGCCGCCTCGGCGTCGCTCAGGTCTTCAGGGAAGTGGAAAGCACTATGCGGCTCTGGTGACGACCACGTCCGAGTAGCCGCCGAACCTGGTGAGCGCTACGACCCGATCTCCGGGGCTGAAGCCGGTGACGTCGGCAGCCGTGATCGTCGATGACGCCCGCGACTTCATAGCCGACCACCATCGGCGGGCTTCGGGGCATCGGGATAGAGGCCGAGACGGGCGAGGATGTCGGCGAAGTTGATGCCGGCGGCACGGACGCGGATCCGTACTTCGCCGGCGGCCGGAAGCGGATCCGGCCCCTCCCGCATCTCGAAGACGTCGGGGAGGCCATGCCGGGTAATGACGGCCTGGCGCATCTGGGCCGTATTGTAGCTGTGACGACGCTATTCAGCCGCGAGCACGGCGAGCATCGCCTTCTGCGTGTGCAGCCGGTTCTCGGACTGATCGAAGACCACCGACGCCGCCGAGTCGATGACGTCGTCGGTGACTTCGTCGCCGCGATGAGCCGGCAGGCAGTGCATGAAGATCGCATCCGGTGCCGCCTGCGACATCAGCGCGGCGTTCACCTGGTACGGCGCGAAGATGGTCCGCCGTTCGTCGGCTTCAGCTTCCTGGCCCATCGACGCCCAGACGTCGGTGTAGACGGCATCCGCGCCGCGCACGGCTTGCGATCGGATCGTTGGTGACGTCGACGCCGCCACCGAACCGTGCAACCGCCGCAACCGAGTCGCGCACCGCCTGCGGCAGCTCGTAGCCTTCAGGTGAGGCAACCCGCACACGTCGCGCCCAGCATCGCGGCAGCCTGTGCGAGCGATGCGGCGACGTTGTTGCCGTCGCCGACGAAGGCGATCGTCCGACCGCGCAGGTCGCCCCACCGCTCGATCATCGTCAGGCAGTCGGCCAGTGCCTGGCAGGGATGCTCCTCGTCGGTCAGCGCGTTGACGACCCGCAGCCGGGGCGCTGCGCTGGCGAACGACTCGAGCCGCGCCTGCGCGAAGGTGCGGATGATGACGCCGTACATCCAGCGCTCCATGTTCCGCGCGACATCGGCGATCGTTTCCCGGCCACCGAGAACGACGTCGGCCGGTGGTTCGATGACGTCGCCACCGAGCTCACGGACGGCGATCATGAAGGTCGCGCGCGTCCGCAGCGACGGCTTCTCGAAGAGCAGCGCGAAGTGCCGTCCGTCGAGCGGCCGCACGTGCGGCCGGCGGGTTGCCCTCGCCTGCTTCATCTCGGCGGCAAGCTCGAGGCAGGAGTCGAGCGTGCCGTGATCGAAGTCCAGGACCGACAGAAAACGGGTCGGCGTTGAAAGTGAAGTGCTCATTGTCGTGTCGCTCTAGGTCCGGTACTCAGCGTTGATCTTGACGTATTCGGCGGTGAGGTCGCACGTCCACATCTGCGAGGTTCCGCTGCCGCCGGTGCCGAGATCGACCTCGATGTCGATCTCCTTGCCCTTCAGATACTCGGCTACCGCCGGCGCGCGTTCGTCGTGGGGCCGCCCGTTGGCAAACAGCTCGATCGATCCGATCCGAACCGCCGCACCATCGAGCTCGAATGCGGATCCGGAGCGTCCGGCTACGGCGACCAGGCGCCCCCAGTTCGGATCGCCGCCGTGGATCGCGGTCTTCACCAGGGGTGAGTTGGCGATCGCCCGCGCCGTCCGCTTGGCCTCGACGTCATCGGCCGCGCCGATGACGCGGACGGTGATCAGCTTCGTCGCACCCTCGCCGCCGCGGACGATGCCGATGGCAAGCGGCTCGCAGACCTGCAGCAGGGCATCGAGCAGCAGGTCGAAGTCCGTCTCCGACAGCGTCACACCCGAAGCGCCGTTCGCGAGCGCGAACACGCAGTCGTTGGTCGAGCACTCGCCGTCCACCGTGATCGCGTTGAAGGTCCGGTCGCACGCCGCCTTCAGCGCCCGCTGCAGCAGCGCCGGTTCCACCTGCGCGTCGGTCGTCAGGAAGCCGAGCATCGTCGCCATCATCGGCTCGATCATCCCGGATCCCTTGGCGATGCCGCCGATGCGGAACGTGCCCGCGTCGCTGACGATCTCGACCGCGACTTCTTTCGGAAACGGATCCGTGGTCATGATCGCGCGCGCCGCCGCCGGGCCCCCATCGTAGCTTCGTGACGCGACGGCCTCGGCGATCCCCCGCTCGATCTTGTCCATGTCGAGCTTGACGCCGATCACACCGGTGGATGCGACCAGCACGCTGTCGAGATCGCACCCGAGGGCCGACGCAGTCAGACGCGCCATCGAACGCGCGTGCGTCATGCCGTCCTCGCCGGTGCAGGCATTCGCACAGCCACTGTTGACGACGATTGCGCGGCCCTTGCCGCCTCCGCTTGCGACGTGATCCTTCGACACCAGGATCGGAGCTGCTTGCGCAAGGTTCGTCGTGAAGACTGCGGCAACCGACGCCGGAACGTCCGACGCGATCACCGCCAGGTCGAGTCCCCTGGCCTTGATGCCGCAGGAGACGCCGGCAGCGCGGAACCCCTTCGGAGCGGTAATGCTTCCCTCGACGTTTTTGTACACGTCGCGCACTATGCCGGGATGAGCTGCAGCCGCTCGACGTTGAAACGCCGTCCGCCGGCGGCGCGACCGCCGTGGATCAGCGCGGCCGGCTGTTCCGGCCGAATGATGACGCCGTCGCGAAGCGGCAGCGTCACCGCGTACTGCCCGCAGCGCCGGAACTGGGCGCACGAGCGGCAGTCGCGCTCGATCTTCTCCGGTACCCAGACGTGCGGCACGATGGTGAACCCGAGACGAACGAAGTGCGACGGTTCGTGCGTGAAGGCGCAAAGCGTCGCGAAGCCATTGCTCGCTCCACTCTCGGCGAGATGCGCCACCAGCCGGGGGCCGATGTGCTGGCCGCGGGAGTGTTCCGTCACGACCAGGGAACGAACCTCGGCGACTTCGCTGCTGAGCGGGGCCAGCTCGGCGCAGCCGATGACCGAGTCGTTGCCAGCGGCGACGGTGAAGCGGCGATGTTGGCGGTCACGTCTTCGAGTGTGCGAGGCAGCAGGTGGCCGGCCTCGAGATTGTCGGCGATCAGCCGGTGAACGGCCGCGGCGTCCGCGGCTGCAGCCTGTCTGAACGTGACATTCATGACGCTTTCTCCTCCGTAACCGCCGTAAGCGCATCGTCGAGGATGGCGATGCCCGCATCGAACTCCTCCGCCGTGATCGTGAAAGGCGGCAGAAGACGGATGACCGTGTCGGACGTTCGATTGATCAGCAGCCCGCGTTCGAGCGCGGCCTGCACGACCGCCGCTGCCGGCCGGTCGATTTCGATGCCCCACATCACGCCGGCGCCGCGAACGCTGGTCACCGCGCCGTGTCGCGACGCCAGAGCACTCAGCGTTGCCTGCGCGTGTTTGCCGATCTCCGCGACGTGTTCCAGCAGGCCGCGCTCGGTCAGCTCGGTCAGGAACACCAGTGCGGCGCGACAGGCGAGCAGGTTGCCGCCGTAGGTACTGCCGTGATCGCCAAAGGCCGCCTTCGACGCGACCCGCTCGCTGAACATCGCCGCGCCGACCGGAACGCCGGCTCCGAGCGCCTTGCCGAGCGCCATCAGGTCAGGCTTCAGACCGAGCGCCGCTGAGTAGAATGGCCGTCCGGTGCGGCCGAGGCCGCACTGCACTTCGTCGGCAATCAGCAGCGCGCCGGTTTCCTGGCAGGTTTTGGAGATCGCGTTCGCCATTGCCTGCGACAGCGGACGCACGCCGCCTTCACCCTGGATCGGTTCCACGATGACGGCGGCCGTCTCCTGTGTGACCGCCGCCGCGAGCGCCGCCGGATCGTCGGACGGAACGAAGATCACATCGCCGACCAGCGGCTTGAAGGGCGCGCGGTAGTGGTCGTCCCACGTCACCGAGAGCGAACCCATCGTGCGTCCGTGAAACCCGTGTTCGAGGGCAACGAATCTCGGACGTGGCGTTCCCTGCGCGTGCCAGTAGCGGCGTGAAAACTTGAGGCACGCTTCGACCGCTTCCGTGCCGCTGTTGCAGAAGAACGCACGTTCGAGCCCCGACAACGCGCTGAGCCTCGAGGCAACCTCCGCCTGGAGCGGGTGAAAGAACAGGTTCGAGGTGTGGAGCAGCTCACGCGCCTGCGCGGCGATTGCCTGCGCGAGACCCGGGTGCGCATGGCCAAGCGAGGCGACGCCGACACCGGAAATCAGGTCGAGGTACCGCCGTCCTTCGCTGGTGTAGAGGTATGTGCCGTTGCCGCGTTCGAAGACGACCTGGCTGCGGCGATACACCTGCAGGACGTGCTCGGCTTCGGTGGCAATTACATCAGTGGCGACTGTGGTCATGTGTGCTCTCTCTCGTGCGTGCTAACTGGCGACTGGCACGGTGTCGGCGCGGCCGGAGACGACTTTGGTTCCGTGTGCCGAGTTGAAATCCAGCGTGCGGCGCCCGTTGACGATGGCGACACGGCCGACGCCAGCGCGGATCGCGACGCGGCAGGCCGCCAGCTTTGCAACCATTCCTGAATGCGCGACGCCGGATGCGATCATCGCGTCCACCTGCTCCAGCGTCAGTGCTCGAGCAACGCCCCGGATGTGTCGAGAACGCCGTCGGTCCCGCCCGCGACGATCATCCGGTCTGCGCGCAGCGTTGCGGCGAGGTGACCAGCGAGGGTGTCGGCGTTGACGTTCAGCAGCTCGCCGGCAGCGGTGATGCCGATGCTGGCGATGACCGGTACGTAGCCAAGCCCGAGAAGATCGACCAGCAGTGCCGGGTCGCTCTCAGCCGGCTGTCCGACCAGGCCGAGATCCACCTTCGCACCGGACGCGGTCGTGAAGACTGGCGCCAGCGATGACATTCCGACACCCGCGTCCGCTCCGGTAAGGCCGACCGCGCGCACGCCGGCGGCGGTGAGGCCGGCGACGAGCGCCGTGTTGTTCCGCCCGGCGAGAACGGAGACGACCACTTCGAGTGTCGCCGTATCGGTTACGCGCAGCCCGTCCACGAACCGGGGCTCGATCCCGCGTGTGCGCAGGTCCGCGTCGATCGCGCGCCCGCCGCCATGCACGATGACGAGCGGTGTTCGATTCGCCAGGGGCACGATCGCCTGGACCGTGCTGCGCACGGCCGCGACATCTTCGAGCAGTTCGCCACCAAGCTTCAGAACCACCGGGGCGCGCATCAGTTCAGCCCCGCGGTTTCATCGAAGCCATAGGCCACATTGAAGTTCTGGATCGCCTGGCCGGCGGCCCCCTTCACCAGGTTGTCGATGACCGCCACCATGACCAGTTGCCCTCCGGGACGCTGGACCTTCCAGCCGATGTCGCAGAAGTTCGTGTGCGCGACGTGCTTGATCTCCGGCAGCTCGGTGCCCGTCAGTCGCACGAACGGTGAGTTCTCGTACGCCGCAGTCAGCGCCTTCTCCACGTCGTCAGCGCCGACGCCGGGACGGAGACTGGCGTAGATCGTTTCGAGAATGCCGCGGTCGATCGGCACCAGGTGCGGCACGAAGGTCACTTCGGTGCCAAGTTCCTGTTCGATCTCGGCCGCGTGGCGATGAGCGAAGACGCCGTAGGCGGCGATGCTGCCGTGGATCTCTGAAAAGTGGGTGCGCTCGGACGGCGTCTTTCCGGCTCCCGAGACGCCGGATTTCGCGTCGATCACGATGCCGGGTCCAAGCAGTCCGGCGCGAACGAGCGGACGCAGCGAGAGAATCGCCGCGGTCGGATAGCAGCCCGCGCAGGCAATCAACTGCGCATCGCGCAATTCGCCGGCGTGGTGCTCGGGCAATCCGTACGACGCGCCGCCGTTCGCCGGGGAATGCGGTACCATTTCTTGCGCAGACCGACGTCGGCGAGCCGAAACGCTCCCGAGATGTCGAAGACGCGGACGCCGCGCGCGGTCAGCTGCGGCGCGAGGGTCGCCGATATGGAATCCGGCAGCGCCAGGAATACGGCGTCGGTTTCGCTGGCGAGTTTCTCGACGTCGAGCGGTTCGACCGGCGCATCCCAGATCCGGGTCAGCGCCGGGATCCGCCTCGCCTCCGATCCCGCCGACGCCATCGCGAGCCGGACGTCCACGTGCGGGTGGCGGGCGAGGCGTCGCATCAACTCGACCCCCGAATAGCCCGTTACCCCGGCGACGCCGACCCTGACGCGAGAATACTTATGCATCGATCCGTTTAGTTATACGATCCCTCGAATCGCTTTCAAGTCTTTTCTGCTGCATCATCTTGCGCATGGTTTCCAGTGCTGTATACTTCGACTGGTATTCTGCATAATTATGAAGGCATACAGGCAGGCGGCGGTCCTGGAAATCATCGACGCTGAACCGATCACGAGCCAGGAACAGCTCCGTAAGTGATTGATGAGCGAGGGATAGAGGCCACACAGGGGACCTTGTCGCGTGACATTCGCGATCTCCAGCTGGTGAAGAGGGCGGCCGACGGCGCCTACAGCCGGCCCGGAGCGGCCTCTGAGGACGATCCGGTCGAGGATTTCGAGACCGCGGTGGCCGACTACCTCAGGCATCACGAGCGGGTCGAACAGATGATCGTGCTTCGAACCGATGTCGGGAATGCCCAGCCGCTGGCGGTGGCGATCGACCGGGCCCGGCTTGCCGGAAGTAGCGGGCACGATCGCCGGCGACGACACGATCCTGATGATTTGCCGGAGCGCCGCCCAGGCGGAGGCGCTGCTGAAGCGTTTCGACCAGTCTGATGAGGGAGTTCCTAGCTTCGATGAACAGGATAGTGCTCGCATATTCGGGTGGCCTCGTCACGTCGGTGGCGATCCCGTGGCTCGCGGACAAGTACGACGCGGAGATCGTCACGATGACCCTCGATCTCGGACAGGGGGTCGAACTCTCCGACGTGCGCGAGCGGGCGCTCGCGGCTGGAGCGGTTCGTGCCCACGTGATCGACGCGCGGGAGGAATTCGTGCGCGACTACATTCTTCCGGCGCTGCAGGCCGGCGCACTGCGATCCGACCGCTCGCTCGGCACCGAACTGTCCCGCCCGCTGATTGCAAAGCGGCTGGTGGGCATGGCCCGGATGGAGAGCGCCTCGCCGAGTGGCGCACGGTTGCCTCTGCAGCGACGACGACCGCGCCAGGCTGGACGGGGCAATCGCGGCGCTCGAACCGGCGCTGCAGATCCTTGCCCCAGCGTGTGAATGGGGGATGTCTTCCGAACAGCTGGCCCGGTACGCGCGAGAGCGAAGGATTCCAGTGGCGATCGCCGGCTCGCACGATAACGTGGACGCGAATGTCTGGGGCCGCGCCATCTACGGCTCCGCAGAGGGCCTCGGCTACACGCTGACCCGCGCGCCGAAGGACGGACCGGAGGACCCGGCGTTCATGGAAATCGAATTCGAACGCGGAGTTCCGGTGCGAACGAACGGCCTCGAGATGCCGATGATCGAAATGATCGAGAGCCTCGAGACGATCGCCGGCACTCACGGCGTGGGGCGCTTCCCGGCGCGCCAGAACTCATCGAACACAGAGGACGTGTTATCGGAGTCGCCGGCGGCGGTCCTGCTCGGCACCGCTCACGCGGCGCTCGCGCGCCGGGTCGGCGATGCGGAGCTCGTGTCGCTCGGCGAACAGCTTGCCCGCGCGTATTCGCGGTTGATCGACAGCGGGCAGTGGTTCACGCCGGCGAGAGAAGCGATCGACGGATTCGCTCGCGCAGTGGCCCCGCGGATCACCGGATCCGTGAAACTGAAACTGCTCAAGGGCACGTGCGAGGTGGTCAGCTGATGGCGCATCTGTGGTCCGGGCGGTTCGACGGTGATCCCGACAAGGCGCTGATGGAGTTCGGCGCATCGTTCGGATTCGACCGCCGGCTGTTCGAAGACGACGTCACCGGGAGCCTGGCGTGGGCGTCGGCGCTCGAGAGTGCGGGCGTGCTGACCCAAGCCGACGCGGCGAAGATCGCGGGCGCGCTCGAAGAGATCCGCGAGTGCGGAAAAACCGATCCCGGGTTTTTCTCGTCGCCCGCAGCTGCATCAGACGAGGACGTCCACTCGTTTGTCGAGCGCGAGCTGGTGTCGCGCATCGGTGAAGCCGGCCGACGGCTGCACACCGGACGGTCGCGAAACGAGCAGGTCGCCGTCGATCTGCGTCTCTACCTGAAGCGCCGGGTCCCGCAGGTGCAGCGCGCGATTGCGCGGCTCGTGGGCGCGCTGCTCGAGCGTGCCGAAGCGGCCGGCGATGCGCTGATGCCCTCGTATACCCACATGCGGCGGGCGCAGCCGATCCTGGTGTCGCACTTCTTTCTCGCGCACGTCGCCGCCCTGCGCCGGGATCATCAAGCGCTTTCGCGTACTCCTCGACGAAATCGACGAACTGCCGCTCGGGTCCGGTGCGATCGCCGGCACCAGCTACGACATCGACGTGCACGCCATCGCCGCGCGCCTCGGGTTCTCCCGGATCGTCGCCAACAGTGTCGACGCGACTGGCGATCGCGACTTCGTCTCGACCTTCCTGCACGCGGCGTCACTCTCGATGGTGCACTTCAGCCGCATCGCCGAGGACATGATTCTCTTCACATCGGAGGAGTTCGGGTTCCTCGATCTCGCCGATGCCACCGCCACCGGCAGCAGCCTGATGCCGCAGAAGAAGAATCCGGATCCGCTGGAACTGGTCCGCGGGAAGGCAGGGCGCGCGATCGGCCGTCTCGCCGGGTGGCTTGTCGACGATGAAGAGTCTGCCGATCGGCTACAGCAAGGATCTCCAGGAAGACAAGGAAGCGCTGTTCGATACCGAAGATACGCTGCGCGGATCGCTCGATGCGGTCGCGTCGGTCGTGGCTGGATTGTCGATCAAGTCGGACGGTGAGCACGCGTGCCGCGTCGGGATTGCTGCTCGCGACTGACGTTGCGGACTATCTGGTCGCGAGAGGATTGCCCTTTCGCGATGCGCACGAAGTCGTTGGTGCGCTCGTCCGGCGATTGGTCGCCGAGGAGCGATCGTTCGACGATCTGACCATTGAGGAGTGGCAGTCGCACTCGCGCACTGTTTGCGCCGGATGTGCGCGAATGGGTGACCCCGGCCGCGTCGGTTGGGCGCAAGCGGACGCCGCAATCGACCCGTCCCGACGCGGTCATCGCCGCGCTGGACGAAGCGCGGCGATGGTGTGCGTCGAACGGGTAAGCGGCGAGGCTAGAACCGGAAGAACACGCCGACCGTCGACGCGCCAGAAGTTGAACGAACCGAGCGAGAAGTCGAGGTCGTCGTCGGGCTGTCGTCCTTCAAGGAACGGAAATAGCGAACGTCCCCTCGAAGACCGAACTTGTCCGTGAAGAACAGGTTCACTCCGCCGCCGACATCGACACCGAAATCGTTGCTGGAGATGTCGAAGAACTGATCGACGTCGTTGATGCTCGAGCGGATCAGGCCGATGCCGCCGGACGCATACGGACGGACACCGAACCGGTGGGTGCCGCCGATCGGAACACCGACGATCACGTTACCCATCAGGGTGGTCACGTTGCTGTCGCTGTATCCGAAGTTGGTGTCGCCGGTGGTCTCTTCGAAGAAATTCGGCGAGTAGCCGAAATCGAACTCGAACCCGAGCCACCCTGCGCCCATCCAGGCGATCGATGCACCGTAATCGATCTTCTTCTCGAACTCATCGTCGAACGGCACGCCGCTCTCGTTGAACCTGGCCGAGCCGCCGAAGTTGATGCCGACAAACGGCGTGAACAACCAGTCCGCGGACGCCTTCGCAGGCGCTGCCCCCGCAATTACGAGCACCAACGCCGCGGCCCCTACAAGCTTACGCACTGACATGCTTCTTCCTCTCACTCAGATCACAAAGAATCCATCAGCACGGCTCATCCGTGCTCGAACAATTGCCGCGGGATTGCACTGCAAGCGGGATGCCCTGGGCGTCACTTAGCGCAAAGATTTCAGTAATTCCCATGCCTGCGCGACGTGCTGCTCGGTCGTGTGCAGGTTTCCAACCGCGAGCCTCAAGCAGTACCGGCCGTTCAGCCGA
Organism: uncultured Acidobacteriota bacterium; assembly: GCA_963742265.1. GTDB lineage: Bacteria > Acidobacteriota > Vicinamibacteria > Vicinamibacterales > 2-12-FULL-66-21 > JACDCA01. Next base: position 112,585 of record CAVULC010000007.1, read on the forward strand.
GTATGCGACAGGAACACTGATCCGGTGCGGTTGATCGAATCGAGCAGCTTCTCGTTATGGGCGTCGAGTGCGGCTTCGTCAGAAATCAACGCGGGCGGTATGGATCGAAAACACACGACGCTGAAAGGCACCGGCGCGAGCCGCTCGAAGTCTGGTGACGCATCGACCCAGCCGGCAAACAGCCTGGCCAGCCGCATGTGCTCTGACAGCCGCGCTCGCAGACCTTCAGCACCGAAATGCCTCAGCACCATCCAGAGTTTCAAGGCGCGGAAACGGCGTCCGAGCTGGACGCCCGTGTCCATCAGGTTGCGCACCGGAGACACTTCAGTCGTCTGCAGATAATCCGGAGTCAGTGAAAACGCGGATCGCAGCACGTCCATGTGACGCGTGTAGAGCACGCTCAGGTCGAAAGGCGTGAACAGCCACTTGTGCGGATTCAGCACGATCGAATCAGCGCTCCCGGCGCCGTCGAGGATGTGCTCATAGCCGGGGACCATTGCCGCAACGCCGGCGTACGCGGCATCTACGTGCAACCAGATCCTCTCCTGCTGGCACATTCGACGATCAGTGCAGCTACGGGGTCGATGCTCGTGGAGGACGTCGTCCCGACGGTTGCAACGACAGCGAGCGGGGTCCGGCCGGCAGCGCGATCCTCGCGAATCGCTCCGGCGAGCGCCGGCACCTGCATCTTGAAATCACTGTCGGACGCAATCTTTCTCAGCGAGTCGTGGCCAAGGCCGAGGAGTATCACCGCTTTATCGATCGATGAGTGCGTCTGATCGGAACAGTACACCCGGTAACGGCCGCTGAGACCATGCGCCCGCACGTTGGGAGCGACGCGTTCGCGCGCGGCCGCGAGCGCGTGCAGCGTCGAGACCGACGCCGTGTCGTAGATCACGCCCTCGAAGTCGTCCGGCAGGTGCACCAGCTTGCGCAGCCACGCGAGCGTGACCTGCTCGAGCTCAGTCGCTGCCGGCGACGTCCGCCACAGCATCGCCTGCACGTTCAGCGCGGCGGACAGAAACTCCGCGAGGATTCCCGGACCGCTGCCGGTGATCGAGAAATAGGCAAAGAAGCCGGGATGGTTCCAGTGGGTGATGCCCGGCATGATGATCCGTTCGAAGTCGGCGAAGATCGCATCGAACGATTCGCCCGCAATCGGCGCAGCGTCCGGCAGGGCGCGGACGATGTCCCCGGGAGCAATCTGCGAGAGGACAGGATAGCGGTGTGAGTCAGCGAGGTAGTCGGCGATCCAGTCAGCGACCCGGTGCGCTTCGCGGCGAAATGCCTCCGGGTCCATGTCGCCGAACGGGGATGATGCCATCGGCGCCGATTGTGTGGGCAACCGGCGCCGATCGTCAACGCGGCGTCAGCGTTTCTCGACCTCGATGGCGACCGGGCCGGCAAGGCGAGCCGTCACGACCGTTCCACTCGCGAGTGTGGCGGGGTTACGACCGCCGGCCATCACTGCCGCGGTGCCGCCTGCGGCTCCTGCAGCGCCGCCGAGCACCGCGCCCTTGCCGCCGCCGATGATCGCGCCGAGCACCGCTCCACCAATCGCGGCACCACCGATCTTGCGCGAGCTATCGCCCGAAGGAGGCTCCCCCTCACGCACGATCGTTTCCGTCCGCAGTGCGACCTGGCGTCCGTCATCGAGTACCAGCGTGTGGAACCGGACGCCGAGGCGGGCGCGCTCTTTGACCTTACCGCCACGGTCCACGAGCGTCACATTCCCGATCATCCGCGATCGCGACGGGATGACGAGCCGGCCGTCAACATAGACGTCCCGTGTGACGCGCGCATCGACGCGGTCCTCGACCTGGGCGCGTTCGCTCGTTAGCGAGGTCTCCACTTCCAGGCCGATCACGGAAGACGATGGAAGGACCAACTCTTCGAACTGACGTTCCGCCGGCTTGGACGGTGGTGCTGGGTCAGGTCGTGGCATGGCATCCACAGGCGGAATCGCCGCGGCACTCTCCCTCGCCGGATCAGGCGTAGATGCTTTCGCGTCCGTCGCGCGCGGCTCTGCCGTGCGCCGCTCGACCGGGGGCTGTTCGTCCACCGTGTGGCGGACCGGCGCCGACGCCGCCGGCGGCACAACCGGTGCGGCGGCTGCCGGCGCTGCCGTCGCCGTCCGGTGAGCAGGCGCTGCCGGCGGAACAGAAGGCGAGGTTTTGCGCTCGGTCGCCCTGGGCGGCGCCTCGACCGGCGGTGCTGCCTCGAGCTTGGGCGAGGCAGAATCCACCTTCGGGGGTACCGGAGAATCTTTCGGCTGAACAACAGTCTCAGTCTCGGCCACGGGCTGAGCACCCTGGCTCGACGAAGGGACCGCCGAAGGCTGGGGCGCCGTCGCTTGAACGGCCGGCTCGCTGTTCTGGCGTGTCGCTACGAGTGCGCCCGCGGCTGCGGCCGTAAGACACCCGCCCGCGAGCAAACCGACGACAACAGTTCGGGACAACATCATCTGACTCCTGGACACATCGAACCGAGCAATTGGTGTACCCCGCCTTATCGGACCAGATCCCGTGGAAAATAGCGTGATTTTCGCGTTTCCTGCCGTCACGCGCGCCGCGCCGACGTATCGGGGGGACAACCGCTGTCCTCAGAGCAGGACCCGCAGATTAATATGGAAAGCGAACCCGTGATATTGCGTGGTTTGCCCTCGGCACTCGCGTTGCAGCCCAGCCAGTGTTCCGTTGGAGGACTTATGCGCCGCCTAGCTGTCATTCTCAGCCTTGCTCTCGCGCCAGCCGTTTCCGCCGGCGCGCAGACGCTCTCCACCCGCGATGTCATCGAGCTGTCCAGGGCCGGGCTTGGCGAAGACGTGTTGCTGGCGCTCATCGACGTCAACCGGTCGGTGTTTCCAGTCGACCGCGAGACGCTGAAGTCGTTGAAGGATGCCGGGGTGCCGGCCACGGTGATTGTCGCGATGGTGCGAAGCGGCCGGGACCTGGTCGAGCCGCCCCCGTCGGCCCCGCAGCCGCAACTGGAAGTTCCCGAGCCATCGGAGCCCGTGGAGCTCCCGACCGCGCGCGAGCGTGAACTGGAGCGGGAGCTCGAGCGCGCTCAGGACCGTGAGCGCGAGTTGGAGCGGAGCCGCAGCGGCTGGTATTCCTCGCAATACGTTGTGCCGGTTGCCGTTCCGGTGTACGTTCCCGTGCCCGTGCAGCGGCGTCCCCAAGTGAAGCCGCAGGAACCTGTTTACTGGGGCTGGGATGGGAAACGCCGGCCGGACTCCTGGGACCCCGCGCCCGTCAAGGATCGGCGCGACGGGCGTGATCCGAACGATGCCAGTGTTCCGAGGGGAACGATCACTCCTGGCGGATTCACCGTTCCGCGGGCGCCGGGGGGCGGCCGCTAGGCGATGGTTTGATTGCGGTTCGAACGCCGCTGACGATCTTTAGAGCAGCAGGCAGCAGCACTGCTGTTCCGATCAACACATCGCTCGGGCGCAGATGCTCCCCCTGCGGCGGGATCATCGCTTTTCGATCGATGTCGCAATTGACGTCGTCTTCGAACGGTCTCGGCTCGATCTCTCCCTTGGCGAGCTTTGCCTCGTAGGCCTGTTCCGCGACGGCGCCCAGCTTCTTCTTTTCGCCGGGAGCCTTCTCACCGACGTCCTTCCCGTACGGCGACGCGTGTTCGATCTCCGCGTTGAGCTCGGCCCCTACGAGCAGCGCGATCCCCGACACGTAGAACCACAACATCAGGACCATCACGGCGCCGATGACGCCGTAAGTCTCCGTGTAGCTGCCGAAATTCGAGACGTAATAGCTGACCGCGAGTGAGGCCAGGAGCCACAGCAACGTCGCGAGAAGAGATCCCGGCGTGATCCAGACCCAGTTCTGCTCGGCATCCGGTGCGAAGTAATAGACGATGGCGATCGCGATCGAGACGAGGAGGAAAACCACAGGCCATTGGAGGATTTTCCACGTCCAGACAAACGCCGGGCCGAGGCCCGCCACCTCCGCAATCTTCTCGGCCAGGGTGGGGCCCGCGATCACCAGCGTCATCGACACCAGGATGAAGAGCGCGAGGCCGAGCGTGAGGCCGAGCGCCGTGAGCCGCACCTTCCACCACGGCCGTCCCTCGGTGATGTCATACGCGGCGTTGAGGGTGGAGCACAGCGCGACTACGGCGCTCGAGCTGCTCCACAATGTGAACAGGAATGCGAGGGTGAGCAGACCGCCGGCATTCGTGTCCGCGATCTTTCTCATCTGATCGGTCACGATCGAGGTGACGTCGCCGGGAGCGACGCGGCTGAGCGATTCGGCGACTGTTCCAACGAAGTCATCCACCGGGAAAAAGCTGGCGACGGAGATCAGCGCCAGGATCGCGGGAAACAAGGCAAAGAAGAAGTAGTACGCCTGTTGAGCGGCCAGGTTCAACACATCGTCGGCGATCGTTTCCTTGACCGTCCGTTTCAATAGTTCACCCAGGCTCAGCGGAAGTTTCAGTCGCCAGAACATGGAGCTCAGGGGAGCAAGCAGGTTGCCAGTGTGCCCTTAGCCCGGCCGCGCGTGATATAACCCACGCGTTTCCCTTGTTCGTCATCCTGGAGGATCTATGACCCGCATTACGCGAAGCACCCTTCGCCCGAACCGGCCGAGCGCAGCCGGCGCGAAGGCTGTCTTCGCCTTCGCCTGTACCCTGCTCGTGACCGCGTCGGGCCCGTCGCCGTCAGCGCAGACCAAAGCACCGGCAAAACAGAAAGTCGACGAGACCTACACCGCAAAGATCAAGGAGTACCTGTCGGATCCGCGGATCTCGACCGAACTGGTCGACCATCTGCCGGCATCCGACACCGTGCCCTCACCCTTGAAGACGCTCGGCCGCGTCGTCGGCATGCCCGGTGAGCTGACGTACTCGAAGGACATGTACCGGTATTACGAGGCGCTCGACAAAGCCTCCGACCGCATCTCGATGTGGAACATCGGGAAGACGGAAGAAGGCCGCGACATGGTGCTGCTGGCAGTAGCCGACGAGGCGACGATCAAGCAGATCGACAAGTACAAGGGAATGATCGCGTCGCTCACAGATCCGCGCAAGACAACCGAGGAGCAGGCGCAGGCGCTGATCAAGACCGCGAAGCCGATCTACTGGATCACGAGCGGGATGCATTCGACCGAGACCGGCGGTCCCGAAATGCTGCTCGAATTGCCCTACCGCCTTGCGGTGGAGGAGACGCCGTTCATCCAGGCGATCCGCAACAACGTGATCACGATCATCACCCCGGTCGTCGAAGTGGACGGACGCGACAAACAGGTCGACACCTACTACTTCAACAAGAAGCGTCCCGCGGGGGAGGCACGGCTGCCGATGATGTACTGGGGCAAGTACGTCGCCCACGACAACAACCGCGACGGCATGGGCCAGTTCCTCGCACTGACGCGCAACGTGACCAAGACGTTCAATGACTGGAAGCCCACGGTCATGCACGACCTGCACGAAGCGCAGACCTACCTCTACGCCTCGACCGGGACTGGGCCCTATAACGAACAGGTCGACCCGATCACGATCGACGAGTGGTGGCTGCTGGCCAAGACTGAAGTCATGGAGATGACCAAGCGCGGTGTTCCCGGCGTGTGGACCTACGGGTTCTACGACGGCTGGGTGCCGAACTACATGTTCTTCATTGCCCATTCGCACAATTCGATCGGGAGATTCTACGAGGTCGCGAGCTACGGGCCGGATCCGCGTCCGCTGCAGGCCGGCGGCACCACCACCAGCCGTGAGTGGTTCCGTCCGAACCCGCCGCTGCCCTCGATCCAGTGGGGGCCGCGCAATAACACGAACATCCAGGAGTCCGCGATTCTGATCGCGCTCAATCACGTCGCCAAGAACAAGGAGACGTATCTCGAGAACTACTGGATCAAAAACAAGAACGCCGTGAACAAGGGGAAGAACGGTCCGAACTACGGGTGGGTGATTCCGGCAACGCAGACGCACAAGGCCAACGCCGCGGATGCTGTGAACGAGTTACGGCGGCAGGGGCTCGAGTTCCACACCGCGACGGCTGCGTTCAAGGCGGGCAACATCGACGTGAAGCCTGGGGACTACATCATTCGCGGCGACCAGCCGTACCGGACGATTGCGGACATGTACTTCGCCGTCCAGAACTACGCGCCGTCGAATCCCGATCCGTACGATGACACCGGCTGGACCTTCCAGTACATGCGCAATCTCGTCATCAAGCCGATCACCGAGAAGGCGGCGTTGACGCAGCAGATGGCGGCGGTGACGACGGACGTGCGTGCGCCCGGCGGCATCGAGGGAACGGGCCCGGTCGTCGTCGTGGAGCATACGACCGACAACAATCTCGTGACGTTCCGCTTCAAGCATGCCGCGGTCAAGATGCAGGCGGCGGAGGAGGATTTCGAAGCGGGCGGGCACAAGTTCCGGGCGGGCTCGTTCGTCATTGCGAACGCCGATCGGGCGGCGCTGGAGCCGTCACTCAAAGAGCTCGGACTATCCGGGTTTGCGATGGCTGCCGCTCCGACCGTCCGCATGCACGACCTCGATGTGCCGCGCATCGGCTACATCCACAGCTGGTCGAACACGCAGAATGAAGGATGGGTGCGCGCCGCGTTCGATACCTACGGCGTCCCCTACACCTACTTCGCGGATATCAAGCTTCGCGAAGGGAACCTGCGGCAGAAATACGACGTGATCGTGTTCCCGCACGTCGGTGGCAACGCGCAGTCGCAGGTGGCGGGGATCCCGAAGACCGGTGCGGCGCCGCTGCCATACAAGAAGTCCGCGGACACGCCCAATCTGGGCACGCCGGACCAGGCCGACGACATCCGCGGCGGCATGGGTTGGGAAGGGCTGATGGAGCTGCGGAAATTCGTCGATCAAGGGGGCACGTTGATCACCGAAGGTTCCACGGCGACGATCTTCCCTGAGTACAACTTCACGACCGGCCTGACGGTTGAAAGTCCCACGGGACTTTTCGTCCGCGGCTCTGTCGTCCGTGGTGTGATCAGCGATCGTCGGAGTCCGATTGCCTATGGCTACGATGCGCAGCTGCCGGTGTATTTCAGTCAGTCGCCGGTCCTGAATGTCGGTGGCGGTGGTGGCTTCGGTGGCCGCGGCGGCGGTGCGATTCCGGGTGTCGGCATGAACACGACGCCGATGGCCGGACAGCCGCAGCATCGCGTGTCTCCCTGGGATCCGGATGCGGCGGATGCGCCGGCGGCTCCAGCGGCTGGCGGCGGCCGTGGCGGACGTGGCGGTGATGCCGCCCAGGGCGGCGGGCGCGGGGGCCGTGGCGGGGGATTCGGCGGTGGTGGAGATGACAGCGCGCGTCCGCGAGTGGTGATGTCGTTCCCGTCCAACCCTGACGACATGCTGCTGTCAGGCGTCCTGGTGGGTGGGCAGGCGCTGTCCAACCGCGCGCAGGTCGTGGACTCGCCGCTCGGCCAGGGTCACGTCGTCTCGTTTGCGATCCGTCCGTTCTGGCGGTGGCAGACCCAGGGCAGCTATTTCCTGGGCTTCAACGCGATCCTGAACTGGAACGACCTGGACGCCGGCCGCGCCCCCGCGCCCCGCGCCGGTTCGGGTCAGTAGTGGCAGGGGCAGAAGCGGGGTCAGGCCCCTTAAGGGGCCTGACCCCGATTCTGCATCGGGTTCATTTCAAGAGACTTCCGCCGCTGGATCTGCGATGGTGCAGTCACCGTCGATTTCCTCCATCGAACCGCGTCCGCGCGTGACCTCGTCCACGTACGCCGCCCAGTTCGCCGGCAGCGTGATCGGACAATCGGCCAGCAGCTTTCCTTCGTCGCCCCTCGTTCTGACTGCGAGACTCCCCCAGGGCCAATCCTTGGCGCTTTCGACCAGCCGCGCTGCGAGTGCATTAGCCTCGACGTAGCGGATCGCTGCCAGCAGCCGCCGCTCAGACTCGCAGAGATGGTTCCGGTAGCGGTCCTGATACAAGTGGCCCGTCCCGACGATCTCGTAGTGCGCGTGATATCGCCGAACATGCGTACTGGTAAGCCACTGCATGAATGCAGAAAGTGAAACGTGCTCAGGAGGCCAGAGGACGAGATGCCAGTGGTTGGGCATCACGCAGAACGCCAGTAAGCGCATCTCGAACCGGCTGCACGCTTCGGTCAACACCTCAACAAACGCCTGGTAATCTCCCGATTTGCGAAAGATGACGTCGCGTCGATTACCGCGATTCACGACGTGATGAATGGCGCCGCGAGGCGCCTGCCGGATCTTTCTCGCCACGATCACCCCCGCGCGATCACGTCAATACCCGTGCCGCTTCGATATCATCGAGACGTGAGTACGAAGGAGCGCGTCGCCATTGTCGGCGGAGGAGTGATCGGATGTGCCATCGCCTTCGAACTTACGCACCGGGGCATGGACGTTTCCGTCTGGGAACGACGGACGATTGGTGCGGGGGCCACGAACGCTTCCGCCGGGATACTTGCTCCATATATCGAGGCGCACGAAGGCGGGCCGCTCTTCGATCTCACCGTACGCGGACTGGCGACATACGACGCATTCGTCGAGGCGGTTCGGGGTGTCACGTCCGCTCCTTTCGAGTTCCGCCGCAACGGGACCATTGAGGTCGCCGAGGACGATGTCCGCGCCCACGAGTTGAAATCGCGGAGCCGAAGCCCCGTGAGCCGATGGCTGGACGCGGCGGAGTTGCGACGGGTCGAACCCGCGGTGGACGCGACAGCCGTCGGCGGAGTGCTGTGTGAGGAGCACGGATATGTCGCCGTCACGGCATTCATCCGTGCCCTCGCGGACGCGGCGTCGCGGCAGGGATGCGTTTTCCACGAGCACGGTGAGGTCTCAGCGATCCGCCTGGATGGCAGCGAGTGCGTACTCGAGGGTGGCCCCGAACGCGACGAGGTGCGGGTAGATCGCGTTGTTCTGAGTACCAGGCACGTGGGCTCGAGAGCTTGATCCTCTCGAGGAACTACAGCATCGGGTCCGGCCGATTCGCGGCCAACTGCTGCAGGTCCACTGGCCCGAACGGCGGATTGACCATGTCCTGTGGGGCGCCTCCTGCTACATCGTCCCGTGGCTGGATGGATCCCTTCTAATCGGTGCAACCGCAGAGGATGTGGGGTTTGACGAGACAGCGACCGTGGGTGGAATTGCCGATCTGATGACCGCGGCTGGCAGAGTATTGCCGGGGATTGGGTCCGCGAGGTTCGAAGCCGTCCGGGTAGGTTTGCGGCCGGCCACTGCCGACCACCTGCCGATCATCGGCCCGTCGCCGCGGGACCCGCGGGTCATTTATGCCACCGGCCACTTCCGGAACGGCGTCCTGCTTGCGCCGCTTACCGCACAACTCGTGAGGGCACTGCTCGTGGACGGCGTGTCCGATCCGATGCTCGCGCTGACGTCTGTGGCCAGGTACAAAAACGGGGCCTGACCCCAATTCGTGCGCGTCGCGCACAAATTGGGGTCAGGCCCCGATTCAGGCCGCATCCTTCCAGAACGGGGTCAGGCCCCGTTACCGGCCGACGAGCTGGGCGGTCTCGAAGGCGACGACGGCGAGCTGATAGTCGAGCTCGGCCTGGAGGACGTTGTTGCGGGCAACGGCGAGATCGCGCTGCGCCTGGATCACCAGGAAGCTCGTCGACATCCCGACGTCGAAGCGCCGCTGCTCGGCGTCGAGCCGCTGCTCGGCGAGCTCGCGCGACAGACCGCGCGGTCTCGATCCGCTGCTGATTCTGCTCGACGAGCCACGCCGCCTCGCGCACCTCGCGGACGGCGGTGAACTCCAGCGCGCGCAGCCGCGCGGACCCCTGGTCGCTCTCGATTCGCGCCCGCGCGAGGTTCGCCTCGGCGGCACTCTTGCCGAGCGGATAGCTGAACGTCAGCCCCAGCGTCCACGTCGGATAATCGAACTCCAGCAGCTGCGCGAGGACGTTGCCGTAGCCCGTGTTCGTCGGATCCGATCATGGTCCCCGGGAAACCGCCAGTTCGCAGCAGACGCGATCCGCCGGCTCCTTCGGTCAGGTAGTTCGCCTCGAGCCGCAGGTCCGGCTTCGTTTCGCTCTTCGCCAACGCGATCCCGGTGTCGTCGATCTCGAGCTCCTTCCGCGCGCGAACCAGGTCGCTGCGCTCGGCGAGCGCTCGACGAACCGCGGCATCGACATCCGGGGCGGCGCCGACCGGCGGAACGCGAGTCAGCCGTTTCGAGTCGGACGCTCCAGAAATCCGCGCGCTTCGGATCGACGATCAACGTCCGCAGCCGGTCCTCGGCCTGCCGCGCCAGCGTCCGCGAGACGATCAGGTTCTCGCGCCTCTGAGCGACTTCGGCGCGCGCCGCGACAAGGTCGAGCGGCGGCGACTGGCCGACGTCCACGCGTGCCCGGTTCGTGCGCTCGAGTTCGAGCGCGAGGTCGAGCGCCTGCTGCTGGACGTCGGTCAGCGCGCGGGCTGCGACGAGCGCCCAGTACGCCTGCTCGCCGGACGCGCCAGGTGTCGATCACCCGCTCCTCGAGCTGGACGTCGGCGATCGACCGGTTGCGCTGCGCGATGTCCACGGCCGCCCGCGTGAAGTCGATCTTGAAGTCGCGCCACAGCGGCTGCGAGAACCCGACTTGCAGACGCGCGCTCACCGCGGGATTCAGGCTTGCGATCAGGCTGTTGGTCGTCGTTCGTGACGTGTCCACGCCCAACAGGTAATCACCGCCGCCCCACGCCATCAGCTGGACGATGCCGACGTTGCCGGACCAGGTCTTCGTCTCGAGCCCTTCGTCGCCCGAGAACAGGCTCGTCGGCGGCTGCAGCTGGCTGTTGCGGAACACACCGGTCTCCAGCGTCGGCACGTACGCCGCCTCGCGCGGCGTTCAGCCGTTCCTGGCTGATCGCGGTTCATAGGCGATCGACAGCCAGGTCGGGGTTGTTGTCAATCGCCAGGCGGATCGCTTCGTCGCGCGTCAGCACAGCACGTCGCTTCCCGAGGGCGGCTCACTGCGGCAGCGCGGAGCCGGCGGCGGCTGCGGAGCCGGCGACTGGACTACCGGCGCCGGGGCCGTGGTGTCTGCGCCAGCAGCGGTGACGCAGCCATCAGCAGCATCAGCTGACGCGGTCGCCGCCGCGGTGCGCTGTGCCCGGCCCCATCTCCAGCAACCGGATCTTCGACGCATCGTCGAACAACGAGTAGGCGACAGGCGTCGCGACGAGAGTCAAGAGGAGCACGAGAGACTGACCTCCAATAATGACGAAGCCGATGGCCCGGTTCGTCGCCGATCCTACCCCGCTCGACAACACCAGGGGAATCATTCCCGCGACGAACGCGAACGTCGTCATCAGGATCGGCCGCAGCCGGTCGCGGCTGGCCTGCACGATCGCCGCGTCGCGTTCCATACCCTGCTCGCGCAGCTGGTTCGCGTGATCGATCTGCAGGATCGAGTTCTTCTTCACGACGCCGAACAGCACGAGCAGTCCGAGCGCGGAAAAGATGTTCAGCGACTGACCGGTGACGATGATCGAGAGCAACGCGAACGGGAGCGTCAGCGGCAGCGACAACAGGATCGTCACCGGGTGGATCCACGATTCGAACTGCGCCGCCAGGATCAGGTACATGAAGACGAGCGACAATCCGAATGCCAGCAGGAAGTTCTGCGCTGCGCGTCCGAGCTCTTTCGACCGTCCGGCGAAGCGACGTGCTGTAGCCCGGTCCCATGTTGAGCAGGCAGCCGCGCTGCGCTGATCGCTTCCATCGCCGGCGTCTGCGAAACGCCCGGACAGCAGACCGGCGAAGATCGTCACCTGGCGCTGCCGGTTCAAGCGCTGGATTTCGGCCGGCGACGTTCCCGGCGTCAATTGCGCGATGTTCTCGAGCGGAACGCTGCCGATGGTCGCCGACGGAACGGTCAGACGTCCGATCGCCTCCGCCGTGTTCCTCTGCTGGTCCCCTGCGCGGATGTGGACTTCATACTGCTCGCCGCCTTCGTTGTAAGTGGTCACCTGGTCGCCGCCGACCAGCAGGCGCAGTGCGTCAGCGGCGTCGCTGACCTGGACGCCGAGGTCCGCCGCTTTCATGCGATCCATGTGCACCGACAGTTCCGGCTTGCCGACGTTCAGGGATGTATCGACGTCGACGATCCCCGTCTGTTTGCGCGCGGCCTCCGCCACGGCTGCGCCGTACTTCTGCAGCGCATCGAGATCCGGTCCGTTGATCGTGAACTGGATCTCGGCGTTCTGGTTGCCACCGCCACCGAACGTGGCGACCGGACGCACGCCGGTTCGCAGGTTCTCGACCCCCATCTTCGGCAACACCGAAGACCGGACCTCGTTCATGACTTCGAACTGATCCCGCGACCTGGCCCCGAGCGGCTTCAGCCGCACGTAGATCGAGCCGAGATTCGGCGTCCGCGCCGGGTCGTCCGCGATACTCACCAGCGTGAAGTCGACATCCGGCAACTCCCGGATCCGCGTTGCCATGCGATTCGCGATGATCTCGGTCGCATCGAGGCTCATGCCTTCCGGAGCGCGGAAGCCGACCTCGAACTCCGACTGATCGTCGTTCGGCAGGAAGTTCTTGTCAGCAATCATGAACAGCGGAACACTGCTCAACAACACCAGTACCGCGATGCCTGCGATCGCCATCCGGTGACCGAGCGACCATTGCAGCACGCGAGTGTAGAAGGCATCGAGTGGACGGAAGAAGCGAGAGTCCTTCGAGGAGCCGTGCTCGGCGCCCTCTCATTCGGCGCGTCGCGGTTTCATCTTGATCCAGCGCGACGCCATCATCGGGGTCAGCGTGAAGCTGACCAGCAGCGACACGAGGATGGCGAACGACATGGTGAAGCCGAAGCTGGTCATGAAGCGGCCGACAATGCCGCCCATGAATCCGACCGGTACGAAGATCGCAATCAGTGAGAGGGTTGTCGCGAGAACCGCAAGTCCGATCTCCTTCGTCGCTTCGATCGCGGCTTCTGCCGGTGTCCGTCCTTTCTCTTCGACGAACCGATAGATGTTCTCCAGAACGACGATGGCATCGTCGATGACTATGCCGACCGCCAGCGTGAGCGCCAGCATGGTCATCGAATTCAGCGTGAAGCCCTGCTGCCAGATCAAGCCGAACGTGGCGACGATCGAGGTTGGGATCGCAATCGCGGCGATCAGCGTGGATCGCCAGTTCCATAGAAATACCAGCACCACCGCGGCGGCCAGGATCGATCCGAACACGAGATGCTCCTCGACACTCTCGATCGATGCGCGGATGAAGTCCGCCTGGTCGCGAACGACGCGGACGTCGTAGCCAGCCGGAAGCAACGGAGTGACTTCGGCGAGCCGCTCCTTGACGGCATCGACGACCTGGACGGTGTTCGTGCCGGACTGGCGCCGGATCGTGAGCAGTGACGGTCGGCTCACCATCGAGGTTGGCCTTCGTGTCGGCCTCGTCCATGTCGTCTTCGACCCGGGCGACGTCGCGCAGCTGGACCGGGTGACCGTCACGCTCGCGGACGACGATGTTGCCGAACTCCTCGACCGATTGCACGCGTCCGCGAGTGCGGAGTGTCATGGCGGTGGCGCCCTGCTCGACGCGACCGCCAGGAATTTCGGCGTTCTGCGTCTGGAGCGATCGCGCCACATCGGTGACAGTGAGGTTGTAGGCCCGGAGCCGATCGGCATCGAGCGACATGTTGATCTGCCGCGCCCGTCCACCGACGACTACTACCTGGCCGACACCGCTGACGCTTTCGAGTTGCCGGCGCAGCTTCTTGTCGGCGTACTCGGTAATGTCGCGGATCGGCTTCTTCGCCGACAGGGCAAGTGTCAGGACCGGAGCCGAATCGGGATCGAACTTCTCGACCGTGGGCTGATCGATCGTCCGCGGCAGGAGCGGCAGCACCCGGTTGACTCGGTCGCGGACCTCCTGGGCGGCGACGTCGGCGTCCTTCTCCAGCAGGAACGCGACAACCACCAGCGACACGCCTTCAGAGGACGTCGAGCGAAGCTCGTCGATGCCGCTGACCGTGTTCACCGCTTCCTCGATCTTGTCGGTGATCTCGGTTTCGACCTCCTCCGGCGCCGCGCCGGGCAGGCGCGTGGTGACGACGACGGTCGGAAAGTCGACTTTAGGAAAGCGGTCGAGTCCGAGCTGTGTGAACGAAAATGCACCGACAACCGTGAGCGCGAGGATGAGAACGGTCGCGAAGACGGGGCGCTTGACTGATATCGCTGCTAACCACTGCATTGACGTGAATCCTGAATCTCGAACAACTCGTTACTGTTGCGCAAATTACTCGTTACTGCTGCTTGACCAACATCCCGTCGGTCAGGCGGCCCTTGGGTTCCGCCGCGACCGCATCGCCTTTGGCGACGCCGGCCGTAATCTCGATGAGTTCGCCGACCTTCTCGCCGGTCGTGACAATCCGCTCCTCGACCTTGCCGTCGCGCACGACGTACACGCGGCTGGTGCCGGAGATCGTTTCGACCGCGGTGACCGGAACGAGCGTGGCCGGCGGGCCTGCTGGCTGCTGGATCGACGCCGTTGCGAAGAGGCCCGGCTTCAGCCGTCCGTCGCGGTTCGGGGCAACGGCTTCGACCGTAAGTGCCCGCTGATCGCTGCGAAGCGACGGAGAGATGAACCGCACCTTCGCGTCGAAGGCTTCCTTCGGGTAAGCATCCACCGTGAGCTTCACGGCTTGGCCCACCTTGATAAGTGAGACCGATTGTTCGGGGACCGAGAGCTCCACTCGCATCGGATCCACACGCACCACTGTTGCGACGCGTGCGCCGCGGGTGACGTAGTCTCCAGTGCTGACGAGGCGTTCGGCAACGAGCCCGGCGAACGGGGCGCGGACGGTTGTGTCGGCCATCGCCTTACGCGCCAGTGCGACGCGCGCGCGGGCTGCTTCGAGCGATCGGTAGGACTGCTGGGCAGTGTTCTGCGCGACCTGATACTGCTGGCGCGCCGCATCGACCTGCGTGCGCCGCTGGTCGAACTCACTCTGCGAGACGACTTTCTGATCGAGCAGTGACTTCATCCGGGCGAATTCCGCCTCGGCGAACTCGAGCGACGCTTGTGCGTTCATCACGTCCGGCACGCGCTTGGCGTCGAAGGTAGCGCCCGGGGTGAGTCCGAGGCGGGCCTCGATCTGCCCGGCATTCGCTTCGGCCTCCTGTAACTGCGCGGCGGCGTCGGCCGACGAGATCCGCACCAGCACTGTTCCCTGTGTTACGTGCGAGCCGCGCTCGACGGGAGTCTCGATCACTCGACCCGCCGCCTCGGCGCTCACTTCCGCCTGTTCGTCAGCCGTGAGTGATCCCGTGACCCGGAGGTACCGATCGATCGGCCGGTACTCGACGACAGCCGTGGCGATCGCCAGCGGCTCCGGCTTCGCCTCGGCTGAAACCGGGGACTCGGCAGAGTTGCAGGCCGCTGCAGCGAAGGCCGAAGCGGATAGAACCGCGCCGAGCAGGACCTCGTGAATGGAACGGAACGTTCGTACGCATGACTGATAAACGCCTCAATGACAACTGTCGGATGTGTAGGTATGAGCGAAGCCTGCGCGCAATCCGGTGAGGGCGGCCTCGAGGGTGTCGTGCGCGAGCGCATCCATGTCCTCACCCGGAACGATGCGGTCGCACAGGCGCATCACGGCGACACCGTGAATCGCCGCGCTGAGGACACGGAAGATAGCGTCCGGGTTTGATGACTGAGGAAAGTCGCCGGCCTCGATCGATTGCTTGATCATGTCGGCGAATCGGTTCCGCATCTCGCGAACGAACCCGAAGCGCTGCCAGTCCTGGCTGATCCGCGGCACCGAGCGGTCCACGAACATCAGCGAGAAGTACTCAGGGTGCGTCTTGCTGAAGGTGTAGAGCTCCCAGAACGCGCCCCGGATGCAGTCGACGCGGCTCTCACCCGGTTTGGGAGCCACAGAGCACTCGTCGTTGGCCGAGGCGAACAGCATGCGAAACCCTTCCTCCGCGAGCGCCAGGAAGATGTCGTCCTTGCTCGGAAAGTAGCTGTAGATCGCAGCCGGGCTGTATTCGATCTTTTCCGCAATCTTGCGGATCGAGACGTTCTGATACCCCTCTGCGACAAAGAGGTCTCTCGCGGCGTCCAATATGGCGCGGGCCGTTGCTACCCTCTCCCGCTCGTGACGTTCCTTAACTCCCAAAACAATCCCCCAGAACAGTTTTTAACACTGTTCATTAGTCTAACACCGTTAGACGCCCAGCCAAGCTACGGAGTTCCGAATCGGGGCCTGACCCCCATTTGGTGCGGATCCCTGGCAAACGGGGTCAGGCCCCGATTTAGGGGAAGTCCTCAGGAACGGGGTCAGGCCCCGTACACTGGCGGCATGGCGAATCTGACGGACGAGGAAGTAACAGCGGCGCTGGGATGGCTAAACGGCTGGACCAGGGAGGGCGACGCGATCCGTCGCCAATTTGTCTTCGACGGATTCGCAAGCGCGGTGGCGTTCATCGTCCGCATCGGCTTCGATGCGGAGGCGGCCGACCACCACCCCGACATTCTGCTGTCGAACTACAAGAAGGTGACGCTGACGTTCTCGACGCACAGCGAGGGTGGGCTGACGGAAAAGGACCTGAAGGCTGCCGCGGGAGCGGACGCCGTGTTCGGTCGGACGGCTAAGTAATCGGGAAGACCTTGTCGAGCCCGTCCGCGGGGCGCGCGATGACGTGGACCCCGATCAACTCGCCTACACGTCGCGCAGCCGCGGCGCCGGCGTCGGTCGCGGCCTTGACCGACGCCACATCGCCGCGAACGATCGCGGTGACGAGCCCGGCGTCGACTTTCTGCCAGCCGACGAACACGACGTTTGCAGCCTTGACCATCGCGTCGGCAGCTTCAATCATGCCGACGAGCCCGCGAGTCTCGACGAGGCCGAGCGCCTCTCCCGGTAGATCCTGTGCCATGAAGGTGCAAGTCTACTACGTGATCCGGCCGCGGGCAGAAACCCGCAGCGGCTCGAGGACATCTGTCTGGTTCACCATCCACGCACTGTCGACCAGATTCGACACGACGCATGAGTGATTCGGCACCACGCGGACGAGATCGCCCGGGCGCAATCGCGTCCCCTGGCCCTCGACCTTCACGTTAGCGTGCTCCTCCGACAAGCGCTCGATCACCAGGCCGTTGTCCGGCTCCTGGACGCCGTCGATGCTGGTGAGGACCGCTCCGTACCCCGGCAACGACGTGAACCCGCGCGCGAGATCGTTGGTCAGACGTCTTACTTCCACAATCGAGGATGATCCGGTCGGCCGCAGGTGCTGGTCACCACGCGCGCCAGCACCGTCAACGCACAGTCGTCCCATCCGGCGGAGCCCAGGCCAACCTGGGTGCGATCGAAGTAGATGTAATTCCCGGGACGCAACTCGGTGACACCCGGCTCCGTCACGCTGAATCGGGCGGTCGGTGTCGCGCCGACGCTGATCTCCTCGATCGCCCACTCCAACGGCACGCACGTCGTCGGCAAGGCGTCGCAGGATGTTGCCCTCGCTGCGCGCGATCGCCTCCGCCTCCTCGGACGACGAGGCGCCGTATCCGTGCCCGGCGTGACTGAGAAGGCCGCGGAGCCGAAGCCCGGGCAGGCCAGCGACTTCGGTCACGAATGCCGCCGCGTGAGATCCGTCGGGATCGATCCCGCAGCGATGGAAGCCGACGTCCACCTTGACCAGCACGTCCACCGTCGCGCCACCGCGGACCATCGCATCCGACCAGCCGTGCGCGACGTCACGATGATCGACGATGAAGGAGATGCGGGCTCGATCGAGCAGGGCGAGAACGCGATCCGCGTTGACAGGATTCAGGGGATAGGGGAGGCGGATGTCGCTGATGCCGGCGTCGGCCATCACCTCGGCTTCGCCGAGCTTGGCGCAGCAGATCCCGGCAGCGCCGAGCGACGTTTGCAGTTCCGCGAGGGCGATGCTCTTGTGAGTCTTCGAGTGCGGACGCAACCTCTTCCCGTTGAGGGTTGCGCTGTTTTGCATCCGTTGCAGATTCTGCGACATGCGTCCGTGGTCGATGAGGACGCACGGCGTCCGGAGCTGGGAAATTTTCACGAGCAAGTGTAAATCGGGGCCTGACCCCAATTTCGCACCACCGCGTCGAAATTGGGGTCAGGCCCCGATTGAGGACCGACCGGTCCGAAACGGGGTCAGGCCCCGAACAGGCCCAGCTTCTGGACACCGGTAAAGCCAGGGAAGACGCGGGACGTATCGGCCAGGCCGAGGTGAGACTGCACGACTTCGTTGAACACGGCGCGGAAGTCGGTCGTGATCGTGAGGTCGCGGCCGTCGTGGCGCTGCTGCACCGCAAGCCCCGGCCACTTTCCATAGACCTTCCCGCCGCGGACGCCTCCTCCCATGACCATCATCGCGTTGCCATGTCCGTGGTCGGTCCCGCGCGCCCCGTTCTCGGCCACCGCCCGGCCGAACTCCGACATGGTCATCACGACAACGTCCGCCATGCGATCGCCGAGGTCGCGCGTCAGTGCCGCGATACCGCGGGCGAGATCGTCCAGGCGATTCGCGAGAATGCCGACTGACGATCCTTCATTGGCATGATGATCCCAGTTGCCCGACTCGGCAAACGCCACTTCGAGACCGACGTCGGCTTTGACCAGCTGCGCGATCTGTTTCAGCGCCTCGCCAAAGGGAGAGCGCGGATACTCCGCCCCATTGGACGGCGAGTACTGCGACGGATCCGCTTTCTTCATCATCTTGATCGCGTCGAATGCCTCGCGCCCGGTCGAGTGAAGCACGCTGTTCGCCGCCGCGGCGTACTCCGCTTCGAATGAAGACTGCACCATGTCCGACGCACCTCCAGCCCTGATGCCGAACTGGGAGATTTGTCCGATCGCAAGAGCGGGAGCTGTTCCCTGCAGCGCGCGCGGCAGTTGGGGCGCCAGCGCCACCGCCCGGAAGGGCGTCGCCTTCTGATGCTCTTTCGCGTGCAGGTACCGATTCATCCAGCCGTCGGGCGTGCTTTTGACACCAGGAGTGGCCGACTCCATGTAGTCCTGCGCGTCGAAATGGGAACGCGTATCGTCGTGTGATCCGCACGCGTGCACGACCGCCATCGTGCCCGAATCCCACAGCGGCTTCAGCGGACGCATTCGCGGATGCATGCCGAAGAATCCGTCGAGGTCGACCGCCGTGTTGTCGTCGGCGGACGGCCGCGCGATCGCAAGCGTCGGGCGCGCCGCATAGTAGTCACGCTCGCCGAACGGCACGATCATGTTGAGGCCGTCCACCGCGCCGCGCTGGAAGATCGTGATCAGGATCTTCTGCCGGGACGCCTGCGCCCCTTCAACCGTGCGCGCCAGGAAGGTCGGCGCGAAGCCGAGACTGACCAACGCGAGTGCGCCGTCCTTGAGGAAGATGCGCCGGGAGATCATGACGTCCTACTTTCTCTGAAATTCAGGCGAGCCGAGCAGCAGCGCAACGGCCTGGGGCGGTGCAGTTGCTTTCGCCACTGTCGTCCGTGTCGGTTCGGAGATGTCCCCGGCAAGCGCACCTGATGCGATCCACGCATCGCTCATCGCCGGTGTCGTGCGTACGCCGCGCAGTTGCCCGCTCGAGAGAGACACGGCGAAGTTCATGCGGTTGAGCAACGCACCGGTATTCACCCAGGCATCGGCGCGATCCGCATAGCCGGTGGGCGGCTGACATCCGTAGAGCGGCATACCCAGGTCGCGCATCGCCTGGACCAGGGGCATGCCGTTGAAGGTGTCCGCGCCCGACGCCCTGACGGCACTCACGACGAACTCGAACGGCGATTTCACCTTCGCGCGATAGGCCGACGCGTCGAAGAACTCCGGGGAGGTGATGATCGTCCGGACGACCTCGCGAATGTCGCCGTCGGTGTCGCGGAAACGCGCCGCGGCTCGATCGACGAGACTCTTCGGCGGGGTGTCGGAGACGAAACGCCTGGTGAGCTTCGTCGCGATGAACCGGGCGGTGGACGGATGTTTGGCCAGCAGATCCAGCACCTGCTCTCCATCCTTCTTGCCGTTACCGCTCTTGATCTTCGTGCCGAGAACGACCTTCTCGCCGTTATCGTGCATGCGCGGATCGAAGGTGAAACCGCCTCCCTGCCGCGGCTGGGTCAACGTCCAGCCGGTGAACGCGCGCGCGATCTCCTGCACGTCAGCCTGCGTATAGCCGCCGTCGACGCCGAGCGTGTGAAGCTCCATCAGCTCGCGTGCGTAGTTCTCGTTCACGCCGCGCGGACGGCGATTCTGCACCGCCGGCGGCAGATCCGCCATGGTCAGGCCGCGGGCATCGACGCCGCGCCCGTTGACGCCTCGACGTCCGGCAGCGCCGGGCCGCCCGCGCATCCCACGCTTGGCGTTCGTTTGCTCCATCGCGGTTCCCTCGGGGGCGGAGCTTTGCCAGTTATCCAGGTAGAACAGCATGGCGGGTGATTCCGCGACCGCACCGAGCAGGTCGCGAAACTTCCCGAACACGTGCGGACGGATGGTGTCGCGTTCGTACTCGGTCAGGTAGATGCGAGTCTGTCCCTTGCCGACGAACACGTTGAAGTGGTTGAACCAGAAGTCCACCATCACTTCCTGCAGTTGCTTGTCGCTATACGCCGCGCGCAGGATCTTCTGTTGCGTGAGCTCGCCGAGCACGCGCCGTTCCGCTTGCTGCGCCTGCATTTCCTCCGGGGTGCGCTCCTTGCGTGAATCGGGATTCCCGGGAGTCATCGCCGGATCCTTCGGCGGTGCCCCTTGCATCGCCGGATCGTTCTGCTGCGCCCGTTGCGCCTGCCGCCGCAGCATCTGCGCGGGCAGGTAGAAGTCGCGCGCGAGATCCTCCGTGCTCATCTTCAGTGTCGTGAATCCCGCGAGTCGAGCTTCGACGCGCTCATCCGCCAGCCGTTCCGGTTGGAGCTGCTGATCGATGTAGGCAGCCAGGCCAACGCTTCGGACCTTCTCAATGTCGCCAGGCGCCGGTCCGAAACCGATCCTGTTCAGCACGTGGACGATGGTCTTGTCGGAAGGCGCTGCTGGTACGGCGGTCGTGCGGCGCTGCGCACCCGCGCCGGACGCGAGCACGCACACCATGACCATAACGGCGGCCGGCCGATGGCGAGCGACAAATCTGGAAGACGGCCTCGCGGAAATTCCCATCTGTGACCTCTGTTTCCAGCTAATTAGACCCGCCCTGTCGGTTCGGAGTTAAAGGCCTACTAATATGGCAGGGATGAGGCTGGTTGTCGCAGATGGAGCGATCCTCGACCAGATCCTGGCGGAATCGCACGGGATCTGGGCCGATGGCCTGAGTAAAAAGGCATACCTGCAGTACAACCTCGCCCAGCTGCGGACCCCCTGGGGTGCCCGCTGTCTGCGCCGATACGCGCTCGTCGACGAAGCAGGAGCGGTGCTGACGAGTGCGAAGCGTTACGACCTGCGCGTGCGTGTGGAGGGGCGGGAGATTACGGCAGTCGGCATAGGTGCGGTATACACGCCTCGAGCCCGGCGCCGCCGCGGTCACGCGGCGGCCATCGTCACGCGCGTAGTCGAGGACGCCGCTCGTGAGGGAGCCGAACTCGCCATCCTCTTCTCGGAAATCGGTCCGGCCTACTACGAACGGCTCGGGTTCCGAACCGTCCCTCGTCGCGAGCTGCTGCTCTCGATCGTCGACAAACCCGGGGCGCCGATGACGCTCGTGCCGCTCCGGCGAGGAACGCGACATTCCCGCCGTCGCCGCGCTCGCCGATTCGATGTCACGCCTCACTCGATTCGCGATCGGGCAGAACGAGGACTATGTTCGCTACGGGCTGTCCCGCAAGCGACTGCTCGCCGGGCTGTTACCGCCGGGTGCGCTCACGGTGGAGTTCTTCATCGTCGAAGAAGGAAGCAGTGCAGTGGCATTCGCGATCCTGACGACCGCCGGGGACGATATCGTGTTGGAGATGTGCGGCGATCGTGATCCTGGCGGGGCGCGGGTTGGTGCGCTCCTGCAGGTGTTGCGCGCGCGCACACCGGGGAACCCCGCGCTGAACGTGCGCGGCTCGCTGCCGCCCGGATGGCTGCCCCCGCAGATGCGAATCGAGGCAACCGCGGCCGCGCCCGATCTGCTGATGGTCAAGCCGCTCAACGACCGGCTGCTCAGCCGTCCGCTCGAGGAATCCGACATCCTCTACTGGCACGGCGATCTGCTCTAGCCTCGCTGGTTGCGTGTCTAGCCGCGCTCGTTCCGGGGACGGCGGGCGAGCTGAACGCCGATTTCGCGCGCGGCATTCTGTCCGGACGCGGCGGTGATGCCGCCGCCGGGATGTGCGCCGGATCCGCAGAGGAACAGCCCTTCGATCGGCGTTCGATACTGGGCCCAACCCAGCACCGGACGCATGGTGAACAACTGGTCGAGCGCCGGTTCGCCATGGTAGATCTGCCCGCCTGAGATGCCATACCGGTGTTCCAGGTCGGCCGGCGTCAGCACATCGACGGCTTCGATCGTCGAGGTCACGCCGGGCGCAAATTTCTCAAGCGTGGAGACGACGATACGCTGCAGCCGCTGGCGCGCCGCGTCCCACGGTTCCGACTGCGCGAGGATGCGCGGCACGAATTGCACATGCGCGGACAACACGTGCTTGCCAGCGGGTGCCAGCGACGGATCCGCGATGGTCGGCATGGTGACGTCGAGGTATGGATCCGCTGGCAGCTCGCCGTATTTCGACGCATCGAACGCGCGCTCGAGATAGTCGATCCCTGGTGCGATGTGGACCCGTCCGTGGAGGTCGGCTGGGTTCGCGACGCCCGTGAACGCCGGAATCGCGTTCAACGCGAGGTGCACTTTCGCAACCGTGCCGCGCGCGCGATAGTTGCGGATCTTCGTCAGGAAGCTCGGATCCAGCTCCACCGGTTCGACCAGTTCGAGAAAGGTTCGCCGCGGATCAGCATTCGACACGACGGCGCTCGCCACGAGCTCGCTGCCGTCCTCCAGGATCACGCCTGCCGCCCTGCCGCTGCGGACGATGACGCGCGCGACCGCTGCACCCGTGCGGATTGTCGCACCGGCGGCACGAGCCGCGTCGGCCATCGCCGCCGTCAACGCACCAGGGCCGCCTTTCACCGTGACGCTGCTGCCGCCAGGCGCGGGATCGACCGCAGCATTCAGCAGCAGCACTGCGCCGCTGCCGGCGGACCACGGGCCTTGTGCGGTCCCGAACACACCGCGCGCGGCGATCGCCGCCTGGAGCAGATCGGTCTCGAACCACTCGGCGACCAGGTCCGCTGCGGCCATGGGTCCCCATCGCAGCAGCCGGAAGCCGTCCGCCCGGCCGAGGCCGCGGAAGCGTTTGCCGACCTTCAGCAGGTCCCACATCTCTCCGGCGGCGGGCGCATCGATCGACGGAGGCGTGAGCTCGAGCAGCCCGGAGAGGAATCCACCAAGGCGCTGCAGGGTAGCGCAGAACTCCGGATACCTGTCGGCGTCTTTGGCGGAGAACGCCCTGATCGCTTCCACTGTACGTGCCACATCACCGAAGGCGAGTGCGTGGCCATCCGCGCCCAGCGCGATCAGCCGCGGATCCGGCTTGATGAACTCCACCCGCAGCCCCATGTCGCGAATCACCGATGGCCGCAGCGGTCCAATCGCGTTCGCCACAGGCGCGTGGAACCCTGGCGCGAACTCTTCGGTCACCGCGCAGCCGCCGACGACGTCGCGACGCTCGAGCACGGTGACCTCGTGTCCGGCCCTGGCGAGGTAGAAGGCTGCCGTCAAACCGTTGTGGCCGGCGCCGATGATCAGGATTTGATGCATATCAGGAGGTAGGAGTCAGAATGTTGGAGTCAGAATGTAGGAGTCAGGAGTTAGGAGGACAGAATTCAGGAGGTGGGAGATAGGAGTGTGCGATACGCCCCCAGCATCCGCCCGATTTCATCGATCGATTCACGCTCGTGGTCCTGCACAAAGCCAAGGTCACTTGCCAGGATGAAGTAGTAGCGCAGCTCCTCGAGAGAACCTTGCGCGACATTCATGAACCGCGCCTTATCCGGACGTCCCCGGCGCTTGAACCCCTCCGCAATATTTGCAGGGATGGAGACCGCAGCGCGGCGCATCTGTGACACGAGGCCGTAGAGCTCATTCTTGGGGAAGGTCGCCGTCAGGATGTACACCCGCAATGTGAGTGCATGGCTTTTCTGCCAGACGAGAAGGTCTTCGAAGTTTCTTGCCGGTGCGCGATCTGCCATTCTGCCTCCTGCCTCCTGGCTTCTGTCTCCTAGCTCCTAGCTCCTGATTTCGTGTCCTTGATGATTCTCATCGCGGCGTTCCGGCCGGGCGCACCCATGATGCCGCCGCCGGGATGCGTCGCGGATCCGCACATGTAAAGGTTCTTGACCGGTGTCCTGTACTGCGCCCAGCCCGGGGCCGGACGGAGGAAGAACAGCTGCTCGAGCGTGAGCTCGCCCTGGAAAATATTGCCTTCTGTCAATCCGAAGTCGCGTTCGATGTCGAGCGGCGTCAGAACCTGCCGATTGAGAATGATGTCCTTGATGTTCGGCGCATGCTCCGCGATGGTGTTGATGACGGTGTCACCGAACGCCTCGCGGTGGTCGTCCCACGTGCCCCCCTCCTTCAGGTTGTAAGGCGCGTATTGCACGAAGCAGGACATGACGTGTTTGCCGGGGGGTGCGACCGATGGATCCGTGAGACTCGGGATCACCATGTCGATGTAGGGGCGGCGCGGGTCCCGTCCGTACTTCGCTTCGTCGTAGGCGCGCTCCATGTAGTCGACACTCGGCGAGATCGAGATCGCTCCGCGCAGATGCGGCCCTGGACCAGGAATGGCTGTGAAGTTCGGCAGCGCGTCCAGCGCGAGGTTCACCTTGCCGGAGGATCCGCGGTACTTGTAGCGCTTCACGTCGACCACGAAGTCTCCGGGGAGATTCTCCTCGCCGACCATCTTGAGGAACGTCAGGTTGGGATCCACGCTCGACGAGATCACGTTCCCGGTCAGGTAATCACCATTCGACAGCACGACCCCCACCGCCACATCGTCCTTGATGATGATCTTGGAAACGGATGTTTCGGTGCGGATCTCGACGCCGGCTTCGCGCGCGGCATCACCGATCGCGTTCGAGATGGCGCCGGTGCCGCCGCGGGCAAAACCCCACGACCGGAATGCACCGTCGATCTCGCCCATGTAGTGGTGCAGCAGCACGTAGGCGGTTCCGGGGGAACGCACGCCCAGGAACGTTCCGATAATTCCTGACGCCGACATCGTCGCCTTCAACACGTCGGTTTCGAACCACTGATCCAGGAAGTCGACCGCGCTCATGGTCATGAGCTGGACCTGGTTGTACTTGTCCTGGTCGCTGAGCGCCTGGAAGCGCTTGCCGAGGAACAGCAGGTTCATCAACCCGCGGGGGTCGAGCGACGTCGGATCCGGCGGCGTCATGTTCAGGATCGGCTTCACGAACCGGCCCATCTCCACCATCGCCTTGCCGTATTCGTCGTATGCCTCGGCGTCTACTTTCGAGTGGCGCGCGATCTCGCGGCGGGTCTTGGCGTGATCGTTCACGCGCCAGAGATAATCGCCGCTCGGCATCGGCGTGAACGTGCCATCCAGCGGGAGGATCTCGAGGCCGTGCCGAGGGAGATCGAGCTCACGGATGATTTCAGGACGGAGCAGGGAGACCACGTACGATGCGACCGAGAACTTGAAACCCGGAAAGATCTCTTCGGTTACGGCGGCGCCCCCGAGCACGTGCCGCCGCTCGAGCACCAGGACTTTGCGTCCCGCCCGCGCGAGGTAGGCGGCGTTCACGAGTCCGTTGTGGCCGCCTCCGATAACGATGACGTCGTACTTGTTCATGGCAAAAATTGAAACGCTCGGCTAACTGACGGTGAAGTTTCTGCGAAGGGGTCTGACCCCGGTCTGACCCTGGTTTGACCCCGCTCTGACCCTAGATGGGGGACCGAATCAGAGGCCGGCGGTGCGGGTGCAGAGCAGGTCGAGCATCGAAGTGTCTCGAAATCTTAACCTATAATTCTTCAGCTATGCCGATCGGAACAGCCGTCCACGAGCGCACGTTTGCCCTGTGCGAAAGTCTCAATTACCGCGAGTGGTCCGGCTACTACGCCGTCAGTGCCTATGAGGGGCATCACGAACACGAATACAACGCGATCCGCAATGCGTCGGCGCTGATCGATGTGTCTCCCTTCTACAAATACATGGTCACGGGCCGGGATGCCGCCCGTTTCGTCGATCGCCTGATCACCCGCGACGTCGCCAAAATGACCGTCGGCCAGGTGTTCTACACGCCATGGTGTGACGAACGTGGGAAGGTGATCGACGACGGGACCGTGTCCAGGCTGGGGGAACACGTCTTTCGGTGGACGGCAGCTGACCCGAGCTTGCGCTGGTTCTCGCAGAACGCCGCAGGCATGGACGTCCACATCGACGATGTGTCCGAGGAGATTGCCGCGCTGGCGCTCCAAGGTCCGACCAGCGCGCGACTGCTGCGCGCGGTCGCAAAGGCGGATCTCGAGTCACTGAAGTATTTCCGCGTGACCAACGGCACCATCGCGGGCGTGCCGGTGGAAATCTCGCGTACCGGCTATACCGGAGATCTCGGCTACGAGATCTGGATGCCGGCCAAACATGCGCTGCCCGTCTGGGACGCACTCATGGAAGGCGGCAAGCCTTTCGATATCAAGCCGGCCGGCATGCTGGCGCTGGATGTCGCGCGGATCGAGGCCGGACTGTTGTTGATCGAGGTCGATTTCTTCAGCAGTAAGAAGGCGATGATCCCTTCACAGATGTACTCCCCCTACGAGATGAACCTGGGACGCCTCGTCAGCCTGACGAAGGGCCGCTTCATCGGTCAGCAAGCGCTTCGGCAGGAACACGAACGAGGGCACCAGCGCCAGGTCGTCGGGCTGGAGGTGGACTGGCCCGAAGTCGAGGCGATCTATGAGAAGCTCGCGCTCGCACCATCGGTCGGGGCGACAGCATCGAGAGTTGCGGTTCCTGTTTATCGCAACGGACGTCAGGTGGGACGTGCCACGTCAACTACGTGGTCCCCGGTTCTCAAGAAGATGATCGCGCTCGCCACCGTCGACAAGCCGTTCTATGCGGAAGGCACCAGGCTGCACATCGAAGTCACCGTCGAGGCGGTCCGCCACCGCGTCGCCGCGACAGTTGCGAAGACGCCGTTCTTCGAGCCGAAGCGCAAGACTGCGACGCCGCCAATGTAGTGCAGCCCTTTAGGGCTGCCCGTGGCCGGAACGTAGACGGTTGCACTCACGAGGTTCACGAAGCACACCAAGAGCACTAGACAATTTTCTTCGTGCTCATCGTGCCCTTTGTGGTCACCGTGATTTAGTCGTGGTTCTCGTGCACACGCGGATCATCTGATCGAACGCATAGAGCAGGTCCTCTCGATTCGAATAAGGACCCGGCGTATACGCCCGCGAGCTGATGCCAGCCTGGGAGAGCTCGCAGACGTGCCAGTCCTGGCGGTTCGTCATGATCCCAGAACTCGACGGCATCCTTCGGGTCGAAGTCAGGCCGCGCCAGCTCTTTCGGATGGAAGTGCCACTCGCAGATGTTGATCGTCCGGTCCGGGCCCTGCGGCCACAGCGTGTGCACCATCATGTAGTCCGGGTGCAGGCTGAGGAGCATGTTCGGGAAGATCGCGTAGTAGTAAACGCGACGCACGTCCTCTTCGAGAGGCCCGGCAGGAAGGCGCGATCGCACGTGCCGTCCATCAGGTCAGGGTGCTCACACCGGGACGCAGATCCATGCGCCCCCCCATGTAGGTCGCTTGCAGCGGCTCGTTCTCCCCACTCAGGTAGTGCGAAAGCTTGTTCAACGCGGGGTGAAGGTTGGGGCAGTGCAGGCACTCGTTGTAGTTCTGGATGATCAGCTTCCAGTTGGCCTTCACGTCGTAGACGATGCGGTGTCCGAGGCGGAGCTCCTGCATGCGCCAGGGCACGAACTTGTCGGGCAGGCTCGCCAGCTGCTCGCGCAACGGACGGGGCTCGGACGAGAGATTGATGAAGATGTGTCCATCCCACACGTCGGCGCTGACGCCACGGAGCGGATAGTCCTGCTTGCTGAAGTGCGGCACTTCGTCCATGTGCGGCGCACCGATCAGCGATCCGTCGAGGTCGTACGTCCAGGCGTGATAGGGACACTGGATGCTGCGTCCGAACGTTCCTTCATGCTCCGTGCACAGCTTGGTACCGCGGTGGCGGCAGACGTTGTAAAAGGCATTCACCTTTCCGGCGGCGTTGCTCGTAATGATGATGCTTTCGCCGAGCACGTCGCGGACGATGAACTGTCCCGGCCTCTCCACCTGTTCGAGCCGACCCACACAGATCCACATTCGCGCGTAGAGCGATTCCATTTCGCGGCGGAAGTAGGTTTCGTCGGTGTAGAACGCCGCCGGCAAGGTGCTCGCGCCCTGCGGCATCACGTCGCGCGGCTTCACGACGACATCGGTTTCCATGACCGTTCATGATACAACCACGCCGTGACCTCAACGGCCGCCGAGATCCCGCCATCATCACTGCGACGCGAGCTCGGGAGGTGGGATCTCACCGCGGTCGGCGTCAACCAGGTGATCGGCGGTGCGGTGTTCGCGCTGCCGGCGGCGCTTGCCGCGAACGCCGGCTCCTGGAGTCCGTGGATGGTGGCGGCGGTCGGCCTCGCGTCCATGCTGATCGCACTATCGTTCGCTGAAGTGGCGAGCCGCTTCGACGGAACCGGGGGGCCGTATCTCTACACGCGCGCCGCCTTCGGCCGGTTCGCCGCCTTCGAAGTCGGCTGGATGATGTGGTTCACACGCGCCGCCAGCTGGGCATCAGTGATCAACGTGCTGGTGGCGTCGCTTGGTTTCTACTGGCCGTCGGTGACGGCCGGCGCCAACCGGTCGATATTCCTGACGGTGATCATCGCGATCATCGCGGCGATCAATCTGCGAGGGATTCGGCAGAGCAGCCTGGTCGTGAACATCCTCACGCTCGCCAAGCTGCTGCCGCTCGGGATCTTCATCATCGCCGGCCTGTTCTATGTGGATTGGACGCGGGTCTCCGCTCCCGCGACCTTCCAGTTCTCGCAGCTGTCGACCAGCGCACTGCTCTTGATCTTTGCGTTCGGTGGATACGAGACGGTTCCTGTTCTGGGCGGCGAGGCGAAGGATCCGCGGCGTGCGATTCCCTTTGCCCTGATCACCACCATTGCCATCGTCACCATCGTCATGGCGCTCGCCCAGCTGGTGGCGCTCGGAACATTGCCGGACCTCGCCACTTCCAAGACACCGCTTGCAGACGCGTCCGCCCTGTTCCTGGGGGCCGCCGGGGCGGCGATGATCACGCTCGGCGCAGTCTTCTCGACGTCCGGCAACAACATGGGGCAGGCGCTGTCGGGATCACGGAACCTGTTTGCGCTGGCCGAGCAGGGGGATCTGCCGGAGTTCTTCGGGAGGGTCCACCCGGCCTGGCGCACTCCGGTGAACGCGATCATGATCACTGCGGCGGTGTCGCTCCTGCTCGCCCTGTCGGGCAGCTTCGTGACCATGGCGGCCGCGAGCGCTATCAGCCGGCTGCTCGTGTACGTGATGACCTGCGCCTCGATGATCCGGCTCCGCGCCGACAGATTCGCAGGTGAAGGAATAGTCGAGAGCAACGGCGTGCCGGTGCGTCCCGCATTGTTCACGGTTCCTGGCGGACCGGTTGTTCCGAGTCTCGCGATCGTCATAGCGCTCGCGATCTTGTTCGGCGCGACACGGCAGCAGCTGATCTCGGGCACGGTCGCGCTCGTTTTCGGCGCCGTGCTTTATTTCATTGCCATCCGTTCAGCGCGCGCGGTCCGCGCATAACCTAAAGGTAGTCCAGCCCTTCAGGGCTGCCAGGAGAGAGAACATGCGGCGTGTGTTCAGGGTCGTCGGCATATGGCTGGTGCTTGCAGTGATCGCAGCGGCATCAGCGAGCGCGCAGCAGACGGTGTTCGTGGTCCGCCACGCGGAACGTGCGGACGGCGGCGCGGGAGCGGGCGGCAGCATGGCGAGCACGGATCCCGAGCTCTCGGATGCCGGCAAGGCGCGTGCGCAGTCACTCGCAAACGCGCTCAAGGAGGCCGGGATCAAGGCAATCTACGTAACCGAATTCAAGCGCACCCAGCAGACGGCGGCACCGCTGGCGGCCGCCCTGAATATTCAGCCGACAGTGGTGCCGGCCAAGGACGTAGCGGCGCTGATCGAGCGGCTGAAGGCAGGCGCCGGCAATGCCCTGGTCGTGGCGCATTCGAACACCGTTCCTGATGTGATCAAGCAGCTCGGCGTGGTGGAACCGGTGAAGGTGGCCGACGCGGACTACGACAATTTGTTCGTCGTAACGCAGGGCAGCACGCCGTCGCTCCTGCGGCTGCACTTCCGCTAGCCGGGATCCGCCTCGAGCAGTTTGTCGATCCAGATACCGGTGGCAAATGCAATCGGTGTCAGCAGCCCCAGCGCCCACACCAGCACGGTCACGAATGTGAGCGTGAACGAGTTGGGAGCCACTCTCGCCAGCACTGGCGCAAAGACGACCGCGAGCACACCACCGGCAATCTGGCTGAGAAGGATCAGCCAGAGCACGCGTCGAGCGGAGGGCACCCCCGCAGGTGTTGCGGTTTCGCGATAGCTGCGCAGCAGCGAGATGATCCCGGCGAACGGCAGCACGGCGCCGAGCAGCACCATCAAGGGAAAGCCGAAGATGATGAACGTCAGGATGAACGGCACCGTTGCATTGGCCGGTTTTTCCGGCCACAGCTGCGTGAGGCCGAGGACGGCGATCGGCGTGAGTGCGTACGCGATCGGCAACTGGGGTCCCGATCCCTTGATCCAGGGTCGGCGCCGCGGGAACACCTGGCTGAAATGAAACAGCAGCAAGGCGCCGACCGCCAGCGCTGAGAGCACCAGCGCCATCGGGATCCGGTACATCGCCAGCGGGTTCCTTTCACCGATGAACCAGCCAAACGTCGGGATCCCGAACGCCACGCAGTTCATCACCGCGAACGCGAAGAACACCCGCGTACCGAGAATCTCGTGGCGCCTGGGCAAGTGCCGCGACCCCGACGGCCATGTAGAGCAGCGCCGCGATCACCTGCGTGATCACGTCCAAGGCCGTCATTGGCGGCATCGACAGCGGTGTGTCCATCGCAGACATTGTCCTCCGAGACGATCGCCGAATGATGTGCCTTCTATAATGAGCGCCATGCAACTTCTGAATCGACCTGCACGGGCGGTGCTGTGCAGTGCCATGCTCTCGGTCACGATCGCCAGGGCAGATGCCGGTAGCGGACAGGCTTCGAGTGAAAACGCACTGAGCCCGCAACTCCTCGCCCAGGCATGGAACGCGGAGCACGTATCGCCGCAGGTGCCGCCGCTCATGACTCATGACGATGTCGTGACGCGGTTGAAAGCCGTGGCCTCGGCGCCAGGCGGGATGTTCTCGATCGAACAGATTGGCGAGTCGATCGAAGGGCGATCGATTCATCACCTGTGGACCGGAAGCGGCCCGACACACGTTCTGCTCTGGTCGCAGATGCACGGAGACGAACCGACAGCAACGGCGGCGCTCTTCGACGTGTACGAATACCTCTCCCGGCATCGCGAGGAACCTGCCGTCCGGCGCATTCTGTCGAACCTGACGCTGCACTTCGTGCCGATGCTCAATCCGGACGGCGCCGAACGCTTTCAGCGCCGGAATGCCCAGAGCATTGACGTCAATCGGGACGCGCTCCGGCTGCAGTCGCCGGAGGGCAAAATCCTCAAGGCGCTGCGCGACCGGCTGAACCCGAAGGTGGGGTTCAACCTGCACAACCAGAGCTGGGGAACAGCGATCGGCAAACCACCCAAGCCGGCGTCGATCTCGCTGCTGTCAGTGGCCTACGACGAAAAGCGCAGTGAGAATGAAGGCCGCAAGCTCACCAAGCGGATCTGCTCGGTGATTCGCGACGCGCTGGAGCCGTTCGCGTCAGGACAGATCGGCCGTTACGACGACGAATTCGAAGTGAGGGCATTCGGCGACAACCTGACGCTCTGGGAACGCCCGTGGTCCTCATAGAAACCGGTCCGTGGCCGTCGGAAGAACCTGATCCTCCACTGATTCGCTTGAACTTCGTCGCGATCCTCTCGGCGCTCGATGCGATGGCCACCGGACGCGTGAAAAAGGCCGATCCCAAGCGATACGAATCCTTGCCGATGAACGAGTCAGGGCTGTTCTACGTTCTGCTGCGCAACGCCACAGTGATCAACGGATCCGGTGTCGAGCCGTATATCGCGGACATCGGCATCACTGGCACCCGCCGCGTCAGAACGACGGAGGGCAAGCGCGAAATCCAGGTGGTCACCAGTATCAACGACATGGGAGACCTGCGGAACTCGGGCGCCCTTCGCGATGTGGACGCAAATGGCATGACCGCGGTGCCGGATACCGGCTACGAGGCGGGCGCGCTGATCGATCTGCCGGACTGGAAGGTCAAGTCGGAGGCAACGATTGCCACGGGCCAGCCGGCGCGCATCGCAGTCCTGCGGCCTGCCGAAGGTGGGAAATACCGGGTGGAGATGCTCTTCAGGTGACGCTTATTTGGTGTTTGTCGTTTGGAGTTTGGAGTTGATGTTGGCCGGGTACACGATGCGTCCATCCAGGATCGTGTATGCGACCGTGACCGACGGCAGCGCACCGCGCTCCATTTTGAAGATGTCGTTCGAGAGCACGACGATGTCGGCGAGCATCCCGGGCTTGAGCATTCCCTTGCGTTGTTCGTCGCGCGAGGCGTACGCGCCGGCGGCGGTGTAGCCGACAATCGCGTCCTTGAGCGCCATCTCCTCGGGGAAGGAGGCGAGGACGCGCATCGGCGAGAGTGGACCGTAAGGCCAGTCGCTACCGACCACATGGCGCGTGCCCACCTGGTCGAAATGGTCCGCATGGCTCTGGATCCCGTGGCGGCGTTCGAGGTCCCGCGTCGTGTTCGACCGCATCGCATGTGAAAGCGCCGCGCTTGCCCTGGTCTCTTCTTCGGCCGACGACTGGTGAATTGAGATCTGCCAGCCGCGTCCGTCGAGCAGCCTCACCAGCCGATTGAGCCCATCCGCGTCTGTCGCGGCGGCGTCGACGTCCGCCACGCCCGACTTCAGCATCGGATCGTCCGGGTACTTCGTGGGATCGAGCTTGTCGACTTCGGCCTCCGAGCGCTGCGGACGAACGGCCAGCGCCGCGTAGACGCGGGTGTCGAGCTGTTCGGAGCGTCTCGACGTGTTGAGCAGCTCGATGTCGGCTGGTTCGAGGCCCGCAGACTGGATGCTGGTGATCCCGTTCCGCTGCGCTTCCGTCAGCGCCGCCAGGATCGCCCGTGTGCGTGCGGCCGCGTCGATTTTCGGCAGCAGCCGGCTGACCGGCTTGACCGCGGATCCCTCCAGAACACCGGTGGGTTCTCCGTTGCCATCCTTGATGATGTGGCCGTCCGCAGGATCGGGAGTGCGTGCCGCGATCTTCGCCAGCTTCAGTGCCGGCGAGTTGACCCACGCGGAGAGACCGTCTTCGGAGAGCAGGTAGACCGGACGATCGGCCACGACGGCGTCCAGCACCTGCCGGTTGGCGGGTTCTTCTTCCGGGAATGACGTCCATCCGCGGCCAATGACCCACTTGCTGTCGGGATGTGCCTCGGCCCACGCACGGACGCGTTCGCTTGCTTCCGCAACCGTCGCGGTGCTGGTCAGGTCGACGCCGCTGAGCGCCAGCCCGCCCTCGACCAGGTGCAGGTGGGCATCGTTGAAACCGGGCAGCACGGCGGCCCCCTTGGCGTCGATAGTTACGGTCTGCGGACGCCGCATCCGCATGATCTCGCGATTGCTTCCCACCTTGAGCACCTGGTTGGCGCGGACCGCGACCGCTTCCGCCATGGACGCGGAGGCATCACCCGAGAAGACGACCGCGTTGTGAACGATCAGGTCGACAGGCCCGTTGCTGTCGTCACGCTGCGCTCCAACGATCAGTCCGGCGATCAGTGTCGCGGCGACAATGCCGACGACAACAAATGTAGTGAGACGCGCGGCCATTCGGTCCTCCGTGCGGAATTTTAGCATCCGAAGTGAAGTAAAGTTCGGCCTTCACCGGAGGCGCGCAATGCGGGTCGAGGAAACGTCAGACGCATCACCCGACGAAGGTCTGCTCCGAGCGCTGGGGCTCGGCTCCGCAATCATGCTCGTGCTCGGCAGCGTCATCGGGTCGGGCATTTTTCTGACCACCGGCGGGATGGCGGCACTCATCCCTTCGGCGTCGCTCCTCCTCACCGCCTGGGTGCTGGGTGGCGTGTTGTCTATCGCCGGCGGCCTTACTTACGCCGAGATGGGCGCGATGTTTCCGCGGTCCGGCGGCGTGTACGTCTTCCTCAAGGAAGCCTACGGCGCATTGCCGGCATTCCTGTATGGATGGGCATCGCTGCTGGTCATCATCAGCGGAAGTATTGCCGCGGTTGCCGTGGGATTCGCGGAGTACTTCAGCTACTTCATCCCCGCCACGTCCACGTCCAACATCCTCCTGGCCATTCCGGTTCCGTGGGGCACGTTCACCATTTCCGCGGGGCAGATCGTCGCGTCAGCGTCGCTGGTGGTGCTTGGCGCGATCAACTACGTCGGCGTGCGCAGCGGGAACATGACGAACGTGGTGCTGACCCTGGCGAAGGTCGCCGGGCTGGTCGCGATTCCTGTGATGGCGCTGATCGCTGGAACGGCGCATCCGTCGTACACGCCGCTGGTACCGCCTGACGTGGCAAGACCGCTCGCGTCGTTCGGCGTCGCGATGATCGCGGTGCTGTGGACCTACGAATCCTGGTACTACGTGACCTACGCGGCCGGTGAGATCCGCGATCCGCAAAAGAACGTCCCGCGTGCGCTGGTGCTTGGAGTGTTCGCCCTGATCGCCATCTATCTTGCGGTGAATCTCGCCTACCTCTACGCGCTGAGCCTGGACGAGATCAAGGGCGTGACGCGCATCGCCGAGAAGGCCTCGTTGGCGCTGATGGGGCCATCAGGGGCCGGGTTCGTTGCGTTAACGGTGCTGGTCTCGACATTCGGGTGCAACGCCGCCGGCCTGCTCGGAGGCTCGCGCGTCCTGTTCGCGATGGCTCGCGACGGCGTGTTCCTGCCGGCTGCGAGCAAGGTTCACCCCATATACCGGACGCCGCATGTGGCGATCGTTGCGCTGACGGTGTGGTCCGCGATCCTCGCACTTTCTGGGACGTACGACCAGCTCTTCACCTATGTCATGTTCGCGTCGATCCTGTTCAGTGTCGCTGCCGGGGTCGCACTGTTCGTCCTGCGGAGAACACGTCCGGACCAGCCGCGCCCGTATCACGCCTGGGGCTACCCGCTCGTTCCGCTGATCTTCGTGCTGGGATCGACTGCGTTCGTCATCAACACTTTGAATGAAAAGCCGGTAGAGTCGTTGGTCGGGCTGGGATTGCTGCTGACGGGCATTCCTGTGTACATGGTATTCGAAGCGGCGCAGTTGACGCTCGCTGGGACACCATGAAAATTGCCATCCTCGGTTCGGGTGCTGTCGGCGGCTATTACGGCGCGAAGCTCGCGCAGGCGGGCCACGACGTGACGTTCATTGCGCGCGGCGCCCACCTGGCCGCGATTCGCGAGCGGGGGTTGTCAGATCAGGAGCGAGGCTCTCGGCGACTTCGTCGCCACCGGCCGGGCGGAAGAAGACACACGCAAGGTCGGCATCGTCGACCTGGTGCTGGTAGCGGTGAAGGCCTACGACAACTCGACGGCGCTGCCGATGCTGTCACCGATGTCGGGCCCGAGTCCGTACGGTCCTGACCGTGCAGAACGGCGTCGACAGCGTCAGCGAGGTCGCTGCCATCGTCGGGGAGGACGCACGTGGTCGGCGGCACCACGTACATTGCGACGGCGCTCAGCGCTCCAGGCGTGATCGAGCAGACCGGAACACACCGGCGCATCATTTTCGGCGAGGTATTCGGTGCTCTTCCGAGAACATCGAGCACGGGTCGAAGCCATCCACGAGGCACTCACCGGAGCGGACATCCAGTCGGTGGCGGCGAGTGACGGCCGCGTGCCGATCTGGGAGAAATTCATCTTCCTCGTCTCGCTCGCTGGATTTACCGGTGCCACCAGGCTGCCGATCGGTCCGGTCTGGGCCGATCCGTTCATCCGCGCACAGTTCCTGGCGGGCTGCCGCGAGATCGAAGCGGTGGCACGGGCGGAAGGTGTTCCGGTCGCGGCGGATCGAATTCAGCAGATCGAAACGTATGTTGGAGGCATCCCAGGCAGCATGCGCTCTTCACTGTTGATCGATCTCGCGCAAGGCAAGCGGATCGAGGTGGAGGCTTTGCAGGGATCGGTGGTGCGCCGGGCCGCGAGGCTGGGCGTTCCAGTGCCGATCATGTCGACGCTGTACGCGGTGCTCAGACCGTTTGCAGCTGGGGTCCCCCAATCCGCTTGAGTAGCGCCTCAAAGCGAGGCCGACCGCGCAGGGGAGCGAGGGCATTGTCGGCGGCGATGAAGACAGCTCCACCCGCCCGCGCGTCCACGAGTCGCTCGAGGTAGTCGATTGCGACTTCGTGATCGCCGAGCCAGCAGTGCACCGTCGCGAAACCGAGAAACATCGCGGCGGGATATGGAGCGTTCTTGTCCATCTGCACCAGCCGTTCGCGCCAGTAACCCTCCGGTCCGGCGGTGTGGAACGCATCTGCGAGCACGCGCCCATCGATCGCCAGGCCCCAGCACGGTTGCCGCGTCATCAGGGCTGCAGCCTCTTCGAAGCGGCCGACGATTCGTATCCCATGATGGCGATGCTCCCGGCCTCTTCGAGACCCGGCTTCAACGCGAGAACGCCCAGCGACTCACGGACGGAGTCTTCGTACCTGCCGGCGAAGTGGTACGCCCAGGGGACACACATGTTGATGAAGGGGGAGAGTGGATCGAGTGCACGTGCGCGCCGCGCCGCCTCGAGCGCCTCGTCGTAACGGCCCACCGTGGACAGGAAGATGCTGTGGATCCCGTGCGCGATCGCAAGATCCGGATCGATCTCGAGCGCGCGCCGCAGCGCCGCTTCCGCAGCCGGCCAGTCCCACTTGTAAAAGAGCCGCTCCAGGCCGAGCGTGACGTGCGCATCCGCAAGTCTGGCGTCGAGCTCCAGGGCGCGTAAGGCGGCGGCCCTGGCGCGGGGGAATCCGTCCGCCGGCGACATGTAACCGTGGTACGACATCGCCCCAAATGTGTTGCCCAGACCGGCGTACGCCAGCGCGTAGTTCGGATCGTGCGTCATCGCCCGTTCGAAGTGCTCGATCGCTTTCCCGAAGCCGTCCGGCGTCCAGTTGTGGAAGTGGTGCCGGCCGCGGAGATATTCCTGATACGCGTCGGCCGTTGCGGTCGGGCGCTTGCGCAATGTCTTCTTCTGCGCACCGGTGAGCTTGAGACGCAGGGCTTCCGAGATCTGCCAGGCGATCTCTTCCTGGACGACGAGCACATCCGAAAGCGTGCGACGGAACCGCTCGCCCCAGAGCTGCGACTTCGTCGCGGTGTCCACCAGCTCCGCCTGGATGTCGAGCACGTCACCCTGCTGCACGACTCGTCCGGTCAGGATCGTCCGGACGTTCAACGCCAGACCAATGGTGGCGGGGTCTGCCTGCAGTCCCTTGTACCGGAACACGAGACTGCGCGGGACGACGCGGATGCCGCTGGCAGTTGCGAGAGGCTGTTGATGATGCTCTCGGCCATCGCCGTCGGTGAGATAGTCGATCTGCGGATCGGCGACCGCGTTCACGAACGGCAGAACGGCGAGCGACTTCCCGCGCGGTTTCGGACGCTTGCCGGTCACTTCACGCCGACGAGCCGGTCAGCAGCGAGCGCAGCGCCATCGCGAGGTCACCCGCAGTGTCGAATCGGCGTGCGACGTCGCGATCGACGCTTCGCGCGATGATCGACCGCAGCTGCGCCGGAACAATCGGATCAACGGCATGCAGATCCGGAGCGTGTCGTGCAGCAGGTTGGCGACGATTTCCTGCGGCGTGACTCCGCCGAACAGACGCCGCGCCGTCAACATCTCGTAGAGCAGGCATCCGGCGTGAAGATATCGCAGCGGCCGTCGACGCGCCCGCCGGTGACCTGCTCGGGCGACATGTAGCCGAGCGTGCCGAGCACGATGCCCCGCGGCGGTCGACGTGGGGCAGTCGCCGCCAGGTCGAGTCCTTCGGACGATGCAGCGCCAGGCCGAAGTCGAGGATCTTGACCAGTCCATCGCTGGTCAGGAACACGTTTTCCGGCTTCAGATCGCGATGGATGATGCCGCTTGGTATGCGCTGCGACAAGCCCTTCGGCAATAGCCACCGCGATCGCGACGGCATCGCGCCACGGCAGCGGACCGCCTTCGAGCCGGGTCCGCAGCGTCTCGCCTTCGAGCAGCTCCATCACGGCAACGGCAGCTCGTCGACCAGGCCGAGCTCGAAGATCGACGAGGATGCTCGGATGCGACAGCGCCGGCGACGGCCCGCGCTTCGATTTCGAAACG
The DNA here is from genome assembly GCA_963742265.1 of uncultured Acidobacteriota bacterium. GTDB lineage: Bacteria > Acidobacteriota > Vicinamibacteria > Vicinamibacterales > 2-12-FULL-66-21 > JACDCA01. The sequence continues at coordinate 151,087 of CAVULC010000007.1, forward strand.
CCGCCGCATTTCCGGATCGGCGGCGACATGAGCGGCGCCATGACCTTGATGGCGACGGGACGATCCAGTCGCGAGGTCGCGCGCGCGATAGACGTCTCCCATGCCACCGGAGCCGAGCGGCGCGACGATTTCGTAATTTGCGAGACGGGTACCCGGGGCTAGACGACACTTCAGGAAGTGGAGTCAGGAGAGTTCTCTTTCCTACGCTGCCGGTGGAAGCGAGCGCGTCAGTTTCCGGTAGGCGCCGTCGGCGTCTGCTCGAAGACGTGGCAGTGATCCATTTCGCCGCCGTAGATGTGCAGCGTGATGGATGGATCCGTCCGGCGGCGATTGCGCCAGCGTGTGATATTCGAACGGCGGAATCAGGCAGCCCGCGGATCCACGTTGTGGCTTCCATCCACGGTCTGCTCGCTGGAACCGGTAAGACGCCGTCGCGTTTCGTCGACGAGATCGTACTGACGGACTACCATGCGGCCGTCCACGACGCATTCGACACACCAGATCCCGGCATGGTCGTGGAGCGATGTGCCCTGACCCGGGCCCCAGGTCATGACCACTACGGTGTAGCGGCCGGCGGGATCGCGATGGAGCAGCCGGCGTGCGTAGCAGTCCGCCCGCGGCTGCGCAGAACTCGGCGTCCGGAGCGTCAGAGCCCGTCGCCTCGCAGCGTCTCGCGAGCACGGCTTTCACGTGCTGCGCGATGCTGTTCGCACCATCGGCGCCCACCGCCTCGTCGAGCTTCACGCGCAAGGGACGCGAAGTTCAGCGAGGTCGCCGTGGGAGTCATACCGTCGCCTCCATCGCGCGGTAGGCGGCCATGCCGCCCGGCGACGTTGATCACCGATCGCACGCCGCGCGCGCGAGCAGGCTGGCGGCGAGACCGGATCGGTAGCCACCTTCGCACATCTCGGCGACGCGATGCGTCGCGCGGGAAGTTCCGAGCATGCGTCGCGAGCTCACCGATCGGGACGTTGAGCGCGCCGTCGACATGACCGCTCGTGAACTCACGCTCGGTGCGAACGTCCACGATCAGCGGCGTTTCGGCTCCTCCCGCGCGCGCGCGGAGCTCCTGGTCGCTCACCGACATCAGCTCGAACGACGACACCGGCAGCGCCGCAGCCGTCCAGGCCTCGAACGTCATCCATCCGTCGACGCGGTCGAAGCCGACGCGCATCAGCTGACGGGTTGCGTCCGCTGCCTGCCGCTCGCTCTCGGCGATCAGCACCATCGGCGCGTTGGCGGAAGCACGCAGCCCGCCCAGTAACCGACCTTCGATCCGTAAGGAAGGTTAAGGCGGCGACCGGATGACGCCGGCGAACGCGTCGGCTGCTCGCAAGTCGACGATCAGCGCGCGTGTCGTCGGTCGGCCGGGCACCATCGCCGCGGCGCCGCGATAGCCGTCACCAGGCCGAGCACCGTCGGTCCGTCGTGATTGATCTTTTTCATGCGCGGAAAGTACGGTGGCGTCTCGGGGAGATCCGCCAGCACGGCGTCGACGAACTCCTGCTTCGACTCGATGTGCGCAGCATCGGATTGAAGCGGCGCTCCTGGCCGATCGTCGTGTACGGGTCCTTGCCGATGCCGGCGCCGCACAGCGATCCGGCGCCGTGACCGGGATGCACCTCGACCTCGTCATCGAGCGCGAGCAGCTTTTTGAACAGCGAGTCGTAGAGCTCGCCGGCGAGCGCGGCGCGTCAGCTCTTCGCCGAGCAGATCGGGGCGTCCGACGGCGCCGACGAAGAGGGTGTCGCCGGTGAAGATGCGCGTCGGATCGTCCGGCTTGGTCGACGAGGATCGAGATGTGTTCCGGCGTGTGCCCCGGAGTGTGCATGAACGTCATCGCGATGTCGCCGAGCATCAGCCGTTCGCCGTCGTGCACCTCGTGATGCGGGTAGCCGAAGGGCCGATCCGGGACCGCCGAGCGTCCGCGCGCCCATCGCGCTCAGCTCCCGCGAGCCCGCAGACGAAGTCGGCGTGGACGTGGGTTTCGATCGCGTAGCGATCGCAGCCGTTGCGCACGGGCCGCCTCGACGTAGACGTCGACGTCGCGTCGCGGATCGACGACCGCGGCTTCGCGCGTGCGAGGGCACGCGATCAGGAACGACGCCTGCGCGAGTCCCTCGTCGAAGACGCGCTGGAACATAAGGTAAAATCTCCCACGTTTCTCGCCGAATCATAGCACCAGCGCCGGCTCACGGCTTTGCCCGGCTCGACATGATCACCACCGTTACTGTTCTGATCGTCCTGGCGCGCAGGAGCCGTTGCCGGCAGCCTTGGCGCGCTCCTCGGCATCGGCGGCGGCGTGTTCCTCGTGCCGTTTCTCAACGTCGGCCTCGGCCTGGACCGATCAACGAGGCGGTCGCGGTCAGCCTCATGACCGTGATCGCGACCTCGAGCGCCGTCTCCGCCGGGACAGCAGGCCGTCAGCTCATCAACCTGCGACTCGGCATGCTGCTCGAGATTGCATCGGCCATCGGCGGACGCAGCGCTCGGAATCACCGTCGCGCATGGATTTCCGAGCCACGCTCGATGCTACGTTCGCCGTCGTCAACGGCGCTGATCGCGATCATGATGTTCACGCGGCTCGAGCGACGGAACGTGATCGTCGACGGCGTCGTCGTCCCGGCTTGCTCGGCGGCCGGTATTTCGACGATGAGAGCGGCGGCGAGATCGTCTATCGGGTCAAGCGGCTGCCGCTCGGCATGCTCGGGCCTGCTGCGGTCGCAGGACGTCTCGGCGGATGCTCGGGATCGGCGGCGGGATCCTGAAAGTGCCGGTGCTCAACGCCTGGTGTGGCGTGCCGATGCGCGCCGCGGCCGCGACCAGCGGCACTGATGATCGGCGTCACCGCCGTTGTCTCGGTTCCAATCCAGTACGCGCGCGGCTACGTTCACGCCGCCTCTGGCCGCGGCAGCGGTGCTCGGCGTGCTGATCGGCTCGCGCGTCGGCTTCTGGTTCGGCGGCCGCGCCCGTGCAAGCTGGCTCAAGCTGCTGATGGCCTGCGTGCTCGGCGCAGTGTCTCCGTCTATTTCATGAAGGTCTCTGTGAGAACCACCACAACAGCCTGCGCGGCTCGAACGCAGCTCGGCCGCCTCCTCGTTGACCGGCGTGTCCTCGCGCCGTCCGCGCTCGGCGCTCGGTTTGCTGATCTGGTTGTTCTCGTCCGGCAGTGCCGCCGGCCGCAGATCTGCTCCTTCGTCGGGCTGTTCGTGCTGATGGCCACGCCCGATCCTGCGCGTGATCGTGTCGGTCGTGGAGTACGTCCGCATGCGCGACTGGTTCTTCGTCGCGACGACGCTCGCCGTGCTGACGGTGCTCGGGTGGACGCTCTTCTTCGCGTTCATCAACCGAACGCCGGGTCTAGCTGCCGGATTCCACCGCCGCAGCGTTCGTCGATCGCGCCCAGGCCGACCTGCCTCGTCCAGCTGCCGCAGCGCGCTCATTGAGGCGTCGCGCTTCGCATCTTCTCGAGCAGTGCGGCGATGCGCTGCGACTGCCGCACGACGATCGCGAGATCCGCCGCAGGTCCTCGTCGGGATACTGGCGTTCGATCAGGTCGCAGTTGCCGACGATGGTCTGGAGCGCGCTGTTGATTTCGGCGGCGATCGACAGTGTCAGTTCCGACATGACTCCATCGTGCGGAAGCGTCCGAGTGAGACCTGCAGCTGCTGGGCAACCCACGCGACGGCAAGGAGCTCGGCGATCGGCTGAGCGTGGTCGATCTGCTGCCTGATCGAACGCTCCGGTCGTCCGCGAGACGAGATTCAAAGTGCCGACCGCACGATCCTTCGAGATCGAGCGGAACGATCAGAACCGAGACGAAACCCGCGGTCACCAGCACGTTTGACGTCCAGGTAGTCAGGCATCGCGCTCTCGCGCATCGTCGATGATCAGCGGCTCGCGCGAGCGCACGACGCGACCGATGAGCGGTGCCCTCCAGCTTGAAGACGACGTCGGGCGCGGAGGTTGCGGCCGCGATCGGTCGTCTGCACGCGCGCGGTGTAGGTCTGGAACTCCTGCGTTTCGTCCGACAGCAGCGCCAGACCGAGGCGATCGCAGGGGACGAGCCGCGCGAGCCGGGACGCGAGCGCCTGGAAGGCGAGGGGCACGTCCGCCGATCGCGCCAGGATGTCGAGCATCGCCGTTCTGCGTCTGCAGCTGTTCGATCTCGCTGAGGGTCGCGCGGTGCGCCGTCTCCTTCTGCGTCAGGCGTTCCAACAGCCGACCGAATCCGCCGCGTGGCGATCGCCGCCAGCGCGAGCAGGGTCACCCAGACGACCAGCAGCGCGACGACTCGAGCATCGGCCGACGCGGGCAGGCCGTCCGCGAGCATCCAGGCAACCGGCTGCAGCGCGCCGAAGGCGATGAGCAGCCAGATCGCCCAGACCGGAGCGCGATCGTTGACGCCTTCACTCGTGGCACCGTCGGCAGGCAGGTTGAAGGCAGGACGAACCGGCCGCAGCGGCCGGTCGAACCAGAGTGGACGCCTGCAGCCCGTCGGGCCCGGCGCCGGTCGCGTCTTCGCCATCCATTCCATGTAAGCGCGATGCGCCTCTTCCGTGTCGACGACGATGTCGCCGTAGGCGTCGTGGCGCCGGCTTTCTCGAGGTGCACGCGCTGATGCCAGCAGTGCATCCCGCTCACCGGATCGGGCTGCACCGGGAAGGTCAGGTTCTGATGCACGCCGACCTCGCTCCACCAGATCCGTCCGCTGTCCGGGTCGTCGCTCTTGAACGGCTGGGCGCCGTGCACCTGCTTCATCACGTACCGGCCGTTGCGCTTCCCGCGCGATCCGCACGAGCGATGACGCATTGCGCGGACCCGCCCGCGTCCTCCTGCAGCCGCCAGCGTCCGAGGTGATGCGACATCGCCAGCACGCCGGGCCTGATGCCCTCGGTCACCCACGCGCGCGTCACGAAATGCCCGATGCGGGTCCGGACCTTGACGAGATCGCCGGTCGCAATCCGCAGCCGCGACGCGTCGTCGGTCGAGATCCAGAGCGGGTTGTCGTGCGAGATCTCGTACAGCCACTTGACCGGCGATCGGGTGTGGATGAGCGTCGGCAGACGGAAGTTGGGGAGCAGATCGAACTCCCCTTCGGACGCGCTTCAGGTCGCGCCAGTGCACGTGACCGGTCACGTATTGAGGCAGGGCATGCTCGGGCCAGCCCCACTGCGACCATCGTGTCGGAGTAGAACTCCAGCAGGCGGGACGGCGTGTTGAATCCCGCGTAGGCGACGCCGTCGATCGCGATGCCGACCGCCGTGCCGTTCTTCACGATCCGGCCATCTCCGTCGGTCGTCGTGTCAGTGAGCTCGCCGGCTTCGAGCGTGCGCTCGAAGCCGCGGCTGTAGGCGCGGCTGCGAGACCTGGAAGACGCCGTACTTGCGCATGTACTCGAGTGGCGTGAGATCTTCCTTGGCGGCTGCTTCAGGCAGGCCGGGGACCGAGCGCTCGAATATCCAGCCGTAGTACTCGTCCATCGTGATTGGCTGGCCGGGTCGGACGGGCGACTCGAAGAACTTGCGGATCCCGAGCGAGCCGTCCGGATCGATCTTCCAGCTGAGCGCGATCCAGAATTCGCTCTCCTCCCACACCTCGCCCGGATTCGATTCGTAGGTCGCCGAGATCTGCTCGCCGCGTTTGGCGCGCGCGACGCGCACGCACGGGCTGACGGAACCCGAGCCACTGGCCGGCGTGCGTCTCCTGACTCATCGTGTCGTGACGCTCGGTCCCGAGCCCCATCGGCAGGATGTAGTCGGCAAACCACGCGGTCTCGCTCCAGGTCGGCGTCAGCGCGACGTGGAGCCCGATCTTCGTCGCGATCCTGGAGGACCTCCATCCACGAGAAGCCGTCCGGATTGGTCCACAGCGGGTTGTAGACGCGAGTGAAGTACACGTCCAGCTTGCCGCGACCCTCTTTGAGAAAGTGCGGCAGCAGGAAGCTCATTTCGAAGAACGCGAGCGGAAACTCGCGCGGGAAGAGCAGCTCGTTCCAGTAGTCCGGAGGCGGCGGCGGATTCGGATGCTTCGGGACGAACTTGTTCGTCACGTGCATGTTCACCCCGCCAACGGTGCCGATCGAGCCGGTCAGCACGACGAGGAGGTAGAGGCAGCGGGTGATCTGCCAGCCCCAGAGATTGCCCGACGCCGCGGCGCGCCAGTTGTGCGTGGCGAAGCGCGTCCCGGCGCGGCCGATCGCGCGGGCCGACCTCGACGATGCGTGCGGCCGCGACGCCGGTTTCGGCTTCGGCGTACTCGGGCGTGAAGCGGGCGTAGAGCTCCTTCAGCGCGTGATGAACGCGTCGAACGTCTGCGGCAGGTCCGGGCCGATCGGCCGCGAGGTAGCTCGCGCCAGTTCACCCACTTGCGGACGAAGTCGCGGTTGAACAGCTCCTCCTCGAGCAGGATCCGCGCGATGGCGAGGAGCAGCGCGCCTTCCGTGCCGGAGTACGCCGGCAGCCACATGTCGGCCTTCGCGGACGTGTTCGACAGCCGCGGGTCGATCACGATGAGCGTCCCGCCCTTCGACTTCGACTCGATGATCCGCTGAGCGTGCGGATTGAAGTAGTGGCCGGTCTCGAGATGCGACGAGAGCAGCAGGATCGTCTGCGCGTTGGCGTAGTCCGGGTGACGGGCCGATCGGCGCCGCACCACAGGAAGTGACCGAGCCGGGCCGATGACGAGCAGACGTTGGTGTGGCTGTTGTGCCCGTCGACGCCCCACGCCTGCAGCACCCGGTTGGCGTAGCCATCCTCGCCGGGACGCCCGACGTGGTACATCAGCTCGTGACGGCGGTCCTTCGACGATGGCCTTGCGGATCCGTCCGCCGATGTCCTCGAGCGCTTCGTTCCACGAGACCTGCTGCCAGCGCCCTTCGCCGCGCTCACCGTCGCGCCGCATCGGATACAGAATCCGATCCGGATCCTCGAGCTGGTTGGGCGTGACGACACCCTTGGCGCAGGTTCGGCCGCGGCTGCCGGGATGAACGGGATTTCCCTCGATCTTGCGAACCTCGAGCGTCTCCTGATCGACGTAGGCGAGGATGCCGCAGGCCGATTCGCAGTTGAAGCAGATGCTCGGAATGATCCAGTAGCGGCGGCGGTCCTTCTTCGGCCAGCTCGTCGACTCGTAGTCGACGTAGTTGTCCCACTCGGACGGATCGGGGTGGCTGCGGAAGTCAGCCATGGCAATACCCGTGCGAAGTGCGACGTGCGACGTGCTTACGTTCGACGTGCGGACGTGCTGCGTGCGGACGTGCGACGTGCGGCGTGCGGATGTGCGATGTGCTTACGTCCGCCCGTCGCACGCGGCACGTTGGCACGTCGCACGTGCGGCACGTCGCACCTCGCACCTCGCACATCGCACGTCTCATGAGAGCGGCACGGACTGGCCGGCTTCGACCCAGATGTATTCCCAGGCGGCTCCGCCGGCCAGCGCGAGAAGCGCTGCGATGGACGTGACCAGCGGACTGAAAGTGACGCCGAGGGTGGTCAGCAGCAGGAGCGGCAGGATGCCGCCGGCGCCAATGGCGGCTCCCCAGAACAAGCGTGAGTAGGCGCCGCGCCGGATCGTCTGCGCGGCGAGCTCGTGATGACGCGTCGGGCTCGGCGAGAGGACGTGCTCGAACAGCGAGGATCACAAGGTGCGTTCCGACCGAGATCGCCAGCACCAGGCCGAGCAGCGGCGCGGCATCCGGTGTCCCGCTGCCGGTGAGGAAAGAGGCGAGCAGGAGCGTGGCCGAGCCGGCCGCTCCGGACTGAGCCACCAGGTCGATCGCTGCGGCCGGCCCCTGCCAGAGATCTCGCGCCAGCCCCTGCGCGAACAGGAAGCCGGTGTACGCCGTCGCCAGGAGGGCGACGACTGCGATTGGCAGCATCAGCCAGTCCAGCACCGCGCGATAGCCAAACCATCCGGCCAGCAGCCAGACCGTGCTGAGCGCGCCGTGACCGGTGAGGAAGTACGCACCCCACACCATCCATGATCGACAGTTCGAGCGCGTCAGGATGTAGTAGAAACGCTCGGGCCGCTCGAGATCGATGATGAGAACGACCGCAGTGAGCGTGATGAATAGGATCGAGAGGATCGGCGCCGCGATCGTGACCAGCGGTCCCTCGTAGCCCAGGTACCACAGCAGCGCGGCCAGCAGCATGGCACCGGTGCCGATGGCCTTGAACAGCAGGTAGAGCACCATGTCGATGCCCCACGGTTTCGCGTGCGGCACGTCGTAGTCCACTCGCGCATCGCCCGGAGACTCCGGGTCGGGCGCTGGTGCCCCAAGCGGTCGCAGGTGCACCTGTCCTTCCTTGTAATAGAACGGACGCACCGACGCCTCGGGTCGGATCACACTCTCGGACGCACCCAGGTAGAAGACCTTCGGGCCGGTGCCTTTCTCCGGCTTCCGCACCATGAACGCTTCGCGCTGGACGATCTGCGCGACTTCGCTCGCTGGATCGTCGAGGTCACCGAAGATACGGCACTCGGTCGGACACACGCTGACGCACGCCGGCAGCAGCTTGTTCTCGACGCGGTTCGCGCAGAAGTTGCACTTTTCGGCGGTGTGCGTATTCGGATCGATGAACAGCTGGTCGTACGGACACGCTTCCATGCAGGCGCGGCAGCCGATGCAGGAGGCGTGATTGAAGTCGACGATCCCGTCACGCCGCTTGAACAGCGTGTTGGTCGGGCATATCGTGACGCACGGCGCATCCTCGCACTGGTTGCAGAGCACCGGAAAGAACTGCCGCCGCGTGTCGGGGAACGTGCCCTTCTCGACCGTCTTCACCCAGCAACGATTCACGCCGACCGGGATCTGATGCTCGGCCTTGCACGCGATGGTGCACGCATGGCACCCGATGCACTTTCTCAGGTCGATCGCGAATCCGTAATTGGCCAAGAATCTGCACTATAACGTACGGCAAAACGCCTCCATCGCCGCCTCCCGATCGGGACGATCCACCAGCGGAAACGTACCGAGCACGTGGCGGAACTCCTCCGTCGTCAATCCATAGATGCGAGCCGCGAGACCTTGAAGTGACGCATGCGTCCCGCGATCCTCGGGATGCCGCGCCAGCCGCATCGCGAGCGCCGCGAGGTTCCGGAATCGCGGATCTTCCCTGTCGGGCCGCGGCAGAGGCAAGCGCTCCACGATCGAGACGGTGACGTGAGTCGTCACGCGCAGCCGTGCCAGGTAGTTCGCCACGAAACTGTTCAGCATCCCGCAGAGGAACTGCAGGGATCTCTCCTCCATCGCTGACCTCAGGCAAAACAGTGTGTGAGTGGTAATGACCCCGGCCGGCAGGATGGCAGCGATCAGCGTCGTCTTGTTGGTAGAGGACGCGACATCGCGGTAGGCCAGGCGACGTACCCCGAACGAACGCGCCGCATCGATCAGCCGCGCCGCGCTGGCCGATGTGATGTGTCTTGCCGCTGATTCCACCGCGACATGAAATGCACTGACGTGCTTGCCTTCGATCACGGGAAGGCCTTCTCGTTTGCTGTTGAAGTGACCGCGGTCGTCGGTTGCATTCAACTCCCGTCCGAAGGCAAGCCCCCACCCATTCTCATCGCCGGCAGGTTTGTGCAGCGAGGCGAGCCGGGCCGCGAGCGCCACATCCGCTGACGAGCGCAGTTCCGGAATGGCGAGCTGATCTCCCGTGAGCTGCTCCAGAAGCTCGCGCCGAACCGCGATCGCATCGGGATCGGCTCCTGTCTCGGGAAGCTTGTCGAAATCAGATGGAGCACGCAGTCCAAACCGGCACGGCAGCGTGGGCGTGGAGCCACCGGAGGTCGTGGTGATGATGAGGAACTTGAGTCCGCGATGGATCGGAAAGAGCGCGTCCCTGTTCTCGACCGATACGAAGCTATCGACGTTCGTCGAATCGAGCAGCCGGCGGCGTAATCCGGCGCAGCCATGATCTGTCGCCAACCCGGACGGCACGAGCAGGCCCACCCGCCCGCCGGTGCGAACGAGTGACAGCGCTCGTTCGATGAAGATCTGGTACAGATTGGCGTGGCCTCCGCTCTGCGACCGGTAAACCCCGCTGTCTCGAGTGAACCGCGTGAGTGCGGCCGCCTGAAGGCTCGATACGGCATTGCCAGCGGCGACGCTGGGATCGTCCCGGAGCATTTCCCATGGCGGATTTCCGAGGATCGCGTCGAAACCGCCATCGGCGAGAGGATCGCCAGAGGACGTGAAGAAGAGCTCAGGGAACTCGAGCGTCCAATGGAAGAAGCGTTCGCGTCGCGCTACCTCAACGCCGCTGGCGAGCAATGGATCCGCGAGCGCCGGCGGCAGCGACGCGTCGAGCAGCGCGTTGAACACACCGCGACCGATCTTCTGCCGGCGGCTGTCGAACCATCCGGCGCACCAGAGATCCGCGATCCGCTTCCAGCGTGCCAGCGGCGCAGCCTCGGAGCTGATCTCCGAGAACAGCTTCTCCTTGTGACGAAGCTGTTCGATCGTGTCTTCCAGGCCGTCGCGGAGCGCAACCTGGGAGGTCACCGTCACGCCAAGCGCGCGGTCGAACTCGCCGGTATCGAACAGCGGCAGGGGAGTAGCTCGCTGCCGGCCACCCGAGGTCATGTTCGTCACATCGCTGATCGATGCGCCGACCAGACTGTTACCGGTTCGCAGATGGTGATCCAGGAACGTGAGCGGGCGGTCGCCGGAGAGCGTGGCCAGCCACAACGACAGTCGTGCAAGTTGCACGGCCATCGGGTTGAGGTCGACCCCGAACAGGCACCGCTGCGCGATGACCCGGCGGAACCCTGCCCGGTCCGTATCGGTGAGATCCGAGGCGGCGACCGCACCCTCGTGAATGAGAGCGGTCTCGTACGCCGCCCCGAGATAGCGGCACGCGGCCACGAGAAACGCGCCCGATCCCATCGCCGGATCGAGAACGCGCAGCCGGAGGATCTCCTCCGGCCCAGCCCTTGCCACCAGCGGCGCCAGCGTGCGGCGCACCACGAACTCCGTGAGAGAACGGGGCGTGTAGAAGGTGCCGCTCGATTTGCGTCGTCCCCCCTTCACCAGCACACAGGGACCGGCCCCTGCGGGCTGCGCCACGTCGAAATCGAGCACGCGCTCGTAGACGCCGCCGAGATGCTCGACACCAAGATCCGCGTAGGCGATGCGGTGTCGTCCGTCCGCGGACTGCCGGGTAGTCAGCGCGAGCAGGGCGTTGCGCACCGCCCGCTCGTCGAGGAGCAGCGCATCCGCAAGCGGCGCGTGAAGAGGCGAGAACAGGCGTCCGTTGAAAGGTGGTACACGAAGAGGCCCGGCCCGGCAACCGCGGTGAGCGAGCCGAGCCATCGCCTGTAATGCCTCCCATAGCCCGAGCGGCTGTGGCACCTTCTCGATCAAAGGCCGCAACGCTTCGACCGTGTAGGCATCCCGGTACGTGGGATGCCAGAGCGGCACGAGGCCTCGCGCTTCCGCGAACAGAAGGAAGAGAACGCGGTAGATCACGACCAGTGCCTCGTCGTAGGCGGCGACTGGCGTGAGGCGATGAGCCGCTGGAGCACGTCGGCCGCGCCGTGATGCGGCCACGAACGCAGACGTGAGGTGCTCGAGTGCCTCGTGAACCCCGTGCTGCAGCGACTCCCGCACACTGGCTCGAAACTTCTCAGAGAGGTCCACGGCCGCGTCGAGGCTCATCACCGGGCTGCTGCGCAGCAGGTTCCAGGTCACCGCCAGGGTCTCAGGAGTGCCGGCGACAGCGCCCAGGTTCAGCTCGGTGAACCGTCGCGAATGCGTGCGTCGCGCATCGAACAGGCGGAGCGACGATCCGTTGAAGCAGAAGCACCAGCGCACTCCGGCGCCGATTCCGCGGCGCACCGATTCGCGCCACGAGGTCGCGTGATCGCGCCCCCATGGAGCGGCGACCAGTACGGCCGCAACCGACCCGTTCGCCTCCAACACGGCATGAACGAACGCGGCGTCCGCCGATTGCGGCAGCACCTGGAACCCGAGCATCGTGCAGAACGGGACGGCGATACGGTCGAACACCGCCCGCGCGCTCCATGCGGGCCCGCCGTCTCGCGTCACGTCGGCCTGCCACTTGCGCAGGCTGGTGCATAGATGATCGGTGTTCGGTCCGTCGGCTGTGGTCAGACCGTGCGCTTCGAGTGCATCGTGGGACAGCATCGATCCGCTGAGACCGGCGATCACCCCGAGCCTCGCCGGCCGACTCGAACAGCAACCAGCGTGGCGCGAACGCTCAGCTGTGCCTCGGACCGGCCTTCGGTCAGCCGTTCGTCGCTCTCTTCACTGAGGAGGGTCGCCGTTCTCTGACGTGCCGATGATTGACGAAGTGCGCGGCTGTCGAACAGTCCGGCCTGCACCAGGCGCTGCGCGGTGGACGGCAGCTTCTGTGCGAGGGCGCGCTCGCGCGCCGCTATGCGAGCCTGGGCCTCGAGATACAGCGCCGACGTCTGACGCAGTTCTTCTCGCGCGGACTCTTCAGCCAGCGACTCGCATCGTGCACCCTGTTCCGACCGGAACCGCTCGAGCCAGGTGCGAAGGTCGGATGCGAGGCGCGTACGCGGTCCGCTACACGACGGAACCAGGAGCGCAACCGTCGTCGAGTGAACAACGGCTCCGGAACCGGTCTCGAGATGTACCGTGTAAACGGCGGTGATGCCCCTGCGCCTGCGGTGGCAGGAGACGAGTACCCGTGGCGCTGGTTCCGGGCCGACCGGTACCTGGCGCCGGAATGCGATCCGTCGAGCGTGGTCGATCGCCTCCCGGCGAATGTCAATCGCCGGCGCCAGTGCCGCGCCATCGAACGGCGCGGGGCTCACGGTCTCACCGTCCATGATCGCGCGCGTGATCTGTGATTCCGTGAGCACCGCTGCCGCACCGCGCGCGGGTCCGGTGCGCTGTGCCGCGGTTCGCGCCCGGCGGATCAGCGGCGCAAGCACGAGTCGCTCGGCTGTGTGCCGGGACACGACGAGCAGTTCGTGGACCCTTTTTGTCTGGCCCAGCCGGTCGACTCGCCCGGTTCTCTGTTCGAGGCGCGCCGGCGTCCACGGCAACTCGAAATGGACCACGAGGCGGCATCGGGTATGAAGATTCAAGCCCTCCGACGCCGCGTCGGTAGCGAGCAGCACGCGATCGCGTTGGTTGAATGCGCGCTGCACGTCCGCTCTCTCGCGGGCCGGCATCCCGCCGTGCAGCAGCAGCGGATCGAACCCGGCCGACCGCAACCTCCGCTCGAGATGAAGCAAGGTGTCCCGATACTCGGTGAAGACGATCGCCGGCTCGCGGATGCGGCGGAGGAATCGCACGAGGAAGGCGGTCTTCGTTTCAGCGCGCCCGGCGGCGTGTGCGGCAGTCTCTATCCTGCGGAGCAACTCGCGCTCGGCGGCGGCGTCGCCAAGGCCTGCAGCACCGAGTACCGTGTCGCTCGCCTCGTCAGCGACCAGCTCTTCGTCTCCGAGCGGCAGGAGTAACTGCGACTCCGGCTCGGCCCCGGATCCTGTGTCGAGCAGCAGCAACCTTCTGGTCACGGACTGCGCGAGCGACCACGCACAGGAGAGGGCACGCTTGCGGAGCATCACCGAAACGAGTCCGGCGCGCGGATCCTGCCTCGCGGCCGCTTCCGTCCATACTCGCCGCGCGTAACGCTCCAGCAGGCGGTGCATTCGGCGCTCGGCGTGAGACGAACGCACCGGCAGCATCACGGTCCGGCGTCCGCCGCTCACGCCGGCATCGTTCCTCGTTCTTCTGAACTCAATCAGCGGGTCATCGTCGGCCAGGCGGCCGATGTCGTGCAAGGCGTCGATTTGTGCAGGGTCGCCGTCAGGCGGTGTGGCGGTCAGCAGGACGACGCGCCTGGATCTGCGGCCGATTGCCGAGGCTGCGGCCAGTCGCGCGGTGCCGACCGCGGCCGCGTGCGCTTCATCGAGAACGAAGACGTCCCATAAAACGTCCTCGATCGCGCGCAGCACCTCGGGACGCTTGATCAGATCGAGCGACGCCAGGTAGATGCCGGGCAGCGCCCACGGATTCACGTCCGCCGGCAGATCGCGGGATCGTGCCGTCAGCCAAGCGCTACTCGTTACGACAGCATCCAGTGAAAAGCGGTCGCGCAGTTCGGTGCACCATTGCTCGCGCAGCCCGGCCGGCACGAGAACGAGGGCGCGAAACGCGTCGCTACGGAGACTGAGCTCGTTGAGCAGGATGCCTGCCTGGATCGTCTTGCCGAGGCCCACCTGGTCGGCGAGCAGCACGCGCGCGTGGCCGTGCCGAAGGATTGCCATCGCCGGCTCCAGCTGAAAAGGGAGGAGGTCGATGCGAGCGCATGCGGCCGACGCGAGTGCGCCGAAGGGCATGCTCCCGGCCACCGTGTCGAGCACCGAGCGCGCCCACTGCCGCCCCTGAACCACGCGCGGAGCAGGTCCTGAACTGCTTGCGTGTCAGCCGATCGAAGGGGCGCAGCAAGGTGCGAGTGACGTCTGGTGCCGGGCCGGCGCTCCTCGACAGGCAGACTGACTCGCAGTCGATGTGCCGGGTGACCGATGAAATGGTCCATTCCTCACCGCGCGCACGCACGCGCGCTCCGGCCTCGAGTGCTTCGGGTGGCGAGTAGCTCACACTCTCCCAACGGCAATGCTGATGCCGATCGTCGAGCGGCGCAGAACACGCGCGTATCCGTCCGTTTCAACCTGTTGCAAGGCTGCGACGACGGTGAAAGTGCAGCGCAGGGTTAGCGGGGAGTACGCAGTTCTTCCAACGCGCGCTTGGAGACGATCACTGGGCCGGAGACCGCGGCGGCGCGATCCGCCGTTGCGGGCACTCGCACACGTCGAATGCGGCAGCCGCTCGGATACGAGAAGCCGGACACATCGATGGGGATCCGGAAGCGCGCCAGCAAGGCCACCGCTTCGTCCGGCTCGGCCTTCTGCTCCTCGACCGGCCGCGCGATGCGTGCCCACGCGGTCACCGGCATGTTCTTGAACACGCTGTCGACGTGCGTACCGGCGACAACGGCATGGAAATCCGCGAACGGTGCGGGCTCCTTTTGGACGGGGACCGGCCGCGGTCTCTTCGGCGGCGCGACCGCGGCGGCGACGGGTGCCGCTGTAGTGATCGCTGTGACCACCGGCTCTACGGGCGTGGTTGTGACGGCCACGACCTCGCGCTTCGGCGCCGCAGCCGTCTGTGGCTTGCGCTGCTTCTCGCGGCGAACTCGCCGTTCGGCGGCGGCGGCGCCGTCCCGCGCGCTGATCTGCCGCTCGCGTTCGGCCGCTTCCTGCGCGGCCCGTCTTCGCTGTTCTTCTTCCTGGCGCTGCCGTTCGGCCTCGAGCGCACGCGCCGCGGCGGCCTCCGCCTCGCGCGTGAGTCGCTCGCGCTCTGCTGCCTGCGCGGCTTCGAGCTGGCGGCGCTCCTCTTCCATCCGCTCGCGTTCGGCCTCGAGACTGCGCTCGGCTTCGGCCGCGGCTTCGCGCATCAGGCGCTCGCGCTCGGCCGCTTCCTCGGCTTCCAGCCGGCGACGCTCTTCTTCACGTCTCTCGCGGTCGGCCTGGCGGGCGCGTTCCGCGGCCGCGGCCGCCTCTCGCATCAGGCGCTCGCGTTCAGCGGCCTCGGCCGCCACCTGCCGGCGGCGCTCCTCTTCGAATCGCTGACGCTCCGCTTCACGCGCGAGCTCCGCGGCAACGGCGGCCTCATGAATCAGGCGCTCGCGTTGAGCCGCTTCTTCGGCCTCGCGCCGCCGCTTCTCTTCTTCGAACTGGCGCCGTTCCGCTTCGTGGGCGGCTTGCGCCGCGGCCTCGGCCTCCAGCAGCAGCCGCGCGCGTTCCGCCGCTTCTTCCGCTTCCTTGCGCCGCTGCTCTTCCAATTCGCGGTGCTGCCGCTCACGCTCCGCGGCAAGCCGCTGGGATTCAGCCGCGCGCTTGCGTTCCAGCTCGCGCTTCAGCTCCTCGCGTGCCGCCGCCGCCCTGGCGTGGGCGCCACGCTCCTCCTCGACCTCGCGCTCGCGCCGCTGGCGCGCAGCGGCCGCCTCGGCGTCGATGATGCGCTGTTGTTCGAGCTCACGTTCCTGTTGCTCGCGGGTGGCGGCCGCTTCGGCTTCCATGACGTGCTGCTGTTCGAGCTCGCGTTCCTGCCGCTCGCGTTCGGCCGCCTCGGCTTCGAGGATGCGCTGTTGTTCGAGCTCGCGTTCGTGTCGCTCGCGGACGGCAGCCGCCTCGGCTTCCATCACGCGCTGCTGTTCGAGCTCGCGCTCGTGTTGCTCGCGCACAGCGGCCGCTTCGGCCTCCGCCTGGCGCTGCTGCTCCAATGCCTGTTCGAACCGCAGGCGCTCTTCCTCGACCTGGGCGGCTCGCGCGGCAGCGGTTTCGATTGCCGCTTCCGCGACTGCTGCCGCTGAACTCTCCGCTTTCAGTTCGAGCGCGCGCGTGACGTACAAACGGACTTCCTCGGCGAACAGGCCGGGATCGCAGCCGTTGCTCGCAACCGGATCCTTCTTGCGCCGGAATCGCCCGAGCAGGCCACCGCCGCCGGTGTCATCCGTCTCGGTGGAGGCCAGCATCGGAATCGAGTGGATCTGCACGTGCTCGACCGAGTCGCGGGATCGCAGGTGAGAGATCAGTTCCTCTTCATCGCGTGGCGACAGCAAGGCCGTGAGCAGGATCACGTCGGGGATTCGCGATGAGAGTGCCGCAATCGCCGCATCCCGCGAGTCGACCACGAGCAGTTCGGCGTTGACGTCCGCAGTGATCACCTGCCGGAGCAGCGACGCCTGCCGCTGGTCCGGTTCGAGCGCAAGTATGAACGGCACGATTGGCTAAGTCCTCACCATGAACAGGAACAGCACGGCACCGGCCGTCGCGAAGATCAGCAGCGGCGCGTTCTCGATGCTTTGATGTCTCGCGGCGCTGGCCACCGCATCGGTCAGCGTGGACGCGCGGTTGCTCCAGGACGACACGGAATTGCTTCCGTCGACCAGGTTGTTGAACTGGTCCCGCACGCGCTCGTCGACCGACACGAGCGCCATCAGCAGCACCGCGAAGACGGCGAACGATACGAATGCCTGTTTGAGTCCAAATCGCTTCATGGGGTACCCCCGAGTCCGATCGCAGGATGCGGCGTTGCCGCAATCGCAAGCGACGTGCCCATCGCCCGGCTCTCACGAAGACGCGCGGATTGTTCGCAAAAGGGCCATGCAAGGGGCGTGGCGACGCGATCGCCGCGCTACACGTCCAGGCATGGCGTTGGGATCGAGACCAAATTCGCGCTGACGCTTACGGATTTGACTGGTTGCAGCGGTGTGCAGCGGTGCCTGCGAACGGCTCGAATCGGGTGAAGGTGACCGTGGCAAAGCGCAAGTCGCACAACGAGTTGCGCCCCGTTTGCAGCGCATTTTCGCGAGCCGTGGCACACCCGTTGCGATCTAGGGGGCCGTGCTCGACAGGTCGTCGGGTGCGCTCACACAAACGAACTGCGGCGACGCCGCAGCATTGCACCGCCAAGCGGTGTAAACCATCTGGAGGATTCATGACTCAGCTCGTCGCATTCGTCAAGTCTGTTGCCCGCAACGAAGAAGGCCAGGATCTGCTCGAGTACGCGCTGCTCGTGGCGCTGATCGCGCTCGTCGCGATCGCCGCTGTCGGCGCGGCCGGCGGTGCGGTGAACGGCATCTTCACGGCGATCGCCGGCGCGCTCGGCGGCGCAGCGTAAGACGTTACATCGACCGCGGGTGCCGGGCGTGGCCCGGCACCCGCACATTCCCAGCTGGCGGCGACGTCCGTCAGCGTATCTGTATCCGCGGCATTCAACGAGGAGCTCCATGCAACTCACGTTCTCGATCGTCAACCGCCTTCGCCGCAACGAACAGGGTCAGGACCTCATGGAATACGGTCTGCTCCTGGCACTGATCGCCGTCTTTGCAATGGGCGCAGTGGGGCTCGTCGGCAACACCATTCTGAACGTCTTCTGGTCGGCCATTGCCGCCGCAAGCGTCTAACGCGTCACTCGCGGTCTTGGCCGCGGGGCTCGCGGTCGCAACCGTGATCGATCTCAGGACACGCCGCATTCCGAACAACCTGACCGCGGCGATGGCGGTCCTGGGTATCGGGATGTCGGCAACCGGATCGAGCGGCATCTCGGTCCTGGCGGCATTCGGCGGTTTGGTTATCGGGCTCCTGTTGATGTTGCCGGGCTACGGGCTCGGCGCGACTGGAGCCGGCGACGTCAAGTTGATGGCCGCAGTTGGCGCCATCGTCGGACCATCGCTGGTGATCTCCGCGTTTCTCTTTACGTCGATCGCGGGAGGGGTGCTGGCGTTGATCGTCGCGATCCAGCGGAAGCGGCTGGCAGCAACGATCGCAGGCACCGGACGGCTGGTGGCGGAACCAGCCAACGCGTCGCAGCAGATCAAGGGTGCGACGGCTGCGAGTCGATTCGCGTACGGTCCGGCAATCGCCATCGGCAGCGTGATCGCAGTGCTCATACGGTAGGGGAACAGCAAATGATGAAACGACTCAGAAATCAGCGTGGCGCAGCTCTTCTCGAGACAGCGATCACCATCCCCATCGTGCTCCTCGTTTCGGTCTCCATTTTTGAATTCGGCCGCGCCTACCAGACCTGGCAGGTGCTGACCAACGCGGCGCGCGAAGGCGCGCGCGTGGCGGTGCTCACCGAGACCACCGACGCCCAGGTCACCAGCGCGGTCAAGAACTACATGACGACGGGTAAGTTGAGCGCTGCAGGGTCGGCAACCGTGACGGTGGAACGAGCCATTCCATTCGCCGGCGTCAACACGGCGTCGCGCGTGACGGTTTCCTATCCCTTCAGCTTCGTCGTGCTCAATCCGGTCATGAGGCTCATCTCCAAGGGCACCACCACCGGTCAGGGCGTCACCACCATGTCTTCGATCGCGACGATGCGGAACGAGAGTTAGCCGGTCGGCGCACACATACGGTCATCACGGAAATACGTTCGCGATAAGCCTGGAGTCCTGATATGCGCAATCGAATCTTCGGTGTTCTCGCCCTCGCCATCCTCGCCGGAGGCGGCCTGGCGTACGGCACCTACAATTTCCTGCAGGCGTCTCCGGTGAAGTCGGTGGACGCGCCAACCCAGCCGGTCGTGGTCGCCGCGGCGGACCTTCAGCTGGGCACCGCCCTCAAGAAGGAAGACCTGAGAACGATTGCCTTTCCGATGGGACAGGCGCCCGAGGGTTCCTTCACCCAGCCGGACGAACTGGTCGGCCGCGGGCTGATCGTGCCGATGGTCAAGAACGAGCCGGTCCTCGGCGCGAAGCTCGCGTCGAAGGAGGCCGGAGCCGGCCTGCCGCCAGTCATCCCGGAAGGGATGCGTGCGGTATCGGTGCGGGTCAACGAAGTGGTCGGCGTCGCCGGCTACGTGCTGCCAGGCAATCGCGTCGACGTCGTGGCGACGGCGAGCCCCACCGAGGCACGGTCCGACACCACCTCGAAGGTCGTTCTGGCAAACGTGCAGGTGCTCACCGCCGGCACGCGCATGGAGCAGAACCAGGAAGACAACAAGCCGGTGCAGGTCACGGTCGTGACCCTGCTCGTGACGCCCGAACAGGCCGAACGCCTCGCGCTCGCCAGCACCGAAGGCAAGATCCAGCTCGCACTGCGCAACCCGATGGACTCCGGCGCGCCGGTCACCCCCGGCGTTCGGACGGCGGGACTACTCGGTGGCAAACCGGCAGAAGCACCGCGCCAGGTAGCCCGCTCCACGCAGCCCCGTCGCGTGCAGGAGCCCCAGACGGCAATCGCTCCCGCGCCCGTGGTTGCTCCGTCGGTTGAAATCATCCGTGGCGACAAGCGCTCGACCGAAGTCATCAAGTAATCGGAGGCATTGAAATGAACCGCAGATTCGTGTCGGCCCTGGCCGCTTACATCATCGTGATCCTGGTGGCCGGCCTCGAGGCTCAGTCACCTGCCTTCGTCAGCACCGGCGCTGTTTCCTCGCCGGAAGGCGTGCTGGTTGCAGCGCCAACGTCGGTCAATCTCCTGGTCGGACGATCGACCATTCTCGACATCGGCGCCAGCATCGCGCGTGTGTCACTCACCGTTCCGGACGTTGCCGACGCGCTGGTGACGTCCCCCTCGCAGCTGCTGATCCACGGCAAGCAGCCCGGCACGATCTCGATGTTCGTGTGGGACAAGATGGGCGCGATCAAGACCTACGAGGTCGTCGTGCGCCGGGATCTGAGCCCGCTGGTCGAACAGATCAAGACGTTGTTCCCCGGCGAGCCGATCACGATCGCCGGCAGCGGCCGCGACGTCATCGTGTCCGGAACCGTGTCGAGCAAGTACGTGATCGACAAGGCAGCGGACGTCGCCGGCGGATACGTCGAGAAGAAGGAGAACGTCGTCAACCTGCTGAAGCAGGCCGAGGGCGTCGCCTCCAACCAGGTGATGCTGCGGGTGCGGTTCGCCGAGGTCAGCCGCAACGCGCTGCAGGAAATCGGTGCCTCGATGTTCGCCGACAACAGTCGACGGCCGCTGGTACCGGACGCACGACGACGCAGCAGTTCGCGGCACCGATCTTCGACAAGAACCAGCCCAGCGCGGCACTCGGCGACACGATGGTGTTCAGCGACTACCTGAACCTGTTCCTCTTCGATTCGAAGAACAAGATCGGCGCAGTCGTCAAGGCGTTGCAGGGCAAGGGCGTGTTCCAGAGCCTGGCGGAGCCCAATCTGATCGCGCTCAACGGTAAAGAGGCCAGCTTCCTGGCGGGTGGCGAGTTCCCCTATCCAGTGCCGACCGGAAACTTCGGGTCGTTCACGATTCACTTCAAGGAGTTCGGCGTTCGTTTGAACTTCACGCCGACCGTCCTCGGCGGCGACCTGATCAATCTGAAGATCAAGCCGGAAGTCAGCTCGCTCGACTTCAACAACGCGATCGTCCTCGAGGGCTTCCGCGTGCCGGCACTGACCTCGCGCCGCGCGGAGACCGAACTCGAGCTGCGCGACGGACAGACGTTCGCGATCGCCGGCCTGATGAACAACACCGCGCTCTCGTCGATGCGCAAGGTGCCGTTCCTCGGAGACATCCCGGTTCTCGGAATGCTGTTCCAGAGCCGCGCCTATCAGAAGGACCAGACCGAGCTCGTCGTGATGGTGACGCCGACGATCGTGCGTCGCGATTCGACCGGTGTGTCGCAGGGTCTTCCGGCGCTGGTCGAACCCTACATGGCTCCGAACACCAAACCGCTGCCGAACCCCGCGCCCTATGTCGGGTCTCCGACGGCGGCGCAGCCGAAGGCCGGCGGTGGTTCGCAGCCCGAGCCGCAGCCGGAGTCGCATCAGCAGCCGCAGACGGCGCCCGTGACGCAGCCGCAGGTTCCCGCGCAGCAGAAGTCACAGGCCAAGGCGCCGGCGACGCAGCAGGCACCCGCACCGACGCCAGCCAAGGTCGCCGATCCGGTTGCATCGCGATCGATCCAGGCTCCCGCCTCGGTGCCGGCAGTCGCGCCGGCCGAAACGAAGGTCGATAAGAAGCAGCTCGAGGCCGACAAGAAACAGCTGGAAGCCGAACAGAAGGCCGCCGCCGCAGCAGAAACGCAGCGCGTGGCTGATGAAAAGCGGAAGGCCGACGAAGCGAAGGCGGACGCCAAGGTCAACGCAAAGAAAGACGCCGAGCAGAAGCGGTTGACCGAGAAGGTCGAGAAGGAGCGCGCGAAGGCGCAGGCGGAGGCCGACAAACGCGCCGCTGAAGAGGCACGCAAGAAGGCGGAGGAAGACCAGAAGCGTGACAAGTCGCTGGCCGACGCCGCCGCCCGCCTGAAGGCGGCGCAGAGCGCCTACCAGGCGGAGATCGCGAAGAAAGGTGGCCAGCTGTGAATCGCCTTCGCCGACTCGCGAACGACGAATCGGGAATGAGCTATGTGTTCATCGGTATGGGCTTCATGGCATTCCTCAGCGCCAGCATGCTGGCGATCGACGTCGGCATGTTGATGACGGCGCGCAACCAGGCGCAGAACGCGGCGGATTCGGGCGCACTCGCCGGTGCAACCGCGCTGTTGTTCGACGACTTCGACAACCGCACGAACTCCGGGCCCGCGAAGACCAGCGCGATCACAGCGGGCAAGGCGAACAAGGTGATGGCCAAGGACGTCTCGGTTCTGCCGAGCGACGTCACCTTTCCCGTCGATGCAGCCGGTCAGCCGACGCGCGTGAAGGTGAACGTCTTCCGGACTGGCACTCGCGGCAACCCGGTCGACACGCTGATTGCGCGTTTCTTCGGAATGAAGACGGTCGACATCGGTGCGAGCGCCACAGCCGAAGCGTCACCCGCAAACGCGATGACCTGCGTGAAACCGTTCACGATTCCTGACCGCTGGCTCGAGAAGCAGACGCCACCCTGGGATCCGAGCGGATACCTTCGACCTCTACGACAGCAAGGGAAAGCCGCTCGCGAACCCCGACGTCTACATCAGCTCGACGGAGTCGGGTTACACCGGATACAACGCCACCCGCGACAAGGGAATGCGCATCACCCTGAAGTCAGATAACAGCGGCAAGATCGCACCCAGTTTCTACTACCCCTGGGCGATCCCCGGTTCGGGCGGCGGCGCCGACTACGACTGGAACATCGCCAACTGCAACCAGACCGTCATGGGCTACGGCGTCACGATGACCCCGGAGCCCGGCAACAAGGTCGGTCCCACCGCGTCGGGGATGGCGTTACTGCTCGCTCGCGATCCGAGCGCTTACTGGGATGAAGGCACGAACAAGGTGGTGAGCACCATGCACCCCAGCCCGCGCATCGTGATCATCCCGCTCTTCGACCCTGACTATTACGAGACCGGCAAGCACAACAGTCGGAACGCCGATCTGAAGTCGGTGAATTACCTCGGGTTCTTCATCGAGGAGATGAACGGAAACGACGTAACCGGGCGAATCACCCCGGTCGCCGGTCTCCGCAAGGGATCCGGCTATGGCTCGGCGCCCATCGGGGCTTTCCCGAAATCGATTCGACTCGTGCAGTAGCAGTCAACAGCGGTCAAGAGAGACAGGTCGTCCGATGGCGCAGCTTGCGGTTTCGATAATCAGTCACGACGAAGAGTGCAAACGGCACGTATCGGGAATGCTCCGCGCGAGCGGCGTTCCCGTCGGCATCGTCGACGAACGCCGGGGCGGCGACGCGACGGAGTCGGACGTGTACATCGTCGACATCCGCGCTGACGCGTCGTCGGGGATGGCCACAATCGAACGGTTGCGCGCGGCGCATCCGGCGGTCGCCATCTTCGCGGTAGCGGGCATCGCCGATCCCGAACTGATCCTGCAGGCGATGCGCGCCGGGGCGAACGAGTTCTTCCCCTGGAACCCGTCGACCGGATCGTCGCACGCGACCGAAGAGTCATTTCATGGAGCCGTCCGCCGCACCGCCGCACGGCGCGACGCGGCGACCGCCGGCGCGCGACAGCCATGCGTGACGCACGTGTTTCTCGGAGCCAAGGGCGGATCCGGGACCACCACCGTGGCAGTGAACTGCGCGGTCGAACTGGCGCGCCTCACCAAACGGCCGACCGCCATCCTCGACCTGAAGCCGTGCCTGGGCGAGGTCGCACTGTTCCTTGGTGTGCGGCCGCGCTACACCGTGCTCGACGCGGTCGAGAACCTGCACCGGCTGGATCGCGACTTCCTGCGGGAGCTGATGTCGCGCCACAAGTCGGGCCTGGACATCCTGGCCGGGTCCGAGCAGTTCGATCGGCCCAACTCGAATGACGCCGGCGCGATCGAGGAGCTGCTGCGCGTGCTCGGCAAGATCTACGACTTCATCGTGATCGACGCCGGCAACATGATCAACTCGTGCGCGATCGCGGCGCTCTACGCGGCCGACACCGTGTTTCTCGTCGCCAACCCGGACGTCCCCTGCATCCGCAACGCACAGCGGCTGGTCGATCGCGTCCGCCAGCTCGGCGCCGGCAGCGAGCGGGTCAAGGTGCTGCTCAACCGCACCTCCGATCAGCATCTGATCGCGCCGAAGCAGATCGAAACCGCGCTCGGTTACAGCATTCATCACTCATTTGCGAGTGACTACCGGACCGTCTCGACGGCGCTCAACTCCGGCGTTCCGCTCACGCTGACGAACCACTCGGAAATTTCCGCGCAGTTCGGCAGCTTCACCCGTCAACTCCTCGGCCAGGAAGATGCGGTAGCCGTGCCGGAGCGTCGACGCCCGTTTCTCGGACTGCTCTAGACCAGGACCCGCTTCATGAGCACCACGCTGAACATCACTCCGACGACCCCGACCTCGACGCCGGGTGCCCGGCCGGCCGCGCGTTTCGACGCGCCGCGGCCGCAGTACCTGGAACTCAAGGCCAACGTTCACCGCAAGCTGCTCAACCGCTTGAATCTCGAGGCGCTCGCCTCGGCGGAACGCTCGCGGGCCGAAGCGGAAATCCGCACGCTGCTGTTCGAGTTGATCAGCGAAGAGAACATGCCGCTCAGCATGAGCGAGCGCGAAGCCATCCTCGGTGATGTCATCGACGAAGTGTTCGGGCTCGGCCCGCTCGAGCCGCTCCTGCGCGACCCGGGCGTCAGCGACATTCTCGTGAACACGTACAAGCATGTCTACGTGGAACGCAGCGGCAAGCTCGAACGCCTGCCGACCACGTTCCAGGACGACAAGCACCTGATGCGCGTCATCGACCGCATCGTCAGCGGCGTCGGACGCCGCGTCGACGACAGTTCACCGATGGTGGACGCGCGCCTGCCGGACGGCTCGCGCGTCAACGCGATCATCCCGCCACTGGCCGTCGACGGTCCGCTGCTCTCGATCCGCCGCTTTCCGACCGACCGCCTGAAGGCCGACGACCTGGTCTCGATCCGTTCCATGACCCGGCCGATGCTGGACTTCCTGGAGCATTGCGTCCGCGCGCGGCTGAACATGCTGATCAGTGGCGGCACCGGCGCCGGCAAGACGACGCTGCTCAACGTTCTCTCGGGCTTCATCTCTGAGCGCGAGCGCATCGTCACTATCGAAGACGCGGCCGAATTGCAGCTGCACCAGGAACACGTCGCCCGGCTCGAAACCCGTCCGCCGAACGTCGAAGGCAAGGGCGCCATTCGCCAGCGCCAGCTGCTGGTCAACGCCCTGCGTATGCGTCCCGATCGGATCGTCGTCGGTGAAACCCGCGGCGAAGAAGCCCTGGACATGCTGCAGGCCATGAACACCGGTCACGACGGATCGCTGACGACAGTCCACGCCAATACGCCGCGCGATTCACTGACCCGCATCGAGACCATGATCGCGATGGGAGCGACCAACCTGCCCGAGAAGGCAATGCGGCAGCAGATCGCGGCGGCCATTCAGATCGTCATCCAGCAGTCGCGCATGAGTGACGGCACCCGCAAGGTGATCGCGATATCCGAGATTACCGGCATGGAAGGGGACGTCATCACCATGCAGGACATCTTCGTGTTCGAGAAGCTCGGCGTGACCCAGGACGGCAAGGTCATCGGCCGCTTCCGCGCCACGGGCATCCGTCCGAAGGCGTGCGAGCGTCTGAAGGCGTCCGGCATTCATCTTCCGCCGGACATGTTCGAAGGCATCACGGAGGTGCGGTAATGATCCCCGTCCTCGTCACCGTGGCGTTCGTCGTCGGCGCGGCGATTGCCGTCGCGCTCGCGCAGTTCGCTTCCCGCGTGCCGACGATGATGATGCAGCGCAAGCTGGACGGCCGCCTGCAGGAGATCACGTTCAACGAGCAGGCGAAGGAAGAGAAGGCGCACGTCCTCGTCAAGACCCGCAACGAAGGGCCGATCCCCGGTTTCGACCGGGTCTTCGGTAACACGGAGCGTGGAGCGTCGCTGGCGTCCTGGGTCGAACAGTCCGGCACCAAGGCGAGCCTGAGCGCCGTCCTGCTGATGGCAGCCGGCAGCGGCGTCGTCGGCGCACTTGCGGCGGCCGTGTTCACGCGCGCGCCCTGGTCGATGCCGTTTGGCTTTGCGATGGGTGCGGCGGTGCCGTTCATCGTGCTGCGCGTGAAGCGCACGCGCCGCATGAGGAAGTTCGAAGAACAGTTCCCCGAGGCGCTCGACCTGATTTCGCGCGCGCTGCAGGCGGGTCACGCCTTTGCGACCGGGCTCAAGATGGCGGCCGACGAACTGCAGGATCCGGTCGGACCGGAGTTCCGAAAGACGTTCGACGAGCAGAACTTCGGTTTGCCCCTGAAGGATGCGCTGGAGAATCTGACCGTTCGGATTCCGGTGCTCGACGTCCGCTTCTTTGCGACGGCCGTGCTGATCCAGCGCGAGACCGGCGGCAACCTGTCGGAGATCCTCGAGAACCTGGCGCACGTGGTTCGCGAACGTTTCAAGATCCTGCGACAGGTGCGGGTCTACACGGCGCACGGACGGTTGACCGGCTACGTGCTGCTGGCACTGCCCGCGGTGCTTGTCGATCGCCTTGTCGTTCATCAACCCGGAGCACATGAACACGCTGTTCCGCGAGCGCATGGGCCAGATGATGCTCATGGCCGCAATCTTCATGCAGACCTGCGGGTTCCTCTGGATCAAGCAAATCGTGAAGATCGAGGTGTAGCGTGCCGATGCTCCTGCCTGTTCTCGCATTCGTCTTCGGTACAGCGCTCGTCGGCGGCGCTGCGCTGCTCCTGATGCCTCGCCGCACGCTGGCGATCGACCGCCGCCTGCAGGAGCTCACGCTGTCCACGCAGGACGCGCCGCCCCCGCCGCGCCTGCAGCGGATGGTCAACGTGATGAAGCGGATCGGCGAAAAGGTCCCGCGCTCTCCGAAGGAAATGGGAACGCTGCGGCTCCGCCTGGTCCAGGCCGGATTCCGCCGCGAGGAGGCGGTCACCATCTTCTTCGGCATCCGGGTGCTGTTCGCGGTCATCCTGTTCCTGTTCCTGTCGAGCAACTTCCTGGCTCGTGCGAACACGATGATGGCGCTCGGCGGCCTCGGCCTCGGTTACATCCTGCCGGGAATGGTGCTCGCGCGACTGGCCAAAGCGCCGTTCGCACCGGATCCGGTTGTCACTCGCCGACGCCCTCGACCTGCTCGTCGTCAGCGTCGAGGCGGGCCTCGGCCTCGACCAGGCGCTCTCGCGGGTCGGATCCGAGCTGGCGTTTGCCTATCCGGAGCTCTCGGAAGAACTGAAGTTGATCAACCTCGAGCTGCGCGCCGGCAAGGCGCGCGCCGAAGCGCTGCGCAACCTGGCGGACCGCACCGGCGTCGATGACCTGAGCGCGCTGGTCACGATGCTGATCCAGACCGACAAGTTCGGCACGAGCGTCGCGCAGTCACTGCGCGTCTACTCGGAATCGCTTGCGCACCAAGCGGCGTCAGCGCGCCGAGGAAGCGGCGGCGAAGACGGGCGTCAAGATGGTGTTCCCGCTCGTGCTGTGCATCTTCCCCTCCATCTGGGTGGTCACGATCGGACCGGCGGCGATCAAGTTCATGACCGTGCTGTTCCCGATGATCGAGCAGATGAAGAAGTAGGTATCCGATGCCGCTTGTCGCCAGGAATCTCGATACGGGTTCGGTTCTCGCAGATCACGTCTCGGTCGCCGCCACGCGCGCGGCGCGGCGGACCGGACTGCTGAAACATACGTCGCTCTCTGAAGGGGAGGCGTTGTGGATCCTGCCGTGCAGGGGCGTTCACACGTTCCAGATGCGGTTTGCGATCGACCTGATCGCGCTGAACGAAAGCGGCGTGATCGTCGACCTGGTCGCGAACCTGAAGCCGTGGCGCGTGCGCCTGCCGCGCAAGGGCACCGCCGGGGTGCTCGAGCTGCCGGCCGGGTGGCTGGATCGCACCGGCACCGCGCTCGGTCATCGCATCGAATTCTCGGTTCACCAGGGACGAGCACCGCGCTCCAAGCATCTCGAGACTGCCGCATGACGACAACACTGATGGAAGCGCCGGCACCGGCTGCCGCGCAGCCTACGCCACCGCGACCGCCCGCGACCATCGAAGAGTGCGGTCTTCACTCCAGACGTGCTGACGCAGCTGCTGCTGAAGACTCTTCTGGGCGGCGAGGCGACCGGCAGCGCGCTGGCCGAACGAGTGCGCCTGCCGTACTCGCTGCTCGAAGCGCTGATCCAGCATGCTCGGGTGGAGAAGCTGGTCGAAGTGCGCGGAGCGAGCGGCGTCGGCAGTGCGGGATACCGCTACATCCTGACTGACCTCGGACGTGAGCGCGGCCAGCAGTACCATGGATGTGTGCCGCTATGTCGGTCCCGCGCCTGTTCCTCTCGCACAGTACAACGCCTACGTCCGCGCCTGCATGGCGGCCCGCGTTCCGCTCGATCGAGACGACCTGGCGACTGGGTTCACCGATCTGATCGTCAACCAGGGCATGTTCGACCAGATCGGCCCCGCGGTGAACTCGGGTAAGTCGCTCTTTCTTTACGGCGCGCCGGGAAACGGCAAGACGGTCGTCGCGCAGGGGATCGGCCGGGCGCTCGGCTCGGACATGTTCATCCCCCACGCCATCGACGTCGACGGCCAGGTCATCACCATGTTCGATCCCGTCAACCACCAGCGGTCCGCACGCCGATGGACCAGGGGACGAGCGTCATTTCCGGCGCCGTGCTCGATCAGCGGTGGGAACGGATCCGTCGCCCGGTGGTGGTCGTCGGCGGTGAGCTGACGCTCGAGATGCTCGACCTTTCGTTCAATCCGATCTCGAAGTTCTATGAAGCGCCGATCCAGATGAAGGCGATCGGCGGTGTCTTCGTGGTCGACGACTTCGGCCGCCAGCGCATCCCGCCGCGCGACCTGCTCAACCGCTGGATCGTTCCGCTCGAGAGCCGCGTCGACTTCCTGACCCTGCACACCGGACGGAAGTTCGAAGTGCCCTTCAACGTATTCATCGTGTTTGCGACCAACCTGAAACCGGAGTCGCTCGCCGACGAAGCATTTCTGCGCCGCATTCCGTACAAGGTGCTGGCGAAGAATCCGACGCGCGACGAGTACTGCCAGATCTTCGAGATGAACTGCCGCCGGCGCGGACTGCCGTTCGATCCGGTCATGGTCGAGTACCTGGACCGCCGCTACTACCAGCCGCGCAAGCTCCAGATGCGTGCATGCCATCCGCGCGACCTGGTTGAACAAGTGGTCGACATCTGCCGATATCAGAAGCGCGAGCTCGTGATCACCCGCGAATCTGCTGGATGCAGCGTGCGGCAGCTATTTCCTCGAAGAGTCCGAGTCGCAGGGAGCGAAGGCATGAAGACCGTCCCGGTGGAGTTGCCGTTCTCACCGTCGGAGACCGTCGACTACACGGTGCAGACCCGGCAGCTGACGGACCTGGCGGCGCGCGCGTCGATCATCGTCCTGTTCTCGCTGATGGCGGTCCGCTTCGCGCAGGATTTCTTCCAGACCGGGCACATCACCGGGCTGTTCCTGCTGCTGAGTGAAACGCTGGTCGTCGTCCTGACCGTGTTCCGACGCGACGGCATCGACCGTCGATCGCAGCGTCCGCGCCCGCACCCTGACGATGCTGTCGACACTCGGTCCGCCGCTGCTGGTACCGGGCGCCGCGGTTGCGCTGCTTCCGGAATCGACCACCGTGGCGATCTCGTGCGCCGGCCTCGTGCATCGTGATCGCGGCGAAGATGACGCTGGGCCGCAGCTTCGCCCTGCTGCCGGCCAATCGCGGGATCGTGTCAACCGGTCTCTACCAGGTCGTTCGCCATCCGATCTACATGGGATACGTCATCACCCACCTGGCATTCCTGGCGGCGAGCCCGACGCTGTGGAACCTGGTGGCGCTGGTCGTCGCCGACGGCGCACTGCTCGCGCGGGCGGTGTGCGAAGAGCGAACGCTCGCGCTCGACGCGACGTATCGAAGCTACCAGCAACGCGTTCGCTGGAGAGTCGCTCCGGGGCTGTTCTAGAGAGAACTCCAAACTTCAAACTCCAAACTCCAAACTTCAAACGCCAAACGCCAAAGTCGATGTTGAGCAGTCAGCGCGGCTTTGGGGTTTGGAATTTGGAATTTGGGATTTGGAGCGTAGCGACCGTAGCGCCGAGGTGCGACCGGTCGTCATCGTGGAAGGTGTCTACCAGCGGATGCCGTTCGAGCGTCTGCTGCACGATGCCCTCGCTGCACACCTTTTCCTCGACCGTGAATCAGGCGCACCTCGCGAAGGCCTGATGCGTGCGCCTCGTTGACGTACTCCTCGACCACCGAGGCCACGTCGCGCGGTTCGAAGGTGTGCAGATCGAGCTCAGCTTCGATCGGGATGCGCACTCCAGCTCCTCTCCTAGCTCCTGGCTCCTGGTGTCCTTCTCATACGTCGCCGTCACCGCTGTCGAGATGCCTCCGCGCGCCGAGAAGTCACCCACGACAGTCATCCGCCGGGCTTGCAGACGGCGACCAGGTCGTCGAGGATCTGGTTGGTTACGGCCTCGTAGAAGATCCCTTTGTCGCGAAAGCTGACAATGTAGTACTTGAGCGCCTTCAATTCGATGCACGACTCGTCGGGAATGTAGGAGATCAGGATCTCGCCGAAGTCCGGAAGACCCGGTCTTCGGACACACCGACGTGAACTCCGGACACCTGATCTCTATCTCGTAGTCGCGCCCGGGCCGGGGGTTCGGGAAGGTCTCGATCGAGGATGGCTCCATGCGAAAATTGTAGCATTCGGGCCATTTTTACGATGTTTTCCGGGCTGCGTCATTGACACCAGAAAACGCAGCGCGCTAGGATACCGGCTGATTTCTTTTAAATTCTCCGCTGCTGCTGCACGCGCGCGCGGCATTCTGCGGCACTTGATGAGCGCGCCCTAGCAAGGGGAATAGCCGATGGCAGAGGCCCGTAGAATGGGCAAGTCCGAATTGTTCTCGCACTTCGCCGATCGTTTCGAACAGAAGCGGACGCAGGCGCGGGAATTTTTCGACGAACTGAACACGCTGGCGGAGAAGGAGCTGAAGCGCTCGGGCGAGTTCACGATTCCGGGGATGGTCAAGCTGGTCGTGCAGAAGCGAAAGGCACGCATGGGCCGCAATCCCGCCACCGGTGAGCAGATCAAGATCGCGGCGAAGACGGTGGTCAAGGCCCGTATCGCCAAGCAGCTGAAGGACGCTGTTCTCCCGAAGAAGTAGCCCGCCGTTCGGCGGCGCCCGGCGCCGCACGTAACAGCCACCGTCATTCACCACGGAGGAACGAGCGATCGTTCTCTTCGTGAGTGAAGACTGTGGCTGTTGCTCTGTCGTATCCCTCACCCGGCGATCTGCGCCGCCCGCGGCGCAACCATTCGTGGAAAATCCAGCACGAACACCGTTCCTTTACCGACTTCACTGGTCACGCTGATCTGTCCACCGAGCTGTTGGACGATCTTCTTGGAGATGGCCAGCCCGAGGCCGAGGCCGCGGCGCTTGGTCGTCACGAAGTCGTCGAAGATCGCGCCGATCCGATCGGGAGGGATGCCGCATCCGGTGTCGGTGATCCGCATCCGCACCCGGTCGCCGTCCACTTCGGTCGACGCGACGATCAGGCCTCCGGGTGCGGTCGCCTGGATTGCGTTCAGAATCAGGTTCCGGTGCACTCGCCCGATCGCGAAGAGATCACCTTCGATGAATGCCGGCTCGGGCGCCAGTTCGAACTGCAGCGTGAGTCCAGCGGTCTCGGCGAGCGGCGCCATCGTCTCGGCCGCTTCCGCGAGGGCGGCGCTCGCGTCGATCGAGAAGTGTTCGAGCGGCATCGGCCGCGCGATGTTGCGCAGGTCTTCGAGCACGCGCTTCACCGTGGCAAGCTCGCGTTCGACCGTCACCCGGAAGCTCGCGCGGTAGTCCGGCGTCGTCGAATATGCGCTGGATCAGTTTGCAGCTGTTGCCGATCGTCTGGATCGGGTGCGACAGGTCGTGAACGAGTCCGGCGGCGATGCGGCCGAACATCACCTGCCGTTCCTGCTTGCGGATCTCGTCCTGCAGTTCCACCAGCCTGTCGGCCATCGAGTTGAAGGAGTCGCCCGAGCTGCCGGATCTCGTCTTTGCCGGTGAGATGGACGCGCGCCTCCATGTCGCCCGATGCCAGCGCCCGCGTCACTCGCGTCAGCGCGAAGATCCGGCGGATGAAGGAGCGGCCCCAGAGCCAGCCCGCTCCGACCGTGACGAGCAGGGCGACGCCGATGGCGGCCAGGAGCTGTCGTTCGAGCGCGTGCGCAACCGCAAGCGCTTCCTGCCTGAGGATGTTCGACGATGACCGTCCAGTCGGGAACGTGGACGGCCGGTCGCCACCGCGAATCGCTTCTCGCCATCTGTATTGGTCAGGACAGCAGCCGTGGTGCGCGTGCCAGCCTTGCGAAGTGCCACCGCGAGCTGCTGCTCGGGTGTCTCAGTGGCTCCGCCGGCGATCAGTCGCTTCTCGTCCGCTCGCCCGTGGGCGACGATGTTGTCCCGATCATCGAGAAGGACCGCAAATCCAGTTTCCCCGACCCGGATCTCGTCGACTGCACGCCAGAGAGCCTCGAGAGAAATTTCAGCCACGATCCAGCCGGGCCTCGGTTCCCGACCAGCCGGAGCGCCATGGTCGTCGTCGGCAGATCGTCTTTATCGAGGGTCGGACTCGCGATGTAGATGCGGTGCCTCGCCGACCCGCTCGCCTGAAGGAATGCGTGAGCGAGGGTTTCGCAGCCCTGCTCGTCGCGATCACGGTGCCGGCGGCATCGAACAGGGTAATTTCGCGGAACTCCTGGAAGTCCAGCGAGTGGTTGCGCAGGATCCGCTGCTGCTGCCAGGCTTCCAGTTCGGTCCCGTGAAGCTGGGCGGCAATCGACCGAAGCACGCGCTGGTTGTTGTCGAAATACTGAGCGATGCGCTCGGAGATCTGCCTCGCGACGGCAGCGTTGCCGGCCTGCGCCGACTGAGCGACGCCGGTGCGCAGTGAATCGACTGAGACGTAGCCGTAGATCAGCAGCGGCGCGATCGCCGCTGACGCGATGAGCAGGACGAACCGCGACGTGATGCTTCTCACTGCCGCCTGGCAGCCGGTTTCCATTGCCAGATATTGGCGAAGGCGTCCTGCTTATCCGCGTCGGATAAGTCGAATCGCGCGCTGACCGCGCGGGTCACCTGTTGCCAGGCGATGAAGACGGCCGGAGGGTCTTCGTAGAAGGTCTGCCGCAGCCTGGTCACTCCTTCACGTACCTCTGGCTCGGTAAACGCCACGCGCAGGTCGTCGAGGGCCGAGTCCGCTCCCGTGTATGACGTGGTCTGAAGCGACTGTTGGCCGGCGAGCGGCGAGTGCCAGAAACGATAGGTCCAGTCGAGCGCGCGCCCACTGGCAAAGAGCAGGAGCATCGAGTCGAAATCGCCGCTCTGCATCTTGAGCATCATTTCCTTGAGCGTCGCTGGCTGCAACTCGAGCTGCACTCCAACCTCGTTCAACTGCCGCTGGAGAAGGAGCGCCATTCGCTCGAACTGGGGATCCTCGCCATAAAACAGGCACCGGAACTTCAGGCCGGGCCGGCCGCGAAGATGTTCCTGCATCTCGACCTTCGCGACTGCGGGTTGGAACTCGTGGTGCTTCGGTAACGACGGATATGCCCAGAACAGCGGCCAGACCGGGTCGACTGCCGGAGTGGCGTATCCACGCATCACGCGGGAGATGATTTCGTCACGGTTCACGGCCTTGTTCAGGGTCCGTCGTACCTCCGGCCGGCGCAGTTGTGGATGTTTCAGATTCAACGAGAGCGCCCAGTAGTACGGGCGTAGGGATGAGAACGTTTTGATGTCGGTGGACGTCGCCATGAACTCAATCGACTCGCGGTTCACCTCCTGAACTGCGTCCACCTCGTTCCGCATGAGCGCGGCCCATGCGGCTCGCTGAGTGTCGTACGTCTGGATGGTCACACGGTCGATTGCCGGCGCTCCTCGATGGTGCCGGTCGAAGCGTTCGGCCTGCACAGGGTCGCGAGACACCAGCCGGAAGGGTCCCGTGCCGATATCCGTCGACGCCGGGTCGACGAGATACGCGTTATTGAACTCGGGAATCAGGAACGCGTCCGGTGCGCGCAGATGTATGAGCAGCGTCTGTGCGTCTGGAGTGTCGATCGATTGCACACCGTCGAAGGCGCCGGCTCGATCGCCATTCTGGACGGCGTCGATCTTGTGCTGGAGAAAGGTGCGAGCCAGCGGTGCATCAAGCATTCGCCCGTCGTGCAGCGTGGTGCCCTTGCGAAGAACGACGCGCAACGTCCGCTGACCGTCCTGCCATTCCCAGCTTTCAGCGAGCCTGCCTGACGGCTTGCCCTGCGCATTCAGCGCGATCAGGGGTTCGGCGTAGAGCAGATCGGCCAGGACGCCGAGCCCGCTGGTTCGCGCACTCGGTCCAAGCCCGAAGCCGATACGAAGAGTCGTGTGACCCGCCGCGCTCGGAGAGCCGTTTTTGCATGACGTGGCCGCAAGGAGGCACACGACTAACAACACGAGGGGAACCCTCCTGGTGGCAGGCGTCGCAGGCTTCCAGGCCATCATCGTTGCGGTGCGGGGGACAACCCGCCCCCCGTATTATCGACCGCAACTCGACCGGCGGTTACTTTCTTGATTCAGGAACACCCTCGACGATGAACGGGCAGATGGCTGTCGGGACCGTCTTCACGTCCGCCTTCTTGATGACAGTGATTTTCATGACTCTCTCCTGCTGAAAAATCAAAAAATTGGCGCGTGGCTGAATGCCGACGCCTTAGCGGAGGTGCTCGATGGCTACATCCACCAGCCACGGTTTCAGCGTGCCGTTCTTCTTCGTTTCGCTGGTCTTGGTCGCAGTCTTCTTCATTTCGTCTCCTTGAACCGGGCCCTAGTTCGCCATCGCCGTGAGGCTGGCGGCCGCGTCGCGGGCCATCGAGGCGACGCCGGCTTCGAAACTCTTCTTGTGACAGCTGGGCGCGTTCATGTCGCCCCGCTCGGTGTGTGACGCGACGGTGCAGCCGCCGGCGCACACCGGAATGAAGGCGCAGTCGTCGCACGCCTTCCACGCCGCCAGCTGGTCGAACTTGCGTGCCGCCGCAGAGCGGCGGGCGTCGGTAGTGCCATCGATGTGTCCGGTGGAAAGCGATCGCTCACCGGTGAATCCCGGACACGCATAGAGATCGCCGTCGGGGCCAATGGTGTAGGCATGCTTGCGATGGATCTCGCACGGCCCCATGTGCACCCCGTCGGACGTCGCGAAGCCATGCTTCTTCGTTTCTTCGCGTAGAAACGACATCTGGTCATCGGCGAAGTGGCATGTGTCACACGCCCCCGACGCCGCCCCCGAGCCCGCCGACGTCATGCAGGTGCCGTTCAAGGGCGCGCCGCTCGCACCCACCGGCGACAGGCCGATGAATTTGGCGGTGCCCGAAGCCGTGACCGTTGCCTTGACGGTGTCTCGCGGATCACCGGCTTGAACGCGACGCGGCCGATGTGCGGAGCGAACTCCTGTGACGACAGAAATTCCAGAAGCGCCGGATATGACGCAGCCGAGGATTCGTCGAAGTTCCCGCCGATCGAGAGGCGGCAGCGGCCGGCGATCCGCCGGAGATTGGCGATGATCTTGTCGAACGTGCCCTGGCCGCCGCGCAGTGGACGCATGCGGTTGTGCGTCTCCCGGTCGCCGTCGAGCGTGATCTTGAATCCATTCAAACCAAACGGCTCGAGCCGGTCGACCACCTCCGGCGTCAGCAGCAGGCCGTTGGTGATGACGTTGATCATCATCTCCAGGTGACGCTCGCCCGAGGATCGCCACAGCCGCTCGGCCAGGTAATACATGACCGGCAGGTTGAGAAGAGGTTCGCCGCCGAAGAACGTGATCACGAACCGCTCGGCACTGGTCGAGTCCATGCGCGCTTCGCACCACTCGGCCACGCGCGCCGCCGTGGCCATGGTCATCTTCGATGCCGTCTTGTTGTAATCCCCGTGATCACCCTGGAAGCAGTAGCCACAGGCGAAGTTGCACTGCAGCGTCGTCAGCAGGGTGACCCGGAGTTCGCTCTCGCCTTCACGTACGTCATGAAAGAAGGCTTCGAGCCGTTCTCGCTCTTCCTCCCGGCTGCCGACGACGAAGCCGTGTTCGCTGAGCGTGGTCAGCGCCTCCGCGATCTCAGGACCGGACGCGCGCGAATCCGATTCATTCAGCCGATCCAGCAATGACGCGACGTCGCGCGAGACAACCAGCTGCGCATCGGTGAACGTGTTCATCAGGACAAGGTGGCCTGCGAGCGAGTGGCTCGCGAGCGGTGGGGTGCCGACGGGCTCACGATCATCCGCCCGACGTACGTCGTGGGGCCGCGCGACGCGACCGCGCGCTACCCGTGGTGGGTGCTCCGGGCGGCACAGGGCGGGCGGATGATCCTGCCCGGACCCGAGGACGCGCCGATGCAGTGCATCGACGCTCGCGACATGGGGGCGTGGACGATCCGCCTCGTGGAGGACCGCACCGTCGGCGTCTTCACCGCCGCGCGACCGGCCACCACCTTCGGGCAGCTCCTCGCCGAGACGGTCGACGTCGTCGGCCAGCCCGCCGAGCTGGTCCCGGTCGACGGGACGTTCCTCACCGAACAGGGCGTGGACGGGGCCCAGCTCCCGCTGTGGTCCGAAGGGACGCCGGAGCAGGTGCTGGCGATGGGCACCGCCCGAGCCGAGGCCGCAGGCCTCACCCACCGGCCGTTCGCGGAGGTCGTGCGCGACACGTTGGCCTGGGCCCAGGCCAACCCCGACCAGGCGACCCGTGATGGCGTGGGCCTCGCACCCGAGCGGGAGCAGGAGTTGATCGAGGCGGCGGGATCTCAGGCCTAGCCGTCAGCATCTCCCGCCGCAGTCATCGGGCTGGAGACGTAGAGACTCCGCAAAGATCCCGTCCACGCGGACCGGCTTGCCGTTGCTGAGCACGGTGATGGTGACCGGTCCACTGCGCGAACCAGAGAGCCAGAGCTTCATCCGCCCGGCACTCTTGTGCTCGAGATCGAGGACGGTCGAACGTCTCCCCACCGTGACCTGGACGCTGCCGTGCCCAGGCCCGCGACCAAGCAGGACGGCGAAGCTCCTCTTGGTCGAGATGCGCGGAAGAGTCACCACGGCTCCCGCCTGACGCGACTCCAGGAAGGTCTCCTGGAAGTAGTCCGGCGATGTCCCGGCCGACCAGGCGCCTTTGCGACCGAGGGCGCGGTCATCGACAGGCGTCGTCGTGCACCCGAGGTCGTAGGAGAAGGGCTCACGTCGACCTAGCGTGTCTGTCGCCGTCACCCGGTAGCAGTAGCTGCGGCCACTCCTCAAGGCCTTGACGGCAGAGGTGTCGCTCGTCTGGGAGCGCCACATCGTGCGAGTGATGCCCTTCCGGTCCCACCGGCTCACGTGTTGCACGACATCGAAATGGGCGATCTGTGACCAGTCGTCGAGGGCCGACCACTGGAGATGCAGGACCGAGCTCAGCGGCCAACCTGGGGATGCGCTTCAGGTTCGACCAGGGGTGCTGTGTATCCAGACCGCGGAGCCGGATCGTGTCCGGGGACCCCTCGGTCACCCAGGCGACGCCCGGTCCCAGGTTGTCGGCCTGGTCCACCGCGACCGCGACGGCGTTGCTGCCGGGCTCGGACACGGTCTCGACGACCGGGCTGACGCGGGACCAGGAAGAACGGTGGTCGCGATCCGGACCGCTGCACCCGACCCGGACGGCTCCGTCCACGCGACGGAGACGCCGTAACCCTCCGGGTAGAAGTACAGACTGTCACTGACCGGCGCGCTGGCGTCGACGCCCGCTGCGGACAGGTAGGTGACCTCGCTCCACGGCTCCCCGTTGGGTTTGGTGCGCGTGGCCACACGCCAGTGCGTGCCGTCGTACTGGCGCCAGAAGAACACGTAGTACTCCTCCAGTCGCTCGTCCACCAGCGTCCCGCCCACTTGGACGGAGAGTCCCTGGGCCTCGAAGCCTGCCGGTGAGACGTAGACCGGAGCTTGAGCCGCCCGCGGATCGACCAGGCAGAAGGGATCGCACATCGACAGCAGTGCCCGGACCCGAGGTGTGCTGCCGTCTGACGCGATCCAGGCGTATCCCGACGTCGAGTCGC
Source organism: uncultured Acidobacteriota bacterium (assembly GCA_963742265.1). Lineage (GTDB taxonomy): Bacteria > Acidobacteriota > Vicinamibacteria > Vicinamibacterales > 2-12-FULL-66-21 > JACDCA01. The sequence goes on from CAVULC010000007.1 coordinate 189,091, forward strand.
CGATCGCCTTGGCCGGCTGGGACACGTCCTCGCCGGCGGGCGTGATCGTCGACCGGCTTCCAGGCTGCTGGAGAAATGCGATGTCACCGGTGCGGAGTCTCCAGTGGCTCCCGTCGAACTCGGTCCACATCGCGGTGAAGTCGTCGCCGATGACGAGGTCCCGTACCTCCCGACCCGACGCGGATACCGTCTTCGGAGGGTTCCTCATCAGGCCGTCAAGGTCGAGGCGGACGAACTGCAGCCGCGACACCCCACCCGCGCTGCCCCGGTAGGTCCAGAGCACGCGCGGCTCGCGCTCGCCGTTCCCCCACTGCACCACGTGAGCCACGGGCTTCCCGGCGTCCCCGTCGGATGGGGACAGGGTCACCGGCTTGCTCCACTGCCTGCCGGGCCTCAAGACGCTCGCCTGGATCCGCCAATGGACGCCGTCGTACGCACGCCACGCGACCACGGCCACGTTGTTGCGCGGAGGAGGTCGATAGGTGGTGATGGCAGCAACGTACGGCGACTCGGTCGGCAGACCCGGGGTCGACAGCGTCTGAGCGCTCCCCCACGACCCCGCACTCGTCCTCAGCGATGCCCGGACCTCCCAGTGGTCTCCATACTTGGCTAGCCAGGTCGCGACTCCCGCGCCCTGTGACAAGCTCATGCTGAAGCTCGCTGGGTCGATCTCGTCGGAGCCGACGACCACTTCGGGGGTCCAAACCCCCGACTCGGTTGCCGACGCGGCCGTGTGCGGCAGGACGACCGAGCTGGGCAGACACGCGAGGACGAGCAGTCTCAGGGCGGTTGCACGAATCCTCATGGTCCTGTCCTCACTTGCGTCCGGGGCCGAGGTGGTGCGGGACCACGCACGAAGCCTGCCGCGTCGTCATGCTGCCGGCGTCGTCCGTCGCGGTGGCGAGCACGGTGTAGGTGCGGCCGGGACCCTCGTCGTCCCTGGTTGCCCGCACCCACACCGCGCCACCCTCGATCACGATGTCCGTCGGACCGGCCGGCTCGCTGGAGGTGGCGCTCACGTCCAGGTCCGCCAGGCCCGACAGCGAGTCGTTGCCGACGATGTCGGCAACCCGGACGAGCTTCTCGTTGGGTGGCCAGATCACGCACGGCTGGACCGGAAGCCCCGTGACCTCCGGCGCCGTGCGGTCGATGCGTACCGTCAGCGTCCGCGCTGCCTCCCGGTTGCCGAGGCGGTCGACGGCGAAGTACGTCACGTCGTACGCGCCCTCAGCCGAGAGTGCGGGCAGCACGACCTCCTCCCCCGGGTCGATGAGCGCGGTGGCCGCGACGACCCCGTCCTGCTCGATGACCTGGGCGTGGATCTCCTTGACCCCGACGCCACCGGTGTCGTCCGCGGCGCTCAGGGATACGGCGACGTCGCCGTGGTGCCAGCCGGCCGCGCTCGCCCCCGGGACGACCAACGCGATGGTCGTGGGGGCCGTGGTGTCGTCGGGTGCGGGGTACGGCGGCGGGGGCACGGCGTCGAGCCCGCTGAACGCGACCTCGACGACCTTCCGCCCGGGCAGCGACGCCAGGTCGCTCCGGACGACGCGAGCCTCTTGGGCGGCATCGAACCAGTACGGCTTGGCGACGGCGGTCAACGCCTCGTCCTCGGGGAACGCGTAGTAGAGGCTCGCCGGTCGGCCCTCGAGGGCGCGGCCGTGGAGGTACATGATCAGCGCGTGCTCGTGCGCGTGCAGCATGTTCTTGCCGAAGAAGCTCTTGCGCAGGTCGGTGTCGGCCGCGACCCGCCGAGACTCTCGCGAACGTCTCCCTGGCCGCTGACTCGTCGTCGACGAAGACGTCGAGGTAGCTCTGCGCGCTCCGAGCGAGCCGGGCCTGGTGGGCGAAGCCGTTGGTGAGGTCGAGGGCAGCCAACGTCTGGTCGGCCTCCGCGTGCACCCACCACGCGCTGTCGCGCTCGACGGCGCCGGGGGAGGAAGCTGCGCAGCCGCTCGTTCCAGCGCGTCGCGGCGTCGTCCCAGGCCCGGCCCAGCAGCGTGTCCCCGTTGGCGGCCAGCGACGACCACGGCCGGTCGGGGAACACCTGGTTGGCGTTGTGGATGATCTCGTGCGACTTGATGCGGCCGAAGTTCGGTCGAGGTTCGCGCCGAGGTTGCCGAAGCGGAGCGTGCGTCCCCAGAACCACCACGGTTCGGTGGGCGACGCAGTGTTCTTGTGGCGGGCGACG
>CAVULC010000008.1:0-47530 GCA_963742265.1 uncultured Acidobacteriota bacterium
ATGGAAGAGAAGAGACGTTTCAGATTTACGTCGTTCATCCTGAGGCGTTGAAAGCAATGCAAAGGAAGGCCGGGTATGTTGGGTAGGAAAATTAGCCGCAGATAAACGCAGAAGAACGCAGATGGTAAAAAAAGTGGAACTTGAATGCGGTTACTTTGTTTTGATGTCTGATCTGCGTTCTTCTGCGTTTATCTGCGGCTAGTCTTCTTACGCCGGTCGATTGAGGTAAAGTCCGCTATTTTGCGCAGCGTTTCAGTTGGCGATCAATTTGCTTTAGCGCGTCACATGCTGAGTGATGCGCACGAGTCGCAGCTTCTCTTGTCTCTTCCATTCCATACAAGCCGGGATAGGTCGCCTTCAATGAACGCGCGTCCTTACCAGGCGTCTTACCGAGGTCTTCTGCAGTCGCAGTAACGTCCAACAAGTCATACCGTGATCTGAAACAACAATCCAAGCTGGGCTGCGTATTTCGTAATTGCTTCCAACTCCGTCTCTGAGGCCCTCGCGATAATTGCCCCACTTCGCGCGGCGGCGATGATCAAGGCGCCGGTTTTCAGACGATGAATCACTTCGAGTTCTTTTCCGGAGACTGCTCTCGCTTCGCCTTCGATGTCGAGCGCCTGTATGCCGACCATGCCGTTTGGGGTACCAGACGCATTAGAAAGTTCTCGGATCAACGCGATGCGAGTCGAATCGTCTAGCTCTTCGTCCTCGGCAATGGTTTGAAACGCGAGCGCCTGCAATGCGTCGCCGGCGAGAATCGCCGTGGCTTCGTCGAACTTCACGTGACAGGTCGCGCGGCCACGACGCAATTCATCATCATCCATCGACGGCAGGTCATCGTGAATCAGCGAATAGGTGTGAATCATCTCCAGCGCGCAGGCGGTGCGAATCAATCGCTCGTGGCTGGCGCCGAAGGTCTGGCCGACGGCGAGCAACAACGCGGGCCGGAAGCGCTTGCCGCCGGCAAAGACACTCCAGCGAATTGCATGATGAACTTTCTCGGCGCGGTTCCTGCCATCGGAAGCACGCTATTGAGTTCGACTTCAACAAGTGCCCGACTACCAGCTAACAAACTGTCGAGCTCGAGCGCGACTGGTGATGCTGCACTTTCAGAAAACGCTTTCGTCATCAGATTCGTTGTTTTCTCCCTGGCTCGGTTCGAACGCGCTTACCACCGAACGCCCTTGATTGTCGCGCATCAAGACTTCAATGCGTCGCTCCGCCTGGCTCAGACGGTCCTGGCACTCGCGCGAAAGTCGAATGCCTTGCTCAAACAATTCGAGACTCTTCTCCAGCGGCAAATCACCGCTTTCGAGCTGACGCACGATCTGCTCGAATACTCGAGTGAAGCTTCAAAAGTTCTGGGTTGCTCTTCCTTCATAAGCCCGCAATATACCAACACCCGTTGCCCTTTAGTAGCTACTACAAACGAACGGACGCGCTCTTCTGGGACCGCAGGCGTCCTCGCCTGCACTCGTCGCCACTAAGGTCCGCTCAAGGTAACGTTGGCAGGCGAGGACGCCAGCGGTCCCAGAAGGTGGTCCGTTAGTTCGTTAGGCGTCACTAAAGTGCATCGCATTATTTCTTCTTCGGCTTTTGTAGTGCCTTCAACAAACTGTTTCCAACATCACCACCAATCGCCGGCAAGTCTTTCATCACGCTGTCGACGACTCGCTGAAGCAATACCTCGTCCTTAAACTCCGTCACCTTCCAAAGATTCCCGTCGCGTTGCATTCCCAGTTCAATCGTTCGATTCGGCAATGGCGCTATTGCCCGCGCTGTGTCACCGTCAGTCTTAATTGTGACTAACGTAGGTACAGCCAGCGCTACGAGGATGAAGGGCTTCGGCTCCGACTTCGATGCAAACTCCTTAATTTCCTTGGCCACTTCTTCGTGAATCGTATCTTTCAACCGCGGCAACAACGTCGGAACCAGAGTGTCGATCTGTTTTTGCAACGCCGGACTCAATGCGATGCCGTAACGACTCCGTGCCTTCTGGCTCACTTCGCCGATCAGGTTCTTCGCAATCGCGTCGTCGTCGAACTGCTTTTGAAACGATGGCATATCGTTGTGTTGCGCAGCGTCGATAATCAAAGCGACTGAGTAAGCAGGAGTAGTTTGATAATGACGCCAGTAAAGATAGCCACCAACCGCCGCCGCCAGCACGCCGACAAAAAACAATACGAGTAGGATCGCTAAGACTTTCGGCCAGCGACGCGTTTTTCGAGATGACTGATAAACCTGACCGCCACGAGGCGCATATCCACCGGCACCGCCGGCGGGCGAGTCGAGATTAATCACAATCCGTTTTCGAATGGGATCGTTAGCGTCCATGGTTCTTTGCTGATCTGTGATCATCCGCGTTCACCTGCGGCTGATTCCTGCTTTAACTCATCAATAAGCTAAAGCATATCGGACATATCCGACTTTTCCATGACCGGGACTTCGATCAATCGCAAGTTGTTCTTCAACCCGAGCATGACCATTTTGGGCAGGAAGTGAGATCCGCCGACCGTCATCCTGTCCTGGATCTTGGACAGCGCCTCGCGGTGCGTGAGCCGGAGTGTGCAGCCGCAGTCACTCCAGCGAGGGCCCGCCCATAAAGCACCTGGATCATCTTGGCGACGGCCCAGTTGCCGACGCGCAGGAACCATCCCATGTTGGCATGCTGCCAGATCAATTCGCGCGTCGTGCGGGTGCCGCATACCATGTCGAAATCCTCGGAGTAGGCGAGGAGTTTCAGGATATCGCGGGCCATGAAGGTTCCGTCCGGTTCCGCCATGATGACCAGATCGCCGTTGGCCTCGCGAAGGCCCCGCCGCAAGGCGTAGCCGTATCCCTGCTGCGTCTCCTGCACGACGCGCGCGCGTGTTCCGCGCGCTTCCTCGGCCGTCCCGTCGCGCGAGTTATTGTCCACGACCACGACTTCGTCGACGACATCGAGACTGAAGAAATCGTCCAGGGCCCGGCGGATATAGGGCGCTTCGTTATACGCGGGAAGGACGATGCTGACGCTCTTCGATCCGTACATACCTTCACGACCTGGTCGCGATGATGAGCATCTGGCCGGCGCCCGGCTTGATCGGCGAATGCAGGTACGCGTGCACCAGCCACGCGGGGACGGTTCCGCGAACGTTCTCATGGAAGGGGAAGAAAACGCGGCTTGCAGAGCGCGACGATGGTCAACCCGTGGCTGCGCAGCATGTTCGGAAGCGATACATCGGTGAAGATCGCGCGATGGGTGTAGTCATCGAAATAGTGCCGGTAGGCGAACGCGATAGTTCGGCTGGATGATCAGGAACCGTCCGCCCGGCTTCAGTAAGCTCGCGACCTCCCCCGCAACCCGGTGCGCGACATCCGGATCGAAGTGCTCGAGCACGTTCGACGCGAGCACGGCATCGTAATGTGCGCGCGGGAGCGTCGAGAGCTCCCGAGCCGCGTCCATGACGCGCGTCTCTACGCCGGCAGCCGCATACCGGCCGACCTCCGGCCACATGTCGATCGCCAGGCGGCTCGACGCGCGGACGGAATTGATCCAGTGACAGTGCCCCGCACCAATCTCGAGGACGGTTCCATTCGCCGGCATCCAGGGCGACAGGTAGTCCACGATCACGCGCCAGACACCCGCTCGCGCAGGGTGCTCCGTCAGGTGAACGTCGTGATACGCAGAGGCGCCACTCACGCGTTCCGCCATACCGCCGGAAGGTTTTTCTCGATCTCGATTCCCTCGAAACGAGGCGTCTCACGCGGACCGTGCCGGCGCACCCACGCAGCCATCTCACGCAGACCATCTTGTAGCGTCGTCTGCGCGCTTTCGCCGAACACCGCACGCGCCTTCGCGTGTGAAGAGTGCGCATGAGCGGCTTCGAGACGAGGCGGCAGGTGCTGCACGAGAGGCTCTACATCCATCGCATGCGCAACCTCCCTGGCGAGCTCGGTCAGAGAGAAGGGCTGGTCCGCGCCGACGTTGAAAACCTGGTTCCAGGCACCCTTGATGTCGATTGCCGACGCGATTGCCGGCGCCACATCGTCAATGTAGCTGAACGCGCGCGTCTGCGAGCCGTCGCCGAAGATCGTCATCGGCCGCCCCAGGAGAATCTGGTTCATGAAGATCCCGATGACGTTTCGATAGCGATCCGCCACGTTCTGACGAGGCCCGTAAACGTTGTGCGGACGAAAGATCACATAGTCGAGTCCGAACATCGCGCGCGATGCTTCGAGCTCCTGCTCCACGGCGAATTTGGCGATTCCATAGGAATCGTCCGGGTGCGGCACCGTGTCTTCGGTCAGCGGTGGAACGGGTGATCCTCCGTACACGGCGATCGACGACGTGAAGACAAATCCCTTCACGCCTGTGTTCACGGCAGCATTGATCAGGTTCACACTGCCAATGACGTTGTTGGTGTAGTTGAAGCGCTTGATGAAGTGACTGAGGCCTTCGGCTGCGTAGGCGGCCAGGTGGAATACGTAATCGAAGGATTCCGTCTCGAACAACGCATTGATGGACGCGGCATCCGTGACGCTGGCCCTGACGAACGACGCCCGTGCGGGCACATTCGACTCGAAACCACCGCTCAGATCATCCAGGACGACGACGTGGTGGGCGCGTGTGATGAGCGCATCTGCGACATGCGAGCCGATGAACCCGGCCCCACCCGTGACGAGGACTTTACTCACGAGCCCACACTATATCGAAGTGTGCACGGGCTCTGGGAGGCTGGTCCGTCATGCCACTCTGCCGAACACCAGCAGGCCGAAGCCGACGGCAAACACGATGTATGCGGTGAGCAGGCCGAAGAGGAGCGGGCTCCCGCCGTGAGTCCCAACATATTTGGCGAGTGTGATCGCTCCCACTGTGAAGTGAAGCTGGTTCCCTAACGAGATCGGCCGGGAGTAGATCCCGCCGATCGGTGCGCCCCTGGCCGTCCAGTTGATGACTGCCAGCGCGAGGTACAAGGCGCCGAGCACCTGCACGATCAGCAGGACCGGGCCGGCGGAATCGACGCCGACTCCTCTCAGTAGTTCCGCAGGCGCGAAGGTCGCTGCTACTCCAGGTAGCGCGAGGGCCACGCTGCTCGCGACCAGTAACTGTCTCGCCGCGGCTCGTGTCAACGGCCCGCCCCGCGCGTGGTAGGCATAGCCGGGATGATACACTTCACCATTCGCAAGTTCTGCAGTTCGCTGTTCGGCGCCTTGAGTACCCGCATTTTTTCATGCTGCCTGATCTTCAACACCTGATCCATCTGCAAGAACTCGACTCGGCCGCCGAGCGGTGCCGCAAACGCATCGCTGATATTCCAGCCGTCCAGCAATCACTCGAGGCACGTTCGGCCGCGCGAGCAGCGGAGGTGCAGGCGGTGAAGGACCGGATCGCGGCGACCGCGGCGACCCGGCGCGAGATCGAAAAGGACGTCGCCGGCGTTCAAGCGCGGCTGTCGAAGGTCGAACAAAGAACAGCTGATGGCGGTGAAGACGAACAAGGAATACACCGCCATGCAGCACGAGATCGCGACGGCCGAAGGGCTGGTGCGATCGCATGAAGACCGGCTCCTCGACCTGATGGAGGTCGGCGAGAAGGAGAGCGCGGATCTCAAAGCCGCCGAGGCCGCGATGAAATCCGAACAGGCGGAGATCGCAAAGCAGCAACAGGCACTGGACGCGGAACGCGGCACGCAGGGCGCCGAGCTGCAGAGGCTGTCAGCAGAGCGGGAGACGGTCGCCGCGAAGGTTTCCCCCGAAGCTATGGCGATCTATGTGCGCGTCGCCCATGGACGCCGCGGCATTGCACTGGCCGAAGCAAAGGACGGCCTCTGCAGCGTTTGTCACGTCCGGATGCGTCCGCAGACCTTCAACGAGGTTCGACGCAACGACGGGATCCACCAGTGCGAGAGCTGCACGCGGATCCTCTATTACATCCAGCCGCCCGCCGCCGCACCGCAGCCCTCTTGATTACCGCATACATCGACGGTGGGGCTCGAGGGAACCCCGGCCCTGCAGGCTACGGCGTCTACATCCAGCTTCAGGACGGCACCGTCGAGGAGCTCCACGGCGGCCTCGGCATTGCGACCAACAACGTCGCTGAATACAACGGACTTCTCGCCGCGCTCAAATGGACGATCGATCACGGGCATCGCAGACTGCATATCCGTGCCGACTCCGAACTGCTGGTGAAGCAGATGCGGGGAGAGTACAAGGTCAAGAATCCTGGACTGCAGCCGCTCGCCGCGCGTGCACGCGCGCTGGTGTCGCAACTCGACCAGGTGAGGTTCGAACACGTGCGTCGAGAACACAACAAGGACGCCGACCGGCTGTCAAACGTTGGAATGGACGAAGCCGAAGCGGCCCTGCGCAATCCGCCGCCCCCGAACGGCGCGCCTCCCGGCCAGGGGGAACTGTTCTAACTCGCGCCTTTGAGCGCGTTCGCCGGATCGACTCTCGCCGCACGCAGTGCAGGCAGCACCGCCGCGGCGCACACGATCACCAGTGTTCCGGCAGTGATGGCCGCGTAAGTAATCGGGTCAGTGGCGCTCACGCCCCATACCAGCTTCCTCATCACACCGCTGGCGAGTAGCGCCGCGGGGATACCGACCGCCAGACCGCTTGCACCATAGACCAGCGCCTCACGCAGAACCGATCGCACGATCAGCGCCTGCTCCGCTCCGAGCGCAACCATGATGCCGAGCTCGCGGTAGCGCTGCGTCACCGAGTAGGCAACCACCCCGTAGACACCAACGATCGCGAGTAACAACCCCACGGCCGCGAAGCCGCCGAGTAATGTGAGCAACAACCGCGGACGCCCAAGGCTGGCACCGACCCTCGTCGCCATCGTCTGGAAATCGGAGAGCGGAACGTCACGGTCGATCGACCAGATGGCTTCCCGAACTGCCGGCACGAGAGACTGTGGATCGCCATCCGTCCGCACGGCCAGCATCATCGAAGCGATCGTCGATTTACCTATGGACGTGTAGATCTCCGGAACGGCCTGTCGTCGTCAGGGCGGTGTGATGCACGTCACCGACAACACCGATGACGGTCATCCAGGGTGATTGCATGCGTCCTCCGCGGATCCGCAGCGTGCGTCCGATCGCCGCCTCGGGGGATCCGTAGTAGCGGCTCGCAAGGGTCTTGTTGACGATCACCGCATCCAGGCGTGTTGCGTCCGCTCGTTCGAACTCGCGTCCACCGAGAAGCGGCTGGCCGACGGCGGCAAAATAGCCGGGTGTCGCGATCCGGAGTCCCGCGACTGGCTGCGACGTACCCGCGGGAGGCTCGAAGCCCTGGATGTCGAGAGACGCGTTCCAGGAATATCCGCTGAACGGCAGATGCTGAATCGCGCCAGCGGCTGAGACGCCAGGAACAGCCCGTAACCGTTCGAGCAACTGCTCGTAGTAGTCCGCGACCGAGAGCTTCGAATACTTCTCTCCAGTCGGCTGCACGTGGAGCGACAGCACCTGGTCTGGATGGAACCCGCTGTCAATCTGCTGCAGGCGCCAGATCGTCTGGAGCATCAGACCCGCACCGATCGTCAACACGACAGCGAGCGCCACCTCCGCTGCCACGAGAGAAGCACGGGTCCGTTTGGCACCGCGCGACTCACTGCTGGTTGTCGCCCGCAGCAGGGGTGCGGCGTGAAATCGCGTGGATGCAAATGCCGGGATGGCTCCGACCGACAGTCCCACCACGACACCGGCGAGCAGCACGCAACCTGAAATCAGCGGATCAATCGCCACCTCGCGGACCCGCGGCATCTCGGCCGGTAACAGACCGAGGATCATCGGGAGCGACGCGCGCGCGATCAGCACACCGAGCGCACCACCTGCCACGGCCACGAGTGCGTTTTCCGACAGCAGCTGTCTCAGGATCCGCCCGCGAGACGCGCCCAGTGCCGAGAGAACGGCGAGGTCCCGGCTTCGTGCCGCGGCGCGCGTGAGCTGCAGCGTGCCGACATTCGCGCCAGCGATCAGCAGAATCAGGCCGACTGCTCCCGCGAGTACCAGGAGCGACGCATTAAGGTCGCCGACCATCGACGCGCGAAGGTCCGCAACCGCCGCCGTTCGTCCGTAATCGTCAGGGTACCCGCGTTCCCGCCGGATCTCCGGGATCAAGGCCTTGTAGTCACGGTCGGCCTGCTCGACCGAGTGTCCGGGTGCCAGTCTGGCGACGTACAACGAGAACGCGAGCTGGTGATACCAGGCGGCCGCATCGAGCGTGAATGGCGTGAACGCGTCGGTCTTCAGCCCGAAGATCTCGAACTCGCGTGGCATGACGGCTACGACCTCCAGCGGCTCACCATCCAGCTTGATCGTGCGACCGACGATGCCGCGATCTGCGCCGAAACGCTTCGTCCAGAAGTCGTGGGTCAGCACGATCACACCGGGCGCGCCGGGCAGCGCCGCACTCTCCGAAAACGCACGCCCGAGCAGTGGCTGCGTACCGAGCGTGTCGAACAGATTTCCCGACACCCGGGCGACAGTCACGCGGGTTGGATCGCCCGAACCCGTCAGCGACATGGTCCAGCCGGGTGCGGCCGCGGCGATGTGCGAGAACGCCGTCGCGCGCTCGCGCAATAGCGACAGGTCCATGTTCGACTGGAAGTGGCCCGGCCAGATCGCAACGAGGCGTGCCGGCTCTCGAAACGGCAGCGGCTTTACCAGGATGCCGTAGACGATCGCAAAGATGGCGGCATTGGCACCTGCCGCAATCGCCAGGGTCAGTACCGGTGGTGAGCGTGAACCCCGGCGCGCGAAGCAGTGCACGCAGGGCAAGCCGGACGTCGTGCAACAAGAACGCCTCCCGCCTGCTTAGACGGGAAGGAGCGGAGGCGGTTGGTCAGGCGCCTACGACTGTCGTAGTGCAGCCCTTCAGGGCTGCCTCAGGATGACGGCAGCCATTCGTCCCGCTCCCCCTCCCTCGGCCCGATAGGAGTGGAACACATCCTTATACGTGCGCGTGCACAGGCCGGCGATGTGGATCGCCTCCGCGCGGACACCGGCGGAGGCCAGTTGATCGCGGTTCGCATCCCACAACGTGAAATGGGGACGTGCTCCGGGCGCGCGCGAAAACCATCGGGTGATGTCGCGATCCGCATGCCCGGCGGCGCGGAATGCGTCGACCACCTCCTCCCCCATTTCACCGCAGCATTCGCCGAGTGAAGGCCCGATGGCAGCGACCAGATCGTTCGGCTGCGTTCCGAACTGCTCCTGCATCCGTTCCACGGCACGCATCACGATCCGCTGCATCGTGCTGCGCCAACCGGCATGAACGGCAGCGACCGCCCCCCTCGTCGTGTCGGCGAGCAGAATAGGCGCGCAATCCGCCACCTGGACAACAAGGGCCACGGCGGGATTGTCGGTGATTGCCGCGTCCGCTTCGGCTGGGTGCCATGGCGCGTCGGCACCGGTGGGCACCAACACGACGGCACTGCCATGCACCTGCTTGAGAAGGCGCAGATTGCCTGGCGGGACGCCGGCGTAAGTCGCAAGCGACTGCCACTCGTCGGGACGATCCTTGAGCCGAAGTGACGCAGCGGTAAAGAAGTGTGTGGCGTAGGGCAGCAGCGCGTTGCACTGGAGGACGCTGCCCCAGGGCGCTTGCGCCCAGGTAAATCCGCCGCTAGGCTGAGGGTCAGGCATGGACATCATCGGACTCGGCGTCGATCTCACGGACATCCCACGTATCGCCCAGACTTATGCGCAATACGGAGAGCGCTTTCTGAAGCGCGTCTTCACTGACGGCGAGATCGCTTATTGTATGCGGCGCCGCGATCCGGCTCCCTCGCTGGCTGGACGATTCGCCGCCAAGGAAGCGGCGATGAAGGCACTCGGCACGGGGCATTCGCGAGGCGTTCTCTGGAAGGACGTCGAAGTGTTCCGCGACTACGGCCCGCCGCAACTCCGGTTGCACGGCGGTGCTGCGATCCACGCCGGGCGGCTGCAGGTGGCAAAGTCGCTCCTCACGATCACTCACACCGACGCGCTCGCCATGGCCCAGGTCATCCTGCTCGGACCGGCTGCCCGCTGAACTCCGGGCAACATCGGTTGTCCATTTTCGGCGGGTAATCGCTTCCCCGATTTTCCACTCGCTTCCCACCCCGCGCCTATCCGGTGCTCCATCAACAACATCCGTGAGCGGACCGGCGCTCGCCCGACCCGGCGCGCCGGTTGCGCTGGTGCGGGTCGAACAAGCGACTGTGATCGTCCCCAGCGGTCCCTGCGCGCAGCCATCGAGTGGAGACGCAAATGACCATCAAGATTGTGCCGAATGAAAAGGGAAACCCGCCAGGAAAGCTGGCGGACGCGGAACTGCACTTCACGAGCGGGCCGCTCGAGGGGCTGAAGCTGATTGGCTTCGGCGTATGGGAGCGCAAGAGCGGTAACGGACGGAACGTTACGTTCCCGGCGCGGCAGTACTCGGTGAACGGAGAGCGCCGCAGCTTCGCACTTCTGCGGCCGACCGCCGACACGACCTCGCAGGACCGTATCCGCGACCTGGTGCTCGAGGCGTATGGCGCCTACGAGGCGGAACATGCAGAGACGCCGGTTTAACGGCGATCAGGACAAGACGGGGAGGAACTTCGCGTTTTCCTTCTGACGCTTGGGTGGCAGGGTCCATTCCTCGCGGAGCCCTTTGTCGAACTCCGCCTTGAAGAATGACTTCTTCATGCCGCCGTCAATGATGTCCCACGGCAGCGCGGCGTCAGCCGAGCGGTCGCGGAAGATGTAAAACGCCGAATCGAGGCCGGTCTCCGCCACGGCTGCACGCCACTGGCCGCCGTTGCGCTCGGCCGCCTCGATCGTGGCGGCGACGCGTCGGTCGCCAAGCGACAGCAATGCCTGGTAGTACGAATGACGTTCCGACTTGATGTTGAAGTACACGTTGTCGATGCCCGACAGCATCTGGCGCAGCTTCTTGGCCTTGCGCTCGGTGATCGCCGGATCCTCCATCGGCAGCCACTGATAAGCCGTTCCGGGTTTCGGGATCAACGGATTCACGCTGCCGACGATTCGGCCGATTCGCCCCTTGGCGCGCGCGTGCTTCAACATGATCTCGCGCATCTGCACGGTCAGATCGCGAATCCCCTCGAGGTCGGCATCCGTCTCGGTCGGAAGTCCGATCATGTAATACAGCTTCAGGTTCTCGATCCCGCCTTCGAAGATGACCTCGGCGGCATGGAGGATCTCCTCGTTGGTCACGGTCTTGTTGATCACCCGCCGCAGGCGATCGGATCCCGCCTCGGGTGCAATCGTGATCGAGCGTTCGCCGCTCTGACGCAGCAGGCCGACAATTTTCGGCGTCAGGTCGTCGAGCCGCAGCGAGGCCGGGCTGATCGAGTACCCCATGTCGAGCAGGCTGGTGAGGATCCGTTCGATCTCCGGGTGATCGCACAGCGCGATCGACACCAGTCCTGCCTTCGACGAATACCTCTTCGCGGCGGCGGCCAGCTCGAGAATCCTGTCAGCGGAGAACGCACGGACGGGGAGGTAGTTGTACCCGGCCCAGCAGAACCGGCACAGATTTGCGCAGCCGCGTACGACTTCGATCAGGAAGCGCGAGCCGAATTCCGTGTCGGGCGTGAAAATCGACGTTGCTGGAGGATCGAGCCGGTCGGTGCTTTTGACTGCGGCTTTCTTGACGACCGCCGGAGCGTTCGTGCCGGGTTTCGGCTCGAACGCCGCCACGCTCCCATCGGCCGCGTAGCGCACTTCGTAGAACGAGGGAATGTAGAATCCGCGCTCCTGGGCGAGTCGCCGAAGAAGATCCGGGCGGTCCGACGCCTCACCGATGGACTTCATGAGCGCGGGGATCAGCATCTCCCCTTCACCCGCGGCGATGACGTCCGCGAACGGTGCGAGCGGCTCTGGGTTCACGAAGGTCACTGCCCCGCCGATCACCACGAGCGGATGCCGTCGGTTCCTCTGCTCGGCGCGCACCGGTATCTTCGCGAGCCTCAGGATCGACACGACATTCGTGTAGTCCCACTCGAACGATACGGAGAAGGCGATGACGTCGAACTCGGATATTGGCGTCTGCGATTCGACGGTCCGCAGCGGCGTGCCAGACTCCAGCTGCGAGCTCAACTCCTGTTTCGCCGGCAGAAACGCCCGCTCGCACACCACGTCGTCCAAGTCGTTGAACAGGCGGTAAACCGTCTGGAACCCGAGGCTCGACATGCCGACGAAATACGTATTCGGGAAGACGAGCGCCACCCGAAGGCGGCCGCCATGCGACTTGCGCACGTAGCCGACCTCGCGCGAGAGAATGTCGCTCGCGCGTTCACGGTTTTGCGATTTCTTCATTGAGATGCGCCGCTCGACAGTGCGAGGCGACGGTGGAGTACCAGGAGCAAGCGCCGGGTTGACTGGGCCGGTCCGCGAGATCGAGCTGAAGCGGCGTCGATCTCGCGTTCCTTGGATCTACCTAGTCTACCAGACGCGCCGGAGGGGTCGGGGTGTCCGGGTTAATCGTGATTTCGGCGCAAAAACGCCGGAATGTCGAGCTGAGACACAGGCTCGAACTCCGCACCCGGAGAGTGCGATTCTGTGATGCCTTCGTTGACCGCCTTCGGTTGGGGCAGATCCAGCACCGGGCGCCGCGTGAATGACATCCGTGAGCCACCACCGCCCGCAGCCGCGATCTTCTCGCCGCCCTCCTGCTTCCACGCGGCGTACGACTGCAGATCGACCGGTGTCACCGCAGCCGAGGCCGGACGGTCGAAGCCGGTCGCGATGACCGTAATCTTGACGTTGCCGTCCATCCGCGGGTCCACCACGGCGCCGAAGATGATGTTCGCATCTTCGTGGGCGGCTTCCTGGATGATGCCGGACGCTTCGCTGACTTCGATCAGGGACAGGTCGAGGCCACCCGTCACATTGATGATCACGCCGCGCGCTCCCTTGACCGAGGCGTCTTCGAGCAGCGGGCTCGAAATCGCGAGGTTGGCAGCTTTCATGGCGCGGCCTTCACCCTCGGCGTGGCCCGTGCCCATGATCGCCAGGCCCATCCCCGACATGATCGTTTTCACGTCGGCAAAGTCGAGGTTGATCAACCCGGGCACCAGGATCAGGTCCGAAATGCCCTGGATCGCCTGCCTCAGCACATCGTCCGCGCTCGCGAACGCATCGGTGAGGGAGGTCGTCCTTGCGATCGTCGCCAGCAGCCGTTCGTTGGGGATCGTGATGACCGTATCGACGCAGTCACGGAGCTCTTCGAGTCCGCGTTCGGCCTGGATTGCCCGCTTTTTGCCTTCGAACTTGAAAGGCTTCGTGACGACCGCGATCGTCAGCGCGCCCAGTTCGCTCGCGAGGCTGGCGATAACCGGGGCTGCCCCGGTCCCTGTTCCTCCGCCAAGACCGGTCGTAACGAACACCATGTCGGCGCCGTCGAGCGCCTCGATCAGCTTCTCGGTATCTTCGAGCGCGGCCTGGCGTCCGACATTTGGATCCGCGCCGGCCCCAAGCCCCTTCGTCAGCTTTGCGCCGATCTGCAGCTTATTTGGCGCAGGATTCAACCTGAGCGATTGCAGGTCGGTATTGGCCACGATGAACTCGACACCGTCCAGACCGGCAGCCACCATCCGATTGACGGCATTACTGCCGCCACCGCCTACTCCGACAACCTTGATGCGCGCACCGCTGCGCGCCTCTTCATCCAGTTTCAGCCGCAGCGTCGACGGATCGGTCCTGCCCTTATGGTCACCCATTGCGCCTCCAGACTACTTACCCGTGAAATTGCCCGAAGGTCCCGAACCTTCGAACCTGAAGTCTTTGAACCGTGAAATCTTTGAACCCTAGAACCCTAGAACCTTGGAACCTTGGAACCTTGCTAGAACCTTACAGAAATTCTTTGAACAGCATCTTCAACCTGCCGGTGACTCTCCCGAAGGCACCGGCACTCACCGCAACCCGGTGATCGTCTCCCTGGTTGCGATGCGCATACATGACGAGCCCGACAGCGGTTGCGAACGCCGGACTGTTCACGTGATCAGCAAGCCCCCCGACCCCGGCCGGCGTGCCGCGCCGGATCGGCAGGTCGAAGATCTGCTCGGCGCTTTCCGACATGCCTTCGAGCAGCGCGCCTCCGCCAGTCAAGACGATGCCCGAGTTGAGCGATTTTTCGAAGCCAGCTTTGCGAATCTCGTCCCACAGCAGATGGAAGATCTCCTCCGCTCGCGGCTGCAGGATTTCAGAAAGAATACGACGCGACATCACCCGTGACTTCCGTCCGCCCACGCTTGCGACTTCCATGGTCTCATCCGGGTCAACCATCTGCGAGAGCGCGCAGCCGCAACGGCGTTTTATTTTTTCCGCATCCGGGATCGGAGTCCGCAGGCCGACGGCGATGTCGTTGGTGAAGTGATCTCCTCCGACCGCCACTACCCCCGTGTGCCAGAGGCTGCCGCGCTCGAAGATCGCGAAATCAGTCGTTCCGCCGCCGATGTCGACGAGCGCGACGCCGAGCTCCTTTTCGTCCTGTGTCAGCACCCCTTCACTGGCGGCGAGCTGCTCGAGAACCGTCTCCACGACGGAGACCCCGGCCCGGTTCACGCAGGCCACGACGTTCTGTGTCGACGAGGCACTGCCCGTGACGACGTGGACGTTGACCTCGAGCCGCGAGCCGGTCATCCCCACCGGCGCACCGATACCGTCCTGCTCGTCGACAACGAAGTCCTGCGGCAGCACGTGGAGAATCTCGCGGCCGCTCGGCAGCGCGACGCCCTTGGCGGCGTCGATTGCCCGACGGACGTCTTCTCGTGTGATCTCCCGGTTCTTCCCGGCGACCGCCACCACGCCGCGGCTGTTGAATGCCTTGACATGCGCGCCCGACAAGGCGAGGTGAACGGAGTCGATCTCAACGCCGGCTGTCAGCTCTGCCTCGTCGATCGCCTTCTTGATCGATTCGACTGCAGCTTCCAGGTTGACCACCACTCCGCGCCGGATCCCACGGGAGTCCGCGAGTCCAATGCCGATAATGTCGAGCCCGCCGTCGTCGGTTGCCTCGCCGACTATAGCCGTGATCTTCGACGTGCCGACATCGAGCCCAACCAGGTAGCGTTCCTTGCGTCCCACACGTCCCCCTTGTGACTACCGCGAACCGCCGGTTTTAACCGGCTTGGCCTTGCCGCGTCGCGCGGCGTTCTTCTTTACCGCTGTTCGAGCCGAGGAAGTGGCCTGCGGCTCCGGCTCGACCGGCATTTTTTCCGGGAGCACCGCGTCCGCAGTGTTGTTCCGGTCGGTCGGATGCACCACGATCCCGCGACCGAAGCGAAGGTCGACGTAGTCGATATCGCTGACGTGTTCTCTCAATGCGGGCGCCATGTCGAGATACAACTGCAGCCGTTCGACGAACTTCTCGTTGCCGAGGCGAAGCTGCGCCGTGTCGTCGTCGAGCAGAATCACCGCGTTACGACTGTCGGAGACATCGATCTGTGAAACACGATCCGCAAGCGACTTGTGCGCCGCGAGCGAATCGATCACCTGCGCCGCGAGCTCCGTGCGTGCCTGATCGATGACCGGTTCAAGCGGCTTCGCGTTTCCGGGATCTCCGCGGTGGTTGCCGGCCGGAGCGCGCACGACACCGTCGATGACGGGCAGATCGAGGCTGACGTACTGCGGGCCGTACTCATCAATCAGGTTGGCTGTCCGGTCGAGCAGATAGAGCTGGTTGCCGAGACGGCAGAGACCCAGCGGCCGCCGCTCGGAGACGAAGACCTCGATTGTCGACGGAATGACCCGTCGCAGGGCCACGTCCGCGACCCACGGTGACTGCATCACTCGCGCGCGGTATTCCGCCAGGTCGAGTGAAAGAATGTTGGCGCCGATGGCCCCATCCATCAACGCCTGCACCTCGCCGTCGGTCAACCGTTCATTCCCCTGCACGGTGATCCGGCGGACCTGGAGAGGCGCGGCAGTGAGCACCAGGTCGAAGGCACGGTATGCCGCAAAGAGGGCGAGAACGACAGGCACCACCACGCGCAGCACACGCAGCGAGATCCGGCGGCCCTCGCTCTTCCTGACCGGCTTCACCTTGGAACGCCGGAAGTTCTTCTCTGCTGGAGCCTTGACGCTCACTGGACGTCCTCCACGCCCGGCGCGGCCGAGGGACGAGCGCCGTCGCGACGCCGAAGTTCCGCGAGGATCCGCTCGCCGACACTGCCGATCGATCCGGCGCCGAGGGTGATGATCAGATCGCCGCTTCGTGCGAGACGCGCCACCACCGGCGCAACATCGTCAAGGGACTTCACCAGGTGCAGTGGCACCTTCGTCGCATCACGCACAGTGGCGGCGAGCGTCTCGATGGTAATGCCCTCGATCGGCCGCTCTCCGGCTGCATAAATATCCGTGAGCACGATCTCGTCAGCGTCGGCGAACGCGGGCCCGAAGGCATCCATCAGCTGCTGCGTCCTGCTGTACCGATGTGGCTGAAAGACGGCGACGACGCGCCGGTTGATCCCCGCTTTCGCGGCGGCGAGAACAGCAGCAATCTCGGTGGGATGATGGCCATAGTCGTCCACGACCATGATCCCGTCCACTTCGCCGCGCGTCTGGAAGCGCCGCTCAGCGCCGCGGAATTCTTCGAGAGCGGAGGCGATCTTGGCGAACGGGATCCCGGCTTCCAGTCCGACCGTCACCGCCCCGATCGCATTCAGCGCGTTGTGGCGACCAGGGACGCGCAACCGAAGCACTCCCGCCGTCTCGAAACCACCGCTCTCGCGCTTCAGCCGCACACCGCACCGGGAACCAAACGCTTCGAGCTGCAGGTCCTCGCCCATCACATCGGCGTTCGCGAAGCCGTAGGTGATGACCCGCCGGGTGAGAACGGGAAGGAGCTCACGCACCGGGCGATCGTCTGCGCACGCGATCACCGCGCCGTAGAACGGCACTTTGTTCGCGAACTCCGCAAACGCCTGTTGAAGGTTGTCCCACGTGCCGTAACTCTCCATATGCTCCCGGTCGATGTTCGTGATCACCGCGATCGATGGGGACAGCTTCAGGAACGACCTGTCGCTCTCGTCCGCTTCCACCACCATGTACTCGCCCCGGCCGAGCCGGGCGTTGCTCCCGAATGCGCTGAGCCTGCCGCCGATCACGGCGGTCGGGTCGAGCCCGGCGCGTTCGAGCACCAGCGCCACCATCGACGTCGTCGTGGTCTTCCCGTGCGCGCCCGCGATCGCGATCCCGTAACGCAGCCGCATCAATTCCGCCAGCATCTCGGCGCGCGGAATCACCGGGATGTGCCGGGCCCTCGCGGCGGCGACTTCCGCGTTGCTTGCTGCGATGGCCGACGATGTCACGACCACGTCCACTGTGCCGAGGTTGGACGCGGCATGCCCGGCCGCAATCCGAACGCCGAGCCCTTCGAGCCGCGCAGTGATCTCGCTGGGCTTCTCGTCCGACCCGCTCACCTCGTAGCCGAGATTTGCGAGCAACTCGGCGATCCCGCTCATGCCGATGCCGCCGATCCCGACAAAATGAATGCGCCTCGTGCGGCCTAGCACCTGCTCACCGGTTCACCAGTTCCAGCGCCCTGTCGACGATCACCTTCGCGGCATCCGGCTTCGCGAGCCGGCGCGCCGCTATCGACATGGCCTCGAGCTTCGAGTGGTCCGCCATCAGCGCGCGGATCCTCTGCGCCAGCACCTCGCCGCTCAGATCACTCTGCGGCAGCAGTTCCGCCGCTCCCGCATCCCGAAGCACCTCAGCGTTCCTTCGCTGATGGTCGTCCGCTGCGGTGGGCAGTGGGATCAATAGCGCCGGCCGGCCCGCGGCAGTCAGCTCCGCGAGCGTCGTCGCGCCGGCGCGGCAGACCACCAGGTCCGCGGCCTTTATTTCCCGGTCCATGGAGAAGAGGAACGGTTCCACCCGGGCATCGATCCCCGCGCGGTGGTAGGCGTTCCTGACGAGCTCCAGATCGAGTTCTCCTGTCTGATGCGTGATTGCCAGCCGGCCATCGCCCGTTGCCAGCCTGGGCGCCGCCTCCACCATGGCCACGTTGATCGCGTGCGAGCCCTGGGAGCCGCCAAAGATCAGAACCCTCGGCGGCGTCGACGCCGCGGTGTCATCGCTGTCGTTGTTGAAGAACTCTGGACGGACCGGATTGCCTGCGACAAATCCCCTCCTCCCGAAATAACCCACCGTTGATTCGTACGTTACCGCCGCTGCGCTGACTACCCGCGCGAGTGTCCGATTGGTAAAACCCGGAACCGCGTTCTGTTCGAGGAGCAGCGTCGGAATGCGCCTGGCCACCGCCGCCGCGACGACCGGACCCGAGCTGTACCCCCCGACACCGATCACCAGCTGCGGCTTGCGCCGCGAGAGAATCCGTGCGGCGTCGATCGCACTCACCGGCAGCAGCGAGAGCCCCCGCAGCATCGCTTTCGGAGATGTGCCTTTCAGACCCGAGCTGCGAATGACGTCGAGCTGAAACCCTTCCCGCGGCACGACCCGAGATTCGATTCCTCGAGCCGTTCCGGCAAACGTGATCACTGCGTCCGGACGCCGGCCCAGGAGTTCGCGCGCAACCGCAATCCCCGGATAGAGGTGCCCGCCGGTTCCCCCACCGGCGATCACGATGCGCAGCGGTGTCATGCATCCGCCGGCGCCGGTAGCGCCGTCGTCACCACGGTGTGCGAGCCGGACGCATGCTGAGAAACGTTGAGCAGGATCCCCATGCCCACCAGGTTGATGAGCATCGACGATCCGCCGTAGCTGACGAACGGAAGCGGGATGCCCTTGGTCGGCAGCAGGCCGAGCACCACGCTCATGTTGAAGAACGCCTGGAACGCCACCATCGTGGTCAGGCCGATCGCGAGAAATGCGCCGAAACGATCCGGCGCGCGGAGCGCAGTACGGAGCCCGCGCCACGTGATCACACAGAAGCAGCCCAATACGACCATCGCCCCGATCATTCCAAGTTCTTCCGAGATCACGGCGAAGATGAAGTCGTTATGCGGCTCCGGGAGGTAAAAGAGTTTCTGGACGCCGGCCATCAGGCCGCGCCCGAACACCCCGCCGGTCGCCACCGCGATCATCGACTGTATCGACTGAAAGCCGTCGCCGAGCGGCGTCTTCCACGGGTCGAGGAACGCTTCCACCCGTCGCCAGCGGTATTCAGACGTCCATACGAGAAGGAACAAGGTCGGCAGCCCGGTCAGCACGAGACCGAAGACATACGTGTAGCTGATGCCCGCGGCAAAGATCATCACGCTCGCAATGGTGACGATGGAGACTGCGGTGCCGTAATCCGGCTCAATCAGGATGAGGCCGAGGACCATGCCGAGTACTGCACCGATCGGCAGTAAGGCGCGACCGGGGTCGTCGATCTTGTCCATCCGCCGCTCGAGCAACGCGGCGATGAACATGATCACGCAGATTTTTGCGAGCTCTGACGGCTGTATCCCCAGTCCGCCCACATTCAGCCAGCGGCGTGCACCGTTCCGTGCTTCGCCGAAGAGCACCACGACGAGCGCGAGCGCGACGAAGCCCAGGCACGTCCAGATCACGGCCGGCTCGCGGTATTTCCGGTAATCGACGCGCATGATCAACTGGACGAGGAGGAGGCCGAAGAGCGCAAACGTGAGCTGCTTGAACAGGTACAAATACTGGTTGTGATACAGCTCGCTGGCGACGACAGCCGAGGCGCTGTAAACCATGACGACCGAGATGCACACGAGCAGCAGCGTGGCCGTGAACAGCAACTTGTCTGATTTCAGTTTCCGGGCCATACTCCGCCTCCACTAAAGCTCGGCCACTCTAAGGCCGACATAACACGTGGAATGATCGGTGCACCTGAGCAGTCAGCAGTCATCAGCCGGACGGGGGCCAAGACACCACCCTCACAGGCCGGGGCAGCCTGTGTTCCCAGCGGACGGTTCTTCACCGCACCAGCCGGACTGATGACTGCTCACTGCTCACGCGCGCCGTTCCATTCCTCTTCCAGCCTCAAGACTTCCTGTTTGAACGCCCGGCCCCGTTCCGCGTAATCGCGGAACATGTCGAAGCTTGCGCACGCTGGCGCCAGCACGACTGCCGTCCCGGGGGCCGCGCCGGCAAACGCGGTCCGCACCGCGGCGTTCATGTCCGTTGCCTCGTGGACCGGCACTGAACCGGCCAGCGCCTCACGGATCGACGCCCGAGCTTCACCGATGGCGACGACGGTCGCGTTCCGTCTTGCGAGTGGTTCGACCAGGTCGGCGAAGTCGCCGCCCTTGTAACGTCCACCCATGATCACGACCAGCGAATCGAAACTCTCGATCGCGCGGCGCGCCGACTCGATGTTGGTGGCCTTCGAATCGTTCACGAACATCACGCCGCCGAACTCCGCGACCGGTTCCAGGGCATGCTCGAGCCCGCGGAATCCCTCGACCGCCATCGTCATCGCTTCGGCATCGACACCGGCGAGTGAGGCGACCGCTGATGCCGCCAGGACATCCGCAATCAAGTGGCGGCCGAGCAACCGTATCGATGACAGCGGAACCAGCGGACGATCGCCGTCCGCCGTCCGCCGCACGATCGCATCCCCCTGAACCACCACACCCGAAGCGAGCGAATCGGTCATGGAGAACTGCAGCTTTCGCGACGCCGCCTCCGCTGCCATCCGGCCCACGGACTCGTCGTCTGCATTGAGGACGGCCCAGTCAGCAGCCGTCTGGTTGAGAAAGATGCGGGATTTCGCCGCGGCGTACTCCGCGACGTTCGCGTGGCGATCGAGATGGTCGGGCGAGAAGTTCAACAGGACGGCGATCCACGGCCTGAACGTGTCGATCGACTCGAGTTGGAAGCTGCTCGCTTCGATCACGTGGATCGTGTCGTCAGTGGATTCGTCGACCTGGGCGCTGAGTGCATGCCCGATGTTGCCGCCGACCAGCACGCGATAGCCGCCCGCTTCGAGCATCCGGCCGGCGAGGGTGGTGGTGGTCGACTTCCCTTTCGTCCCGGTGATAGCGATGATGCGGCCGCGAAGCCAGCGGGACGCGAGCTCGAGCTCCCCGATCACCGGAATCCCGGCGGCGCGAGCCTCGTCGATGACACCGAGGTTGGAAGGGACGCCCGGACTCAGGACAACAAGGTCCGCCCGACTGAACAGAGTCGGCTGATGTCCACCCAGTGCGAGCCGCACGCCAGCGTCGCGCAGCCGGCGCTCTTCTGGAATCTCGGCCCGTTTATCCGTCAGCGTGACCGATGCGCCACGCCGCACGAGCAGTTCAGCTGCCGCAATGCCGCTTCGAGCAGCGCCGACCACGGTCACGCGTTTCCCATGCACGGAGAAAGTCACGTTCGCCGCTCATCTGAGCTTCAACGTCGTGAGGCTGAACAGCGCGAAGATGATCGCAACGATGATGAATCGCGTGATCACCTTGGGCTCGCTCCAGCCGATGAGTTCGAAGTGGTGATGCAGCGGCGCCATCTTGAAGACGCGCTTGCCGGTGAGCTTGAAGGAGGCGACCTGGATGATGACCGAGAGGGCTTCGATGACGAACACCCCGCCGACCACTACCAGCAGGACCTCCTGCTTGATCAGAAGCGCGACGGTACCCAGCGCTCCCCCGAGCGCGAGCGAGCCGACGTCTCCCATGAAAATCTCGGCGGGATAGGAGTTGTACCAGAGGAACCCTAGACTTGCCCCGACAAGCGATGCGCAGAACACCGTCAATTCACCCGTCAATGGAGAGAAACGGGCGAGCTGCAGGTACTCGGCAAACTCGCGATGCCCACTGACGTAAGCCAGAGCGGTGAAGGCTGCCGCGGCCACCGCGAAGACGCTGATGGCCAGTCCGTCGAGACCGTCGGTCAGGTTCACGGCATTGGTCGAGCCAACCAGGACGAACACCGCAAACGCTGCGTAGAACCAATGGAGATCGGTGATCGCGCGCTTGAAAAAGGGAATGACCAGGCGCGTGTTGTAGAGCGGCGGCTCGGTCGTGGCCAGCAGGAGCAGGATCACACCGACGACAATCGCGATCAGGATCTGCCATCCCATCTTGTAACGAGGCAGCAGGCCGTGATGGGAGCGGCGGACGATCTTCAGATAGTCGTCGGCGAAACCAACGCCTCCGAACGCGAGCGTCGAGAGGACGGCGACCCAGATGAATCCGTTCGACAGGTTTGCCCACAGCAGCGTCGGCACCACGGCGGACGTGACGATCAGCAGTCCGCCCATCGTCGGCGTACCGGCTTTGGTGCGATGCGTCGCCGGCCCCTCCTGCCGGATCACCTGCCCGATTTGAAACTCGCGGAGCTTGCGAATCATCCACGGCCCCAGGAACAGTCCGATGCCGAGAGCCGTGATGCTCGCCGCCGCCGTACGGAACGTGATGTACCGGGTGACGTTCAGGACCGGCACGTAGTCGCTGAGCTGATGCAGGTAATACAGCATCAGGCAAACTCCGCCCTGAGTCGATCGACCACGAGATCGAGTCCGATGCCCCGAGATCCTTTCACGAGAACGAGATCACCCGGCCGGATCCGCTGCAGGGCAACCTGCACGGCGTCCGACTTGGCCGGCACGTGAATCACCGCACTGGCCGGCATGCCCGCGGCAATCGCGGAAGACGCCAGTTCACGGGCATCGTCGCTGCCAACCGCGATGAGAACATCGAGACCCGAGTGCGCGGCGGCGCGGCCGCATTCCTGGTGGAGCCGCCCGCCATGGTCGCCGAGTTCCAGCATCTGTCCGAGCACGGCGATCTTGCGAGCGCTGCCGTCCGCAGCGGCGACTGTCTCGAGCGCGCGGATCAGTGCCGCTGGACTCGAGTTGTACGAATCATCGATCAGCGTGACGCCACCGGGCAGCCGCAACAGTTCACCGCGATGATGCGAAGGACGCAACGAGCCGATCCGTTCCGCGATCGCTGCAGGCTGCACGTTCATCGTGACCGCCACCGCCGTTGCCGCGAGCACGTTGGAGAGGTTGCCGAGCCCCAGGAGCGGCGACTTCAGCTCGAACTCACCGGCAGGCGTTCTGACGCTGGCGGTCGATCCTTCAAGCCCGCGGAGCTTCACATTCCGTGCTGCGACATCGGCATCGATGTCTGTGCCGAAGGTGACGATCCGGCCTTTGAAGGAGGACGTGCGGCTCATGATCCGTGCGTCGTTGGCGTTCGCCACCAGCACGTCATCAGGCCT
Organism: uncultured Acidobacteriota bacterium; assembly: GCA_963742265.1. Classification (GTDB taxonomy): domain Bacteria; phylum Acidobacteriota; class Vicinamibacteria; order Vicinamibacterales; family 2-12-FULL-66-21; genus JACDCA01. The sequence goes on from CAVULC010000008.1 coordinate 23,124, forward strand.
GGCCGATTCGAGGACCTCGGCCTTGGCATCGGCAATTGCGTCACCGGATTCGAAGAAGCCGATATGAGCGTCGCCGACGTTGGTCCAGACGCGAATCTCCGGCTCGGCGATGCCAACCAGCGTTCGAATCTCTCCTGGGTGGTTCATGCCGAGTTCTACGACGGCTACGTCCGGACCGTCCCGCAGATCAAGCAGCGAGAGCGGCAGGCCGATGTGGTTGTTCAGATTTCCCTTGTTCCTGAAGACCCGGTAACGCGTCGACAGCAGTTCGGCGCAGATCTCTTTCGTAGTGGTCTTGCCGGCGCTGCCGGTGATGGCAACCACCCTGGCACCCGACTTCCGGCGAATCCATCGCGCCAGGTCCTGCAGCGCGGTAAGCGTGTCTCCCGCCTGGATGACGACAGCACCGGTCGCCGCAGGAACCGAAGCCGCGTCGCTGATCAGCACGCCAATGGCGCCGCGCTGAAGCGCGTCGGCCGCAAACGTGTGCCCATCGAATCGCTCGCCGCGAATCGCGACGAAGAAATCTCCAGCCGCAAGCGACCGCGAATCGATCGAGATTCGTCCGAGAGGTGCCTGGGGATCGCCGGCGACGAGCCGTCCGTGCGCGGCGGCGGCGACGTCGGCGGCAGTGAGCGCCACAGTCATGACGACCTACGACACTCTCGAGCCGCGGCGCTGCGCCAGCGCCGCTCGTGCCACTGCCACATCGTCGAACGGTAAGGTCCGGTCGCCGATCACCTGGTACTTCTCGTGCCCCTTGCCGGCGACGAGGATGAGATCACCGGGCCGCGCTTCCTTCACCGCCCGATCGATCGCTTCCTTGCGATCCGGTATGGCGAAGCAAACTGGCGTCTTTGGTCCTGTTCCTCTGGGGCCTACCCGATCCGGCGGGAGCACGATGCCGCGTTTGATCTCCTCGATGATCTGCGCCGGGTTCTCGGATCGCGGATTGTCAGAGGTGACGACCACGACATCGCTCAGGCGCGCTGCAACCGCGCCCATCAGCGGACGCTTGGTGCGATCGCGGTCGCCGCCGCACCCAAACACGGTGATCACGCGACCTGATGCCAGCGGCCGTGCGGTCTCGAGCAGGTTCTTCAGCGCATCGTCGGTGTGGGCGTAATCCACCACGATCCGCACTTCGTCGTCAGTGCCGGAGACCACCTGGAACCGGCCCGGCACGTTGGTCAAATCGCGGATGCCTTTTTCGATGGCGCTAAACGGCACGTCCAGTGCCATCGCTGTCGTCACCGCGGCGAGGATGTTGTACGCATTGGGGCGGCCCACCAGCGGCGATCGGAGATGGAGCGCGCCCCGGGGAGTTCGCACTTCGAACTGGAGACCGTCGAGTGAGAAGGCAATCGGTCCGGGCCTGACGTCGGCCGGCGAGTCAATCGCATAGGTAACGGGCCGGCGGGCGGCGGCGGCGAACTGGGCTCCACGACGGTCGTCCGCATTGGTGATCGCAACCGCGTCGGAGGGGAGCAACTCGAAGAGCCGGCGCTTCGCCGCAAAGTACGCTTCCATGTCGCCGTGAAAGTCGAGGTGGTCCCGGGTCAGGTTGGTGAAAACCCCTGCGGCGAACCGCAGGCTGTCCGCGCGACGCAGGACGAGTGCGTGCGAGGAGACCTCCATCACGCAGGCATGGCATCCCTGGTTCACCATGTCGCGGAGCATCCGTTGCAGTTCCGGCGCCTCCGGCGTCGTGCGCGCCGCTTCGAATTCGCGATTGCCAATCCGGTAGCCGACCGTGCCGATCCGCCCGCATTTCAACCCGGCGGCTTCGAGGATTGCCGTCAGGAGGTAGGAGGTTGTGGTCTTTCCATTGGTGCCAGTGATGCCGATGAGTGTGAGTTGATCGCTGGGGCGGCCGTAGTACTCGGACGCAAGTGCCGCCAGCGCGGCGCGGCCGTCGGACACCTGCAGCCATGGGATCTGGACATCTGCGGACGCGGCACTCTCTGAGACGACGGCGACAGCACCACGCGTGACCGCGTCACGAACATAGGCGGTGCCATCGGCGTGAAGTCCTTTCAACGCAACGAACAGTGCACCCGGATGAACGCTTCGCGAGTCGTAGGCGATACCACTGACCGGCGTTGCGCCAACCGACTCCGCCAGCGGAGCGAGCGCGCCGAATGGCGCACGCGCTCCCACGGCGCGAATCAGGTCGGAAAGGGTCACTGTTGCGCGCCTCCCGTGGATACCGGGGCCGCACGGCGCGAGAGCTTGAGAATTGCGTTCTCTCCAGGGACCAGCGGCGCGCCGGCCTCGGGAAACTGCTCGACGACCAGCCCATCACCAGCGATCCTGGCGTTGACGTGATGCTCGAGCAATCGCTTGATGGCGCTTCGCGCGCTCATTCCCCGCACGTCGGGCATCTCGCCTTCACGCGTCGACACGGTGGAAATGCGGCCGTGCGGTTCCTCGGGGAATGGGCGCACCGGGGCCGCATTCTCGACAACCATGACGGCCGGCGCCGGATTGATCGTCGGACCGATGCCGAGGTGTCGCAGCGATGCCTCCGCGATCCGCTGGAAGATCGGCGCGGCAACGGTTCCGCCGTATGCGGTGACCTTGCCATGCGGTGAATCGATCACCACCAGGATCGTGAGCGCGGGCTTTCGCGAGGGAAGAAAACCGACGAACGACGTGTTGTAGTCGGAGTGAGAGTAGCGTCCGCTGACGAGTTTGGCGGCGGTGCCGGTCTTTCCAGCGATCGTGTAACCGGCGACTTGCGCGGTCTTCGCCGTTCCTCGATCGACAACCGCTTCCATGATTCCGGTCAGCGTGGCTGCCGTCTCACGGGAGATAGCCCGGCGGATCTCTTTCGGTTCAACCGGAACGCGCTGCCCGTTCTTTATGAACGCCTTCACCACCCGCGGCTGGAACAACGTTCCACCGTTGGCGACGGCACTGGCCGCGGCGGCCATTTGTAACGGGGTCACACCAACCTGGTACCCCATCGCCATGGAGGCCAGCGCGCCTTCGGTGAGGGTCGCCGGGTTCCAGACAATGCCGCCGCTCTCGCCGCGGAAATCAGGCGAGAGTGCGCGACCGAAGCCGAAGCGGCTGACGAACAGGCTCAGGCGCTCGGCACCAACCCGGAATCCGGCCTTGATCGCACCGACGTTGCTCGATTTGACGATGACGTCTTCGAACGTGAGGGCGCCATAGGGATGCACGTCACGCACCACGCGTCCGCCCGGAAGCAGGATGCGTCCCGGCGCGCAGTCGATCAGATCGGTGGGCCGCAGCACACGTTCCTCGAGCGCCGCCGAGGCGGTGACGATCTTGAACGTCGAACCAGGCTCGTAGATGTCTTGAATGGCCCGGTTCTTCCGGTCGGTGTCATCCGAGGCCGCATATTCGTTCGGGTCGTAGGTGGGGAAATTGGCAAGCGCGAGAATCTCACCGGTGCGGGGATCCATGATGATCACGGTCCCACCAGCGGCGTTGTGTTCCAGGACGCCGGCGCGCAATTCACGCTCGGCGATGTGCTGCAGGTACAGATCGATGGTGAGCTCGAGCGACTCGCCGGACGTTGCCGGAATTTCTTTTTGAATATCGAACACCTTGCGCCGGGAATCGACCAGGTACCGGATCATCCCCTGACGGCCGGTGATCCGGCTGTTGTACGCAGCTTCGATCCCGCCGAGCCCTTCGTTTTCGAGACCGACGTAGCCAAGAACATGGGCGGCGAGATCGCGGTTCGGATAGAAGCGGCGGTTCTCTTTGACGAAGACGATCCCGGGAATGCCCAGGGCGCGCACCCGCTGGACCGCCGCCACGGACGCTCGACGATCGAGGTAGACGAAACGTTTATCCGGCGCACCGAGCTTGGCGCGAAGGTCGGCGAGTGTCGCACCATCACAGCTGTCGAGCGCCGCGCAGATTTCGCGAGCGGCCTTTTCCGGCTCCTCGACCAACTTGGGATCGGCGGTGATCGTGAGCGCTTCAACGCTGGACGCGAGAACATTGCCAGTCCGGTCGGTGATCGTGCCGCGATCGCTCGGCAGCTTGATCGTCATCGACTGCTGCTTGTCGGCGATCGCCGCCATTCGCTTCTTGGCGACAACCTGCAGGTAGAACAGCCGGGACTCGATCCCGAGCGTCCAGAGGCCGAACACGGTGGCGCACACCAACAGCCGCGAACGCATCGTGAGGCGCCACGCCATCGGCGTCGGCGCCGCTTCGCGCTTCGCGACCCGCTGGACGCCCATCCAGGGAAGCCTGAACCTGCTGCGTTCTTCAGCCACGGGTGCTCCTGCTCGTCAGCGTGATGCGAGGCTGGATTTGTCGGGCTTCACCGGAGGTGCGGCCCGCTCCAGGATGATGGCCTGCCCGCGCGTTGGCGCAGCGAGGTTGATCCGCTTCGCGAGGGCTTCGATCCGCGCGGGGGAGCGAAGCGTCTCGATCTCGAGCGTCAGGTGCCGGTTGATGTCCATCTCACTCGCCCGCTCGCGTTCGAGCTGCTGCACCTTGTAGCCGTGATTCACGAGCTCGACGTGTTGCCAGGTCGAAAAGAGAAGGACGACAACGAGGATGCCGCCGATGCCGAACGAACGCCAGAGCTGCCGCTGGCGCGCCTCGTCGACCTCGCGCACGATCGGATTGTTGCGAACGTCCTTCTTGATGGCGTACTCGAAATCCACAGCGCTCATGCCAGCCTCTCGATCGCGCGAAGTTTCGCGCTCCGCGCGCGGGGGTTCCGCGCCAGTTCTTCTTCGCCCGGCGTCACTGGCTTTCGGGTCAGCACCCGTAGCGCCTCACCCGCTGCCGCCAGTGCCCGGAATGTGTGCTTGACGATGCGGTCCTCGAGGGAATGAAACGTGATCACTGCGAGTCGAGCGCCAGCGAGCAATCGTTGCGTGGCCGTCGCCAGGAACGCATCGAGCCCGTCGAGTTCGCGGTTGACCCAGATACGCAGCGCTTGAAACGTGCGTGTCGCGGGATCGATCCGCTGATACCCGCGGACGGGCACCGCCCTCCGGACGATCTCCGCCAGCCGGCCTGTCGTTTCGATCGGCGCACTCGCACGCGCGTTGACGATGTAACGGGCGACACGGCGCGAATGCCGCTCCTCCCCGAACTCGAAAATGACGTTTGCGAGTTCCGTCTCGCCCGCGCTGGCGATCAGGTCCGCTGCCGTTGGTCCGGCGCTACGATCCATCCGCATGTCCAGGGGCTCGTCACGGCGGAAACTGAAGCCGCGTCCTTCAGAATCCAACTGCATCGACGAAACACCCAGGTCGGCGAGGATCCCGTCGACGGCAGCGATGCCGCGGTCGGCGAGAACCGTTTGAAGATCGCGATAATCCGCATGCACGAGTTCCACGCGGTCGCTCCATGAACCGAGCCGCTCGGCCGAGATCTGCAGCGCCTGCTGGTCGCGATCGAGTCCGAGCAGCCGCGTCGCACCACTCTCGAGTAACGCCGCGCCGTGCCCACCCAACCCCAGCGTGCAGTCGACGAAGAGGCCGCCTCGCGCAGGCGCGAGCAGCGACACCACTTCGGGCACCATCACGGGTTCGTGCCGTGGATCGTTCATCGTCAAATCCCGAAATCTGCCAGGGCGCGCGCGTCGTCGTCTGTATATGGCTCCCGCTGGAGTTTTGCGGTGAAGCGCTCGTGGCTCCAGACGTCGAGCCACTCGTATTGACCGAACACGTCCACTTCACCGATCATCCCTGCGGCATCGCGCAGACGGGGGTGAATGACGACGCGGCCCTGCGCATCGATCTCCGCGGTCTGCCCGTAGTAATTCACGCGGTCGAAATATTTGAGCCGGGCAGGATGAGTTGAAGGCACGCGCGCGAGTTTCTCTTCGTGGGCCAGCCAAACCGGCATTGGGTAGATGCGGACGTACTCGCCCGACAAGCTCGTCACGAACACTTCCCCTCCGTGTTGCCCTTCGATGAGGGTACGGAAGGCGTTCGGGATTTTGAGCCGGCCCTTGTCGTCAATTTTGGCGGCGTAGTTGCCCCGGAGCACGTCTGTTTACTCCACTTCGCTCCACAAATTTCCACGGCGATAGTAGAGAAGGGCTGGGATGATGTCAATCTAAATGAACACAGAAAAGGAGTTACGCCTTATTTTCGCCTCCAGCGAAGAAAAAGCGCAGCCTAAATTGCTGGGCTGTCGCGCGTGCTAGGATGTGCAGATCTGGCTCATCCTGATGGGGTGGGAGAAGAACGGATGCTCAGAGCAGGTCTCATTGGATTTCCCTCGTCCGGCAAGACGTCTCTCTTTCAGCTGCTGACGAACGCTCGTGACGTGCCGCGAGCCGGCGGAAAGTCGGATGCGAACGTCGGCGTGGCGCGGGTCCCGGACGCACGCCTCGATCAGCTCAGCGAGCTCTTCAATCCGAAGAAGCACACACCCGCCACCGTGGAGTTCGCCGATATCGCCGGCGTGGGCGGTGCGAAGACCGGTGCGGCCGCACTGCTGGACGTGGCCGCGTTTCGCAGCGCGGACGCACTGCTCCATGTGATCCGGATGTTCCGCGATCCTGCGGTGCCGCACCCGTCAGGATCGGTTGACGCCGGACGTGACGTGCGGGCGATGGAGGACGAACTGATTCTCGCCGACCTTGGCGTTGTCGAGCGGCGGCTGGAGCGCCTCGAGCGGGATCTCAAGAAGGGCAACACACCGGATCTGAAGAAGGAGCAGGAGATCCTGGTTCGCTGTCGCGTTGCCCTGGAAGACGGGAAGCCGCTGCGCGCGCTCGAGATTGCTGGTGACGACACGAAGCGTTTGCGCGGATTCCAGTTCCTCTCTGCCAAGCCGCTCTTGCTGGTGCTGAACCTCGACGAGGCCGATCTGTCGCGAGCGGATCAAGCGGTCCAACTGGCGGGGCTCGAGGGGTTTCTGTCCGGAGCTGCAACCCGCGCGGTTCCGATCTGCGCGAAGATCGAATTGGAGATCGCACAATTGGAGCCCGATGATGCCAAAGCCTTCATGAGTGACCTCGGGCTCAATGAATCCGGACTGGACCGGGTGATCCGTGCGAGTTACGACCTGCTGGGATACATCTCCTTCTTTACTGTCGGGGACGATGAGAATCGCGCCTGGTCCATCCCTCGTCACACCTCCGCCCAAATGGCGGCGGGCGAGATCCACAGCGACATTCAGCGCGGGTTCATCCGCGCTGAAGTCGTCCGGTATGAGCATCTCCTGGCGCGGCGCACGCTAGGCGCGTGCCGGGAACATGGGGAGCTGCGGCTGGAGGGCAAGGAATACGTCGTCCAGGACGGCGACGTGATCAACTTCCGCCACGCGACCTGACGGATAATCTGACTGCACCACCGCAGATTCAGAGCCCTAACCATCGATGCTACAAACAGTTACAGAATCGGGGTCAGGCCCCTTAAGGGGCCTGACCCCGTGAGCACCATACTCGTCTGCGAGGCGCAGGTGCCGTTTGTGCACGGCGGGGCGGAAATCCATGTTCGCGAACTCCTGCGGGAGCTCAGAACCCGCGGACATCTGGCCGAACTGGTCAGCGTTCCCTTCAAGTGGTACCCGAAAGAGGAGATCCTGCCGCACGCCGCGGCCTGGCGGCTGTTGGACCTCTCGGAAAGCAACGGCCGCCCGGTGGATCTGGTCATCGCGTCGAAGTTCCCGTCGTACTTCGTCCGTCACCCGCACAAAGTCGCCTGGCTCATTCATCAATACCGCGCAGCCTACGAACTGTGCGGCACGGTATACAGCGACTTCACCCACACCGAGCAGGACGTCGGTCTTCGCGACACGATCATCCGCCTCGACACGCAGATGCTGTCGGAGTGCCGGGCAATCTTCACCAACGCGAAAAACACGGCGCAGCGACTGGCACAGTTCAACGGGCTGCACGCCGAGGCGCTCTATCACCCTCCTCGACTCGCTCCGCGCCTGAAGAGCGGCAGCTACGGCAACTACGTCCTTTCCGTCGGCAGGATCGAATCGGTCAAGCGCGTGGACCTCATTGTTCGCGCCATGCCGCACGTGGACCGGGACATCCGACTGGTCATCGCCGGCGATGGTACGCAACGGGAGAACGTCGAGCGGACGGCCGCTGCCCTCGGCGTCACCAGCCGCACGACATTTCTCGGCGCGGTGGACGACGATCAGCTCGTCGACTTGTATGCCGACGCGCTTGCGGTCGTGTACCCGCCATTCGACGAGGACTTCGGCTACGTCACGCTGGAAGCGTTTCTCGCGCGCAAGCCAGTCGTCACCTGCCGCGATTCCGGCGGACCGAACGAGTTCGTCATCGACGGTGTGAACGGCCGCAGCATCGAACCTTCGGCCGAGGCGCTGGCCCAAGCGATCAACGACATCGCCGCAGACAAGAGCCGGGCCGCCCGCCTTGGCGATGCCGGGCACCTGCGCGCGCAGGAGATCACGTGGGACGGAGTCATCGAGAAGCTCGTGCCATAATTCGACTCCGATAGCCGGTGAAAAAACTCATCATCCAGATCCCCTGCTTGAATGAAGCGGCCACGCTGCCCGCGACGCTCGCCGATTTGCCCCGCGTCATTCCCGGCATCGACAGCATCGAGATCCTGGTCATCGACGATGGCTCACGCGATGGAACCGCTGACGTGGCGCGCGCCTGCGGCGTCGATCACGTGGTCCGCCTCACGCGGAACAAGGGACTCGCAGCCGCCTTCACCGCCGGCATCGATGCGGCGATCAAGCACGGCGCGGACTTCATCGTCAACACCGACGCCGACAACCAATACTCCGGGCAGGAAATCCCAAAGCTGATCGCGCCACTGCTGCGTGGCGAAGCCGACATTGTCATTGGCGACAGGAACATTTCGGAATTGCGGCACATGTCGTGGCGCAAGCGTCAGCTGCAGGGGCTTGGCAGCTGGGTCGTGCGGCAGGTCTCGAACACCAGTGTGCCGGATACGACCAGCGGGTTCCGCGCGTACACCCGTGACGCCGCCTTGCGGATGACGATCGTGTCGGAGTTCTCTTACACGCTCGAATCGATCATTCAGGCGGGCAAGAAGCGCATGGCGATCGCGCACGTTCCGATACAGACAAATCCTCGCACACGCGAATCGCGGCTGTTCGACAGCATCTTCGGCTACATCAAGCGGTCCTCTGCAACCATCGTGCGCATCTACACGATGTACGAACCGCTGAAGGTCTTCACGTACCTGGGACTTTTCATCTTCGCCATCGGCTTCCTCGGCGGTCTGCGGTTTCTATACTTCTACTTTCAGAACGAGGCCTTCAAACATCAAGGTTCGCTCATCGCTTCTGCGGTGGTGATGATCGTCGGCTTTCAGGTGCTCGTGCTCGGCCTGCTGGCCGACGTCATCTCCGGGAACCGCAAACTGCTGGAGGACCTGCTCTATCGGGTCCGGTCGCTGGAACTGCCCGAGAGGCCGGTTCACCATGAAGACGCGCATCACGATCAGGCGCACGCCGGCAAAGACAGCCGGTGGGAACACTGATCGTGGCCGAACCTTCCTCTGTTTCGGTCGTCATCCCGGCATTCAACGAAGGTTCGGCGATCGGCCCGGTCGTTCTTGCCCTGCGACAGAGCGCTGACTGGCACGAGATCATCGTCGTGGATGACGGGTCGAAGGACGAAACCGCCACGCAGGCTGCAGGGGCCGGTGCCCGGGTAGTAAAGCATCCCTACAACAAGGGCAACGGCGCCTCGGTCAAGAGCGGCATTCGCGCCGCCGGCGGCGAATACATCCTCATCATCGACGGGGACGGGCAGCACCGCCCGGAAGATGCCCACCGACTGGTCAGCCGCCTGGGAGAGTACGACCTGGTTGTCGGCGCGCGCAGTACAGAGACGCAGGCAACCCACGCGCGTCGGTTTGGGAACAGCGCGCTGAATCGCCTTGCCAGCTATCTGACCGGCCGCGACATCCCGGACCTCACCTCCGGCTTTCGTGGCGCGCGACGCGAGTACCTTCGGGAATTCATTCACCTGTTACCCAACGGCTTCTCGACGCCGACGACCACCACACTCGCATTTATCAAGGCCGGCTACAATGTCGCCTTCGAACCCGTGGAGGCGCGCGCGCGCGTCGGGCAGTCGAAGATCCGATTGGCGCGGGACGGCGCGAAATTCCTGGTGATCATTCTGAAGATCGTCACGCTGTTCAGTCCGCTGCGAGTGTTCCTTCCCATTAGCGTCGCCTCGTTCGTGCTGGGCACTGGATACGCGGCGTGGACGATTGCAACCCAATCGAAGATTCCGAACGGCGCCGTCCTGCTGATCATGATGGCGGTCATCGTGTTCCTCGTGGGTCTCGTCTCCGAACAGATTTCTGCATTGCGTTTCGAAGGGCGCCAGTAGGCTCGAGTGATGGCCCCGCTACGCAGCCGGCGGGCGATCGTCGCTGCCGCCGGTGCTGCACTTCTACTTCGCCTCGTCTTCGGCCTCTTTTACTGGACCGGGAAACCACTCACCCACGACGAACGTGAGTATCTCTCCCTGGCGGAGAGCCTGGCGTCGGGCCGTGGATTGACCTACGGCGAGGCGCATGAGAGCGGCACTGGACAGCGCTTCGCCCGAGCGCCCGGTTACCCCGCCTTTCTTTCCTTGTTGGGCGCAACCGATCACAGCGATGCGGCACCGGTCACGGTGAAGGTCGTTCAAGCAGCCCTGGGTACTGTTGTCGTGATCATGATCGCACTGCTTGCCTGGAGGGCGGCTGGGCCGGATGCGGCGGTCGTGGCTGCAATGCTTTCGGCCATCTATCCGCCGCTCGTGTGGCTTTCGGCATACGTGCTGAGCGAGTCGCTGTACATGCCGCTCGCGCTCGGATGCGTTCTGCTTCTCGATGCAGCTGCACGACGGGCCGACGCGGCCCACAGTCCGCGCGCCGGTAGTGCGCTGACGCTGACGGCAGGTGCCATCGCCGGCCTGGCAATCCTCGTCCGCCCCGCCATGCTCTTGTTCCTCCCGCTCGCAGCGATATGGCTGGTGCGCCGCAAGCAACTCACGCTGGCGCTGACGCTCCCGGTGACCGCTCTATTGATAGTCGCACCGTGGACGCTGCGTAATCTGCATCAGTATGGACGCGTCGTGCTGGTCGCTTCCGAAGGGGGCGTGACGTTCTGGACGGGCAATCACCCGCTGGCCCGTGGAGAGGGAGATCTCGCTGCCAATCCCGAGATCAAACGGATGGAGATCGACTTCCGCGCCGCGCACCCGGGTCTCACTGCTGAAGCGCTGGAGCCGCTCTATTACCGCGATGCGTTGAAACAGATCGTCGCGCGGCCGGGATGGTGGCTGGGCTTGCTCGCACGCAAGGCGTTCTACACGGTCGTGCCGGTGGGTCCGTCTTATACGCTACACTCCACGAGATATCTGCTCACCACGATCGTTCCGTATGCGCTACTTCTACCGTTCGCCGTCGCCGGTTTCCTCGTCATCTCGCGTCAGGGGCGCCCGCCCGTGCCGCTGTACTTGCTCGGCGCATCGACCGTGCTCACATGCCTGATCTTTTTTCCGCAAGAGCGCTTTCGCCTGCCGGTGATCGATCCGCTCGTGGTGGTCGGCGCGGCGGCAGCAATCAGCGCAGCGCCTCGTAAACACAGATGAACGCACTGGTCGTCGTTCCCACCTACAACGAACGCGGTAACCTGCCCATCCTCGTCCCGGCGGTTCTTGCGCACGAAGGATTCCGGATGCTCATCGTCGACGATGGGTCACCGGACGGAACGGGGCAGCTGGCCGACGAGTTGGCGCTCCAGTATCCAGGCCGCATCGAGGTAATGCACCGCACCGGACGCCGCGGCCTCGGACGCTCCTATGTCGACGGATTGCTGCGCGCTCTCGAGACCGACGCCGAACTGATCTGCCAGATGGACGCCGATCTCTCCCATGGACCCGAGTACCTGCCGGCCCTTGCCGCAGCGACAACCCAGTTCGATGTCGTCATCGGGTCCAGATACTTGAACGGTGTGAGCGTGGTCAATTGGCCGCTGCGCCGAATCTTCCTCAGCACATTCGCCAATCGATACATCAAGATGGTGACGCGCCTCTCACCCAAGGACTGCACCAGCGGGTTCCGGTGCTGGAGACGCGAGGCACTGGCGCGTCTGCCGCTGCGAAGCGTCGTGTCCGATGGCTACGCCTTCCTCATCGAGATGCTGTTCGAGGCGAGCCTCACCGGCGCCCGGATCGGCGAAGTGCCGATCATCTTCGTCGAACGCCGGGAAGGGCAATCGAAAGTATCGAACGCCGTCTTGATCGAATCCCTGATCACGCCGTGGCGCCTGACCCTGCGCCGCAGGACCTGACGATTGTCACAGGTCGTCATCATGGTGACGACGTCCTACCCGCGATTCCCGGGTGACAGCGTCGGCACCTTCATGGAGCCGATCGCAAAGGGTGTGGCAGCGAGGGGGCACGAGGTCCATATCGTCGCGCCCTGGCATCCGCTGGTAACCCGCAAACCGATCGAAGACGACGTCCGGTTTCACTTCTACAAGTACGCACCGGTGCGATCGCTGAATGTCTTCGGGTACGCGGCAGCCATGAACGCGGACGTCAGCCTCAAGAGCGCCGCGTTTCTCGCCGCCCCGCTGGCAATCGCCGCCGGATGGCGGGCGGCACGCACGGTCGCTCGCCGACATCATGCGACGATCATGCACGGCCACTGGGTCATCCCTGGTGGAGTGACCGCGGCCGCCGCCGCACCAAAGCTCCCTCTAGTCATCAGCCTTCATGGTTCGGACGTTTATGTAGCGGAACGCCTGCGGCCTGCGGCGATCGCGGCGCGCGCCGCATTTCGCCGCGCGGGATTCGTGACAGCGTGTAGCGCGGACCTTGCCAGCCGGGCCGTCGTTCTCGGCGCGGACAGCTCGCGACTCGCCGTCGTCCCCTACGGAGTGGACCCGACCCGGTTTCGTCCCGACACCGCGGCGTCGGCGCGGGTCCGGCGAGAGCTCCATGTTCCAGTTGACGTTCCCTTGGTGGCCGCGGCCGGACGGCTGGTTCGAAAAAAGGGGTTCGAGTACCTGATCGATGCCTTCGTTCAGGTACATCACGGTGTGCTGGCGCTCGCCGGAGGTGGAAGCCTGGAGCACGAGCTTCGCGCCCGGGCGGCGGCGGCCGGCCTCGGCGACCGGATCCGCTTCCTGGGCGACCGCTCGCAGAATGACGTCGCCGCATTGTTCGCCGCGGCCGATCTCATCGCGACCCCCTCCGTCCGCGATGCATCAGGCAATGTCGACGGCCTGCCCAATACCGTGATGGAAGCGCTGGCAAGCGGCACCGCACTGGTCACGACGACGGCCGGTGGCATTGGATCCGTGGTCGAACACGAACGGACGGCCTTTGTGGTTCCAGAGCGTGATGCGAGCCGGCTCGCCGCGGCCATCAACCGCGGCCTCGCCGATCCCGCGCTGCGCGAGCGACTCGGAACGGCCGCACGCGAGCTGATGAAAACGCGCTTCGGCTGGGAGCGCACCGCCGAGCAATTCGAATCGGCCTACGAGCAGGCGCTTGCCTTCAAGTTCAGGCGCCGCTAACATTTACGGTTACCGATGACAGTGCCGAACAGGATGGACGGGAGCGTCAGCGTGCTCCTTCCCGTCACCCACAAGGTCAGCGCGTGAGCGACGCGTACCGCGACTGGTATCGCGGTCGTCGGGTGATGATTACCGGCGGTCTTGGTTTCATCGGGAGCAATCTCGCCCGCGAGCTCGCCGACCTCTACGCCGACGTCCTCATCGTCGATTCGCTGGTGCCCGAGTACGGCGGAAATCTGTTCAACATCGCCGGATACGAATCGCGGCTGCGCCTCAACATCGCTGATGTACGTCAGCAGAGCGCGATGGATTTTCTCGTTGGCGACCGCGAGGTGATCTTCAATCTCGCCGGCCAGGTCAGTCACATCGACAGCATGAAGGATCCGCTCACCGACCTCGAGATCAACTGTCGCGGACAGCTGACGCTGCTCGAGGCGTGCCGACACCACAATCGGGACGCCAAGATCGTCTACGCCGGCACCCGGCAGGTGTACGGCAAGCCGGCGACGCTGCCCGTCGACGAGCAGCAGCTGGTCCGTCCCACGGACATCAACGGCGTCAACAAGGCGGCGGCTGAGAATTATCATCTCGTATACGACCAGGTGTTCGGCGTCCGCGCGTGCTCGCTGCGGCTGACCAATGTCTACGGCCCCCGGCAGCTGATCAAACACAATCGCCAGGGCTTCATCGGATGGTTCATCCGCCGCGCTGTCGAGGGGGGCGAAATCCAGATCTACGGGGACGGCTCGCAGTTGCGGGATTTTGTCTTCGTTGAAGACGCCGTAGACGCGTGCCTGCGCGCAGGCGCAACCGATGCGGTGAATGGACAAGCGCTCAATGTCGGCGGCACCGAACCGATCAGTCATCGCGATCTCGTCGACTTGCTGATCAAGGTCGCGGGATCGGGTTCGGTCCGCTATGTGGACTGGCCGGAAGAGAAGAAGGCGATCGATATCGGGAGCTTCTACTCCGACTCCAGCCGGTTCGCCGCAGCCGTTGGCTGGACGCCACGCGTGCCCCTCGAGGACGGTCTGCGCCAGTCGGTGGACTACTACCGCGCGCATCTGTCGCACTACCTGGAGGCTCGCGCGTGATTCCGTTTCTGCAGTTGAAACCCGGCGAGGACGCGCACGCCGTGCGTGGCGCAATCGAGCGAGTGATCTCGAACGGCTGGTTTGTTCTCGGTCCCGAGCTCGAAAGCTTCGAACGTGAGTTCGGAGCGGCAATGCATGCCGCATACGCCGTCGGCGTCGGCACCGGCACCGATGCCATCGCGATTGCGCTCCGCGCACTTGGGATCGGTCCGGGCGATGAAGTGATCACCTCGCCTCTCTCGGCGGCCTACAGCGCGCTGGCCGTGATGATGGTCGGCGCGCGTCCGGTGTTCGCGGATATCGATCCCGATCGCCTGACGCTGGACCCGGGCGCGGTGGCGGCCGCCGTGACCCCACGCACGGCCGCTGTCCTGCCGGTCCACCTGTACGGACAGTCGGCGGACATGGTCGCAATCGCTGCCATTGCCTCGCGACACAATCTCACGATCGTCGAAGACTGCTGCCAGGCGCATCTCGCCACCTGCGGGGGGAAAGCGGTCGGAAGTTTCGGCGCGGCCGCGGCCTACAGTTTTTATCCAACAAAAAATCTTGGCGCGCTTGGAGATGGCGGCGCGATCACCTTCGCCGACGTCGCGCTCGCCGAGAAGGCGAAGCGCTTACGCAACGGCGGCCAGACGAACAAGTACCAGCACAGCGAATTTGGCGTGAACTCCCGTCTCGACGAGATGCAGGCGGCCGTCTTGCGCGCGCGGCTGGCGTTTCTCCCGGGGTGGACGGACACGCGCCGCGCCCTGGCACGCACCTATCGCGAAGAACTGACCGGACGACTTGCGGTCACGGTGCCGGCGGAGCACGATGCCGGACACGTGTATCACCTCTTCCCGGTTCTGAGTCCGGATCGCGAAAGCGTGCGCGCGAGGCTTGGCGGCTCAGGCATCGAGACACTGATCCACTACCCGGTGCCTATCACCCGGCAGCCGGCGCTCGCGAGCGAGTCGCCGTCCGATTGTCCGGTTGCCGATCGGGTCTGCGCCGAGGTCTTCTCGTTGCCTCTCTATCCCGCGCTGCCGGCCGAGTCGGTGCGGCAGGTCGCAGCCGCACTCCGGCAGTCGTAGACATGCGGCGCCACGCGCGACGCATGCTGCTCTTCGCTGCAATCCTCCTCTGCCAGTTCTTCGTGTTCGAGGCGGGGCTGAGAACATGGGGAACGTCCGAGGCAGCTCCTGCCTTCCAAGGCTTGTTCACCGCCGATAACCTCGCCGGCTACCGTCTTAAACCTGGTGCCCGTACGCGCTTCACCACTTCCGAGTTCGACACCGAGATCAGCATCAATAACGCCGGCGTTCGCGACGCGGAGGATCTCGGGCCGAAACAACCCGGAGAGAAGCGGATCGTGATTCTCGGCGACTCGCTGGTTCTGTCGGTGCAGGTCCCGTTCGAACAGACCTTCTCCGAGCTGCTGGAAGCGCGCTTGAACGCAGCGGCGCCAACGTCGGGCGGGCCTGCGCCCATCCATTATCGAGTGATCAACGCGGGCGTACAAGGATATGGCCCAGTCGAAGAGCTCTTATTCTTCCGGAGTGCCGTGAAGACACTGCAACCGGACCTGGTACTGACCACGCTGTTTGTCGGTAACGACGCGGAGGAAGCGCTCACATCGGCGCCCAAGCTCCAGGGAAATCGCGCGGCGTCGGAGGTCCTGCGCGAGTCCGCCACCACGGGACTGAGGCGTACGATCCGGCGAAGCATGGTTTTGCAGGTGCTGCGACTGCGGATCCGGTCGGCAACGGACCGGCTGCGCGGCTTCACAGGACCACCGGAAGCGCCACTCCAAAGTTATGCTGCACGCCCGGCGGACCGTATCGGCCGGGGTCTCGAAATCACCAGGGACTGCGTCGCCCAGATCAACTCGGAAGCCGAAGCCGCTGGAGCCCGCACCGCTATCGTGCTGATGCCCGCGCGATTCCAGGTCGATGACGCGGATTACGGACGGCTGCGCGACGCGGTTGCGCAGCAAGGAGGCGAGCTGGTGCGTGATTCGGCGACCGAACGTTTCAAATCGAGCCTCTCGCCACTCTCGCTGCCGATGACCGACCTGCTCGTGCCCTTGCGTCACGCAGCGGCCGGACCACCGCTGTTCTTCGAACTCAATGTGCATCTCACGCCGCGCGGCCACACCGTTGTCGCCGACCACCTCGCCGAGTTTGTCGCTGGAGTGCTCGACCGCTAGGCATGGTCTTCAACTCGCTGCACTTCCTCTGGTTCTTCGTCGCGGTCTACGCGATCTACCGGCTGCTGCCTCATCGCGGCCAGAACTGGCTCCTGCTCGTTGCCAGCTACTACTTCTATGCCGCGTGGGACTGGCGGTTTCTTGGATTGCTCGCCGCGTCGACCATCGTCGACTACAGCTGTGGACTGCTTCTCGACCGCACCGAGGCTCCGCGCAAGCGCCGGCTGCTGCTCGCCGCGAGCCTTGGGTTCAACCTGACACTGCTCGGCTTCTTCAAATACTTCAACTTTTTTGCTGACAGTCTGCACGCGTTGCTGCTGACTGCGGGCTGGCGCCTGGACTTCGTCACGCTTCGTGTTTTGCTCCCGGTCGGGATCTCGTTCTATACGTTCGTGACGATGAGCTATGTCATCGACGTGTACCGGCGCGAGATTCCGCCAACTCGCAACTTCGTGAACTTCGCGGTGTTTGTCGCCTACTTCCCGCACCTGGTCGCCGGTCCGATTCTGCGCGCATCGCGGCTCCTTCCGCAGATCGAATCGCCGAGGCGCATCACCCGTGAGCAGCTGCGCGACGGACTGTGGTTGATCGCCTGGGGGTTCTTTCAGAAGATCTTCGTCGCCGACAACCTGGCGCCTCTCGCAAACAGTGTCTTCGACCCGGGCGCGTCCCACTCCGGTGTGAACATTCTGCTGGGCATTTACGCGTTCGCGTTTCAGATCTACGGTGACTTTGCCGGTTATTCGAATATTGCGCGGGGCACGTCGAAGCTGATGGGCATCGAGCTGCTCGAGAACTTCCGGTTTCCGTATCTCGTGCGCTCGCCCCAGGAATTCTGGCGCCATTGGCACATCAGCCTCTCGACATGGCTGCGCGATTACCTGTATATCCCGCTCGGCGGGAATCGTGGTGGCGCGGCGCGCACCGAGCGTAACCTGCTTCTCACGATGCTGCTCGGTGGCCTCTGGCACGGGGCGGCGTGGACATTCGTCCTGTGGGGGGCTTACCACGGCGTGCTGCTCGTTCTTTATCGAGCGGCGACCGGCATCGAGCGTTTCCGTTCGTGGACTACGGCGCCGAGTGCGCTCGCGCGGATCACGTCCTGGGCCGTCATGTTTCACCTGACCTGCTATGGATGGTTGATCTTTAGGGCGCGTAGTGCCGAGCAGATCGCCTCCATGACATCCACTCTGGCGCGCAACTTCTCTCCCGGTACCATCGACATGGCCGGCCTTGCTGTACCGCTTGCGTTGTACGTGACGCCCTTGCTGCTGGTCCATGCGATGGAGGCGTATGCCGACGACGTCCTCGTCGTGCCGAAGCTCGGCGCGCCCGTGCGATACTCCATCTACGCCGCGACGTTCTATCTCACGATGCTGTTTGGAAATTTCGGCGGCTCCGATTTCATTTACTTCCAGTTCTGATGCTGCAGCTCGCGTTACTGCTGGTCGTCGCGTGGCTGCCGGGGGCCGTGCTATTCCGCCTGCCCCTGCTCGACCGCGAGCGCCGCGCCGCGCTGGACCCTGCCGAGCGGGTGTTCTGGTCAGTGATTCTCAGTGTCGCGACGTCGCTCTCCGTGGTTCTCGTGCTCGCGTGGGCCCATCGCTACAGCTTTACGCGGTTGCTGATGGTGAACGGCACGATGGCGCTGGCCGCCATTCTCGTTTGGCGGCAGCGGCTGCGGCTCAATCCGGTGCAGCATTTCTCCATCAGCCAGATCGCTCCCGTGGCGCTGGCGCTCTTTTGCGTCTTCCGGTTCACGCCACCGGCCGAATACATCATCGGCGGGAAGGACCCCGGTGTGTACGTCAACGAGGGGATTCAGATTGCACAACGCGGCGCGCTCGTCGTCCGGGACCCGGTGATTGCCAGTCTGCCGAACTTCGCGCGCGAGTTGTTCATTCCGCAGTATTTCGATCCGGAAGGTAAGCCCCGCACCGATTACTACAGCTCGCGCTTCATGGGCTTCTTCGTGAAGGATCCCGAGTCGGGCTCGGTGGTCGGCCAGTTTCCTCACTTGTTACCGGCGTCGATCGCGATCGGCTATGGACTGAACGGCCTGTCAGGTGCGCTTCACACGCTCTCGGCGTGGGCTGTGCTCGGCGTTCTTGCCGTCTATTTCCTCGGCGTCCGATTGTTTGGTCCTCTTGCCGGCGGCACGGCCGCGGCCCTGCTCGCGGTCAACGTGATCGAGGTCTGGTTTGGCCGATACCCGAATGCCGAAGTGGTCATGCAGACGTTGCTGTTCGCCGCGCTGCTTGGAAATGCGAGGGCCCACGTCGACGGAGACCGGTTCTTCGCGCCGGTCGCCGGCGTCCTGATCGGGCTGCTCCTGTTCCTGCGCTTCGATGCCGTGCTGGGCGTGGCCGGCCTCGCCCTCGGAGTGGCCGCAGGATCGCTGGCTGGGCAGCGGCCGAAACCGTCGATGGCCGTGGCGTTCGCTGTCGTCGCGGTCCCGGCGGTGTTCTATTTCTTCGGAACCATGCGCGCGTATGCCGACCTGCCCATCGTCTGGATCTCGGCTATCCCCGCGTGGCAGTTTGCAGCCGCCATAGTCGCATCGGCGTTCGGACTCGTGCTCCTGCGCGTTTCTGCGAGCAATCCCTCCATCAGCCGGGCGCTGATCCTGTATCTGCCGCTTTCGCTGGCAGCAGTGCTCGCCATCCTCGGTTTGTACGCGCTGCTCTTCAGACACCCGGGCGGCAAGCTCGCCATCCATGATGCGTACGCGCTGCGAACGTTTGCGAATTTTTATGTGAGCGTGCCTGCCGTGGGTGCGGCACTCCTCGGGTTCGCTCTGCATGCCCGACGGTCGTTCTGGAAGGACCCTGCTTTCTTCATCACCGTCGCACTGTTCGCAATCTTTGTGTTCTACAAGATCCGCATTGTTCCCGAGCATTTCTGGGCAGCGCGGCGCTTTCTTCCCGTAGTGCTGCCCGGCACACTGATATTCGTTGCGGCCGCAGCGTTTGGAACGATGGGCGATGGCTGGCGACTCAAGGTGCTGAGGCCGGCTCTCGGCGCGTTGTTCGTCTTGCTGCTCGGGACCCGCTTCGTTCAGGCGAGCCGCCCGGTGGCCGAGCACGTCGAGTACTCGGGTCTGGTGCCCAGGCTCGAACAACTGGCGTCGAGGTTCTCGACGGAGGATCTCGTCGTCGTCGAGGGACGCGATGCCGGCAGCGACGTGCACGTACTCGCACTCCCGCTCGCTTACATTTACGCGAAGAATGTGCTGGTGCTGCAGCCGGCGCGACCCGACAAGGCAAACTTCGCCGCGTTCCTCGAGTGGGCGCACACGAAGTATCGACGCGTGCTCTTCATCGGCGGTGGCGGCACCGACCTGCTGTCACACCGCTACGGGGTGCGGCCGGTCGCCGGCGAGCGGTTCCAGGTGCCGGAGTACGAGTCGGCCCTCAACGGCTATCCGCGCTTTGTCCGACAGAAGGAATTCGAGTTCGGCGAATACGAGTTCCTCGCCGCGGCCGTCGCCGACGAAGGGATGTGGTTTGACCTGGACGTCGGCACGAACGACGATCTCCACGTCCTGCGATTCCATGCGAAGGAGCAAGTGGACGGCCGTTCGTTCCGCTGGACCCGCGCCGTCTCGTACCTGTCGATCACGACGATACCGGCCTCGAGCCGCCGGTTGGTCCTGACCATGAGCGATGGTGGCCGCTCGCCGGCGGCACCTCCGGCGCGGCTGGACGTCTTCCTGCACAATCAGCAGATCGGGTCCGTAACGGTTGCGGGATCGTTTCGCGCGTACACGAATTTCCCATTCCGCCAGACCTCGCGGCGCGGGCCGCAGCGGCGAACGATCCGGCCGAGTTGAAGCTGCTGACATCAACCTGGAATCCGGCCCGGGTGACCGGCTCACCCGACGAGCGCGATCTCGGCGTGATGCTGGATCGCGTCACAATACGGTAGATGCCGGATCTGCAGATCTACGATGCGCGCGAGCGCGCCATGGTGAAGGCGGCCGACGGGCTGCTGGCCCTCGGCGCCGCGGCCGCACGTCCATTCCGGCGGCGGTCGAAGCCGGGATCTCCTGCACGAATCCTGCTGCTCAGACTCGAGCGCATCGGCGACCTGGTGATGGCTCTGCCGGCGATTGCGGCCGTGCGCGCGCTGGCGCCGGCAGCACGGATCGATCTCGTCGTGGGCAGCTGGAACGCGGCGCTTGCCGCCGCGATCCCCTCGGTCGACCGCGTCCACACGCTCGACGCGCAGTGGCTCGCGCGCGATGGCGGGGGCGTCGGCCTCTCGAAGTTACTGAAAACGGCGGCCGGCTGGCGAGGAGATCACTACGATCTGGCGATCAATTTCGAACCGGACGTCCGCAGCAATCTGCTCCTCGCGACAGCAGGCGCAGGGTGGACCGCCGGGTATCGAAGCGCCGGCGGCGGGGCCCTCCTCGACGAAGCGCTCGAGTACGATCCTCGGTCGCATACCACCGACAATGCACTTCGGCTGGTGAAGACGGTCTTCGCCGCGGATGCGCCACCGCAAACGCAGCCGTTGATCGTGCTCCCGGATGAACATCGCGACCGCGCCCGCGCGCTGATCGGCGCGATGCGGCGCCCGGTGGTAGCGATGCACGTCAGCGGCGGGCGTCCGGTCAAGCAGTGGGATCCCGCACGGTTCGCCGAGGTCGCGCGGCGGCTGGCGGCAGGGCGGCAGGTCTCAATTCTTCTGACCGGCTCGGCGGCCGACCGTCCGCTCGTCGAACACGTGAAGCGCGAGTTGCCCCCAGGCACGTCGATCGACGCGACCGGCGACGCGGACCTGCTGACGCTTGCCGCATTGATGGACGCCTCCGAGCTGCTGATCACCGGTGACACCGGCCCGATGCACGTCGCCGCCGCTGTCGGGACGCCGATCGTTGCGGTCTTCGGCCCATCGGATCCGCGACGATACGCGCCACGCGGTCCGCACGATCGCGTCATCCGGGTTGATCTTCCGTGCGCTCCCTGCAACCGGATCCGGCTGCCACCAGCCCGATGCACCGGTGTCATTCCGGACTGCCTCGCCCTGGTGACGGCAGACCGCGTGCTGGACGCCGCGATCGAAATCCTTGATCAGTGCCGCCCCGGCCGGATATTGAACGTGACCGCATGATCGATGCAACGCTGGTCATCAACACGGACAGCGGGGAGCGCCGGGTGGATCTCGGCGCCTACCTGGACTCCGCCGCGGAAGAGGCGGCACACCAGCTCGCCTACGCGTGGATCAAGCAACTGCGGCACGTGATGGTGGACGGCCGTCCGTTTCGCGAGCGCTTCACGGTCCGGGGCGACTCGCTCTGGTGGTTCTCAGAGATCTATCTTCACAAAGAAGGCGCCATCGTCGACCTCTTCCGAACGATCGCCTCGGTCAGCGCGTTGATCGAGCGCGAGCGCCCGGTCGAGATCCGCGTGGTGCGCGCGTCGGACACTGTCCGGCACGTCACGGCCGCACTGGCGTCGCAACGAAAGATCCGGACGACAGGTGGAGTGACGTCGCTCCGGTGGCGCGTCAGGCGAACGAAACTCGAATGGCGAGCGCGGATGCTCACGCTCTCGGCACACCGGACGCAGTCCCGCGGTCGCGAGAAGGTGACGCCGCAACCTTCACAGACCACGCCGGGCGCCGGCATCGCCGCCTTCATTCATCGGGCGTTCTGGCGCGCCGGCGGAGACGATGGCTCGGCGGAGTCGTATATCGGTCCGGTTCTGAAGGCGCTCGAGGATCTTGCGGGCAAGAAGTCGATCGCATACGTGGGAGTGGGTCCGTCGAGGAACTTCCGCGTGCGCGCAGGAGCGAGCGTCGCTCGAGAGACCGCTCCGCAGGGCGAACCGATCGTTCCGGTCGAAAGCTACGCGCCACTGTCGGCACTGCGGGCCTCGCGTGAGACGTGGCGCGACCGGCGGAAGCATTACCGGCTGCTTGCGTCGAGCGATGGGTTGCAGCGGGCAGCGGTCATCCAGGGGATCGACTGCTGGCCGATCGTACGGGAACAACTCGCAGGGATTGCATCGCTCCAGTGGCCATGGTCCGTCCGTGCCATGGACGAAGCCGCCGCTGCCCTCGACCTCCTGCAGCCGGCAGCTGTGCTCACCTACGCGGAAGCCGGAGGCTGGGGCCGCGCACTGATCCTCGAGGCACGGCGCAGGGAGATTCCGTCAGTCGGCCTGCAGCACGGCTTCATTTACCGGACGTGGCTGAATTACCTGCACGAAGCGGACGAGATGCAACCCGGCGCTCCTGGAGACGCTGGCTTTCCGGCGCCGACACTGACGCTGCTGTTCGATGCGTACGCGGAACAGCATCTCAGGCAATCGGGCCGGTACCCTGCCGAGCGCCTGCGCGTCACAGGAAGTCCGCGGCTGGACGCAACGATCACGACACTCGCTTCTTTTGACCCCGAGTCGCTCGAGCGGACGCGGCGCGACAGTGGCGTGCGGCCAGGCGATGCACTTGTCCTGGTGACGACCAAAGAGCGGCAGGCCCGGCACGTTCTGCCGGAATTCCTCACCGCCGCCGAAGCCATCGAGGGTGTCGCCGTTGTCATCAAGCCGCACCCCGCCGAGACCGCGGACGGATATGCGGCTGTGGTTGCCGGCAGACAGCGCGTCCACATCGCCGCGTCCAACGCCCCGCTGGCGCCGCTACTCGCGGCGAGTCGGGCGGTGGTCACAGTGAACTCCACGGTAGCTCTGGACGCCGCCGTTGCCGGCATACCGGCCCTCGTGATCGGCCTGCCGAACAACCTGTCTCCGTTCGTCGATGCAGGCATTCTTGGAGGCGCGCAGACGTCGAACGTCCGCGAACAGCTCGAGAGGATCCTGTATGATGAAGGATTCCGACAGCAGCTTTCTGCGGCACGGAGCGACTTCCTCCGGCGGTATGCGATGGTTTCGACCGGCAGGGCGGCCGCTCGTTCCGCGGAGGCAGTCATCGAACTGATGCGTGACGGGTGCGGCGTGCCCGGGAAGAGGATTTAAGGTCGTGCGCGTTCTCATTACCGGCGGCGCCGGGTTCATCGGCTCACACCTCTCCGAAGCACTGCTCGAGCGCGGCGACGAGGTGTTCGTGCTCGATAACCTGTCGACAGGGTCAATTGGGAACATCCTTCATCTCAAGGACCGGCCAAAGTTCCACTACCAGATCGACACCGTCGAGAACGAACCACTGCTCGCCGAATTGATCGACCGCTGTGACGTCGTCGTGCACTTTGCGGCTGCGGTCGGTGTGAAACTGATCGTCGAACAACCGGTCCACACGATCGAAACCAACGTGCACGGCACCGAAGTCGTGCTGAAGCTCGCGAACAAGAAGAAGAAGCTCGTGCTGATCGCGTCCACCTCCGAGGTCTACGGCAAGAGTGCCAACGTCCCGTTCACCGAGGATGCTGACCTGGTGCTCGGGCCGACCACGAAGCACAGATGGGCGTATGCGTGCAGCAAGATGATCGATGAATTTCTTGCGCTGGCGTACTGGAAGGAGCGCAAGCTTCCGGTGATCGTCGTCCGCTTCTTCAACACGGTGGGCCCGAGGCAGACTGGTCGGTACGGGATGGTGATCCCAAATTTCGTGCGGCAGGCACTGGCTGGCCAGCCGATCACGGTGTTCGGCGACGG
>CAVULC010000009.1:0-31922 GCA_963742265.1 uncultured Acidobacteriota bacterium
CTATGCGTTGCCACGACTGCATGCGGTGTTCGCGCGCCACGGCGTGCGCCCGACATACGTGATCACCCATCCGGTTGCGACCGATCCACGATCCGCGGAATGTCCTGCGCTCAATGCTCGAACAGGGCGATTGTGAAGTCGGCGCCCACCATCATGCGTGGGAAACGCCCCCGTGCACGCCGGAAGACATCCAGCGGCACCCGCGTACGCCTCGAATCTGCCGCTCGCGCAATTCGAGGCGCAACTGGAGAGCCTGACCGGGGCGATTGGGGCGTGCACGGGCCGCCGGCCGGTCTCGTACCGCTCGGGACGGTTCGGCTTTTCGGCGACCCATGTGACGGCGCTCGAGCGCTGCGGTTACCGGGTCGAATTGAGCGTCGCTCCGCTGTTCTACGAGACCCACAAGAGTGGTCCGGAGTTCGTCGAAGCGCCACTGCGGCCTGTACTTCCTCGTGTACGACAGCGCGACGACTCCGGGATCGAGCGATGTGCTCGAAGTGCCGGTTTCGTCGGCGTTGAACCGCAGGCTCCCGAAAATGCTGCAATACGCGTATGCGCGGGCGCCGAAGCCGTATACGACGAAGCGAATTCTGCGAACGATGAGGCTGCTGCGGATGCGGTGGCTGCGGCCGTCGTACTCGTCCCTCGAGGACATGATCGACCTGGCCCGCGATCTCGCGACGTGGAACGAACCGGTGCTGAACCTGCTGTTCCATTCGAGCGAAGCGATCGTCGGCGGGAGCCCTTACAACAGGACGCAGTCGGAGCTGGACGCATTTATCGACCGGCTCGAGCGCTTCCTTGCTTTCGCAATCGGGGAGCTCAGCGCCGTGCCGGCGACGTTCGCCGAATTCCGGGACGCATTTGTGTCCCCGGTGCGCTGACCGCATGCGGATCCTGCACGTCACGCCACATCTGCCGCCCGACCAGGCGGCCAACGCGCTGCTGCCGTGGCAGCTGGGGAACTGGGCGCGCAGCGCGGGCGACGAGGTCGAGGTACGTGGCGCATCCGCCGCGTGCCGCCGGTCACGCGCCGCTCGCAGGACCGGTGCATTGGGTCCCGCGGCGCAGCGGCAGTTTTCGACCGTCTCTTCATTGTCGGTTCGCTACTCGCCGCGAAGCGCATGCGAACGGCCCTCGCAGGTCGCATCGCCGTCGCAGATGTCGTGCACGTCCACAGCAACGGACTGCTCGCAGAACTCGCCGTTCTGACCGCGAGGCGCGCCGGCAAGCCGGTGGTGCTGACGTTGTACGGCACCGAGATCTGGCATTACTCACCCAAGAAAATACCGCCGGACCTCTTCACCCAGGCGTTCAAGGCTGCGTCGGCGGTAACGTTCTACAGTCACCGGTTGATGCTGAAGGCGCAGGATCTCGGGCTCGGGCGAAAGCGGTCTCGCACGATCTACCCCGCCGTGAGCGAGGCCTTCACCTGGCACGATGCGGACGATCAGCTCGCCGTGCGCAAGTCTCTCGATATTCACAACGCGCATCTGCTGTTGAACGTCAAGCGGCTGCATCCACTCGCCGGGCAGCGTAGACCTCATCGAGGCGATGAACGAAGTGATCCGCATGCATCCCGACACGCGCCTGGTGATCTGCGGGACCGGACCCATGCTCGAGGAGCTCAAGGGTGTGGCGCGCTCGGCCTGGTGTAGAGCGGCACGTGACCTTTGCCGGCCTGATCGACAACTCGGCGATCGCACGCTACTGCGCGGCCGCTGACCTCTTCGTTCTGCCGTCGCTGCTCGAAGCGCTGCCGACAGTCGCCGTCGAAGCGCTCGCGGCCGGCACCCCGGTGTTGTCCAGTGACAACCCCGGCGGGCTGGAACTGAACGACGTCTTTGGCCATGACGTCGCGATCGTTCCGCGCGAGCAGTCGATGCAGCTCGCCGCGGCAATCGACCAGTTCCTGCAGCACAAGCGGCGCACGCATCGAGCGACCCGCGGCGCGATTGCGCGGGAGTTCAGCCCGGCTGCGGTGGCCGCCCAGTACCGCGAGGTCTACCAACAGGTTCTCGCCGAGCCGTGACCAGACTGATCGCGCGCGCGGTCGGGTGCGGCGTGATCGCGGCGCTGCTGGGGGCCGCAATCGTCGTCTTGTTCTACGCCGGTCATCCGGACCTCACGATCGAATTCGACCGCGACCTTCCCCGGCTCGTCTCCGGCATCCATCCGTACGAACGAGACGAGGCCACCCGGATGACGTTCGTCTGGACCCGCGAAGAGCTCGTGCTCCGTCTTCCGGGCCTGGACCGGCGAGTGAACTGGGAGCTGGAGCTGCGAGCGCGCGGCGCGCGTCCGGTCGTGTCCGAGAATCCTGACCTATCGTTCCTGGCGGACGGGGTCGTGCTCGAGAGGCGATCGTCCGGACCTGCGTTCGAGGACATGCGCATCACGATCCCCGCACGTGTGGACCGCCCGCGCGACGCGGTCATCAGCATCCGCGCCTCGAAGACGTTCTCTCCAGGTGGCAGCGACTCCCGCCAGCTTGGGTTCATGGTCGACAGGATCCGGCTGGTTCCTCAAGGTGTGGTCATGCCTCCTCACGAAGCGATCGGCGGAGCCGGCGTCGCTGCGGGCATCATGACTGCGTCGGTCGTGCTGCTCGGATTCGCGGCTCCTCCTGCCACGATCGCCGCTGTCCTTATTGCGATCGCAACTGCCGCAATGGTCGCCAAGGGATTCGGACCCGACACGCATACCCGATCACGACCATCTGGCTGGCGTTCTGGACCGCGCTCGTCGTGGTCATCGCTGGACGAATCGTCGAATGGAAATCTGGTGCAGCGCTCCGGAACACCGCTCGGTTCGCCGTGGCGTTCTCTGCCGTGCGGGCTTCGTCAAGCTGCTCGCCTTACTGCATCCGGACATGCCGATCGGTGACGCGCTGTTTCACGCGCATCGGTGGCACGGTGGTGGATGGCAACCTGTTCTTCACGTCGATTGCCCCCGGCAATTACCAGTTCCCTTACGCACCGGGCCTCTACGTGGCCGCGGTGCCGTTTGCCTCGATGGTGCTTCGCGATTCCGGTGACATGACCCTGCTTCGCATCCTGGTGATCGCGTTCGATTCGGTGGCCGCAGCACTCCTGGACTTTGCTGTTGTCCGCACGTGGGCTGACCGCCGTGCTGGCGCGATTGCAGTGGCGCTGTACCACCTGGTCCCGCTGGACTTCAACATCGCGAGCGTGGTTAATTTCACCAATGCGTTTGCGCAGGCGCTCGCGGTGTTTGCACTGGTAATCGTCTGTGCGCCGGCGCTTCGGTTCGAGAATCGCCGGAGCGTCGCAGGGCTCGTGCTGGTGCTCGCCGCTGGGGTACATGTCGCAGACCAGTACCTTCGCCATCCTCTTTCCCGCGGGCGTGGCGATCGCGCTCGCCTTCACCTGGAAGGGAGGCGCATCGTTGCGTTCGCCTGCCCGCGCCGTGCTGCTTGGCAGCGTCGCCGCGTTCGTGGTGGCGGTGGCTTTATGTACGGGCACTTCGGAGAGACCTATCGCGCCGAGTTGGCCCGCATCAGCGCGGAGACGGCACAGAACGCGCCCGACGCCGGGGGCCGGACCCTGGCCGCTCGCCTGGCGGGCGTGCCCTGGAATGTCCGCGTCTACATCGGGCTACCCGTGCTCCTCCTCGCGTCGGTGGGTGCGTGGAGCCTGTTCCAGAATGGCGCACGCGACCGTTTGACGCTGTCGCTGCTCGGCTGGGGAGCCGCGTGCCTCGCCTTCCTGACCCTCGGGGTCGTGACGCCGGTGGACATGCGCTACTACCTCGCGTCCATCCCGGCACTCGCACTCGCCGGCGCCGCCGGTGCATCATGGCTGTGGGACCGTGGGGGCTCGTCTCGCTGGCTCGCCGGCGTATTGCTCGCCTACACCGCGTTGATCGGCGTGCGCGGTGTAATCTCGTTTTGAAGTGGACCTCCGGCCGGACGGAGATATCGGCACGAACCCCCGGATCGAGGACTCTGAGGACCTGAAACTTGTCATTCATTGAACGCATCTCCGGTGAACTCACGCAGGCCATGCGTGACAAAGAGCACGCTGACGCTGGGCACACTGCGAATGGTGAAGGCCGCCCTGATGAACCGCGAGATCGAGCGCGGCCGCGCGCTCGACGAGGCGGAGTCACTCCAGGTCGTGGCGGCACTGATCAAGCAGAGGCGTGATTCAGTCGAGCAGTTTCGCGCCGGCGGCCGCAATGATCTGGCCGACAAGGAGGCTGCGGAGATCGTCGTCCTCGAGCGGTACCTGCCGCCGCCCGTGGATCCGGCGGAGGTCGACCGAATTGTCGGTGAGACGATCGCCGAATTGAATGCCACGTCCGCCAGGGACATGGGCCGCGTGATGAAAGGGGTGCTCGCGAAGCTTGCCGGTCGAACCGCCGACGGAAAGCTTGTGAGCGAACTCGTCAAGCGCAAGCTTGGCGGCGCATGAAAAAAGGCAAACCTTTGCGCCGGGGTGTCCGTCTAACCATATTGAAAGGCACGCACAGCCTCTCATCCATCCTCCATCGGGCTCCTGTCACCAGATGGGAGCCCTCTTTTTTGCAGGGCGGGGCCCCCTGCACCCCGCCAGGCGACCTTCGCCGTCCCGGTTCCGCAACATCCACTGGTCATCCTGCTCGGAAGCGGACGTTCGCGCCGACTGTCACCTCGTGTAAAGGTTGTAAAGTCTCGCGATGAGCTCGAAGCTCGCAAGGTCCGCTGGCCTGATCGGCATCGCTACCATGACCAGCCGGTTGCTCGGCGTCGTCCGGGAGACGGTGCTGGCGGCGGTATTCGGTGCAAGCGTCAGCCCGCAGATGGATGCGTTCAACTTCGCGTTCCGCATTCCCAATCTTCTCCGTGACTTGTTCGCGGAAGGGGCGATGACAGCCGCGTTCGTCCCGACATTCACCCGCACCCTCACCAACCAGGGGCGTGAAGACGCGTGGCGCCTGGGCAGCCTGGTGATGAACGCGCTGCTGCTGGTGACCACCGTCCTTGTCGTCGCGGGAGTCGTTGCGGCGCCGCAGATCACATCACTACTGGCACCAAAGTTCGCCGAGACGCCAGGGAAAGCCGAGCTCGCCACACAGCTCACGCGCATCATGCTCCCCTTCCTCAGCATGCTCGCGGTCGCCGCCGCGATGATGGGCATGCTGAACTCGATGCGGCGGTTCTTCGTGCCCTCGCTCTCGCCGGCCATGTTCAACGTGGCTTCGATCTTCAGCGCCCTGGTGCTCGCGCCCTTGATGCCACGCATCGGATTTCACCCGATCGTCGGGATCGCCATCGGCACGCTGCTTGGCGGCTTGGGACAAATCCTCCTCCAGTGGCCCACGCTCCGTGCTGAGGGGTTCCGCTACCAGCCGATTCTCAACTTCAGGGATCCCGCGGTTCTCGACGTACTCCGGTTGATGGGCCCGGCAACTGTCGGACTCGCCGCCGTTCAGATCAACGTCGCCGTGAACACGTTCCTGGCAGCCAGCCAGGAACAAGGCGCGATGTCCTGGCTCAGTTTTGCCTTCCGTCTGATGTACCTGCCGATCGGTCTTTTCGGTGTGTCGATCGCCACGGCTGCCCTGCCCGACATCGCGAGACACGCGGCCTCGAACGATCTCGCCGGCGTGCGCGCAACTGTCTCGCGCGGGCTTCGGCTGATGCTCATGCTCAACGTCCCGGCAACTGTCGGCCTGATGGTTCTGGCGCAACCAATCGTCGCGATGATCTATCAACGAAGAATGTTCAATCAGTACGACACCGCGTCGACCGCGGCCGCACTCATGTTCTATGCGCCCGGCCTGCTGGGATACTCGGTCGTCAAGATCGCCTCACCTACCTTCTACTCGTTGCGCGACAGCCGCACGCCGGTGATCGTGAGCGTCGTGTCGGTGCTCGCGAACCTGGTGATGAACATCGCGCTCGTTCGCATCATGGGCTTTCGCGGGCTCGCCCTCGGAACCGCGATTGCCGCGATTCTCAATGCCGTTGTGCTGATGTGGCTCCTCCGTGGACGCCTCGATGGCATCGACGGCCGCCGCGTGGGGACCGCGCTCGTCAAGATCACGGCGGCGTCCCTGGTGATGGCCGTTGCGGCTCACCTCTCCCTGTCATGGATCACGACCATGACGCCGGCGAACGACGAATTCGCAAAAATGATTCGCGTCGGAGTATCGATCAGCGTGGCGCTCGCCGCCCTGGTCATCGCCGCGCGCGCTTTTCGCATCGATGAATTCACGGACGCCACGTCGCGCGTGCTGAACCGTTTCGGCCGGCGATAGATGTCTTCACCACTCGCGCGAGCGCAGGTGACCGATCGTGGCCGGTGGGGGCTCCATCCGACGGTACTGCTGATGGCCTCAGCCCACATGATGGTCGACGGCTACGGAAACATCCTCGCCCCGCTACTCCCCCTCTTGATCCCACGTTTGGGGCTCAGCCTCGCCGGTGCGGGAATGATGACAATGCTGTTCCAGCTGTCGGCCTCGGTGGCACAAGTGGGGTTCGGTCACCTTGCGGATCGATGGCGACCTCGTCTGCTCGTCATGGCCGGACCGGTCATCGCCGTCTCGATCCTCAGCTTCGTCGGCCTCGCGGCGTCGGCACCAATGCTCGCCCTCATTCTCATACTCGGCGGGCTGGGCGGCGCAGCCTTCCATCCACCAGCCGCTGCGCTGGCACACAGCCTGGGTGGTGCCCGGCCCGGGTTTTCGATGTCGGTCTACATCAGCGGCGGCACGCTTGGGTTCGCACTCGGTCCACTGATGTTCGCGCCGTTCGCCCAGCGCTTCGGCATGCACTGGACGCCGCTCCTGATGATTCCCGGACTGATTGTCGTCGCGTTCTTCCTGAAGCGGGTTCCGGCGATGTCGTCGGCCCACACCAGCCGGGGCGGCTTCACCGCATTGCGGCCGTACGCGAAACCGCTTGGACTGCTTTACCTGTGCGTCGTGCTCCGGACGATGACGTCGATCGCCTTCGCGACGTATGTGCCGATCATGCTGACGCGTCGTGGTTTGAGCGTGGCCGCGGCCGGCGTCATCGTCGCCTCGTACCTGTTCGCGAGCGGCCTTGGAGGTTTCTTTGGCGGCCCTGCGGCCGACCGGTTCGGACCCAAGCGGGTGATCGCCTGGTCCCTCGTGCTCGCCTGTCCGTTTCTGCTCGCGGCGCCATGGCTGCACGGTCTCCCATTCGCGGTCGTTCTGGCTGTGGGCGGGTTTTTCCTGCAGTCCACCCTGCCGGTCAATGTCATCTTCGGTCAGACGCTGGCGCCGGTGAGCGCTGCCACGGTGTCCTCGCTGATGATGGGATTCGCGTGGGGCACGGGCGGGTTGACGGTGCCCCTGAGCGGCTGGGTCGCCGACCGGATCGGGATCGAGCCGACCCTGGCGATGCTGGCCTTCGTGCCGCTCGCGGCTGCGGCCTGCGCGCTACCCCTGCCGGACCGGCGTGGTACGATAGTTTCTTTCGACGTGAACTGACGTGAACTGATGCCGCGCCACGGTTACCCCTCCACCGTTTCGTACTCCTTCGGCCCAGGTCCGATCACTCCGGCCGTCAAGTGGATCATCGGCGCGAATGTCGCGTTTTTCCTCGCCTCGCTTTTCTACAACGACCTGATTTCTTACCTCGGCCTGATCCCCGAGGCGGTAATTGGACGTTTCTGGCTATGGCAGCCGGCGACGTACATGTTCCTGCACGATCCGCACACCCCGTTTCACATTCTGTTCAACATGCTGGGCATCTGGATGTTCGGCGTCACGCTCGAGCGGGTGTGGGGAACCAGATTCTTCTTGAAGTATTACGCTGTGACCGGCCTCGGTGCCGGGCTGACGGTGGTGCTGGTGTCCTTGCTGCCGTTCGATGTCACGCGGAGCACGTACGCCGCCGTTACGATCGGCGCGTCCGGCGCGCTTTACGGGTTGCTGATGGCGTTTGCGATGAAGTACCCGGAACAGCCAATTCTGCTGATCATCTTCCCTATCCCGGCGAAGTACTTCGTGATGATCGTCGGCGCCATGGCGCTCCTGTTCACAGGCGGCAACAGGGTATCGAACGCTGCGCACCTCGGCGGTCTGATCTTCGGCTACCTCTACCTGAAGAACCAGGGAGGCGGGCTGACGGCGGAAATCAAGTATCGCTACCTGAAGTGGAAGATGAACCGGCTGCGCCGGAAGTTCGACGTCTATTCAGGTGGCCGATCCGATTACGACCGGCATATCCACTGATCCTCAGAGCAGGCTGCGAACGTAGCCGCCATCGATCTGGAGCGTCGTGCCGGTCACGTACGACGCCTTGCCCGACGCCAGAAACGCGACCACATCTCCGAATTCTTCCGTAGTCGCCAAACGGCGCAAGGGGATCTGCGCTTCCGTTCGCTTCTGCACCGACTCGGCGCTGATCCCTTCGCGGAGCGCAGCGGCTTCGGCGAGCTCCACCACCCGGCTGGTTCTCGTATATCCCGGCGCAACACAGTTCACGAGAATGTTGTCGGGCGCGAGTTCGTTGGCGATGGTGCGAGCGAGGCCGGTCACGCCGGCGCGGAGCGCGTTCGAGAGCACGAGACCCTCGACCGGCTGCTTAGCCGATATCGAGGTGATGTTGATGATCCTCCCGCCACCGCGCGCGCGCATGTGCGGCACGACGCCGCGTGACAGTCGCACGACACTCATGAAGACGGAGTCGATCGCCTCACGCCAGTCATCGTCGGTGAACGACGTGAACGGTCCCGATCTGGGTCCGCCCGTATTCGTCACCAGGATATCGATCGCGCCGAGATGCGTCGCCGCCTCGGCGACGAGCCGGTCGCAGTCGGCGCCGATGCCGACGTCCGCGACTACCGGCACAACCGTCGCGCCGGTGGCGGCGGCGATTTCGTCAGCGGCGGCGCGGAGCGGTCCTTCCGAACGCGAGCAGATGACCACGCGCGCCCCTTCGCGGGCGAGCGACAGCGCCGTTGCCTTGCCCAGCCCCTTGCTCGCCGCGCAGACGATCGCGCAGCGGCCGTCGAGAAGAAGGTCCATCTACTTTCGATGGAAGTAGGTGTCGGTTCCGTCGAGCCAATCGTGCCGGATCGGGCTGAAGAGATCCAGCTCGAACGTGTCATCGAGCGCCTCGGCCTGGTGCTCGACCCACGACGGAATATGCAGGACTTCCCCCTCGCGGACGGTGATCTCTTCGCCTGCGATCAGGAACTTCAGGGCTCCCTGCAGGACGTAGGTCATCTGTTCCGCCTCGTGGGAATGCATGGGAACCAGGGCTCCCTTCTTGAGATAGATCTGCGCGAGCATCTCCCGCTCGCCGGTCACGATCTTGCGAGAGATCATCTCGGTCACTTTATCGAGCGCGATCTCGTCCCAGCGATGAAGTTTTACGGTCTGAGTCAAAGTAATTTCCAGCTTCCAGGTGTCAGCTTCCGGCCGACAAAATGCGATCCACACCAAAGGGTGTTGGCACCCTGCAGAAGTATAATGTCGTGTTACAACCTGCTCAATTTCGAGGGGGATCGCGACGAATGAAAGCGACGGCGGTCATCAACGGCAAGAGCGCGAAAACCGAACGCGTATCCGCCGGCAATAACGGCCTCACCCGCGAGGATCTGCTCCGGGCTTACCGGATCATGGTGCTCTCCCGGAACATCGACGACAAGGAAATACAGCTCAAGAACCAGAGCCAGATCTTCTTCCAGATCAGTGGCGCCGGTCACGAAGCAGTGCTCGTCGCAGCCGGGATGACGCTCAAGCCTTCTCACGATTGGTTCTATCCGGACCATCGTGACCGCGCGCTCTGCCTCACTCTCGGCATGACGCCGCTCGAAATGCTGCTGAGCGCCGTCGGCGCGAAGGACGATCCCAACAGCGGTGGACGGCAGATGCCGTCGCATTGGGGACACCAGGCGCTCAACATCGTCTCGCAATCGAGTCCTACCGGAACGCAGTGCCTGCAGGCGGTCGGCTGCGCCGAAGCGGGGCGTATGTACCAGGTGATCGACGGCATTCCGGAATCCCGGACGAAGTTCGAACGTGGCGAAGTCGTTTACGTCTCGATCGGAGAAGGCACATCGAGCGAAGGTGAGTTCTGGGAATCGCTCAACTCGGCTTGCCTGGGCAAGCTGCCGGTCGTCTACATGATCGAAGACAACGGGTACGCGATCTCGGTGCCGGTCGAAGCGCAGACCGCCGGTGGTGACCTGTCGAAGCTCGTCGCCTCGTTCCCTGGTTTGTTCGTGCAGAGCATCGACGGTACCGACTTTGTCGAGAGTTATCGCGCCTGGAGCGCAGCGGTGGCTTATGCGCGCGAGGGCAACGGGCCGGCGCTCGTGCACGCGAGGGTCGTGCGTCCGTACTCACACTCGCATTCAGACGACGAAAAGCTTTACAAGACGAAGCATGAGCGTGCGGAGGAAGCGACACGTGATCCGATCACGCGGATGGCCGAGTTCCTGAAAGCAGAGGGGATCGCCACCGACTCGGATCTCGAGACAGTCCGCGCCGAAGTCGAACGGGAAGTGAATTCGGCGGCGGACGCCGCGCTCAAAGCCGAGAAACCCGCCGTCGACACGGTCGCACTGTATGTGTACTCCCCGGACGTTGATCCCGCGTCCGCGGCGTTCAGCACTGAAGCCCGGCCGGAAGGCAAGCCCGACACGATGGTCGCCGCGATCAACCGCACCATGAAAGACGAAATGGCGCGCGATGCGCGGATCGTCGTCTTCGGTGAGGACGTCGCCGACGCCAGCCGCGAGGAGGCGCTCGAGTCGGTACCGGGCAAAGGCGGCGTGTTCAAGGTGACGCATGGCCTGCAGCGCGCGTACGGATCCAAGCGCGTGTTCAACTCGCCTCTGGCCGAAGCGAACATCATCGGCCGGGCGATCGGGATGGCGACGCGCGGCATCAAGCCGGTCGTCGAGATCCAGTTCTTCGACTACATCTGGCCGGCGATGATGCAGCTGCGCGACGAAATGTCGATGATGCGGTACCGATCGAACAATGCATTCGCATGCCCGGTCGTGGTTCGCACGGCGATCGGCGGCTACCTGCGCGGCGGCGCGCCGTACCACAGCCAGTCGGGCGAGAGCATCTTCGCGCACTGCCCCGGGATCCGGGTCGTGTTCCCCTCAAACGCGCAGGACGCCGCCGGACTGCTGCGGACCGCAATCCGCTGTGACGATCCGGTGCTGTATCTCGAGCACAAACATCTCTATCGCCAGACCTACAACAAGGGTGAGTACCCGGGCGCCGACTACATGGTGCCGTTCGGCAAGTCCGCGATCCGGCGCGACGGGACCGACGTCGTCGTGATCACCTACGGCGCGCTGGTGCAGCGCTCGATCCTCGCGGCCCAGCAGGCCGAGAAGGATGGAATCAGCGCCATGGTCATCGATCTGCGCACGATCGTGCCCTACGACTGGCAGGGCATCAGCGAAGCGGTGGCAAAGACCAATCGCGTGGTGGTCGCACATGAGGATCAACTGACCTGCGGCTTCGGCGCCGAGATCGCCGCTCGCATCGGTGAAGAGTTGTTCGAACATCTCGATGCGCCGGTGAAACGCGTGGCCGCTCTCGACACGCCGGTCGCCTATTACCCTGACCTGGAAGAGGTCATCCTTCCGCAGGCGGCGGACGTCTTGAAGGCGATCCAGCAGACGGCGCGCTACTGAGCAGCCGGTAACGCGCAGGCGTGCGGTCACGTCCACGATGCTGAAGAGCCTGTTCGCTGCCCTTGCCGCGGTTGGTGGACTCAGCCTCCAGGCACAGTCAGTTGAAACGCTTCGCAGCGTTGCCGCGCTGCCGGCGCATGCAGCCGGACACTTCGAAGAAATTGCTGCATGCCACCTCACGCCTGACGGCGACTACATCGTCTTCGACCGCCGGTCGCACGCTGTCTCGCGCATCTCGGCAGACGGTGCCGCACTCAAAGAAGTGGTGCAGATCGGCGTAGAGCCAGGGCGCATCCTGCTGCCGATCGCCTTTGACTCCGCACCGGACGGAACGTTCGTCGTGGCCGATGCGCCGGGCGGGGTCGAGCGCATCCAGTTGTTCCTCGACAGCGGATCCAGGATCGGTGGATTCAGTCTGCCTGGCCGATCGGCGCCGCGAGTCACGCTTGGTAATTCCATCGTGCTGAATGGTGTCGGGTCGCTGGATTACACCGGTAAGACCATCCTCGTCAGCGATCCGGAGAGTGGAGCGCTGATCAGCGAATACGGCCTGGATGGAACGGTGCTTCGTACGTTGGGCGCCCTGCGCCGAACCGGACACGAAGACGACCGAGAGCTCCACCTCGCGTTGAACAGCGGCTACCCGCTCTCACTCCGCGATGGAGGGTTCTACTTCGTATTCATCGCCGGCGTCCCGATGTTCAGGAAGTACGACGCCAAAGGTGCGCTGCTCTACGAACGCCACATCGAGGGGCCCGAAATCGACGATTACCTTCGCAGCCTGCCGTCAGTCTGGCCGAGGCGGAAGACTGCGTCGGGCGAGTTTCCGATTGTGACAACGGCTGTTCGAACCGCGTCGGTCGGCCCCGACGGCAGCTTGTGGATCTCGCTGTTGTCGCCGCTCACGTACGTATACGACGATCGCGGAGAGAAGCGGCGGATCGTGGAATTCCGAGCCGCCGGGGTGCTCTCCCCCGCCGATCTCTTCTTCGCCGCGTCGGGCCGCTTGATCGCTGCTCCCGGCTGTTATTCGTTCGATCTGAAGTAGTGCAGCCCTTTAGGGCTGCCTTCAAGCGTAGTGCAGCCCTTTAGGGTAGTGGGTCAGTTTGACCGAGTGATACGCGCTTCGTACACGAGAATGCGGTCACGGTGCATTCCGCTGATTGCGCCGATGGCCGCTCCAATCGCACCCCAGCCGAGCGCCATGAATGCTGACCACTGAGCTTTGTTTGTCGTCGTTGCGACCGCGCCCAGGGTTGCACCGCCTGCCGCGCCTATGCCGAGCCCTCGCAATGCGAGCCGTCCAACGTTCCGTCCCGAGACTCGGTGAACGCGCCGCACGTCCTCACGCCGGATGTCCACGGATCGGTTCGCTACGGTCATGGTGAGATGGCCGGTGTCTGCACGCAAGAATTGGCCTTGTTGGACACTTCCGACGGAAGACTCAACCCGGATTAAAAGACCCGTCCGAATGGCAACGACAGCCGTCCAATCCGACGGCTGCGCCGCGATCACGGTCCCGAAAAGTGCAACCCAACAGCAGACGGTCGCGAACGGGCGATAAAGCATTAGCATCTGGGCATCTCAGTTCAGACCCGACGAATGCTCAATCGACCAGACGTGATCATGCGGGCCGAAGGAATCCTCAACGGCTGGGCGTTTCGCCATTCCGCCGATTGTCGCACGGACATGCCGGTCGCTTCACGGTTCGCCGGATCGCCGGTTTTCAAACTGACCCACTACCCCTTTAGGGCTGCCTTCAGGCGTCGTGCAGCCCTTTAGGGCTGCCTAAGCGCGCGCCGGTCACACCAGCTTTCCGATAGGCCCGAGATCGAGATTCAGATCACCCGGTTCGAGATCGAACTGTGCGGCAAGATCCCGGATCGTTTCTTCGAGGCGCATCAGGGCCAGGCCGACGGCCTCGGTCTCCTCGTCGGTCATGGTCCCGCCTTCCATACGCCGGATCGCCTGCCGCTCGAGCAGCTGGCGGACGAATTCAACCAGGGTGAGTACCAGCTTCAGCACCGATCGGCGCACCTCGTCCGGATCGGCGTTCCAGCGAGGCGGGCCGGTCGCCGATCGCATCCGCTCGATCTCTGCCCGCAATGATTCGACTTCCTGCAGTTCGATCGATGACGCCGTTCGGGCGGGCGTGCCTCGCTTTGGCGCCGCTTTCTTCTTCGTCATGACCAGAGCTCCGGCACGAATGCGAATGGCGGCCACGGACCCGAGAGTGTCACGCCGCGCAGCTCTTCGAGCGCAGTGCGATACTCGTCCACATCGGTTCGCTTCAGGAGGTGGTAGACGGCAATGGTGCCTGCGGGAGTGATCTCCCGACGTTCCGCGTCCACGTACGCGGCCGCGCGCGCAATCAGGTTTTCGA
Source organism: uncultured Acidobacteriota bacterium (assembly GCA_963742265.1). GTDB lineage: Bacteria > Acidobacteriota > Vicinamibacteria > Vicinamibacterales > 2-12-FULL-66-21 > JACDCA01. The sequence goes on from CAVULC010000009.1 coordinate 14,026, forward strand.
CGCGCGGAGGAAGTCGCGTCGACGCTGCCTTCCGGCGCCGTTCGAGATACTGTTTCCCCGACACCGGCGCGCCTTCGTCTGCACCGGATCCTCGGCCTGTGCCTGCTGCATTCCGACCGCCAGGCACAGTCCTCAATGTCATCTGGACCTTGCCACGCACCAACGTCATCGCCTCGCGTACCGTGGACTCACGCGCGCGAAGGATTCGTTCGAGTGCCTCGTCGTCGACCAGCGCGCCGAACCGGGCCGGCAGAACGGCAGGCACCCGGCTCGCGACGTGGACCACTACTGCGTGCTGAAAACGCAGTTCGCTTTCGGAGAGTTCCGGAGCCTGCGCACGCCGCTCCCCCACCGCGAAGACTTTGCCGATGGCAACGCTCTGGATCCTTCGTCCACTCTCCGTCCAGCTTCGCGCCGGCTTGTCGGTCAGGGCATGGACGTAGAACGAAGCCACATCAGCGTCCGCGTTCGGGGAGCACACGCTCGGCGGCGCAGAGCAGAGCCGACAGCCGCACGTAGACAAGGTCCACGTCGGCCAGCGCGAGTACGAGTTCCGCGTTGAGCATCACCCCTTTGTTCAGCAAGCTGTCGAGCACGTCGACGAGCGAGCTCTCCTGGTCGTCGACGATCTGCGCGACGCGGGACCGGGGCGGTTTTGGATGGGGAACGCGAAGCGGCGGATGCGCGATCTTTGCCGCGGGCGGCAGTGGCCCGGCGACCCGCCGCGGCGGAAGCTTCGGCCGGGGCGGCTTGGCCCTCGGCACCGTGCTGTGCCGCCGCGGAACGCGCTTCATTACGCTGATTCGTTGGGGTGAATGAAGTTGTACGCGGGCCAGGGGCCGGTCACGATCATGTGGCCGCCGGCGCTGGCACAGGCTACCGCCTCGGTCCGCGCCGCCTCTGTGAACTTCTCCCGATCGTCCGAGTGCACCAGGAATGCGGCATCGAGCAGGGGCTGCGTTGCTCCCGGCGAGGGTGCGGCCTCACGCCGGCGTGCGTCCCTCGAGAGTGCCGCGAGCCGTTCGAACGCACGCGTCGCCGCCGCAGCGGCCACAAGTTTTGCGTTCCTCACATCATCCCGCGCCTGCTTTTTCGAGGCGAGGAAAGCGGCGCCGGACCTCGGTGCGACGGGCGCCTTGGTGTCCCGCTCCGTGGCCACGGCACGCACCACCCGGATGCCCCACTCTTCTGCGCCGGCGATCTTCTCGATCGCGGTATCGATCGCGGACCGCTTCGAGGTGATGTCCTTCACCGCCCGCTCCACCGATGTAAACATCGTGAACAATTTCATGGGTACGACGATGGCGCCCTTCTGCTGGGCGAAGTGCTCGACGACATCTTCATGCGCGAGTGCGATGTCGCCGACCCGATCCAGATCGCTCAGCATCAAGTCGAGCTTACCGGGCCCGTACCTGCTCCAGCGGTACCGCCGCGGTCACGAGATAGAGACTCTCGGCGAGTGGAACGATCTCGACCGTCCGGGCTCCGGGGAGTCCGGGCGGAGCGCCCGCAGGAGCGGGTTTCCTGGGCGCTTTCAGAACGCAATAGAGATAAATCGCAGAGGCCACGTAATGTGATGATATCTCAGCGTCGGCGACCTCGACCGCCTGCGGCGGCGTTAGGGAGTGCACTCGGAGGGACCCGCCACGAGGAGCGCTGCCATCTTTCCAGGTCGGCGACCCCCTGGGGAGGAGGAATGACCGTTCCGGCGGTGATCAGGGCGCCTCCGCGGGACGGCGGCGAGAGCTGACGCCGTAACGCCGCAAGCTCGCCGGCTGCCGTGGAAGCGGCCTGCTGGCAACGAACGCATGTTCCCCGTCCCACGGCATTGACGATCACACACGGGACGTTGATCTTCAGCCGCTCCAGCCGCTTGACCAGCCGAACCGACTCGGCACGCGGTAAGGCGGCGGCCCGCGTGACGACCACGAAGCGGGTCAATGCGGGATCCGAGAGGAGAGTCCTGAACCGGCCGATACCGCGCGACAGCTGCAGCAGCAGGGTTCCGAGCTCTCCCAGTCCGGTGACAGGCTGGTACTTGAGCAGGATCGTCATGAGCGCCCGCACCCAATCATGGATGAGTGCCGGCATCTCCAGGAGCCGCAGCGCGTGCCCGGTGGGGGCGGTATCGACGATGGCGAGGTCCCATGAGGCGGCGTCGCCGGAGATCGCCTCGGTGATCTCGATCGTGGCGGCAAGTTCATCGAGACCGGGCGGAGCGAGATCGATCAGTCCCTGCATCACCGATCGATCGTGTCCCGCATCGAGCGATCCGCCGCCCGAAAAACGATCGAAGAGCGCATCGATGGCGGCGGCGTACTTGTGCCTCACTGCGCCGAACACCGTGCCGGCGTCCATCTCGCGCGCTGTCAGATCGCCTTTCGCGACGGGAACCCGGACGGGCGCGTTCGAGAAGCGCAACCCGAACGCGTCTCCGAGCGAGTGCGCCGGGTCGGTTGAGATAACCAGCACACGCCGCGCGGGCCATCGCGCCGCCGCCGCAACCGCCGCCGCGGCCGCACACGTCGTCTTCCCTACTCCACCCTTGCCTCCGAACAGCAGGAGGCGGGTTGAATCGGAGGCGAGATCATCGACGGTCACTGCCTCTCCGTCGAGTGCGGCCCTGAAGGTAAGGGCCGAACGGGCTCGACTGTGCTGGCCGGACACAGAAGCCTCCAGTTCGTCGCCGATCCGCCGTAACGCCGGCACACCACGCGGTTCGGTGTCCCGCTCCAGTAATGAAACGATCCGGGGCGCCAGGCCTGCCGTCCGCTCGAGCACCCGCGCTTCGAATACGCGCCTCGCGTCGCAGTGGCGGCAGCGAGCGCGAGTGCCCCGGGTGGTGAGCGGTGCCGGAGTCACCCGGTTCACGATCAGCTCCGACACGACCATGCGCCGGTGGCGCAGGGCGGCGAGCGCCGAACCCGTCTCCGCCAAGGCCATAGGCTCTGGCAGCGTCACCCACGATATGCGTGTCGACACGGGGTCGCGCAAAATGCGCGCGAGGGTGCGCGCATCCTGCGCGAGTTGCTCGATCACCGCATCTTCAGAATCGGGCGACGCCGAACCGCGGAGCGCCTGGACCATCACCCGGTGCTTCTCCCGCATGTTGTCGAAGACGCGGGCGATCCCGAACAGCGTCTCGGGCATGTCCAGCATGCGCAGCGTGTGTCCTGTGGGCGCGGTATCGACCACCACCTCCTCGAAGCGGCTGGATTGCGCGAACCGCGCGAGTTCCAGCAGGGCGGCCAGTTCGTCGATGCCGGGCAGCGACAGGGCCAGCATCCTGGTCACATCCTCGGGATCGAGCCACGTGCCTTCGAGGGCGATCTTCTCGAGGGAGACCCTGCGCCGGTTGATCCACCGGCGAAGCGCCAGCCGCGCGTCGATCTGGATGCCGTGCAACGAGCCGGTGCGAAGCGGGATTCTCGTGGGGGAAGATGTCAGCGGTATCCGGAAGGCGTCCGCAAGCGAGGGGGCCGGGTCAGTCGTGGCCACGAGCACGCGCGCGCCGGAGATGGCGCGGGTGACGGCAAACGCGGCCGAACAGGTGGTCTTGCCGACCCCGCCCTTCCCGCCGACGAGATGGAAGCGGGGGGAGCTACTCGCCCTCGTGTCCGCCTTCAAAGGTCGCGTCGATCCCGGAAATCGTGTACTCCGTCGGGTCGAGCGTTGCCGGACCGCTCCCCTGCTTCCGGTCGCGAATCTCGCGCAGGCGGGCCAGGACGTCGGACTCGAACTCGGCGAATTCCTCTTCCGTCATCTCTCCGAGTTCCACCCGCATCTGCGCCGCCAGCAGTTGCTCTCGCAGCGCGGTGTCGTCGTTCAGTTCGGTTTCGACAGCCGCCGCTACCTTGTCGAGCACGAAGCGGATGCTCCCGATCAGCAACGTGTCGATGATCAGCATGGCGCGCTAGGCGTTCCCATGCGCTCGCTCGAGCTTCAGCCTGATATTGACGAAGTTGTAGGGTGGCCACGGACCGGTGTACTTGAACGTGAGCTTGTCGTAGCGCGAGCCGATGTCTTTGACTCGGGCATCGAAGGCCTGTTCGGTGTCACGAGCGACGAGGAAGGCTGCGTTCATGATCATGCGGTCGCCGATCGGTTTGTTCGATCGGGACGCGACCGATACGTCGCGCAGCGCTTCGAAAATCTCCGCGACATAGCGCTCCGACCTGGCCTGGAGCGCGGCGTCGATCAGCCTGCCGTACTGCATCCGCGCGAAGTAGGTGGATCCCTTCTGCGACGAAATCTCCCCCTTCAGCCGCCGGATGTCTTCGTCTTCCCCTTCGATCTCCCGGATGATCTGGTCGCGATCCCACAGGACCTTGAGGCCGAATTCGAATTTGTCCTGCATTTTATTGAGGACGTCAGTGAAGGCTTCATACGCGGAGCGCAGCAACTCCATGATGTCGTCGTGCGTTTTGAACACCGTGCCGAAGGACATCGGGATGACCGTGTGCTGCTGCATGACGGTCTCGTTGACGCGCTGATGCGCGAGAACATTGTCGCGGGTCGGATCCTGCACGACCATCGGCGTGTTCGACACGACTGCGGCGATGTCACGGTAGTGCACCGTCAGGCATTCGGCCGGTTCCGCGCCGATGCCCAACGCGCCAAAAGAGAGCGGGCGCTCGGACTTGATGATGCAGTAAACGTATTTGCCCTCATTCGCATCGTCGACCGCGTTGTCCTTCTCGGACCGGCCTGGCTTGGAGGTGGGCGGCGGCATTTTGACGCGTTCGAGTTTGCCGCGGGGCGGCACGACGGCGGCAATTGGTTTCGCCGACCGCTCACGAGCCGCCTGTCCGCCCGCGCCAGCCTTCGGCCTGGGTTTGACGGCGGCCTTCAGTCGCAGCGCAGGTTTTGACGCGGCCTTGACCCGCGCCGGTGACTTCCCGTTCTTTGCCTTCTGTTTCTGCGTTTTCGCCATCGGCATGATTATGCACAACCGCGCATCAGCTGCGCGACTGCCCCAGGTGTCGTCCAGCCCGTTTCGCCCGTGATGCGGCGCTCAACATCCGCTTGATTTCCGTGACGAGAGCGTCTGGCAGGCAGGGTTTCGTCACGAACGAATCGCATCCCGCAAGGCGCGCCCCTTCGGCGTGTCCGGCGAGCGCGTGACCGGTGAGCGCGACGATCGGAATGTTACGCGTACGCTCGTCTCCCTTGAGACGCCGGGTTGCCTCCCAGCCGTCCATCTTTGGCAGCGCCAGGTCCATCAGGATGATGTCAGGCATCAGCTCCTGCGCCTGCTCGATGGCTTCGACTCCATTGGTGGCCTCGGCGACGCGATAACCGGAAAACTGCAGGTAGGCGGAATACATCTCCCGCGCGTCCTGATAGTCCTCGACCACGAGAACGAGCGGCTCTCTTGGGCGGTACCGGTCATCGGCGCCTGACCCTCACCGGCAAGCTCAATGAAAAGGTCGAACCCTTGCCCGGTTCGCTGGTGAGGTCGATGGAGCCCTCCAGCATCTGCGCGAGACGGCGGCAGATCGACAACCCCAGGCCCGTGCCGCCATAGCCGCGAGCGGGCGAACTATCCAGCTGCCGGAAGTCCTCGAACACCTTCACCTGGTCCTCCTCGCCGATCCCGACGCCGGTATCGCGCACCGAGATCTTGACGATCCGGCTTCGGGAATCATAATTCGCGGTGATCGTCACCGAGCCCGTCGGCGTGAACTTCAGGGCGTTGCTCAGCAGATTGAGCACGATCTGCTTCACCTTCTGCCTGTCGCTCCTGACTGCCGGCAGTTTGCTGCTCATCTTCGAGTTCACCGCCAGGCTGGATCTCTTGATGATCGGTTCGAGCTCCGACATCACTTCGTCGACCAGGTCGGGCATGGCGAAGCTGGTCACGTTCAGCGGCATGCGGCCCGCCTCGATGCGGGTGATGTCGAGGATGTCGTTGATCAGCGCCAGCAAATGACGCGAGTTCGAATCGATGCGCGACAAGCTCTTGCGCTGCGCGTCGGACACGGCACCCGACACGCCGTTCAGAAGCATGTGGGTATAGCCGAGGATCGCGTTCAGCGGCGTCCTGAACTCGTGCGACATGTTCGCGAGGAACTGTGACTTGAACGCGGACGCCTGCTCCAGACCGATCTGCTGCCGCCGCAGGAGCTCGTTCTGTTCCGCCAGTTCCGCAGTGGCTTCCTGGACTTTGCGCTCCAGTTCCGCCGATGCTTTCTTCAGTTGTTCGTAGAGACGGGCCTTATCGAGGGCCTCGGTCAAGTCGTGCAGGATCGTCACGACCCAGATCAGTTCGCCCTGCTCGGAAAGGATCTGGCCCGCAAGCCCTTCGACCGGCGACGGACGGCCGGTCGACGGATCGAGCAGCTGCAGTTCGCCACGATACCGGCGCTCGCCGCTGTCCGGTGAGCACGTTCGAGACGAACGACGTAAGGTGCGCGCCGTTGGCCTGCACACGGCGGTGGCGAGCATCACCGGTCACTTGAGGAACAGTGAACAGCCGCTCCGCCGGTTCGTTCATCAGCACGATGTCCCCTTCGGGATCCGTGACGATGATCGGATCGGCGACCGAGTCGATGATCAATTCGAGCCGGTGCCGCTCGTCTCGCACTTCGGCCTGCGCCAGGCGCAACGTCCGGTAGCTCTCTTCGATTTCTTCCTTCGCACGCGCGAGGTCGGTGACGTTACGCAGAATCGACACCACGTAGGTGCCCCTGGCGTTCGTCTTTCGCGCGAGAGCTCAGAAGCTCGAACAGCAGGTCGGATCCTTCGAGCGGATCGACCAGCAGCAGCTCACGACGCGCCAGGTCGGTCTCCGCCACCGCGCTGGTCGAGAGCGCCGCGGAGAACAGCATGTTGTTCAACGCCACCGCGCGCCGCCAGCCTTCGCTGGCGTCCTCGGGCGCGGCGAACAGTTTTTCCGCGTGGGAGTTGGCGATGATCAGCTTGCCTTCGGTGTCCGTGAGCAGGATCGGGTCGGTGACCGCGTTGATGATGCTGTAGAGCAGCATCCGCTCCTGTCCGAAGCGGCTGTCGGCAATGGTCGTGCGGCCGACCAGCCGGGAGATCTGCCGGCCGAGTACGCGCGCGATCCAGGTGACGTCGTGATCGACTTCGGGGCTGCGAGCCGCGACGAGCAACAACCCGTCCGGCACTTCATCCTCCTCACCGCGCAGCGGAATGGCGTGAAAGGGTGCGATCAGCGGGGCGTGAAACGTGTTCGGCGTCGAGTCGAAGTAGGTGGGTTCAGGGTTCAGCAGGGCTCGCACCAGGGGGTGCTCCGGGTCATCGCTGAAACCGAAGTCGACGACGTTGCTGGACGTCACACCGTACTCGGCGACGAGCAGCACCTGGCCGGTCAGCTGATCGCGGATCGCGATGATCGCCTGTTCGACCGCGCTGTGCGCCGCCAGCCAGTCGAGCGCCCGCCGTGCCGACGCCTGAACATCCTTGTTCGAAAGAAGGAACTCGGTCAGCGCGAGCTTGGACTCCACGTCGGTCCCCGGGATGTGCATGGCCGGCGCGACGAAGGCCAAACCTTATCCCTCGACCGATCGCCTCCGCGCGCGGGCCCGGGTTGCCTTGCTGGCTGCCAGTTCTGCACGGAGCGCGGCGTTCTCGGCGATGACGTTCTGGTGGGCGGGCGAGAGTTCGGCCTGTGGGCGCGAGGCCGGCGACACACTGCCGACCGCTTCCGAGTATTTCAGGTAGGTATCGATCGACGCGACGACGACGCGCGCCTCGACGGTGATCAGGTCGATGCCGACCAGCGATACCCGCACCCAGGCGTCGATGACGATGCCCTTGTCGAGCACACGATCGAGAACGTCGATGAGACTGGTTCCGCCCGCTGCCCGTTCAACTGCCATGCTGTCTCCTGCTGTCGGAATCGGAATGCTACTTACGCCGTCTCGGTTTCGCGGCGGTCAGCGCCTCCACCCGGCGCTCGAGTCTCGTGACTTGTTCACGAAGTGCTTCGTTTTCGGCGATCGCGCTGCGCTGCGCACCCGGGGAAAGTTCCCGGTCGTAGCGCCACCAGTCGAGACCAATTTCCTGCGCCTTGTCCAGCGAACAGATGAGCAGGCGGATCCGGATGGTGAGAAGCTCGACCTCCGCCAGCGACACCTTGATATCCCCGGCGATCACCAGCCCTTTGTCGAGCACCCGGTCGAGCACGTCGACCAGGCCCGTTGCGCGGTGATGGGATGGGGGAAGGTCCAGAGCCATGTGGCAAGCGACTATAACTCACGCGCAGGAACGCCGCAAAATTGTCGCGCTGCGCGTGATTACGGCTGGCTGCCGGCTCTGGACGGTCCCGTCGAGCTACTTACGAGCCAAGCCTGGTTCAGAGATCGCTTCCACGAGTTCGCCCGTCCTTTGGTCGCTGTGAACACGCGTCGCGACGTCCGCCTGGGCAATGATTCCAGTCAAGCGACCGGACGCGTCGACGATCGGCATACGTCTGACCTGCCGGTCACTCATCAATTGCACGGCCTTGCTGACGTCATCTGTCTCCAGACAGGACGCCGGCTGCGAAGTCATGGCGTCGCGAACGGTCGCCTTGTCGATCGAGGAGCCACCCGCCAGGACCTTCACCACCAGGTCACGATCGGTGACAATGCCGATGAGCTTTCGATCGTCACGCGACTCAACGACCGGAACTGACCCGACATCCTCACGCTTCATGACATTCGCGACTTGCGTCACCGAATCTCCCGGTTCGCAACATACTGGTTCGCGCGTCATCACATCACTGCATTTCGACATGTATCCCCTCCCAAAAACGAACGGTTCGGAGATCCACGATGCAATTGATGGGCCCTTAGACGATTCTCGCCTTGCGAAGAGCGTCCTCGAACGCGACGTCACGCGAGCGGATGCGGAGCTCTTCACAGAGTAGAACCTCCAGGCTGCCGGTGCCGGCGTGACCGATCCGGCTCGCGAGCACCTGACCGGATCTCTCGACCGAGCTCTCGATGCACTCCGTGTTTTCGAGCAGTCTCAGTGACAGGCGGATATCGCCCCCTGCCAGTGACAAAGATTCGATCGGCGCGCCACCGGGCACATCGATCACGGTCACCTGCAGCGAGTCTCCCTTCGGCAGGCGCGAAGCCATCCACCCGCCAATCAGCCGACCCGACCAGGCGTCACCCGCCCTGACCTCGAGAGCGGAGAAGACGGTTCCATCGGTCCGGGCATCAGTGCTGTCGAAGAACTGGGCGACCAGGCTCCGCCAACGGGTCAGTCTCGTCCAGCGGATATCGCTGATCGTCGTCGTCCGCGCGATGGTTTCGGCCACGGCCCAGTCGCTCGTCGGATCGACTGAATCGAACACGACGCGATCGACGAGATCCGCGAGGCTTTCAAGTTCCTCGCGTTCGCCGCCGCGCCACCAGGCGAGCGAGGGCATGCTCGAGACCCGCAGCCGCGCGACCGCGTTGTTCAAGTAGCGCGGAACCAGGCCTTCGATCGTGACCACATCTCCCTCGGTGCGAATCTCCGGCTCAGGGTTATCGCCGAGGGTGATCAGGATGTTGCGGACCGCTGTTCGTGCGGCGAGCGCCTGGAGCACGTCGCGCGCTTCACGCGTGCGGTCAGGCGGGCCGACCGCAACGATCGTTGCGGTCAGCGTCCGGCGGGGGGGCGCCGCCGTCGTCATAGCGTTCTCCACCTGCGGCCGTCGCCTTCGATGAATCGCTCCGCCTCTGCAGGGCCCCACTCGCCGGCTTCTGTACTCGGGAATCGACGTCGCAGCGGCCGCGTTCCACGCCTCGTGCACTGGCGTGATCAATGCCCACGAGGCCTCGGCGAAATCATGCCGCGCAAAGAGGGTTGAATCCCCGATCATGGCGTCCAGCAAGAGCGTTTCGTACGCCTCGGGTACTTCCCCTCCGAACGTCGCCCCATAGCGGAAGTTCATCATCACTGGCGAGAGCTGCATCCGCGTGCCCGGCAACTTCGCCTCGAAGCGTAGCGAGATGCCTTCATCCGGCTGGACATTCACGATCAACAGGTTGGGTGCGACCGATGCCGAGGTGACCCGCTTGAATATCTCGAGCGGCGGCCGCTTGAACTGGATCGCAATTTCTGTCGTTCGCTTCGGCAGCCGCTTGCCCGTCCGGAGGTAGAAGGGCACACCTGCCCAGCGCCAGCTATCGAGCTGAACCCGTAACGCAACGAAAGTCTCGGTCGAGGAGGATTGCGACACGCCTGGCTCCCGCCGGTAGCCCGGCACCTCGCGCCCGTCCACCCAACCTCCCCCGTATTGCGCCCGGATCACGCTGCTGGTTCCAAGTTTCCGGTCGACCAGCGGCTGGACCGAGAGCAGCGCATCCATCTTGCGATCGCGAACGCTGTCCGCGGTGAATGCAATCGGCGGCTCCATCGCGATCAGCGTGAGCAGCTGCATCAGGTGGTTCTGAACCATGTCCCGGAGAGCCCCGGACCGCTCGTAATACGACGCGCGGGTCTCCACGCCGACCGTCTCCGCTGCGGTGATCTGCACGTGATCGATGTACCGCCGGTTCCAGATCGGCTCGAACATGCCGTTACCGAACCGGAAGACCAGCAGGTTCTGGACGGTCTCCTTCCCCAGGTAGTGATCGATCCGGTAGACCTGCGATTCGTCGAAGTGCTGATGAAGCAGCGCGTTGAGAGCGGTCGCGGACGCGAGATCGCTGCCGAACGGTTTCTCCACGATGATGCGCCGCCACTCGCCCGCACTTTGCTCCTGCGTGAGGCCAGCCGCCCCGAGCCGTTCGATGACGGTGCTGTAGGCAGCCGGGGGGATCGCGAGGTAGAAGAGCGCGCCGTTGCCCCGGGCTTGGCCCTCGAGGTGATCGCGCAGGCGCGTGTAGATCGCAGGATCGTCGAGCTCCCCGGACAAATAGTGCAGGCACTGCTCGAAAGAGGCGGCAACTTCAGCGGGACCTTCGGCAGCGAGAGCGTCGCGGAACTGCTTTCGAAAGGCCTCATCGTCCATGGGGGTGCGGGCGATGCCGATGACAGAGAAGCGAGGCGGGAGTCGCTGCTCGGTGGAGAGCCGGTACAACGCCGGGAGCAGTTTGCGCCTGGTCAGATCACCAGATGCGCCGAAGATGACGATGGTCGTCGGGCCGGGCGACGGCTCGATGCGCAGGCCATCTCTGAGCGGATTCACATCCATGGCTCATCACATCCTACTTTCTCGATGCGAGATATGTCGCGACCGCTTCCAGTTCGGCGGCCGACAGTCGGGTTTCAAATGAGGGCATCTCCGCTTTTGGATTGACCGATTCGGGATCGGCGATCAGGCGTTGGAGGTATGCGGCGTCACGCTTCTCGCCGATGCGCGACAGATCGGGACCGTCCTTGCCACCCTCGCCATCGATCGTGTGACAGCCGATGCAGAACCGGGCGAACACCGATGCGGCTGCCTCGGTTGACTGTGGAAAGCCGGGATATGGTTGCCGTGAGAGACGATGCACGTAGGCGACGAGCGCCGCGACCTCGCGTTCCCGGCGGGCGACCGGCGGCTGACGCAGGCCCGGAGCGATCATCTCCGGATCCTCGATGTGGCCGGCGATCCATTCCGCCCCGCGACTCGAGGCGGTGTTCTCGAGAGGATCCGCCATGGCCTCTGGTCCGTGACACCTGGCGCACCCTGCGTTCTGCGCCAGCACGCGGCCGCCGATCTCACGCAGCGTCCAGGCATCCGCACCGCCTCCCTGCGCCGGCCGGTCACGCCATCCCAACGCCGTGAGCGTGCTGACGCCAATCACGCCGGCAATCACCAGCGCGATGATTGCCGGACGGCGGCGGGGATCCCGTTGGGATCCGCGGTCGATCCATGGAAGCAGCGCGAGAAAACCCGCCGCCAGGCCTGGTACCACCATCGCGCCGACTACTTCCCACTTGCCGGGAAAGTACTTGAGCAGTTGGAAGAGTCCGAGGAAATACCACTCGGGACGCGGAATGAACGTCGCGTCGGTCGGATCGGCCGGGCCCTCGAGCGGGGGCGCACCGTGCCAGGCAAAGGCAGCGAGCGCCACCAGCACGATGCTGACCACGGCGGTGTCGCGCGCAGCCTGGAACGGATAGAACGGCATCGGTGCGCCCTGGCGCGCGCGTACCGGTCCGGAAATGCCATGCCGGCGCATCAGCGTCATATGGAGCACGATCAGGCCGACCAGCGCCGCGGGCAGGAAGATCACGTGAACGGCGTACCACCGCGTCAACGTGAGCGCGCCAATCGAGGCGCCGCCTCGCAGCACCCCGGCAACGAACTCACCCGCGGCAGGCGTGAGCTTCGCGATGTTGATCGTGACCACGGTTGCCCAATAGGCACGCTGGTCCCAGGGCAGCAGGTATCCGGTCAGTGAAAATCCAAGAACCAGTCCGAACAACGCAAGTCCGGAAAGCCATGTCGCTTCGCGCGGCGCTTTGTAGGATCCGAAGGCGATCACCCGCAGCATGTGCAACGCGATCGCAATGATGATGAAACTGGATCCGTAGTGATGCAGACCGCGGACGATGCGCCCGGCGGTCGTGCTGACGATAAAGCGGATGCTGTCGTACGCGTGGTCGGGCGTCGGCGCGTAATAGAGCGTCAGGAAGGCACCGGTCAGCAACTGGATGCTGAGCAGGCCGAGCAGGACGCTGCCGAGCGTGAAGAACCACCCGGTCCCTGGCGGCAGCTCTTCGTCGAGGAGCACGTGGCGCGCGCCGCGGAACCCGGTCCGCGACTGCAGCCAGTCGAACACTGCCTTCACAGCCGCACCAGGACGTCGCTCCGTGCCGTGTCGATACGCGCATCCACGCGATCGAGCGGGCGCGGCGGCGGACCTTCAACCACCGCTCCCTGGACGTCGAAGACACCGCCATGACACGGGCACCGGAACTTCGTCGATCCCGCATCCCATCGCACCTGGCAACCGAGGTGGGTGCAGGTTGCGGACAGTGCATGGACGCTCTTGTCGCCGTCCCAGACGACGAATACCGTCTGGCGGGCACGCTGGCGGTACCAGCCGTCCTGGCGCGAAATGGCGAGGACCTTGGCAACCGGAACGTTGGGCGTGAGATCGGCCAGCGCGCCGGCCCGCAGCCAGCGGCCCGCATCATCTTTTCGGGAGGGGCGTAGCGCGAAAGCACCGAGAACGGTGGTCAGCCCGCCACCGATCAACGCGACGGCCGAATTGACGAATACAGCAAGTACGCGGCGACGTTCCATCGTCCGAAAGCCTCGTGCGAACCCGGGGCCAACGGGTCACGGCGCCCAAGCAGTGTCGTTTCTGCGACTTACCTGCTGGCCGCGCCGCCCGATGCTTCCGGATTGCGTAAGTGTTTTCGGATGTTACCTGCTTGTCTGCGCTTTTTCGACATAGGCCCTGGCCTTCGGTGTTCCGAGCAGGCGCAGCCGGGCCAGGATGTCCTGCCGGATCGCGCGATCGGTTTCCCGGTCCGCGATCTGGATCAACTCGTTCTCGGCGCGGGCGTTGAACAACCCGGCAATGATCGGCCGCTTCGACTCCGCAGTGGCGCGCGTGTAGAGCCGCAGGAGCTGCTCGCGCCCTCCTGCCTGGCCGAGCGTCACGATCGCGGTGTCGCGCAGGTGCTGGTTGGATTCCGATTCCGCGATCTGCATCAGTGCGACCGTGGCAGCGCGTTCCCCCAGCGAATTCACAACCTGGTACTTCACGCGCGTGTTGCCGGTGCTGTACACCTGCAGCAGCTCGTCGGAGACTTTCGCGCCACCGAAGCGGCCAAGCTCACGGACTGCGGCGACGCGCACCGGCTCCGAGCCGTGCATCGCCACCTCGATCACGGTTGAATGCGCGTCGGCGTGTCCGGACTGCGCCAGCACGAACACCGCGCGGCTGGCCTCCTGCGGATTGGGACTGTCGAGCGCGATCTCTTTCAGCATTGGAATGACTCGGGCGGAGTCCGTCCGCATCAAACTCCCGAGCGCCTGGATCCGAAGGTCGGTGTCCGGATCCCAGTTCTGAGGGATCCACATCAGCGGCGGAGGAGTCGCGGGCGTGACCGGCGTCGGCGTCGAGAACGCCATCGGCGGCACGCGCGGCATCGGCGCAGCGGCAGGCGGCGCTTCGGCGGACGGTGGCGTGGGTGACGGAGTCCGGAGAACCATAGCCGGACGCGGTGCGCGCGCGGCCGGAGCCGCTGGAACCGCTACTGCGCCTTCGGATGGTGCCGGTGGAACAACCGGGGCAGCCGGCGTCGCCGCGCGCGGCGCCCGCGCCGGCGGAGCCGCAGCCAGCGGCGTCGCTGGCATGGGAGGTTGCGCCGTCCACCACAGTACAGTCGTCTCGCCGAAGTTTCTGCGCAATCTCGATGCGCAACGAGCGTGCCGGCTTCACCCAGCGGCTCGCCGGAAACTTGCGCTCGAGTTCGGCGATCGTTTCGACCGCGCCACCAAGATCCCGCGCCTGGTGCTGGCTGTGGGCGAGCCAGAACAGCGCTTCGTCCTTGTTCCGCTCGTTCACGTCGATCGCTGCCTGCCTGAGCACCTGGATCGCCCGCGTCCACTGCTCGTCGGCAATGAAATCCTTCGCCTGTTCCAGGCGCTGCGAATCCGGCTCGCGAACCGCCGCGTTCACCGGGATGGCAAGAACAGCAAATCCAAAGAGCGCCGCAGCAACCCGCCCGGCACACCTCCTCATCCTCCGCTGCGAATTGGAAGTTGGAAGTTGGGAGTTTGAAGTTTGGAGTTTGGAGTTAAGTAGCAGTGTCATGGCAAGAGCCCTACCGTGTTGACGACGTCCATCTTCTGAATCAATTGACGCTTGCGAATCAGCCGCTGAATCTGCGGCAGTTCTGCTGGATCGGATCCTTGCGCCATCGAGGTTTCGAGCAGCACCAGTTCCAGGTCGCGCATGACGCTTGCGAGAGACGTCAGACCGCGTTCTTCGGCCGCCATCCGATACAACCTGGTGTCACTGAGGAGCGACGACGCAAGTGAGCGCTCGTACGCCCAGTCAGCCACGCTGACTCCATTTGGTTGTTTCGAAGCAAGACCGAGAACGACGAGCTTCGATCGCTCGAAGTGCTGCTCGCCACCGACCGCATCCCTCCGGTTGCAACCGGCGCCGGCGTAGTCACCGGGGTGTCATTGATGCCCGCGGATGGCACGCGTGCGGCGACCGACTCGTTCGGCACCGGGCGATGTCGCGCGAGATGGCCGACGCTGATCGTGACGATTGTGAGCAACGCTGCCGTAGCGAGTAAGCCGAGATACGACCGACCGGAGCGAACCGGAGCCACATTCCTCGAGGGGGCTGGGGCCGGGAATACGAGTACGTCGGCGCACGGCACCGGGTTTTTCGCGGAGCACAGCGGCATCGAGCCGCGTCATGAATGCAGACCAGTCACCCGACATCGGCGCCGAGACATCGGGCCGCGATCCCAGCGCCGATCGAATTACCTTCAGATCGTCGAGCGCGGCAGTGCAGTCGCGGCACCGCGCAACGTGCGCCGCCATTTCGACGCGACGGTCCGGCGGCATCTCGTCGTAGAAGTGGCGTTCGACCGCAGCCGACTCGGCGTGGTCGCAGATGGAGCTCATACTCCGCCTCCCGCGGTGACATTCGCGGTACTCAAGGCGCGTCGCAGGCGGTGCACGGCCGCGTGCAGTTGTCGTTTCACAGTGCCTTCGGCAAGTCCGAGCGAGGTCGGCGATCTCGCCGAACTTGAGCTCCTGGTGGTGCCGCATGATGAAGACGAGGCGCTGCTCGGGTGGGAGGCTGGCGATCTCGGTCTCGAGCACTTCCCCGAGCTTTCCCGCGTAGGCTGACGTCTTCGGGACCGGGCCATTCTTGGGCGTGTTCAACATTTTCTGTTCAGCCTCTTCGCCGAACGGGGCCGAGGCGGCGGGTGAGTGGCGGCGACGATAGTCGATACAGGCGTTCATGACGATTCGATACATCCACGAGGTCAGCTGCGCGTCTTGCCGGAAACGGTCGAGCGACCGGTATACCTTTATGAAGACCTCTTGCGCGATGTCTTCAGCGTCATGGTGATTACCTGCGAATTGGTACGCGACCCGATACACCATCGATCGATGCCGTTCGACCAGCGCCTGGAAGGCAAAATGGTCCCCGGCCGCGGCGCGGGAGATCAGGTCCGTGTCAGGCGTCATCGCGAGGCGTCATCCGCATCCGTGTCATGGATATGACGCAAGGGCTCGTCGGTTAGTTGATTGGCAAGCTGCTGGCAGGCCATTTCGCGGCTATCACACGTCTAATCCCAGGTATACGGCACAGTTCACAGCGTTACTTTTCGGAGGATTCATGCGTTCGGTTCACAAATTTCTGGCGGGATCGCTTCTCATCGTCGGCCTGGCTGCCCCGGCTGCCGCGCAAACCACTGTCACTGCAACCCCCGCATCCGGTCAGTCCGTAGCAGAACCCAATACGATCACCGTCACCCCTTTTGTCAGCACGTCGTTCGGCACCAGCCAGGATCTTGGCAGCAGCCTCGGCGTCGGCTTCGCCGTCGCTTATGACTGGACGCGGAATCTTGGCGTCGAGTTCGACTTCGGCCACGTGTTCGACGTCGCAGGCGACGATGCGGTTCTGGACTACTCGCTCACGACCATCAGCGGCAACGTCGTGTACCACTTCGACGTGCGGCACGTAACGCCGTACGCGACAGTCGGGCTCGGGTGGCAGTACTGGACGCCGGACGGGGCGGATGAGGATCCAGTCATTCCCGGACAATTCCACTGAGATCGCCTTGAACTTTGGCGGCGGCGCCAAGATCCCACTCAACAGCGGACGCCTGCTCGCCCGCGCCGACCTGCGCCGGTTCCAGGTCAATGACCTCGCCCCCGATTACTGGCGGCTCTACGGCGGCGTGACGTTCTGGATCAAGAGGTAAGGCCAAACCCCGCTCCAAACTCGAAATTTCAGGGTCCAAGCGCAGACGCCAGGTCGCGTCCCGAGTTTGAGGTTTGGAGTTTGAGGTTTGGAGTTGGGTGTTGACCTTTATACTGAAGGGATGCTCTCGCACCCGAGAGACCGTCACTACAGTCGCCAATGCGCTTCGGCGCAACTTGGCTATCATTGCCCACGTCGACCATGGCAAGACCACGCTGGTGGATGCCATTCTCAAAGCGGAATCTTTCGCGCCAACGAGCCCGTCACCGAACGGGCGATGGACATCGCCGATCTTGAGCGGGAGCGCGGCATCACGATCCTCGCCAAGAATACCGCGGTCCGCTACAAGGTGTAGATCAATATCGTCGACACCCCGGGTCACTCCGATTTCGGCGGCGAGGTCGAACGCGTACTCGGATGGTTGACGGCGTGCTGGTGCTCGTCGATGCGACGGAAGGTCCGCTGCCGCAGACGCGGTTCGTACTCTCGAAGGCGCTCGAACGGCGGCTCACGCCGATTGTGGTCATCAACAAGATCGACCGCCCGGACGCGCGCATCGAAGGAGGTGGTGAACGAAGTGTTCGATCTGTTCATCGACCTCGACGCCACCGACGACCAGCTGGACTTCCCGGTGATTTACACGATCGCGCGGGCTGGCATCGCCCGCCGCTCGATCGCCGATCCCAGGACCGACCTGCGGCCGCTGTTCGACGAGATCGTCGACAACGTCCCACCGCCGGTGGTAACCGATGGGCCGCTCCAGATGCTGGTCACCAACCTCGACTCCAACGATTACGTCGGCCGCATCGCGATCGGCCGGATGTTCAACGGCCGGGTCAAGATCGGCGACCAGGTCGCAGTCTGCAAGCTCGATCAGCGGTCCAGGAGACGAAGGTCACGAAGCTGTTTGCCTTCGACGGCTTCAAGCGAGTCGACATCACCGACGCGGGTGCCGGCGACATCGTCTGCCTCGCCGGGATCGAAGACATCACGATCGGCGAGACGATCGCGGACGTCGAACACCAGCAGGCGATGCCGGTCATTGCTGTC